>NZ_JBIVMZ010000036.1:0-1536 GCF_044753355.1 Streptomyces sp. NPDC088400 | reverse complement strand
CCCCCGTTATGTTTTTCGCGGTCCTGCAATGGGGCCGCTGGCCTCCGGGCCCGGTATGACTGTGTCCCCTCTGTCGAAGGCATGACCTGGGGGGTGGTGTCGCCGGGTCCGTGGGGTGCCGTCGGAGACGCTGATGAGAGACCCGGCCACCGCCCGGTCCGGCGCAATGCCGGGCACAGACGTGGGCGGCAGGTCTGCATAACGTGGATGCGCGAGCACGGTGCCAACGCCGAGGCCGGCACGGTCAACACCTCAGGGAGGGTGCGATGTTCAACACCGAAGACGTGGGCGTCTTCCTCGGGATGGACGTCGGCAAGACGGCCCACCACGGCCACGGGCTCACCCCGGCCGGGAAGAAGGTCTTCGACAAGCCGATGCCCAACAGCGAACCCAAGCTGCGGGCCGTCTTCGACAAGCTCAAGACCAAGTTCGGCACCGTCCTGGTGATCGTGGACCAGCCCGCGTCCATCGGCGCCCTGCCGCTGACTGTCGCCCGCGACGCCGGCTGCGAGGTCGCCTACCTGCCCGGACTCGCGATGCGGCGGATCGCCGATCTTTATCCGGGCGAGGCGAAAACGGACGCGAAGGACGCGGCGGTGATCGCGGACGCGGCCCGGACGATGCCTCACACGCTGCGGTCGCTGGAGCTGACAGACGAGATCACCGCCGAGCTCACGGTGCTGACCGGCTTCGACCAGGACCTCGCGGCCGAGGCGACCCGCACCTCCAACCGGATACGCGGCCTGCTCACCCAGTTCCACCCCTCCCTGGAACGAGTCCTGGGCCCACGGCTCGACCACCCCGCCGTCACCTGGCTCCTCGAGCGATACGGGTCCCCAGCCTCTCTGAGGAAGGCCGGCCGCCGCAGACTCGTCGAACTCATCCGACCGAAAGCCCCGCGCATGGCCGCGCGGCTGATCGACGACGTCTTCGACGCTCTCGACGAGCAGACCGTCATCGTTCCCGGCACGGGCACCCTCGACATCGTGATCCCGTCCCTGGCGGCCTCCCTCGCCGCGGTCCATGACCAGCGCCGGGCACTGGAAGCCCAGATCAGCACCCTGCTGGAGGCCCACCCTCTTCACCCGGTCCTGACCTCGATGCCCGGAGTCGGAGTCAGGACCGGGGCCGTCCTCCTGGTCACCGTCGGCGACGGCACCGGTTTCCCCAGCGCCGCCCACCTCGCCTCCTACGCCGGCCTCGCCCCCACCACCAGATCCTCGGGGACCTCGATCCACGGCGAACACGCACCCAGAGGCGGAAACCGGCAGCTCAAACGCGCCATGTTCCTCTCCGCCTTCGCCTGCATGAACGCCGACCCCGCCTCCCGCACCTACTACGACCGCCAACGCGCCCGCGGCAAAACCCACACGCAGGCACTTCTGCGACTCGCCCGCCAACGCATCAGCGTCCTCTTCGCCATGCTCCGCGACGGCACCTTCTACGAGTCCAGAAACCCCACCGTCACCCTCGCCGCATGACCATCCCAAACACCCGCACACCAGGCACCACGTCCTTGACGAAGGACATAGAGAC
>NZ_JBIVMZ010000035.1:0-2425 GCF_044753355.1 Streptomyces sp. NPDC088400 | reverse complement strand
TGATGTGCGCCACGAGGCGCCTTGTTGTATCCCCGGCTCAGCCGGGAGGAATTGGAGGGATATTCCTGGGCCTGATGGCTCACCTGGATCCGAAAGGTGATGGGGACCAGAGCATGCCAGACAATCAGTGACCGGGCTCAGTTGCCAGGGACGGTGCACTGAGGGGCCCGCGTGATATGGCGAAAGCTGGATTGCCTGAACCCCAATCTCCAGTTGATGAAAGTTCGCATCCATCGGAAAGGCTACTGAAACCGATGCCATGTCCTGTGGCGGCCTTGATCAGGGGCCGACGCACCCTCTGCGACATGGGGCGATGTCCAGTGAGGGCATTCAAGGAGATGAGTGGGGCGCCTACGTCACGCTATGACGTACAACAAGGACGAACGTGGGATCGCCTACGGGGTGCGAACCCTAAGGCGACGGAGTGCTCGTAGTAGTCGCAGGAGTAACGACCTGTCAAGGAGAGCGGGAAAGCCGCTCGCAGGGCGAAGGGGCACAGGTGACTGGATGCGAACGAGACCTGGAGGTATGCGAAATGCAGAGTGCCGACACGGTGTTAGGCATCCTTCGTGAGCGCGGCAGGCTAGAACTGCCGTGCGACGAACTGTATCGGCAAATGTTTAATCCGCAGTTGTACCTGGTGGCTTACGGCCGCATCTACTCCAATAAGGGGGCGATGACGCCGGGAGTCACTCAAGAAACCGTGGACGGCATGTCGTTGGACAAGATCGGCCGCATCATCGATGCGATGCGTCACGAGCGCTACCGATTCGGTCCCGTCAAGCGGGTCAGCATTCCCAAGAAGAATGGGAAGCTCCGCCCGCTTGGGCTGCCGACATGGACGGACAAACTGGTTGGTGAAGTGTTGCGCCTCCTTCTGGAGGCGTACTACGAGCCGCAGTTCTCCGACCGTTCCCACGGGTTCCGGCCCGGACGGGGATGCCACACGGCCTTAACCGAGGTGGGCAATACCTGGACGGGTACGACCTGGTTCATCGAAGGTGATATCTCCGACTGTTTCGGATCGATCGACCATCAAGTCGTCATCGAGACCCTGTCAGAAAGAATTCACGATGGCCGGTTTCTTCGGCTGGTGCGAAACATGCTTGAGGCCGGGTACATGGAGGACTGGACCTGGGGCGCCACGCTCAGTGGGGCACCCCAGGGCGGGGTACTCTCCCCGCTTCTATCCAATATCTACCTCCACCGACTGGACAGATTTGTCGAGAAGATTCAGATTCCGCAATACACCCGAGGGCAGAGCAGGGTGCGCAACCCTGCCTACCTGGAGGTGGTCAACGCGATCGCTCGTGCCCGCAGGCGGGGGAACCGGACCGAAGTCCGGTCACTTCGCAAGCAGCAGCGCAGTATTCCCAGCGTGGATCCGAATGATCCGGGCTACCGAAGGCTGCGTTACGTGCGATACGCCGATGACACCCTGCTAGGGTTCATCGGGCCGAAATCCGAGGCCGAAGAGATCAAACGGCGCCTCGCGGCATTCCTCCGCGACGACCTCAAGTTGGAAATGTCGCCAGAAAAGACGCTGATCACCCACGCCCGCAAGGGCGCGGCTACGTTCCTCGGATACGAGATCGCCGTCCAGCACAACGATAGGCAGGCAACCCGGGGCCGCAGGACGGCCAACGGGTCGATCGCCTTGCGTGTGCCAGCGAAGGTGATTCGAGAGAAGGCAGCCCTATATTTCAGTCGCGGAAAACCCGCGCATCGGTCCCAGCTCCTCAACGACGACGACTACACCATCGTCAACGTCTACGGGGCCGAATACCGGGGCATCGTCCAGTACTACCTACTGGCTGGCAACGTATGCCGATTGCATCGGCTGCGTTGGGCCATGGAAACCTCGTTGCTCAAGACACTGGCAGCGAAGCATCGCTCGACCGTGTCCAAGATGGCGGCCCGCTACAAGGCCAAAGTCGAGACACCATATGGGTCCCGCACATGCTTCGAAGCCAGCATCCCCCGCGGCGCAGGTAGGAAGCCACTGGTCGCACGATTCGGCGGAATCTCATTGACGCGACAGAAGGCAGCGGTCCTCGCGGACCGTCAAGTGGCCAACCCCCGCCCCAGAAAAGAGCTGATTACCCGGCTCTTGAAAGGGAAGTGCGAGCTATGCGGGACATCGGAAGACGTGCGAGTGCACCACATCCGAAAAATCGCCGACCTCGACAGGGGAGATCCACCTACTGAATGGCGCCAGGTCATGGCGAAGAAACGGCGCAAGACTCTGGTGGTCTGCACTGGTTGCCATGACATGATCCACTCGGGAAAGCCAACCAGCAGCGTCACGAAATAGGTCACTGGAGAGCCCGTTACGGGGAAACTCGTACGGCGGGTTCGGAGGGGGGCCGTGCGGAAAAGGGCCTGCATATGGCAGGCACCTCGTCGCGCGGCCTACCCAACCAAC
>NZ_JBIVMZ010000034.1:0-3414 GCF_044753355.1 Streptomyces sp. NPDC088400 | reverse complement strand
CTCGGCCTTGCCTGCGGCGGCGAGGGCCGGTCAACCGAAGGATGCGGCAGCGGGGTCGTCACGCACGCGGACGGAAGCCTTTCAAAGGGCGGAAAAGCCACCGGTGGCGGAGTCCAGAGCGGTGGCGGAGCGCTCACCAGCTCAAGGGCCGGAGGGGGAGCAAGTGCTACGAGATCTGCGGGCGGGGGGACAAAGAAAAAACAGCAGCCTGTACTGGCGGGCATAAAGATCCCGACTCAGCAGGAACTCTTCGCCCGCGGCTACGCTGCTTATCCGGATGCCCCGTATACGCCCATGCTCATGAAGTGGGCAGACGGGCAGTGCCAGATGGACCCTGGCAGCGCTTTCTGCGCTGCCGCCAACGATCTGGGCTGGATCAGTCCCACCAAGGATTTCCTCGAATTGATCGGCTACCGCGACGCTGAGCGGTGTGCCGGTGGTAGCGCCAGCGGCTGCGCATGGACCATTGCTGGACTTTTGCCGGTAGGGAAGCTTGGTAAGGCTGGCAAACTTCTGAAGAAATGCAACAGTTTCCTGCCAGAGACTAAAATCCTGATGGCGGACGGAACCCGCAAGAAGATCGCCGATGTCAAAGTCGGAGACAAGGTACTGGCGACAGACCCGGAAACCGGCGAGACGGCCGCCAAAACGGTAACCGCTGAAATTCTGGGCAATGGATTGAAAGATCTGGTCCGAGTTACTGTCGATATCGATGGTAAGGCGGGACCTGAAACCGCATCAGTAGTCGCTACGGACGGTCACCCATTCTGGCTTGCCGAACTCGATGAGTGGATCGACGCCACGGACCTAGTTCCGGGGCAGCGGCTCACTACAGGCGCTGGGACACGTGTCCGGATCGCTGCCGTAGAGCGCTGGACGCAGCCGGCCGTGGTTCACAACCTGACTGTGGCGGACCTCCACACGTACTATGTGCTGGCGGGCGAGACGCCGGTGCTCGTTCACAACAGCAACGGGTGCGTGAACTGGGCCTCCAATAGTGTGAAAACGTGGGGTCACACATTCAAGACCCATGGTGCCGGAGCGAAGAACACGAAGGCTCTGACCGATCGGGCTCGCAGCACCGGAAATCAGCAGGGGCAATGGCTAGATAATGACGCCGCTGCAGAGTTTTTGAAGGGACTCCATGTTGAAGGAGCCGGCCCTAGGTCGGTGCGCATCCCAGACGGAATGGGGCAGGTGATCATGCCGGATGGGAGTATCGTCCAAGCTCGGTCGGCTACCGTCGTCCCGAGTCCCAATGGACTGTACAAGACCGGATTCCCAATTATTGGCCCGAACTAGGAGACTGGAGAGATGAGCTTCTCTGTGTCGTTTCATCCAGCTACGCCATCTGCCGCTACGGGTGCTGCGCCAGTGGGTAACGAGTTGGATGACGACTACGACACCCTGGTCATGGAGGCGTGTAGCGTCCTCTCTGGCGCTGGGGGTAGCAGCTTCCACATCGGCGGCTTTGGGAGCGATGAGTGGCCGCTCGATGTCGCGTATGACTTGTCTGCTTTCATCGAGCAACTCCCATTGCTTCTGGCAGGCGTGCGTGAGCGTCGCGAAGTCGAAGTGGACATGTACTCGCAGGGCATCGAGCGGACTTTGACCTTTCGTTCAGTCGAGAATCGCGTGATGATTCACTGCGAGTCGCGGACCGAGTGGGTTCCAAGTCCGGAATTTGAGAGCCTCGCACAGGGTGAACTTGTTTCGATGCTCTCGAAATTGGCTCAGGACTTCGCCAGAGGATTGAAGGCGATCAACTCCGAGCTGTTGGATGTGGCGCCATTCCCGCGTTGGCTGGCGGGCGAGGCGTAGTCCCGCTGCCCGAGACCACACCTATTGCGTTGGGTAGCAGTAGCAAAATTGAAGCCCCGTCAGGTTCGTCCTGACGGGGCTTTTGCGTGGGGTGACGGCAGTAGTTGACGGCAACGTCAGCGGACGAGGGCGGCGCAGGGCGGCGGTTCGTCGCCGTTGGCCGTCTCGGTGATCGCCGGGCCGTTGAGCAAGGTGCCGAGGGTGTCGATGGCGTCTCGCTGGAGGCGGAGCCGGACGTGGGCGTAGACGGTGGCGGTGACGCCGATGTGGGCGTGGCCGAGGAGTTCCTTGATGACGACGAGTTCGACGCCCTGTTCCAGCAGCAGGGTGGCGGCCGAGTGTCGGAGGTTGTGGAAGCGGATGCGGCGGAGGCCGGCCTTGCGGAGGAGTGTGGTGAAGGTGCGGGTGAGGTTGGTCGGGTCGAGCGGTCCGCCCTGCGCAGTAGTGAACACGTGCCCGTTCCGCTGCCACCCCGTGCCTGCGGCCTCACGCTCGCGCTGCTGCTGTTCGTGGTGGTGCTTCAGCGAGTGGGCGCAGCGGGTGGGGGGCGATGCGGCGTTCGGATGCCCGGGTCTTGGTGGGCAGCGTAGTGAGGCCGCCTGCGGTGGTGCGCTGGAGGGTTCGGCGGATTGTGGCGGTGCCGCGTGGAGGTTGAGGTCTTGCCAGTGCAGGCCGAGGAGTTCGCCTTTGCGGAGTCCGGTGTGGAGGGCGAGTTCGAACAGCGCGTGCAGCCGGTGGCCTTCTGCGGTGATGAGGAGCTGGCGTGCTTCGTCGGCGGTGAGGGGTTCGAAGCGCCGGGGCAGTGGGGTGCCGGTGCGGACGTTACGGGCGACGTTGCGGGGGATCTCTTCCTCGCGGACGGCGTGCTCCAGGGCGGACTTGAGTACAGAGTGGATGTAGGTCAGCGTCAGCGGGGAGGGCAGCTTGCGGCAGCACTGGCCGACAATGCAGCAGCGGGGCTGGTCGCGCTGGGCGTCGAGGCGACGGGTGCAGCACTGGCAGGTGGTGCGGAGCTGGTTGAGCCAGGTGCGGACGTCTTTGGCGGTGAGCTTGGTGAGCTTCTTCTTGCCGAGGCCAGGGATGAGGTAGCGGTGGACGACGGCGGTGTAGCGGGTGTGGGTGTTCTCGCGGAGGTGGTGGATGGCGACGTTCTCCAGCCAGTACGTGAGGTACGCAGCCACGCTGCCCTGCACCGGAGGGTACGGGGAGGCCCCGGTTGCTGGCGGCGATCTTCTCCGTGAGCTTGGCCAGAGCCTCCTTGCGGGTCGTGCCGTAGACACGGATGCGCTTACGGGTGTTGCCCGGTGCGAGGACGTATCCGGCGGCTTCCCAGCGGCTGTCCTTGCGCTGGTACACGGTTCCGTCACCGTTGGCGCGGCTGCGGCGGGACGAGGCGGGGCGGGGTGTGGTCATCAGGCGGCGGCTTCCTCTTCGAGGCGGGTGTGGATGAAGTCGGCCAGCGCGGGGGTAGGGATGCGGCGGGCGCGGCCGAGGGTGATGGAGGCGAGCTGCCGGGTGCGGATGAGGTCGTAGACGGCGGTGCGGCCGAGTTGGAGGCGTGCCATGACCTGGGGCACCGTGAGCAGATCCAGC
>NZ_JBIVMZ010000033.1:1823-5030 GCF_044753355.1 Streptomyces sp. NPDC088400 | reverse complement strand
ACACAGTGGACGCGAGCAACTGAGGACAAGCCCTCGGCCTATTAGTACCGGTCAACTCCACCAGTCACCTGGCTTCCATATCCGGCCTATCAACCCAGTCGTCTACTGGGAGCCTTAACCCCTCAAGGGGGAGGGAGTCCTCATCTCGAAGCAGGCTTCCCGCTTAGATGCTTTCAGCGGTTATCCTTTCCGAACGTAGCCAACCAGCCATGCCCTTGGCAGGACAACTGGCACACCAGAGGTTCGTCCGTCCCGGTCCTCTCGTACTAGGGACAGCCCTTCTCAAGACTCCTACGCGCACAGCGGATAGGGACCGAACTGTCTCACGACGTTCTAAACCCAGCTCGCGTACCGCTTTAATGGGCGAACAGCCCAACCCTTGGGACCGACTCCAGCCCCAGGATGCGACGAGCCGACATCGAGGTGCCAAACCATCCCGTCGATATGGACTCTTGGGGAAGATCAGCCTGTTATCCCCGGGGTACCTTTTATCCGTTGAGCGACGGCGCTTCCACAAGCCACCGCCGGATCACTAGTCCCGACTTTCGTCCCTGCTCGACCCGTCGGTCTCACAGTCAAGCTCCCTTGTGCACTTACACTCAACACCTGATTACCAACCAGGCTGAGGGAACCTTTGGGCGCCTCCGTTACTCTTTAGGAGGCAACCGCCCCAGTTAAACTACCCATCAGACACTGTCCCTGATCCGGATCACGGACCCAGGTTAGACATCCAGCACGACCAGAGTGGTATTTCAACGACGACTCCACCTGAACTGGCGTCCAAGCTTCACAGTCTCCCACCTATCCTACACAAGCCGAACCGAACACCAATATCAAACTGTAGTAAAGGTCCCGGGGTCTTTCCGTCCTGCTGCGCGAAACGAGCATCTTTACTCGTAGTGCAATTTCACCGGGCCTATGGTTGAGACAGTCGAGAAGTCGTTACGCCATTCGTGCAGGTCGGAACTTACCCGACAAGGAATTTCGCTACCTTAGGATGGTTATAGTTACCACCGCCGTTTACTGGCGCTTAAGTTCTCAGCTTCGCCACACCGAAATGTGACTAACCGGTCCCCTTAACGTTCCAGCACCGGGCAGGCGTCAGTCCGTATACATCGCCTTACGGCTTCGCACGGACCTGTGTTTTTAGTAAACAGTCGCTTCTCGCTGGTCTCTGCGGCCACCCCAAGCTCACACCGCAAGGGTGATCACCTAGTGTGGCCCCCCTTCTCCCGAAGTTACGGGGGCATTTTGCCGAGTTCCTTAACCATAGTTCACCCGAACGCCTCGGTATTCTCTACCTGACCACCTGAGTCGGTTTAGGGTACGGGCCGCCATGAAACTCGCTAGAGGCTTTTCTCGACAGCATAGGATCATCCACTTCACCACAATCGGCTCGGCATCAGGTCTCAGACACAAGTTGCACGGATTTACCTGCACAACGTCCTACACCCTTACCCCGGGACAACCACCGCCCGGGATGGACTACCTTCCTGCGTCACCCCATCACTTACCTACTACAGATCTGGTCCGACGGCTCCACCACTCCCCTTCACCCGAAGGATCCAGGACGGCTTCACGGTCTTAGCATCGTCTGATTCGATACTGGGCGTTTCAAAGCGGGTACCGGAATATCAACCGGTTGTCCATCGACTACGCCTGTCGGCCTCGCCTTAGGTCCCGACTTACCCTGGGCAGATCAGCTTGACCCAGGAACCCTTAGTCAATCGGCGCACACGTTTCCCACGTGTGTATCGCTACTCATGCCTGCATTCTCACTCGTGAACCGTCCACAACTAGCTTCCGCTGCTGCTTCACCCGGCACACGACGCTCCCCTACCCATCACAGTCCCCGTTGGGGGTATGTACTGCAATGACACGACTTCGGCGGTACGCTTGAGCCCCGCTACATTGTCGGCGCGGAATCACTTGACCAGTGAGCTATTACGCACTCTTTCAAGGGTGGCTGCTTCTAAGCCAACCTCCTGGTTGTCTCTGCGACTCCACATCCTTTCCCACTTAGCGTACGCTTAGGGGCCTTAGTCGATGCTCTGGGCTGTTTCCCTCTCGACCATGGAGCTTATCCCCCACAGTCTCACTGCCGCGCTCTCACTTACCGGCATTCGGAGTTTGGCTAAGGTCAGTAACCCGGTAGGGCCCATCGCCTATCCAGTGCTCTACCTCCGGCAAGAAACACACGACGCTGCACCTAAATGCATTTCGGGGAGAACCAGCTATCACGGAGTTTGATTGGCCTTTCACCCCTAACCACAGGTCATCCCCCAGGTTTTCAACCCTGGTGGGTTCGGTCCTCCACGAAGTCTTACCTCCGCTTCAACCTGCCCATGGCTAGATCACTCCGCTTCGGGTCTTGAGCGCGCTACTAAACCGCCCTATTCGGACTCGCTTTCGCTACGGCTTCCCCACACGGGTTAACCTCGCAACACACCGCAAACTCGCAGGCTCATTCTTCAAAAGGCACGCAGTCACGACTGACAGCACAAGTGCTGCCAGCGACGCTCCCACGGCTTGTAGGCACACGGTTTCAGGTACTATTTCACTCCGCTCCCGCGGTACTTTTCACCATTCCCTCACGGTACTATCCGCTATCGGTCACCAGGGAATATTTAGGCTTAGCGGGTGGTCCCGCCAGATTCACACGGGATTTCTCGGGCCCCGTGCTACTTGGGTGTCGCACAAGCAAGCCGTACAGATTTCAGCTACGGGGGTCTTACCCTCTACGCCGGACCTTTCGCATGTCCTTCGCCTATCCATACGGTTTCTGACTTGCCCAACAGCCGGCAGACTGTTGAAGTACGATCCCACAACCCCGCATGCGCAACCCCTGCCGGGTATCACACGCATACGGTTTGGCCTCATCCGGTTTCGCTCGCCACTACTCCCGGAATCACGGTTGTTTTCTCTTCCTGAGGGTACTGAGATGTTTCACTTCCCCTCGTTCCCTCCACACTGCCTATGTGTTCAGCAGCGGGTGACAGCCCATGACGACTGCCGGGTTTCCCCATTCGGACACCCCCGGATCAAAGCTCGGTTGACAGCTCCCCGGGGCCTATCGCGGCCTCCCACGTCCTTCATCGGTTCCTGGTACCAAGGCATCCACCGTGCGCCCTTAAAAACTTGGCCACAGATGCTCGCGTCCACTGTGCAGTTCTCAAACAACGACCAGCCACCCGTCACCCCACCCTT
>NZ_JBIVMZ010000032.1:0-6520 GCF_044753355.1 Streptomyces sp. NPDC088400 | reverse complement strand
CAAGCCGGGCGGGCCGGTAGAAGGCCCGACAGGAAGGCGGAGACGGCCGCGCGAACAGCCCGTCCTCAGTCGGTGACTATCGGCCGGCCAACCTGCGCGGGTCCGGTGCTGTTCGACCGGGCGGTGGAGAGTCTGCGCTCCCAGGGCTTCTCGGGAACGGACCGGCACCGGACGGCTGCTCGGCCATCACCTGCGCGCCGGTGCTCCACCGCGATCACTTCAACATCGGATGACTCCCACTCCGGCAAGTGCTGCACGTGATCGCGCCGATGAAACCCGTGGCGCCGGTCACGAGACAAACGGGCATGGCTCCTTCGTATGTCTGACAGGACCTAGGCGTCGGGTTGCTCGCCGTATCGTTCGGCCAGGTGATCCGCCAGGGCGGTCACGGTCGGATGCTCGTAGATGTCGGAGATCCGCAACCGTCGGTCGATGCGCACCATGCTTCGGATCGCCTTCATGGAATTACCGCCGTGGTCGAAGAAGTTGGCGTCGCCGTCCAGGTGATCGACGCCCAGGACCTCCCGCCACGCGTCGGTCACCACACGCTGCCAGTTCCCGGCCCGCTCCGGTTTCCCCTGCGGCGTGCGCGGGGTATCTCCGCCCACTTGTACGGGTGAACTCAACACGCGCCGGTCGACCTTGCCGTTCTTGTTCAAGGGCAGAGACTGAACGATCTCGATCGACGAAGGGACCATGTGCTTCGGTAGCCGTTCGTGCAGCACGTCGAACAGCGGCGCGTAGTCCAGCGTTCCACCACGCCGGGCCGTCACGTATCCGACCAGTGTCACTTGACCGTCCACAGCCTCTCTGGGTACCACCACGGCGCGCTTCACTCCGGGATACGCGGCAAGGACGGATTCGATTTCCCCCAGTTCCACCCTGATTCCATTCACCTTGACCTGGAAGTCCTTCCGCCCAAGGATCTCGATCAGTCCGTCGGGCCAGAACCTCGCCATGTCACCGGTCCGGTACAGACGCTCCGAGACATGGTCGCCCCACACCCACTGGACGAACCGCTCCCTTGTCTCCCGAGGGCGGTCCAGGTAGTCGCGAGCCAGGCCGACCCCCGCGAGATAGAGTTCTCCGACCACACCGACGGGCACCGGCATCATCCGCTCGTCGAGGATGAACGTCCTTTGGTTGGCAAGCGGCCGGCCGTAGGGAAGGTGGCCACCACTCCACTCCCGGGACGCGTCCCACTCATAAGCGGTGGAATGGACGGAGGCTTCCGTCGCACCGCCCAGCGCCACGAACCTGAGGTCCGGAGCGACCTTCCGAAAGCGTGCCGGCATCGTCGTCGGCACCCAGTCCCCGCCCGTCATGCAGAGCCTTAGTGGAAGCGAACGAGGACCGCCGCTGACCTCGGCGAAGTCCAGAAACAGCTCGATCAGTGGAGGCGCCGAGTTCCAGACCGTGACGTGGTGCCGGTCGACCAGTTCCCACCACGAAGCAGGATGGTATCCGGCCTCCGCATCCGGGATGACGACTGTGCCGCCGGCGATGGTAATGGCGAGGAACTCGTACGCCGACATGTCGAAACTCGGTGAGGACAGCGCGAGTACCGCGTCTTCGGGTCCCACACCGTATCTCGAGTTGAGATCCGCGAGGTTGTTCAGCACGCCGCGGTGTCGCAGGGCGATCGGCTTGGGCGTACCGGTGGAACCCGACGTGTGGATCACGTAGCAGAGGCTGTCCGGGCGGACCGCGGTGACCGGATTCCCCGCGGATGGGTCGGGGCGGCTCCCCAGGTCGTCGACTGACAAGCACTGCCGCACCTGTGACGGAAGGATCCGGTCGAGTCCCCGACAGGTGATCATTACTTCGCAGCCGGTGCCGAGGACCATCCTTTCGAGACGGTCCCGCGGGTATGTCGGATCCAGGGGCACGTACGCGCCGCCGGCCTTCAGAACGCCCAGGATCGCTATCAGCAGGCCGGGGGTCTTTTCGAGGTGGATGCCCACCCTGACGTCCGGTCCGACTCCGAACTCGATCAGACAGTGGGCCAGTTCGTTGGCCCGTCGGTTCACGTCGTCGTACGACCACGACTCGGCACCGAAAACGGCCGCCACCGCATCGGGCGCTTTCGCGGCCTGGGTTTCGAACGCCTGGTGGAGGCAGATGTCCTCGGTGAGACGGGTGCCCGTGTCGTTCCAGGTGCGGAGCATGGTGTCGGTTTCGTCTGCCGTCAGGATGTTCAGCCGCGCAGCCGGGGCATCCGGAGTGCTCACCATCTGATCCAGCAGGACCTTGTAGTGCCCCGCGACCCGATCGGCGTACGCGTCGTCGAATCCGGCGGCGTCGAAACTGAGTGTCACCCTCGACAAGGCGAGGTCCGCGTAGAGGACCAGTTCGTGTGCGACATCGGTGTCCGCACCCGGGCCACTGGTGAACGAGACGGCGAAGGGCGCGGGTTCGAGGTCCGATCGCGGTGCGCTGCTCATCCCTTCGACGAGATCGATAGTGGTGGACTCCTCGGTGACGGCTGAGGAAATGGTGTCCTGGCCGTCGAGTACGTCGATGGAGACCCTCTCGAGGGCGGTGTACCGGTGGATGAGAGCGGTCATCGCCGCAGTCAGAACCGACGTGCATGAAAGCTCTCCGCCGGGCGCGGGAAACGCAACGCCGAGGGATCGTTCCAGACGCTTGCCCGTTCGTCCTTGACCCTGCGCCGGACGGCCCAGCATCGCGGGAAAGGATGTGGAAGTCAGCTGAGCCTGGTGATCGGTGAAAGTCATGCCTTGAGCAACCTTCCGAACGAGGCGGGCGTCTACTCGGCTTCGAACTGAAAAGGAAACCGCGCACAGAGGGTGCTCACGTGGCCGCGCACCGATTCGCGAAGCGTTCCTGTCAGCTCATAGTGCGTGGAATCGTGGACCTTGATACCGGACAGCACCTCGTGCACGAGCCTTGAGCATTCACGAACCTCGAGGGGTCCCATTCCCCGCTGCGCGAGGATATTGGTGCCGAATCGCAGGCCGCCGCCGACAGTAGGGGGAAGCGGGTCTCCGGGGATCTTGTTTCTGTTGACCAGAATTCCGCATTCTTCGAGTGCTCGTTCGGCCACGACCCCGGTGAGCCCCGCGGCCCGGACGTCGACCAAAACCATATGGTTGTCGGTGCCCCCGGTCAGAACGTCGTACCCCAGCGTCACGAGTTCGTCCGACAGCGCCTTCGCGTCATCCACGACGCGTTTCATCGTGGCCTGGAAACCGCCGCTCGACGCGATGCCCAGGGCGCGCGCCTTGGCCGCTATCGAGGACGGGTCCGGCGTTCCCTGGAACCCGGGGAACACCGCGCGCTGCATGAGCTTCCACAGCTCGGTCCGGCCGTCCGCCGAAGCCCGACGGTGGTCCTTGCCGAGCAGGATCAAGCCTCCTCGGGGACCCGCAAGTTGCTTGTAGGTACTGGTCGTTGTGATGTGGGCGTAGTCGATCGGGCTCGGATGTTGTCCTGCGGCGACCAGGCCGGCTATGTGGGAGATGTCGGCGAGGAGGTAGGCGCCGACACGATCCGCGATGCCCCTGAACCTGGCAAAGTCCAACCATCGGGGAAACGCGCTCGCTCCCGCGATGACGACCTTCGGGCGGTGTTCGAGCGCGCGGTCGAGGATCTTGTCGTAGTCGAGACTACCGTCGGGTTCGACGCCGTAGCGGGCCACGTCGTAGTACTTCCCGCTGACCGATGCGCTCGCTCCGTGCGTCAGATGTCCACCGGAATCGAGATCCAGTGCGAGAACTCTTCCGCCGCGGGGCAGCAGAGCCGCCATGACCGCCAGGTTTGCCGATGAGCAGGAGTGCGGCTGGACGTTCGCGTACCGGGCGCCGAAGACGTGCTTGGCACGTTCCACCGCAAGCCGCTCGATCCCGTCGAAGTGCACGGCACCCGGGTGGTAACGCGCCCCCGGGTAGCCCTCGGCGGTGACGTTCGACATGACTGTGCCGTTCGCGCAGAGGACTGATGGCGGGGCCACACTGGCGGAGGCCACCATCGACAAGCTTGCGGTCTGGTACTCCGCCTCGGCATCGAGGAGCGCTCCGAGGCCCGGATCGTTTCTCGTCAGTACGCTCCAGCCCCTCTCGGCAATGGACTTGGTCGTAGGATTTGCCATTTGCCCAGCTTCAAGCACAGGAGACTCCTTGGATGCGATCACGCGGTGCAGGTCGCGCCGAATAAGGGCTGGAATTCATCACTGGGATCAGATCAGCCGCAGAGAGGTTCCAAGCGGAGGCAACTGCGAGTTACTGGGAAATCACCGCAGCGCAGGACACATTCGTTCACTCTGCTGGAACTAGGCGAATTTTCGCTTCAACCAGGAATCGTCAACGTATTCGGTCGTCGCGTGGAAATCAATTTCCAATTGGCTCAGGAATGAACTGATCACGTACACCTTGTCTGGCGCGAACCGCTGCAAGGCTTCGACCAAGCCCGGAACATCGAGAGAACGGGTTTCACTCGCGACGAGTGCCTTCGCGGCCTCTGCGCTTGAGGACAGCGTGTACATACCGGGAACGGCCGTGACCACAGGAGCTTTCGGGTGACCGAGCTCATTCTCTTTCAGCAGAGTCTCCAGCCGCCGACGACTGGGCTCTCGGAACGATGAGTGATACGCCTGATGTGCAAGGGACCGGTCCACCACTTGCAGGTCCGCAGGTCCCTCGCTGCGCGCCGATTCCAGCGCCGACCGCAGGCCGGACACCATGATCATGCGGCCGGCTCCGTTGAGAACGGGACCGAAGTCGCAAGATATGGTCATTCGCTCCGGCTGGTCGTAGTAGCGCCAGTCGATCGGCGCAGGTACGAACGCGAAACCGATTGCTTCGTCCCTCTCGGTGTCTTGTAGATGCCTCTCCCGAAGGAAGCTCACCACCATTTCGGTCGAGGCCGCGCCGGACGAATGCAGTGCGGCGAGTTCCCCCAAGGAGACACCACCGTAAACGGAGACGGCACCGTGATAGTGCTCCAGTATCCTCCCCACGCTGAGCATGGCGGTCATTTGCCGTATCCAGCGCAGCAGCACCGGATGGACTTGCGGCACCTCGCCGTCAATGAGGTGGTCCACCGGAACTTCAATCGCTTCGGCAAACTCATAATAAATCGACTGCGCAACCTCCGAGTTTCGCAGCATCGGTTCGTAGCTGCGGAAATCCACCGCAGCGTCGGCGGGCCCGAACAACATGAACGTCGTCACGACAGCTCCTTCCCTTCACTCTTGCAGGATTCAGTTCTCCGACACCGCTTCCGCACTGCTCACCGTCTTCTTCGATGCACTGATGGCGAGTGCCAGCAGCCCCAACGAGCTCAGTCCGAGGAGGGCTGCGACTGCCGGCAGCAGTCCGGCCCCCAAGCTGCCCAGCGTCAGGCCGCCAATGGCTCCGCCCAGCGAGACCCCGAGATAGGTGCTCGACGTGTTGAATGCCAAGGCCTGGACAGCGGCAGGTCCGGCGAGCAGATAGAGCCGTGCCTGAATGGCCGGGGAATTCCAGAAGGCCATGCCGCCCCAGATCGTGCCCACCACAACGAGGACAGTGAAGGGCACGGGACGGACGAACCACAGCAGGCCCAGCACCACCATGATTCCGGTGAAGAGTCCGATTCCGGTGACCAGGGCGCGGTCCGGCCCCCACCGGTCGGTGGCCTTCCCGCCTGCCCAGATACAGAGGATGCCGGCAAACCCCGAGAGGCTGAACGCGAGCGCTCGCTGGTCCACGCTCGCCTCGCTCACCGCCGAGAGATAGGGAGCCATGTACGTGAGCATCATCATCGAACCCGTCATGAGCACGCAGTTCGCCAGGAGTCCGAGCGACACCGGCAGATTGCTGAGGGCCCGCAACTGCTCGCGCATGTCCGGCACTTCGCTCGCCTTGTCGCCCTCGCGAGGCAGGGCCACAAGCAGGAAGGCCAGTGCTGCGACCCCGCCCACCGCCATGGCAACGAAGGTCGCCCGCCAGCCGTAATGGCCCCCGATCCACGTGCCGATCGGAACTCCCGCCGCGATCGAACCCGTGACACCGAGCGCCACGACGGCGACGTACCTTCCGATGTGGCTTTCCGGGGCGCGCTCGGCAGCGAAGGCGAACACCGCGGGAGTCGAGGCCGCCGCCGCCAACGCCGCAACGATGCGCAGCGCCGTCAGGAGGCCGAAACCGCTGGTCGTGGCGGCCACCAGGTTGGCCGCAACGAAGACCACGAACGCGGTGGTGAACAGGCGACGCCGGGGCACCCGCGCAAGAGCCAATCCGGCGATCGGGGCGGCCACGGCGACGGTGAGTGAGAAGACAGTCACCAGTTGGCCGGCATGTGCCTCACTGACATCCAGATCTCGCGCGATCTCCGGCAGGACCCCAGCAATCACATAGTCGTCGGTGTACAGGACAAAAGCCGCAACGAGCAGCGCAAACAGCCACGCGGGCACAACGGATCTCCTTAGAAGTCATCTCATTTGGTTCGGTAGGCTCTCGGTCGTGGTTGCGATCGTTGAGCGGCTGGTGCCGGATGAGCTGTGGGAGCTGTTCCAGCG
>NZ_JBIVMZ010000031.1:0-8795 GCF_044753355.1 Streptomyces sp. NPDC088400 | reverse complement strand
CGCGGAAGAACAGCTTCGCCTTCTCCGCCGGCGGCAGAGCGGCCCAGGCGGGGAACGCATCGGCTGCGGCCTGAATGGCGATACGGGCTTCCTCCGCTCCCGCATCGGCGACGCGCGCGAAGACCTCACCGGTGTAGGGCTCATAGTCCTCGAAGACCGCACCACCCTTCGCTTCGCGCCACTGACCACCGGCGTAGTACTTGCTCACGGGTACATCGGACATGGCTGTCGCCCCTCAGAAATAATTTGCTTGCGTCGGCAATTACAATTCCCTTCCTGACTCCTGTCAAGCCGGGCGGGCCGGTAGAAGGCCCGACAGGAAGGCGGAGACGGCCGCGCGAACAGCCCGTCCTCAGTCGGTGACTATCGGCCGGCCAACCTGTGCGGGTCCGGTGCTGTTCGACCGGGCGGTGGAGAGTCTGCGCTCCCAGGGCTTCTCGATGTCCGTCGAGGTCGGCCCGCATCCGACGCCTCCACCGTAGGGTCGCCCGATCATGTCCAGACCCCTACCACGCAAGGCGTCTCCGTTCCAAGCACGCAGGGGACGGACCTGGACGCCACGCCCCGGACGATCCTGATCAGCCCAGGAAGCTCAACCGGACCTGACGGTTCGTATTGTCGACGTTCGTGTCCACCAACCTCCGTTAAGACAACCGCCAAGGTACCCAATCGCGCCTTTCGCTGAACACCGATGCGATCACAGGCAAAGAGACACCGCCGCGTTCGAGCGCATCCCATGGCGCTCAGCCCGCTGACTCGCCCTCCGGGTCCAAGTCCGGATCGCGAGGTGACCTGTCCCCCGTGGCCCTCCTCGCCTTGGCCTTCCCACGAACCACGGCGAAGATCACGACGATGGCCACCAGCAACGCGACGACGATGAAGATCACACCGCCGATGCTTTTCACGCCCGCGACCACTCCGATGCCGAACAGAATGGGCAGTGCCGATGCGCAGGCCGCGCCCGCCGACACTGCGGGCAGGAACAAGCGGTACGACATGCCTGCCGCGCCGGCCACCGCGGGCACGAAGCTCCGGACGAACGGAGTCAACCGTCCGACGAACACCGCCCACATGCCGTGCTTTCGCAGCATGCGCGTGGCCCTGTCCCAGCGCTCCGCACCGTGCCTCTGGACGAGCCTGGTCTCGCGCAACGCCGGCCCCAAGCGGCGGCCGATCTCAAAACCGATCACGTTGCCCACCACAGAGCAGATCGTTGCCACCACCCACAGGACCAGAAAATCCGCAACCGAGCCGACGGTGGCCGAGGCGATCAGCAGGGCCGCCTCGCCCGGGATGACAAACCCGAGGCCGACGATTGCCTCGCCGACGACCAGCATCCCCGTTGCCCCCAGCAACGCGGGATCCGGCAGCTCTTGCAGCCAATCCAGCACATTGGAAAACGCCATGAGCGACACCCCTTGGGCGGATCATCGAATTAAGTGTCAGTATGCTGCCATTTTCATTGGGCCGCATCGGGGTTCCCTCTGAGATCAACCCCGATGCCTGCCATCAGTCGCCGGATCGCGGCCGGGCAAAGGAGTCGGCCGCGTCACCGTCCCCCGTGGGCCGCCGCAGCCGGTTCCACAAGTACGGGTCCGGGTCCGGGCGCGCGATGGCGGTACGGGACGGCGAGTGCGGCGGTGATCGCCAGCAGGCAGATCGCGCCGGAGACCGCGAACGAGATCGGGAAGGCGTCCACCGTGGGCAGTGGGGCGCCGGGCGGGGTGTTGGCGGCGAGGATCGCGGTGGCAACGGCGGTGCCGATCGAGCCGCCGACCGAGCGGAGGGTCTGGTTGACGCTGTTGGCGACGCTGGTCCGGCCCGGTTCCACACCGCTGTTGAGCAGGATGGGCATGGCGCCCATGGACAGGCCGAGCCCGAGGCCGAGCAGACCGGTGCCGACGAAGAAGTGCCAGTGCTCGGTGTGGAAAAGCAGCAGGAACGCGAACGTGGCCGCTGCGACGACGGTGCCGATGCACATGGGCCATTTCGGACCGAGGCGGCGGACCAGCAGTGACACGGCGGTGGACGCGATGAGGGTGCCGGAGGTCAGGGGCAGCAGGGTCAGGCCCGCACCGAGCGCGTCGGCGTCGAAGCCGTAGCCGAACCGGCTCGGGGTCTGCACGAACTGGATGACCAGGATGAACGCTCCGTACATGCCCGCACCGACAAGGAACGCCGTGAGGTTGGTGCCGAGCACGACGGGTCTGCGCATCATCGACATGTCCAGCAGTGGTTTACGGACGCGGCGCTCAACGAAGCAACACGCCACCAGCAGCACCAGCCCACCCGCGAACAGGCCCAGCACCGTCATCGAACCCCAGCCCCACCTCGGGCCGCGGTTGATGGCGAGCACGAGGCACGCGAGCCCGCCACCGAGGGTCACCATGCCCCAGAGGTCGATATGGAATCCGGTCGCGCGCTCCGGGAGCCGGACCAACACCGCGACACCGAGCAAGCCGAGCGACGTCGCGGCCGCGGATATCCAGAACATGCCCTGCGGCGTGACACCGGCCTTCGCCAGGAATCCGGCGATCAGCAGCCCGGCGCCCGCACCGATCCCGGTGAGGGCACTGAGCAGCGAGAGGCTGGAGGGTACCCGTTCGGGCGGGAAGACCGACCGCACGATGCCGATGGCCAGAGGCATCGCCGCGAACCCCGTGCCTTGCAGCACACGCCCCACCAGTACCCACGCAAAGGTGGGAGCCACGGCCACCAGCACCGAGCCGAGGGTGACGAAGCCGAGCGTGATCATCAGGACCCGCTTACGGCCCAGCGAATCACCGAGCGATCCCAGAAACGGCGTGAACACAGCCGCCGACAGCAGGTTCACCGTGACCACCCAGGACACGTCGGCCATCGAGACGCCCAGCGACTCCGCCTGTCCCGCCATGATCGGCATGACCATGGTCTGCATCACCACGACGGTGAACGTCGAGAGCGCGAGCACCAGCAACACCGCCCACGGCGGCGTGCTGGACCGGCGAGCGCGCGCCGAGGTGTCGGTTTCGGGCATGCCGAACTCCCAGATGTAGTCGATCGACGACTTCGAGCCTCAGTCGCGCGGACGGGCAGGGCGACGGCTTGCTGCATCCGCGGGGTGATCTTTGCCGTCAGGGGTGGTCAGGGACGGACGGGGGGCGAGGCGATCAGGTTGACGAGCCGCTCAGGCGGGACGTTTCTCCGGAGCGGCCACGGGCGGCAGAGGGTTCGCCGTGGCGGGTGACAGGCCTTCGAGGACGAGGGCGAGGTAGCGCCGCCAGCCGTCGCTCTCGGGGGCCATGTTCCAGAGCGTGCTGAAGAGCATGCCCATGATCCTCGGCAGATCGGCGGGAACGAGGTCGGCGCGGATGAGACCGGCCTCCTGGGCGCGGTGCAGGAGACCGGTCAGCGTCTCGTAGAACACGGTGGAGACGTCGGCGGGCAGGGAGCCGACCATCCGTGCGGCGGCGAAGGTGTTGTGCTCGCGGTCCGCCAGCGACATGGCCGCGTCGATCAGGTTCACGAGCCCGTCTCGCGGATTTTCGTCGTCGAGCGCCCCTTCGATGGCGGGCGCGAGGTCCTCGGAGATGCTCTGGCCGAGCACCGCCCGCACCAGGTCCGCCTTGTTCGGGAAGTGGCGGTAGAGCGTCCTGATACCCACCCCCGCATGCCGGGCGATGTCCTCAAGTGAAGCGTCCGGACCTGTTTCCGCGAAGACCACACGTGCCGCACGCAGGATCCGGTCTGCGTTGCGCACGGCGTCGGCCCGTGGGTGCCGCTCGGTGTCAGTAATCACCACGACAGACTAGCAAACGGCAGCACACTGCCACTTGTGTTAGCGTCGCCCCCGGAAACAAAACGGCAGGGGACTGCCATTTGATGCGCGTGGAGGAAGCCTGATGAAGGTGAGCGTTGCCGCCGACAAGTGCGTCGCCGCCGGGCAGTGCGTGTTGCTCGCGCCGGAGGTCTTCGACCAGCGCGAGGAGGACGGTGTCGTGGTGCTGTTGGACGAGGCACCCGTACCTGAGCTGCACGACGCGGTCCGTGAGTCGGCGCTGGTGTGCCCTGCCGCGGCCATCCACCTGGCCGAGTCGTGAAACGGGCCGTCGGCCGGATCGTGATCGTCGGTGCCTCGGCCGGCGGTCTGGCGACGGCGGAGGCGCTGCGCCGGGCCGGACACGAGGGCGTGATCACGCTGGTCGGTGACGAACCGGAGCTGCCCTACGACCGCCCGCCACTGTCCAAACAGTTGCTGCGCGGACAGTGGGAGCCGACCGCCCTCGCCCTCCGCTCGACCACCGAACTGGACGCGATGGAGCTTGAGTTGCGGCTCGGCGCTCCGGCGACCGGACTGGACACGAGCCGGCAGGTGGTGACACTGGCCGACGGTGCCGACGTGGAGTACGACACCCTGGTCGTCGCGACGGGTGTTCGGCCCCGTCGCCTCCCCGGCACCGACGGCGTCGCCGGGGTGCACGTGCTGCGCACCCTGGCGGACGCGTTGGCATTGCGGGCAGGCCTGCGACCGGGACGCCGCCTCGTGATCGTCGGTGCCGGGTTCGTCGGTGCCGAAGTCGCCGCCACCGCCCGTGCCCTCGGGGTGACGGTGACATTGCTGGAGTCGGGCCCGGTACCGCTGGCCCCGGCCGTCGGCGAGGAGGCCGGCCGCTTCCTCACCGGCCTGCACACCGACCACGGCGTCACGGTGCGCACGCGCGCCGCCGTCACCGGTATCCGCCACACGAGCGGCCGGGCGACCGGTGTGCGACTGGCCGACGGCACCGTGGTGCCGGCCGATGACGTGCTGGTGGCCATCGGTTCGCTGCCCAACACGCAATGGCTGGCCGACAGCGGCCTCACCGTCCACAACGGATTGGTGTGTGACGAGTACGGCGCCGCCGCGCCCGGTGTGTACGGGGTCGGCGACGTGGCCCGCTGGTACAACCCGCTGTTCGGTGTGTCCATACGCGTCGAGCACCGCACCCACGCCGCCGGGCAGGGCGTGGCCGTCGCACGCGGCCTGACCGACCCGAGCCGACGGCGGCCGTTCGCCGAGGTGCCGTACTTCTGGTCCGACCAGTACGACACGAAATTCCAGGCCTACGGTCATCTCCGCGACCACGACGAAGCGCTCGTCCTGAACAGCGATCTCGCCGGGCGCCAACTCCTTGTCGCCTACCGCAAAGACGACCGGCTCGTCGGCGTACTGGCCGCCGGCATGTCACCCAGGACCCTGCGCGCCTGGCGCGCCCTCATCGCGGCCGGATCCCCGTGGACCGCCGCCCTCACCGCGACGACCGCCGCATGACCCACAGGAGGATTCTCATGGGCACAGCGACCAACCCGAACGACACCGATCTACCGGTCTTCCCTGGCGAGCGCGCCGCCCGCTGCCCGTTCAACCCGCCCGCCGAGTACGCGCGGTGGCGCGAGGAGGAAGGCCTGCGCCAGGTCAACTGGAACGGCCACACGGTGTGGGCGGTCAGCCGGTACGAGGACATCAAAACCGCCATGACCGACCCGCGGATCAGCGCGCAGGCCCTCGCCCTGCAGAGCAACGGTGCCCACGAGGGCCCCGACGCACCGGACATCTTCCCGCGCATGGACGACCCCGGACACGCCCGGCTGCGCCGTATGCTCACCAAGGACTTCACGGTCAGGCGGGTCGACGCGATGCGCCCCCGGATCGAGGAAATGGCGAACGGCTTCATCGACAAGATGGTCGCCAAGGGTTCGCCGGCCGACCTGGTTCCCGACTACGCGCTGCCGATCCCGTCGCTGGTGATCTCCCTGCTGCTCGGCGTCCCGTACACCGACCACGACTTCTTCCAGAAGATCACCGCCACCGTGATGAACATGAACGTCCCGCGGGAGGAGAAGGCCCAAGCATCCAGGGAGTTCTTCGGCTACATGCTGGAGCTGGTGGCGCGCAAGGAACGCGAGCCCGGCGACGACCTCATCAGCCGCCTCGTCCGCGAGCACGTCCAGACCGGAGAGCTGCGGCGCGAGTCCGCCGCGATGAACGGGGTCATCCTGCTCAACGCCGGCCACGAGACCACGGCCAACATGATCTCCCTGGCCACGGTGGCCCTGCTGGAGAACCCGGACATGGCCTCCGCGCTCCGTGACACCGACGACCCGAAGGCGATCGCGAACGCCGTCGAGGAACTGCTGCGCTACCTGACCATCGTGCACAGTCTCGTCGCCCGCGTGGCCAAGGAGGACGTCGAGATCGGCGGCCGGCTCATCAAGGCGGGCGAAGGGCTGATCATGAATCTGCCTGCCGGTAACTGGGATCCGGACTTCACCGACCGGCCCGACACGCTCGACATCGACCGCTCCGCACGCGGACACCTCGCGTTCGGCTACGGCGTGCACCAGTGCCTGGGCCAGACCCTCGCCCGCGCCGAACTCCAGATCGCCCTGCCCACCCTGCTGCGCAGGCTCCCCGGACTGCGGCTCGCGGTGCCGATCGAGGAGATCCGGTTCAGAAACGACATGAGCATCTACGGCGTCCACGAGCTGCCCGTCACCTGGTGAACCAGCGACCACAAGGGGTACGACCATGACCACCGAACAGCCCAGGACTTATCCGTTTGAGTCCCACGAGCTGGAAGTGGACCCGCGCTACGCGGCACTGCGCCGCGAGGAGCCGCTGTGCCGGGTCCAGCTGCCCTACGGCGAACCCGCGTGGCTCGCCACCCGCTACGACGACGTCAAGGCCGTGCTGAGCGACCCGCGGTTCAGCCGCGCGGCCGCCGTCGGCCGCGACCAGCCCCGCAGCCGGCCCTACCCGTCCGGCGCCGGCACCATGATCAGCCTCGACCCGCCGGACCACACCCGGTTGCGCAGGCTGGCGACCAAGGCGTTCACCGCCCGCCGGATCGAGGCTCTGCGGCCCCGCGCGCAGCAGATCGCCGACGAACTCGTCGACGCGATGCTTGCCAAGGGCGCGCCCGCGGAACTGGTCGAGGACTTCGCCCTGCCGCTGCCGATCACGGTGATCTGCGAGCTGCTCGGCGTACCGTTCGAGGACCGGGTCACATTCCGGCTCTGGTCGGACGCGTTCCTGTCCACCACCAAGTTCACCCTCGACGAGGTGGCAGAGCACCGGACCCGGCTGCGGACCTACATCGCCGGCCTGATCGCACAGCGGCGGGACGCCCCGAGGGACGACCTGCTGACGGCGCTCGTCGCCGCCCGTGACGACAAGGACCGGCTGTCCGAGGAGGAACTCCTGTCGATGGCGGAGACGATCCTCGTCGCCGGGCACGAGACCACCGCCTCCCAGATCCCGAACTTCCTCTACACCCTGTTCACTCACCCCGACCAGCTCGCGGCCCTGCGCGCCGACCTCGACCTCGTGCCGCGGGCCGTTGAGGAACTGCTCCGGTTCGTGCCGCTCGGCGGCGGGGGCTCGCAACCGAGGTACGCACTCGCGGACGTCGAACTGGGCGGAGTGACCGTACGCGCCGGCGAGCCCGTGATCGTCGCCGCACAGTCCGCGAACCGGGACGAGTCGATTTACACCAGCCCCGACGAGCTGGATCTGAGCCGCCATGAGACATCCCACGTGGGCTTCGGACACGGGCCGCACCACTGCCTCGGCGCCTCCCTCGCGCGGATGGAGCTGCAGGTCGCTCTCCGCACCCTCCTGGTGCGGCTGCCCGGACTGCGGCCCGCCGGTGACGTTGTGTGGAAGGCAGGGGTGGCCACCCGCGGGCCGGAGCGGATGCCGATCACCTGGGGGGCCTCATGACGGACCTCAGGTTCGACGGCAGAGTGGCCGTCGTGACCGGCGCCGGCGGCGGGCTCGGCCGCCACCACGCGCTGCTGCTCGCATCCCGCGGCGCGAAAGTCGTGGTCAACGACATCGGCGGGTCGGTCACCGGTACCGGTCATGACACCGGGCCCCCCGAGGCCGTCGCCCGCGAGATCCGCGACCAGGGCGGCGAGGCGGTCGCGGACACCCACAGCGTCACCACTCCCGACGGCGGTGAGGCGATCGTCCGTACCGCGCTCGATACGTACGGCCGCATCGACATCCTCGTCAACAACGCGGGGATCCTGCGCGACACTCCGTTCCACGCCCTGACTCCGGAACTGCTCGATCCGGTCATCGACGTGCACCTTCGAGGAGCGTTCCACGTGACCGCACCGGCGTGGCACGCCATGCGGGAGCAGGGATACGGACGCGTGGTCAACACCACCTCGGCCGCCGGAGTACTGGGTACCGCGGGGAAGAGCAACTACGGGGCGGCCAAGGCCGGTCTGGTCGGCCTCACCCGGGTCCTCGCCCAGGAAGGCGCCCAGCACGGCATCAAGGTCAACGCCCTCGTTCCGATCGCCGCCACCCGTATGCTCACCCACTCCATGGGCGAGGCCGACGGCCGGCGCCTCGATGCCGCCGCACAGGCCATGATGCAGGCCGTCACCGACAAGCTCGACCCCGCACTGGTGTCACCGGTGGTCGCGTTCCTCGCCCACGAGGACTGTCCGGTCAGCGGTGAGACCTACACCGCCGGTGCCGGGCAGGTCGCCAGATTCTTCACCGGCAGAACCCTCGGCTACTACCACTCCGCACTGTCCATCGAGGACGTACGCGACCACCTGGCCGAGATCCGCGACGAGACCGGGCACACCACGCCCGCGGATCCGGGCGAGGAAATCGCCGGGCTGCTACGGGCCATCGCCGCCAACCCGGAACACGTGGGCGAGTAAGAGGTCATCTCATTTGGTGAGTCTGCGGTAGCAGATGAGGGTGCAGGCGATGCTGGTGAAGGCCAGGAAGTGCTCGGCTTTGCGTTCGTAGC
>NZ_JBIVMZ010000030.1:0-10000 GCF_044753355.1 Streptomyces sp. NPDC088400 | reverse complement strand
TGATGCGGGTGGGTTGCGGGGGAGTAGGACGGGTGTTTTTGCGGGGGTGATTCCGCAGGATTATGCGGCGCGGTTGGGTTCGGTGCCGGATGAGGCTGCGGGGTATGTGGGGATTGGTAATACGACGAGTGTGGTGTCGGGTCGGGTTTCGTATGTGTTTGGTTTTGAGGGTCCGGCGGTGACGGTGGATACGGCGTGTTCGTCGTCGTTGGTGGCGTTGCATTTGGCGGCGCAGGCGTTGCGTGCGGGTGAGTGTGAGGTGGCGTTGGCGGGTGGGGTGACGGTGATGTCGTCTCCTGCGACGTTTGTGGAGTTCGGTCGGCAGCGGGGTCTTGCGGCGGATGGGCGGTGTAAGGCGTTCGCGGGGGCTGCGGATGGTACGGGGTGGGGTGAGGGTGCTGGTGTGCTGGTGCTGGAGCGGTTGTCGGACGCGCGTCGTCTTGGTCATCGGGTGCTGGCTGTGGTGCGGGGTTCGGCCGTCAACCAGGACGGTGCGTCGAATGGTCTGACGGCACCGAACGGGCCTTCGCAGCAGCGGGTGATCCGGCAGGCGTTGGCGAGTGCCGGTCTGTCCGCCGATGATGTGGATGTGGTGGAGGCGCACGGTACCGGGACGACGCTGGGTGATCCGATCGAGGCGCAGGCGTTGCTGGCGACGTACGGTCAGGGCCGTTCGGGGGACGGGCCGTTGTGGTTGGGGTCGGTGAAGTCGAACATTGGTCATACGCAGGCGGCCGCGGGTGTGGCTGGTGTGATCAAGATGGTGATGGCGTTGCGGCATGGGCGGTTGCCGGTGACGTTGCATGTGGATGAGCCGTCGCCGCATGTGGATTGGTCTGCGGGTGGGGTGCGTCTGCTGACGGAGCCGGTGCCGTGGGCGGCTGGTGGTCGTCCGCGGCGGGCGGGTGTGTCCTCGTTCGGGGTCAGTGGTACGAACGCGCACGTGATCCTGGAGGAGCCGCCGGCTGTGCCGCCGGAGGCCGTTGTGCCGGTGGATGTGTCGGGTCCGGTGCCGTGGGTGGTGTCGGGTCGTGGTGATGCGGGTCTGCGCGGTCAGGCGGCGCGGTTGGCGAGTTTTGTGCGAGCCCAGCAGGCTGCCGGCCTTGTCGACCGTGAGTGGTTGTCGGGTGTGGCTGCGGGGTTGGCCGGACGGGCCGCCTTGGAGCAGCGGGCTGTTGTGGTCGGCACGGATGTGGATGAACTGCTGCCCGGTCTTGATGAGTTGGTTGCTGGTGGGCGGTCGCTGTCGGCTCGGGCGGACTCCGGTGTGGTGTTTGTCTTCCCTGGTCAGGGTGGTCAGTGGGTCGGAATGGGGCGTGAACTTCTGCTCTCCTGGCCGGTGTTCGCTGAGCGGATGGCTGTGTGTGAGCGGGCTCTGGATCCGTTTGTGGACTGGTCGTTGCGTGAGGTTCTGACGGGCGGGGAGCGGGACTGGTTGGGCCGGGTGGATGTGGTTCAGCCGGTGTTGTGGGCGGTGATGGTTTCGCTGGCGGGGGTGTGGCGTGCGGCGGGGGTTGAGCCTGATGCTGTGGTGGGGCATTCGCAGGGGGAGATTGCGGCTGCGGTGGTTGCGGGTCGGTTGAGTGTGGAGGACGGCGCCCGGGTTGTGGCGTTGCGTTCGCGGGCGTTGCGGGAGTTGGCCGGGCGTGGGGCGATGGCGTCGGTCGCGTTGGATCCGGGGGAGGCGGAGGCTTGTCTGCCGTCTTCGGTGTCGGTGGCGGCGGTGAACGCGCCGGGGCAGATTGTGGTGAGCGGCCCGCCGGATGAAGTGGCTGCGCTGTGTGCGCGGTTGGAGGGGCAAGGGGTACGTGCGCGTCGTATCGAGGTGGATTATGCCTCGCATCATGCGCAGGTGGAGGTGGTGGAGGAGCGGTTGCGTGCGGAGTTGGCCGGGGTGGTTGACCGGGGTGGTTCGGGGCCGGAGTTGGTGTCGACGGTGACGGGTGAGCCGGTTGCCAAGGGAGGGCTGGACGCGGGGTACTGGTACCGGAACGTGCGGGAGCCGGTGTTGTTCGCGGATGTGGTGCGCCGGTTGGAGGGTGCGGGTCCGCAGGTGTTCGTGGAGATCGGTCCGCATCCGGTGTTGTCGTTGGCGATGGAGCAGACGGTCGGTGACAGCCCGGTGCTGCATACGCTGCGTCGCGACCGGCCTGAGGTGGCTCAGTTGCTGAGCAGTCTGGGTGCTGCCTGGGCGGCTGGTCTGCCGGTGGTCTGGCGGGAGCTGTTGCCCGCCGTGGAGCCGGTGGCGTTGCCCACGTACGCCTTCCAGCGGCAGCGTTATTGGATGGACGCGCCTCCGGCGGTGGCGCTGACCGGCGCCTCCGGGACCGACGCGTGGCGCTACGGTGTGGGCTGGACGCCGCTGACCGCCCAGCACGCGGGTGAGCTGCCCCGGAAGTGGCTTGTGCTGTGCCATGACGAGGCCGAAGCCGGCGACGTACGGCAGGCGTTGGAGCAGGCCGGTGCCCAGGTCGAGGTGCGGGTGCTGCCTACCGATCAAGACCTCGACCTCGACCTCGATCGCGAGCGCGTGGCGAAGCTGCTGGCAGGTGCCGAGCACATCGCCTATCTGGCGACCGGGTCCGACCGGAGCCACTCGGTCGTTCTGACGGACCTGCTGGCGGTGGTGCAGGCGGTCGTGGAGCGGGAGGGTGCCCGGTTGTGGGTGCTGACTCGTGGTGCGGTGTCCTTGCCGGGGAACGGCTCGGCCCCTGATCCGGTGCTGGCGGCGGTGTGGGGTCTCGGCAGGGTGTTCGGTCTCGAACATCCGGCCCACTATGGCGGTTTGGTGGATCTGCCGCGTGCTTGGCGGTCGGGTTCGGGTGATCGGTTGGTCGCGGCGTTGGCGCAGCCGGTGGAGGATCAGTTGGCGGTGGGGCCGGATGGTGTGTTCGTGCGCCGGTTGCGGCGTGCTCCGGTGCGGTCCGGTGATGGTGAGCGGTGGCGGCCGAGCGGGACTGTGCTGGTGACCGGTGGTACCGGTGGGCTGGGTTCGCATCTCGCGCGGTGGCTGGCGCGGAACGGGGCTGAGCATGTGGTTCTGGTCAGCCGGTCCGGGGTGGAGGCTCCGGGTGCGGTCGAGTTGGCCGAGGAGTTGCGTGCGGGCGGTACCCCGACCACGGTCAAGGCCTGCGACATCACCGATGCCGGGCAGTTGGCGGAAGTCCTGGGAAGTACCGGGCACCCGCCGATCACCACCGTCATCCACGCCGCCGGGGTGTCCAACGACGTGGTGCTCACGGACCTCACCGCCGCAGATCTGGAAGACGTACTCGCGGCGAAGGTGCGTGGCGCGGACGCGCTGGCGGAGCGGCTTGCCGACGGAGCGTTCGAGCGGCTGGTGCTGTTCTCGTCGAACGCCGGAGTCTGGGGCGGTGCGCGGCAGGGTGCCTACGCCGCCGCGAACGCGTACCTCGATGCCCTGGCGGAGCGCCTGCGCGCCGCCGGCCGGTCCGTGACGTCAGTCGCCTGGGGGCTGTGGGACGCCGAGGGCATGGGCGGGGGCGAGGCCGGTTCGCGGCTGAGCCGGCTCGGCCTGCGGCCCATGGCACCGGATCGCGCCGTCGCGGCGCTGCACGAGGCGCTCGGCCTGGACGAGACGTTCGTGGCCGTGGCGGACGTGGACTGGGAACAATTCATACCCGCCTTCACCATGGCCCGCCGTCGTCCGCTCGTAGAGGACCTGCCCGAAGCCCGGCAGGTCACCGCCGCGGCGGACCACCAGGACGCGAGCAGCGCATCCGGGCTCCTGGCCCGGCTGGACGGGCTGGACACCGGCGACCGCCTCGACCTGCTGTCCACGCTGGTGTGCGAGGAGGCGGCCCGGGTACTGTCGCACTCCAGTCCCGACGCGATCGAGCCCGAACGGGCCTTCCGGGACATGGGGTTCGACTCCATCGCCTCCGTCGAGCTGCGCAAGCGGCTCAACGCCGAGACAGGCCTGCGACTGCCGGCCACCGTGGCCTTCGATCACCCCACCCCGAGGATCCTCGCCGAGCACCTCCGAGCCGAACTGCTCGGGGTGGCCCCGGACGTTCCGCCGTCCACCCGGGTGTTCGGCGACATCGACCGCCTCGCGGGGACCTTGGCGGAGGTTGCCGAGGACGACGCCGTACGCAAGCGGGTGACGCAGCGGCTCCGGGAACTCCTGGACTTCTGCGACAGCACCTCGCGCGACGCCCAAGGCATGGGCGCGCAGCTCGGCTCGGCGAGCGACGAGGAGATCTTCGAATTCATCGACAAGCGGTTCAAGCGCTCCTAAGACCCTGACCGCAGACCCTGGCCCCCCGCCTGTCTGCATCGACCGCCTGTCTGCATCACAGCTGTGAGGAAGGCTCACGAAATGGCTAACGAGGAACAGCTCCGGTCCTACCTGCGGTTCGTCACCACGGACCTGCACGAGACGCGCGAGCGTCTGGAGCGACTGGAGTCCGAGCAGCACGCCCCGATCGCCATCGTGGGCATGAGCTGCCGTTTCCCCGGAGAAGTGCGCTCACCTCAGGAGCTGTGGGACTTCGTAGCCGCCGGTGGCGACGCGATCTCCGACTTCCCGAAGGACCGTGGCTGGGACCTCGACACGCTGTTCGGCACCGATCCGGAGGGGCCCGGCGCGTCGTACACGGCGGCCGGCGGCTTCGTCTACGACGCGGGCGAGTTCGACGCGGGCTTCTTCGGGATCAGTCCGCGCGAGGCGCTGGCGATGGACCCGCAGCAGCGGCTCGTACTGGAGTGCTCGTGGGAGGCGATCGAGCGAGCGGGCATTGACGTGTCCACCCTGCGCAACTCCAGTACGGGCGTGTTCGTGGGCGCATCCGCGCAGAACTACGGCACGCTCGCCGACCACACGGGCGAGGGAAGCGAGGGCTACTTCCTGACGGGGAACGCGGCGAGTGTGGTGTCGGGGCGGTTGGCGTATGTGTTCGGTCTTGAGGGTCCGGCGGTGACGGTGGACACGGCGTGTTCGTCGTCGTTGGTGGCGATGCACTTGGCGGCGCAGGCGCTGCGGGCCGGTGAGTGCTCGCTCGCTCTGGCCGGTGGTGTCGCGGTGATGTCGACGCCGGGTGCGTTCGTGGAGTTCAGCCGCCAGCGCGGCCTCGCGCCCGATGGGCGGTGCAAGCCGTTCGCGGCAGGAGCCGACGGTACGGGCTGGGGCGAGGGCGCCGGTGTGCTGCTGTTGGAGCGGCTTTCGGACGCGGTGGCCAACGGCCACCAGGTTTTGGCGGTGCTGCGGGGTTCGGCCGTCAACCAGGACGGTGCGTCGAACGGCCTGACGGCCCCGAACGGCCCTTCGCAACAGCGGGTGATCCGGCAGGCGTTGACGAATGCCGGTCTGGCTGCGGGCGAGGTGGACGTCGTCGAGGCGCACGGCACCGGTACGACGCTGGGTGACCCGATCGAGGCGCAGGCGCTGCTGGCCACGTACGGGCAGGGCCGGCCGGAGGGCCGTCCGTTGTGGCTGGGTTCGGTGAAGTCGAACATCGGCCATACGCAGTCCGCCGCGGGTGTGGCGGGTGTGATCAAGATGGTGATGGCGATGCGGCACCGGCAGCTGCCGGAGAGCCTGCATGTGGATGAGCCGTCGCCGCACGTGGACTGGTCCGCGGGCGAGGTACGGCTGCTGACAGAGGCCGTGCCGTGGTCCGCGAGCAGCGGGCGGCTGCGAAGGGCCGGGGTGTCCTCGTTCGGGGTCAGCGGTACGAACGCCCACGTGATCCTGGAAGAGGCACCCGCGGTCGAGCTCGATCCCGAGCCGGCGGTGGAGGTGCCGGGTCCGGTGCCGTGGGTGCTGTCGGGCCGTGGTGATGCGGGGCTGCGTGGTCAGGCGGCGCAGTTGGCCGAGTTCGTACGGGGCCGTGAGGACGTGGATGCCGCCGGGATGGCTGCGGCGTTGGCCGGTCGTGCGGTGCTGGAGAACCGCGCGGTCGTGGTGGGCTCCGGTGTCGCCGACGTGGTGGCAGGGCTGGATGCGCTGGCCGAGGGCGTCTCGGCTGAGGGGCTGGTGACGGGTTCGCCGGTGGGTGGGAAGACGGCGGTGTTGTTCACCGGTCAGGGCTCCCAGTTCGCGGGTATGGGCGCGCAACTCTACGAGCGCTTCGAGGTGTTCGCCGCTGTGGTGGACGAAGTGTGCGCAGTGGCCGATGAGTTGTTGCCCGAGCCGTTGCGTCCGGTGCTCTTCGGTGAAGGCCGGCGTGGTGACCTCCTTGGCGAGACCGTCTTCGCTCAGGTCGGGTTGGTGGCGTTGGAGGTGGGACTGTGGCGGGTCCTGGCCGAGAGCGGTGTCCGTGCGGATGTGCTGGTGGGGCACTCGGTCGGTGAGATCAGTGCCGCAGTCGCGGCAGGCGTGCTCAGTCTGGGCGATGCGGTGCGGTTGGCCTGCGTGCGTGGCCGGCTGATGCAGGGGATCGCGGGTGACGGCGTTATGGCCTCGGTCGCTGCCCCTGCCGGGGAGACCGCGGAGCGGGTCGGCGGAGTTGCCGGTGTGTGGGTGGCCGCGGTGAATGCGCCGGAGTCGGTGGTGCTGGCCGGTGAGCCGGATGCCGTGCGCGATGTGGTGGAGCAGTTGGAATCCGACGGCGTACGCACCCGCTGGCTTCCGGTCGACCACGCCTTCCACACCCCGCTCATGGACCCGATGCTGGAGGAGTTCGCTGCTGCCCTGGCGGATGTGGAGTTCGCGGCACCCCAGATTCCGATCGTCTCGACGGTGACGGGAGAGTTGGCGGGTGCCGATTTCGGTAGCGCCGCGTACTGGGTGGAGCATGCCCGGCAGCCCGTACGGTTCGCCGACGCGGTGCATACGGCCAGGGAGTTGGGGGCCCGGATCTGGGCCGAGGTCGGTCCGCAGCCCGCGCTTTCCGCCGCGATGGAAGAGCGTGCGGGCGAGGTTGTCGCGAGTTTCCTGCGGCGCGACCGCGACCAGGCCACCAGCCTGCTCACTGGCCTGGCCCGGCTGCATGTGCACGGGGTCGGGGTGGACTGGGCCCACTGGGTTCCCCGGACGCGACAGCCGGTGGAGGTGCCGACGTACGCCTTCCAGCGTCGCCGGTACTGGGTGGCGGGGGCCTTGGGGACGGCCGGGGGTTCGCTCACGGGAGCGGGGCTGACGGTCGCGGGCCATCGGCTGCTCGGGGCGCAGGTGTCGCTTGCCGGTGGTGGAGTGGTGCTGTCGGGTCGGCTGTCGGTGGCGGCGCAGCCGTGGTTGGCCGACCATGCGGTATCAGGTGTGGTCGTGCTGCCGGGAACGGCGTTCGTCGACCTGGTGGCGCATGCCGGTCTTCAGGTGGGGTGTGCGCGGGTCGAGGAGTTGACCCTTCAGGCGCCGTTGGTGCTGGCCGGGGACGGTCCGGGCGTAACGCTGCAGATTGTGGTGGACGAACTCGACGAGCACGGGCAGCGGGCGGTCAGCGTCTCCTCGCGCCCCGATGTCGCCGACGGTGAGTGGACCCGGCACGGCGCTGGTGTCCTCGCCGAGACGGCGGACGTCCCCGAGACGGTCTGGGCCTGGCCCCCGGCCGGAGAGCCGGTCCCGGCGGAGGACGTCTACGCGAGGCTGGCGGATGCCGGGTTCGACTACGGCCCTGTCTTCCAGGGGCTGAAGCAGGTCTGGCAGGACGGTGAGGACGTCTACGCGGAGGTGGCGCTGCCCGACGACCCGTCAGGTTTCGCATTGCATCCGGCGCTGTTGGATGCCGCTCTTCACGCTCTCGCCGTGGCTCCCGGTACCGGAGAGGGCGGGCTTCCGTTCGCGTTCACCGGGGTCACCGTTCACCGCACCGGTGCGCGGATCCTGCATGCCCGGCTGCGTCGGGGAGGCGATGGCGTCACCGTTGAGGCCGTCGACCCGACCGGACGGCCCGTGGTCACCGTCGAGTCCCTCACCTTCCGGCCGGTCAACCAGGAGAGCCTCACAGGTTCCCCGGCCTCCGCTGCGCGACTCCTGCGGATGCGGTGGGCACCGGTGCCCGGCCTGACCACCGACGGCATGAAAGACCCGGTGCCGGAATGGGTGCTGGTGGGGAACGGCGCGGGCGATCACGTGGATCTGGCGTCGCTGAACGAGGCGCTGGAGAGCGGAGCCGCGTCCCCCTCCCTGGTGGTCCTCTCCTGCTCCGGCACACCGGGCGGGACCGGCGACGGGAACGAAGCCGAGGGAGCCGCTCGCGCCGAGGCGATCCTCGTACGGCTGCTGGCCGAGGTGCAGGCGTTCCTCGCCTCGCCCCACCTGACCGACGCCCGGCTGCTGGTGCTCACCCGGGGTGCGGTGACCACGGAGGCGCCGGTGTCCCCGGTGGACCCGGCCATGTCCGCGATCTGGGGCATGATCAGGTCCGCCCAGACGGAGAACCCGGATCGCTTCGTCCTCCTGGACCTCGATCCGCAGGACGCTCGCGAGGAGGACGACACGCTTCGCGCGCTGCCCCTGCCCGCTGTACTGGCCGGAGGCCTCGACCAGCTGGCAGTGCGCGGCGGCGAAGTGATCGCGCCGGCCCTCGGGGAACTCGACGAGACCGACCGGCTGCGGCTCCCTGAGCACGGCCCATGGCGGTTGTCGACGGGACCCGGCGGGACGCTGACGGAACTGACCACGATCCCGCACCCACAGGCCGTCGCGTCCCTGGCACCGGGAACGGTCCGGCTGTCGATGCGCGCCACGGGCCTGAACTTCCGTGACGTACTGATCGCGTTGGGCATGTATCCGGGCGAGGCCACGCTGGGCAGTGAAGGTGCGGGGGTGGTCACCGAGGTCGGCCCGGACGTCACCGGACTGGCTGTGGGGGACCGCGTCATGGGCCTGATCCCGGAGTCGTTCGGCGACGTGGTGGTGGCCGACGCGCGGACCGTGGCCCCGATCCCGCCGGAGTGGTCGTTCGCGGAGGCGGCATCCGTGCCGGTGGCGTTCCTGACGGCGTACTACTCGCTGGTGCGGCTCGCCGGTCTTCGTGCGGGTGAGCGGGTGCTGATCCATGCGGGTGCGGGCGGCGTGGGTATGGCGGCGGTCCAACTTGCTCGGCACCTCGGTGCGGAGGTCTTCGCGACGGCGCATCCCTCCAAGTGGGGGGTTTTGCGGGGGCTCGGGCTGGCGGAGGATCACATCGCTTCTTCGCGTGATCTCGGTTTCCGTGGGGCGTTCCTCGGCGTGACCGGTGGTGGCGGGGTCGATGTGGTGCTGAACTCGCTGGCGGGCGAGTTCGTGGATGCCTCGCTCGAACTGCTGCCGGGTGGCGGGCGGTTCATCGAGATGGGCAAGACCGATGTCCGGGAGGCCGCCTCGCTGCCGTCCGGGGTCCGGTACCGCACCTTCGACCTCTCCGAACCGGAACCCGCACAGATAGGGGACATGCTCTCCGCGCTGCTGGCGCTGTTCGCCGCAGGGCGGCTCACGCTGCTGCCGATGACGGCATGGGACATACGACAGGCGCCTGTCGCGTTCCGCCACCTCAGCCAGGCCAGGCACATCGGCAAGAACATCCTCACGCTGCCGGTCCCGATGGACCGGGAGGGGACGGTGTTGGTGACGGGTGGTACGGGTGTGCTGGGTGGGTTGGTGGCCGAGTGGCTGGTGTCGGTGTGTGGTGTGCGGCATCTGGTTCTGGTGGGGCGTCGTGGTCTCGCCGGGTCTGTGGTGGAGCAGGTGGGGCGGCTGACCGGGCTGGGTGCGCGGGTGCGGGTGGTGGGGGCGGATGTGTCGTCCCGGGCCGGTGTGGAGGAGGCTCTGTCCGCGGTGGATGGGGGGCATCCGTTGACGGGGGTGGTGCACGCGGCCGGAGTCGTGGACGACGGTGTGGTGGGCTCACTCTCGCCCGAGCGTGTCGGCGCGGTGATGGGCGGCAAGGCGGGCGGCGCGTGGTGGCTGCACTGCTTGACCCGTGAGCTGGATGTGTCGTTCTTCCTCACGTTCTCGTCACTGGCCGGTGTGGTGGGTTCCCCGGGACAGGCGAACTACGCGGCGGCGAACGGGTTCCTGGACGGTCTGGTGCAGGAGCGGCGAGCGCGCGGACTG
>NZ_JBIVMZ010000029.1:0-17637 GCF_044753355.1 Streptomyces sp. NPDC088400 | reverse complement strand
TCCAGAAACCCCACCGTCACCCTCGCCGCATGACCATCCCAAACACCCGCACACCAGGCACCACGTCCTTGACGAAGGACATAGAGACACCCCCCGACACTTCGACGCCGCCTGGGCCGGCCACCCGAGCAGGGCGCCTTGACGCGGAATCTTCGACCGCCACAGCAGCGGCGATCGGCTGCGGCCGAGGCCGGGTGAGCCGAAGCCCGAGTGCGACCCGGACACCACGACGCTGACGGGCCGATGCCAGGTGAAGGTGGCCGAGCCGCAGGCGAAACTGCTGCGGCCTGACGCCGCGGGCTGTCGCACGTTGATCAGGTGGGAGAACGACCGCCGGCGGTTCGGTCTGACGTTCGGCGAACTCGCCACTGCCAGCGCCTACGAGCCCCTGGCTCGGGTTCAGTTGTTGCCCTGATCTGGCACCGCCGGCTCGGGGTGGACCTGGTGGTGCCGCTGGTGGACAGCTCATGGGTGCGCAAGCCCAGGGAACGATGACATGAGGTCGGCAGCCGTGTGCTGGATCTGTCGCCCGGGGCCGAGATGGTACGGGACGGTGCGGAGTGGACCGTCGAATTGGGCTGGACATCAAACAAGGCCCAAGTCGCTGACTTGAGCCTTCGTCGTGGAGCGGGTGACGAGAATCGAACTCGCGCTCTGAGCTTGGGAATCAGCGGTTCTTGGGCTGCAGGAGAGGCCCTGAACTGCGCTTTTGCGTCGGTCGGGATGGTTGGCTGCGGTCCCTGGGAGCCGTACCTGACCGCTGTTGTCCGCTCTGCTGGGCGCGGATGGGGCACGTGGGCCGACAGCGCAACGGGTCCAGCCAAGGCGAGTGCTCCGGATGGGCCGACGGGTCAAAGGGGGATGATGCGGACCTGGTTGCCGCAGAGTTTGGTCATGTCGTCGCTGTCGGAGGTCAGGAGGGCGACCGGTTTCGGTTGGCGCAGTGCTACCTCGGCGACTGTGGCGTCGATGGCGTACTTGTGTCCGTGCAGTCCAGCGGCTTTGGGGAGTTCCGCTGCCGCTTTCGCCGCATGTTCGGTGACCGGCTCCACCTTGACACGGGACAGGGCCCAGTTCAGGCGGGGCATGTTGGTGCGGGAGTGGGTGACTTCCACGATGGTGTTGGCCCCGATCACCAGGTCGGTTCCCATGTCGTGGAAGACCTGCAGCATGGCGAGGAGCTTGCGGTCCTGCGCGACCCAGGCGGACAGTCCTTCCGAGTCCAGGACGACGGTCTCGATGCGCTCGCTCACGCGGCGTCCGCGCTCTTAGCGGAGCCACCGCCGCCGAAGATCTTCGAGCGGGCCTCGGCGAGCTCCTCGGAGCTGAAGGGGCCGTGCTCCTCTTCATGGCGGCGGAGGTCGTCGCCCAGGAGCTGGTGTCGAATCTGGCGGGCTACGGCTTCCGCCACGTAGCCGGAGACGTTGTCCGTGAGCTTGCGGAGCTCCGCCACCTGGTCGCTGGGGAGCGTGACGGTGATGCGAGTCGTCGATGACATACTTGGAGCATACCGGAGTATGCGTGAGGTTGTCCGTGATTGGCGCCCGAGCTCCGACTGGGAACGTCGCTCTGTCGTGTGCCAAAGATGTCCGCCTCGCTGGACCAGGGCGCGCAGGGTCGATGCCCCGGCGTCGGTCAACCCGGCTAGCGTGGCGTCGGCCGAGCGGGCACCCGACAGAAGGTGAGTGCACCGACGGTCGCGCCGAGCGCCAGTTATTTATGCCCTACGGCACTGACCAGTTTCGTTAGCGACGTGCCGCGCAGACGCTGGAGCAGGAATCTTTTGATCTTTTGCAACTGGCAGTGCGCCAACCTGCTCTGCAGGATCAGGTCATCCAGATGGTACGACTCCTCGACGAGCTTCGAATCAAGTTCGCCGTCGTCGCGATCATCTTTTTTCGCGAGGCGTCCGAAGTGGCGTTCCTTGGTTTCGAGACGTTCCTGATCCTGTCCATAAAATTTCCGCTTCGAGTGAATGCGAAGACTCCGACAGCCAGGACCAGGATCGGCGCCCATGTCCTCTGGTCTGCGATTCGGGGAATTTCATCTGCAATGATCTGGAGGTCACCCCTAGTTCTCCCCGGGCGCTCATAGTGATACACCGCTGCGCCCGATGCGAGAGAACCAAGGATCGCCGAGAAGTAAAATTTACGACCCTCTTCGGTATCCGCGACAACTGCTCTAGAGTGTTCCTCCTCTTTGTCATCATTTCGAGCTTCTCCGCAGAGACTTGCCTGACAAGGCGACGTGCTATCGAATAGCGAAGGAGCCAAGCCGGGCTCCTTCGCCCCAGATTGGCCCACGAGCGCGGTAGATTATTTCGCCAGTCGGGATTCCCCATGCGAGCACCGATCTCACTGGCAGATTCCAGGACGTCTGAATACCAAATCCGCCGCTCGACGCGTACGCTCACTATCGCCCAGAATCTGATGGCCAAGAACCGGGCGACTGTGAGTGCGCCGAGCAGTATGACGGCAACGACAGCGACCTTCAGGGGAATGGCAAGCCAAGGCTGTGTCACGCCGGCCTCAATGGGCTCAAAAGATTTATAAAGAAATTCCATTGACCCTTCCCGGGGGCTCTATGGCTGGGGCGCAATTATCCGGGAGCGGTGCGGGGGTCTACATGAATTTGAGGACAGTTTGAGCTTCGCCTTGAGCGAAGCTACTTTGCCCACCACCTATCCCGGCTCCCATCCCGTGCGCCGTCGACCCCACACGCATGTGGAGAGGATGCGGACCTGGACCAGATCACCGCGCCCGCGCGCACCGAGCGCTTGGCGCTGACAGGGGGCAGCCACGACCGTTGCCAAGCCCTACCGGCTCCTCAAAGCCGTCATGGAGACCGCGGTCGACGATGAACTCATCCGCCGCAACCCCTGCCGCATCTGGGGTCCTGGAGAGGGAGGTGCGGTGGAACGACAGATCGAGGTCGATGTCCTCGCCGATGGGCTGGGGCCGCGCTGGCGACTGATGCTCTTCCTCGGGGCGTACGGTCCATTCCGGCCGGAGGAACAAGCAGGGCTGCGCCGCAAGGACGTGGACCTCGACGAGCTGACCATTCGCGTCCGCATGGCTGCTCCGGAGTTCGCGACAGGCCGCCGCAGCCACGGCGACACCAAGTCGGACGCCGGGAAGCGGATCGTGGTCCTCCCTGGGTCCTTACAGAGGGACCTGGAACGTCACCTCGACTGGTACGCCGAGAGGGGCAGGACGGGTTGTTGTTCATGGGGAGCGGTGCAAGTGGCGCAAAGCCCGTGCTGCGTTGGCATTGCTGGTGGGGTTCGGATTCTACGATCTCCGGCACACCGGGCAAAGCCTGGCGACCCGCTTCGGGGCCACCCTCAAGGACACGATGGTGCGGGCTGGCCAGTCGTCCGAGAAGGCGTCGTTGATCCACCAGCACTCCGACCTTGGGCGTCAGTAGGAGGCCGCGAGTGGGCCGGCCGATCTTGTGCGGGCCGCGCGCGAGAGGTCGCACGGACAGTGGGCAAGCCTTCCGGTGCGGATCCGGTGCAAGAAGCTTAGAGAGGTCGAGACAACAGCAAAGCCCCCGACCGCTGGCCTGGGGCTTTTTCATGGAGCGGGTGACGAGAATCGAACTCGCGCTCTGAGCTTGGGAATCAACGGCGTTCTGGAGCACCCCAGGGCTCCGGCCAGGTATTACTTGGGTCTACGAGCTGCGCTGGATCCGGTTGGACTGACCGCTTCTGACCTTGGCGTACCGCCCTGAAGGGCTGGCACGGGGCTGGGTCTGTGACGGCGCATTTTGCGGAGGCGGTTCGGCTAGTCGCGTCAGCATGGCAACGCACTTCATGCTCAAGATCGTGGGGACGGTGTGCTTTCGCGAAAGATCCGGAGCACCTCCACCGCTTGCGCTGGCGTTAGCACGCCTTCGAACTGTTCATCCGGAGCCTGCCCCGATTCGTCACTGTCCGGACTTGGCCAGAGCGATTCCACGGCGTGCCCCCGGCTCGGCAGGCTGCTGTTCTGCGTCAGCGAGCTTTTCAACCCGTTTGCTTGGCCAAATAGGCATGCTTGCCCCCGTTCCAGGCGGGTCTTCAGGCTTTCGACATGGTTTATCGATGTCGTGCGCAGAAGCCGGACCGTACGTTGTGCAAGAGGCGAGTGAGTCGCCCGGACACCCGCTGTTATCTCCATGTGGGCAAGCCGGCGGGCCGCGTCCCTACGCCTCGAAGCCGACCTGTCAAGCGTGCCCAGGCGCCGCGGCGAGTACCGCGCCCTCCGATGTCTCGGGTTGCCATCCCGACCCCACGTACCTCCCGGCCGCCAGCGCGGCCCGCTGGGGAGCGTCTGAGGGTTGAGGGGCCGGCAAGGGCGGCCTTGGACGTAGTGAAGCGTGGTGGCACCGCTGTCATCGCTGAGCGCGCGGTCGCTTACGCCTCGGGCGACTCTTGGAACAGGCTGGTCAAGCGCCACAGCAGGAGAGGCTGTGACGATCTCGCCCTGCTGGCTCGCAGCATCCTGCTGGGGAAGGACCAGTTGCACGATGTCGTCGGCCGTGCCGCAGGCGGTCTCTTCGCGCTGCTGGGGCGCCCCAAGGTCGAGCGGGTCTTCGCGCAAGAACTGGCGCGCAGGATCCCGCTACCCGTCGACGCCCAACTCTCCGCAGCGGCACGAGGCTTGCAGATCGCCGGCGTCTACGTCTGCGTCGTCGGCAACCGGAGCCTGACTGACTGCGCCTGCCTGCGGGACGTACTCATTGTCGACGGCCAGGAACGCCTGCAGCAACTGCTCCAAGGTGCCCTGGAGGACTGGCAGTGGCTTCCCCGGCGAATGAGCGGTGGCATCACAGAGTGAGCCCGGTGACCGTGGTCCTCGCCTACAGAAGCGGCAAGTCACGAAGAGCGAGTTTGCCAAATCACAAGGAGCGTCCACTTGGACGCTGACTTAGGTCTTCGCAGAGAGCAGTCTGGTGCTCGACGTGAGGAGGCTGCCGATGCGGTGGATCGTTTTGGGGCTCGGAGCGGTTGTCGCACTGCGCGTTGCACGGATGTTGCTTTGCCAGGTTCAAAAGCTGATGTTGGACTTCGGTGCCGTTGTCTCGGCCTGGCGCGAGACTGTGAGGACTGTCAGGAGGTGACGCCGAGCGCAGGACGAGTCCTCTGTGATCGTGAACGTTTGTCCGCTCTGAGCTAGGAGCGATTGCGCTGTTATGACGGCAGGTGACATGGCATAGCCAAGGTCAGGGCTCGCTGTCAGACCCCTACGGCAGACTAAAACCATGAGCGTAAGGTCGGATTTTTCCCTTGATCTGCAGTTGAAGCTTGTGTTGAGCGAAGCCGTCAATCCGGACGTGAAGGTAGCCCTCGTATCGGCAAGAGACCACATGAACAGTGGGACGGGAGGACATCGCCGGGGCGGGAAGGTACTCATCTACCTGCTGGAGGCGGCCCGCCAACGCGCAGCGGACGTCGGCGAGTGGCAGGTCGTACGGCTGGTCCAGGACTCACTGGACTATGCCGAGGGGCGGATCCTTCAACCTGATTTTCATGAGCGCCATCGCCTGTTCCAGGATGGCGTTCGTAATAAGAGGCTAGAAAAGTACGTGGGAAACATGCTCGGGATCGAGCTCAAATACCTTGCGGAGGCAGGTCGTGAGTACGTTCAGGAGCATCCTGACGCCAACGTGGACGATCTGATCGCCCACCTCTACTTGCTGTCGGAGGATGCGCGGTTCCTCGACGCGCCCGAGGACCGTCCGGGGCGGTATCGCCTTCTCCGTGGGCGCGCGGAGATGGCAGTTTGGCTGCAACGCGTCCTCCAGGAGCGGGTGGACATCGAGGACCCAGCAGAAGCTGCTCGCCGAATTACCACCTCGCCGGGGGCCATCGCCCTTCTTGCGGCAGATACTGAGGGTCAAATGGTCCTCCGAGCGGCGGAGTTGCACCGGCGTTCGTCCGACCTGGCGGCCTTGCGAAAGGTCGTGGAGGACCCCACTGCGTCTGAACACGCACTTCAGCGCGCCCTGGAGGGACAGCACTGGATCTTCGGCGGGCGGTTCGTGGGGGAAGCCATTCATCGTCGGCTGGTGCCAGGGGACGAAGTCGATCTTCCTCTGATCCGCCACGACGGGGCTCTGCACGTGATCGAGTTGAAGCGGGCCATGAGCCTCGTCGGCCCTCTCGTGAAGAAGAACCACGGATCATGGACTCCTACGGCCCAAGTGCACGACGCCGTGGGCCAAGCCGTGAACTACCTGGTCGGCCTGGACGAGAACCGCCACCGGCTCCGCGAAGATCTTGGCATTGAAACCCGCCGAGCAAGCGCGATGGTGCTGATCGGGCACCCTTTGGTACAACCCTCCGTTCCCGAGGAATCGATCAACGAGGCGTTGCGCACACTCAACACCCACCTGAATCGCGTTGAGGTGCTCACCTACAAGGAGTTGATCGACAACGCGGAACGTTCCCTCGGCAGCACGCCGACGGCCTAGCTTCTTCGAAGCTGCTCGGCCGCAGGTGAGGAAGAGGGCCATACGAACGGCAGAGGGACGGGGGAACCTCGTGTGCGCTGTCGGTGTCCAAGCGGACGCAGTAGATGCCGATGCCCCTTGGGCAAGCACGCGATCGGGTTGAGGATGAGGCAAATGTTCGAATCGATTGGTAGTGAAGCTGGGCAATGCGCAGTAGGTTGTCAGCGTGGCTGACATCTGTGAGGAGCAGTGTGGACGAGCAAGCGTTTAACGCGGCCGTCGGGCGAAGAATCCGGGCGGCACGGCAGCGGGCTGAGTTGACGCAGGAGCTCTTGGCCCGCCAGGCAGGGCTGTCGCGTGGGTCGATCACGAATATGGAGTCGGGCACTCAGGTACCTCCTCCCTACCGCCTTGCACGAATCGCCGCAGCCTTGCATGTGGAGCCGGCTGATCTGTTGCCTCCGCTCGGGCAAGGGGGCCAGGTCGGCGATCTCCCCGAACACCTGGCCGCCGAGGTGGCGTCCGTGCTGTCTGCGGCCGAGAAGATGCGGGTAGACGATGGCCAGAGCTGACGTTGCGGCCAAGGCTCTACTGGAGTCGTGCGGAGTCTTGGCCGCACCCATCGACCCGGAGTGGATTGCACGAGATCTTGGGGTGCTAGTCGTGCCGCAGGATATGGCTGATGACGTGTCCGGCATGCTGCTGCGCCGGGATGGCGAGCGGGTGATCGGGGTGAACCGTAGTCACCCATCAGTGCGCAGGAGATTCACCATTGCCCATGAACTTGGGCACCTGCGAATGCACCGGGGGCGCCCTCTGATCCTGGACACGGACACGCGGATCAACTACCGCAACACGGTCTCCAGTATGGCCACCGATCGAGAAGAGATCGAGGCCAATCGGTTCGCCTCTGCCCTGCTGGCTCCCGAGGCGATGGTGCGCGAGGCTGTCTGGAGCATGCGGTTCCGAAATGTGCAGGAGCTGGTGAAGGGCCTCTCCCGCGAGTTCAAAATGAGCGAGGTTGCCATGAATTATCGTCTGATGAACCTCGGGATCATCTCGGGCCCTGGCCACTAATCGTCGAGGACACCCCTATGGGCGGGGAGCCGTGTGGCTGGCTTGAGATTCTATGTCAGTGAAACTGTCCCTCGATTTATGTTGCATCTCCCATCATCTCTGTGTTGTGATTGATCAGCAGCCCAAGAACTGTCGAGGTTCAAGGGGAAGGAGTGCATCAAGTCCACAGGTGTGGGCTTCTCTGTCGGGTGGCATTGGAGTCAATCGCCCCGCCCGACGCTTGCTACTCAAGGCAGTCGACTGAATCTGTCCTGCCCTCATCGCCTGCGGACCGTAGAACAGACATCTGACCGATGTCCTCAACTCATCTGACGTGCAATTTCCCCCCGTGCTTGGTGCGGCGACGTCCGAATGGTGAGCCCCGATACGGCCGCGCGAATACAGCGTTCGTCACAGACCCAGGGCAGTACCTGACGGCGCTGATCAGCCAACTCCCGCGTCAGCTATTGACACCCTGACTCTCCAGGAGGAGAGAAGATGCAGCACGTCGGCTACTTCGACGCCTTCCTCAAGGCAGTCGTCAACCTCAGCCAGGGAAAACTGAACCTGCTGGACCTGCGGGTCACCACGATCTACGAGGCGCTGAAAGCAGACAAGGAACTCGGTCGCCTTATTCTTGGCAAGAAGCCTCAAGGGTCATGGGCCCAGCGCACCATCATCAACCCGATCGGTGCCAAGGAGTTCGACGCCGACTTCATGCTTGACATGAAAGAGAATCCCGACTGGGCCCACAGTCCCAAGCTCTACATTGAGAACGTCTACGCCGCGATCCACCGGCACAGCATTTACAAGGACATGCCACACACGCGGAAATGTCGGTGCGTCCAGCTCAGCTACGCGAACTCGATGCACGTCGACATCGTTCCCTACGTGCGGCTCGCCAGTGGTCGCGAGGTCATCGTGAACCGCGACGAGGACCGGTGGGAGGAGACCAACCCTGCCGGCTTCACAGCCTGGATGCAGGTGAAGGACACGATCGCAGGCGGCAACCTCCGCAAGGTCATCAGGCTGATGAAGTACTTGCGCGACCACAAGGGATCCTTCACCGGCACCAGGTCGATCATCCTTACCACTCTGCTCGGTGAGCGGGTCTCCGAGTTCTACAAGCCCGCCGACCCCGGCTACTACAGCAACGTCCCCACCGCCTTGCTCCACATCGTGAGCGACCTCGACGACTGGCTCCAGCAGCGCCCCAACAAGCCCTCCATCCCTGATCCGTCGGGCTCGGGGGTGACCTTCGATCACCGGTGGGACCAGACCACTTACGCATACTTCCGCGACCGTATCCACGTCCATGCGGCACAGATTCAGAGTGCCTACAAGGAGACCGATCCGGCGACAAGCGTTCGGCTGTGGCAAGAGGTGTTCGGAGAGCGCTTCAAGGCACCGGTCACCACGGGCGGTTCCAAGTTCCTCGTACCGGCCCCTGCCATCACGACGGTGACCAGGACCGGGCGCGCGGGATGACCAAACGCAAGCCGCGGCCGAGCCTGACACCGTGGCAGACCCAGGTCCTGAGCGACCTGAGGGCTCTCGCGGCCCAGCAGCCACACGATCTGCGGATCACTGACCGGCCCGTGGCAACTGACAGCGGTCTCGTCGTTTTCGGGCTACGGCTGTACACCGCTGGGCTGACCGCAGAGGAGGCGGGCCTGCCGCTGAAGGGCGAGGAAGACTTCCTCGTGGTCGTATCCGACGACTCGCTACTGCCTCCCATGGTGGAGGTCGGTCACGACCGCTTCGCCGGCCATCCGCACGTGCTGCAAGGTCGACGGCTGTGCCTGTACCTGGATCCCTCCCGTGAATGGGATCCGGTGGGCGGCATCACCGCCGTTCTCAACAGGCTCTGGGACTGGCTGGCGGACGCCTCATCTGGCCGTTTCAACGCGTCCACAGCGATGTATCACGCCGTGGGCGGGGTTCTCCACCGGACCCCTGGCACGCCGACCATCGTGGTCCGCGAGTCTGGTTCCGATCGGACCCTCCAGTCTGGGTGGCTGAAGCTAAGGACATCAGACCGACTGGACCTGACCTATCAGCACGAGGGTGAGGACCAGATACCAGTGCCGGTCCTCACCTCCACGACTTATCTGCCATACGGGGCAGGAACCACCCTCGCGACGTTGGGCGCACTCTTCAACGCACAGTTCTTCGAGCAGAACACAGCGACCCGGCTTTCGCCCCTCTCCCATCGATCTGCGGCCTTCCTGACCGCTCTCGCGGCCGGCGCTGCCAAGAGTCCACATGACAGTCCGCAGTACTTCGTCTTGGCCGTGCCCCATCCAGCGGGAGGACCTCATCATCTGCTGGGAGGTCGCCTGGCCCCGCTGACCGCCAACGTCCTTCGGCAGAAGATGAAACAGCACGGTGCCGCCGCGGTCCCGCACAGCCTCAGCGCGTTCGACTTGGAGGCTCCCATCGAGTGGTGCACGATGTCCGACGAACGCCCGGCAGTAACGACTCGACGGGATACCGGTCGGCCCGTCAGTTCACTCCGCGGCAAGAACGTTCACGTGTGGGGATGCGGCGGCATCGGATCCTGGGCAGCTGAATTCGCCGCCCGCGCCGGAGTCACTCAGATCACCCTGTGCGACCCCGGAACCATCACCGGCGGCCTACTCGTCCGCCAGAACTACACCGAGAGCGATATCGGCAGCGCCAAGGCTGACGCACTGGCTCGCCGCCTCAGCGGCATCAGTGATGGTCTCATCGTGAAGGTCATACCGTGGCTCTCGCTCGAAGCAGCCACGCGGGCCGTGAGTACTGCAGATGTCATCATCGACGCCACGGTGAGTGTTTCCGTCAGTCGCCTTCTTGACGGGCTCGCCAGCAATCCCGACCGAAGTGCCGTCCTTGCCCAGATCGCAACCGATGTACGGACCGGGAGCCTTGGCATCCTGGCAGTGTCTACCCTCGGCAACAGCGCTGGCCCGGCCGCTGTAGACCGACAGGTCGGACCCGCAGTCCTCGGCGATCCGCAACTGGAGCTCTACCACTCGTTGTGGCAGGAACCCTTGGAAGGCGACGAGTTGGTACCAACGCGGGGCTGTTCGGTGCCAACTTTCCACGGCTCGGCCGCCGACATGGCCTCGGTGGCCGCCAACTTGGTCACTTTGCTGGGCCCCCATCTGAGCGCGCAGCTTTCCGGTACACACCTCTGCGCCCTGCCGAGCGGGCACGGGGGGCCAGCCCACCGCTTCCTCCGGCACACCTGACCTGGCCCGTCGGAAGCTTCAGTCTGCCCCTTGCCTGCTAAGCCCGATATCCAAGGTGCGCCAGTACCTGCCATTCAACCGTTCATAGATCGCCAACTCGGGATGTACTTGATGGTGATGGAGACGACCGAGGGCTATGGCTGCGGACAACGGGAGAGCCGGGAGCACATGGAGCCGACGGACGGTCGTAGGGGCTGACTCCAAAGCAGCCAGGAAGGAGCGGAGACAGGAGATGAAGTTCTCCAACGAACCTCGGTGCGCGAGGATATCGGGAGCACTAGGCACCGCTGCGGGGCTGATCCCGTAACGGCGCAGGCTCCTAAGCTCTGCGGGTACCTCTGCCAGGTTGACAGTGCCCGAGACGCTCAACACGACAACTTCCTCAGGCCCGTGCGGGGCCGCGTGGTCGAGACGGGTCGCGAAATCGACGACGGGAGCCGAGTTCTGCCAGCACCAGGATTCGTCGTGGCGGTGGCGTTGATGGATCTCGGTGGGTACCGTGTCATCGAGACGGGAGCCGAGGTGGACAAGCAACGGCAGCCGGGCGAAGCCGAAGACGCTGAGGTGTCTGACATTGTCGCTGGAGATCCCCCGATTCAACTGGTGCTCGATCACGTCATCGATCACCGCTGTGGCGAGGCGGTAGTAAGAACGGCTCCGCTCTCCCGCATCCCATGCCACGTTCGGCCGCCTGACGGATTCACCAGGCAACGGTCGCAGGTCAATCTCAATACCGTGCCGAGAGTATGATTCCAAGAACAACGGGTACCGCTTCGCGGCAACTACGGCGGTTGCCGCCGTCTGTCTCGACAACTCGACCTCGTGGCCGTGGACCTGGCCAACCATCCGAAGCACGGTGGTTGTGCGGTCTGCGTTCAGCCCAGTGACGTATCGGATTCGGTCCTCGTGCGAGCGTTTGAGTTCTCTGAGTACACCCACGGTGAAGACATCGAAAGTTTCGACTGAATCGAACTCTTTGTGCTCGTCCGCACAGACCAGCATTAGGTTGTCTGCCGATTCCCGGTCGTCTAGCTCGCTTACACCCCGCGGTGAGAGAGGGTTGTTGTGCCTGCCGACGATGTGAGCGAGTTCGCCCAACCGCAGAGTCCTGGCGGTCATTCCCCCGTCCAGGAGGTATCGGTTGCAGATAGCGCACCGGCCACCCGCGCGTACCCACACCTCCTGTCGCACGAGGGTGGAGATGGCGCCTCCGCGCTGCGAGCGTTCTGTCGTGCTCATGGCTTCCTACCGTGTCCCAGCCGGCTACGGACTCACGACGTTACGCCCTGACATGCCCGCCCAGGCATCCGTTTGTGAAGAAAGTAGCGAACCTCCTGTCTACGCCGGGGTCTCAGGAAATCGGCTCGGTGCACTGCGGGACATGTGCTCCTCAAGAAGGGGGGCAACGGTGTGAGTGGTCCGAGAGGCCGGCCCCCGGCCTCTCCGCGGCAACCGCCTAAGTCTGTGCGGGTCATCCCAGGGGATGTTGGGACGGGCCCCGTGCGATGCGCCTTATCGTCGGAATGTCAGTGACATGCCCGATGATGGCCAGCATGACCGATTACGTACTAACCGGCCTTGGCGCCCGGCGTTTCGAGGAACTGTCCCAAGCCCTTGCCCTGCAGACCCTGGGGGCTTCCGTCGAGATCTTCGGGGACGGGCCAGACGGCGGACGAGAGGCTACCTTCGAGGGACTGACGGGCTTCCCGAACCCGGATACGCCATGGACCGGCTATGGCGTTCTGCAGGCCAAGTTCCGCAGCCGACCGGAAGGTCCGGGCAAGGACGCCGATTGGTTAATCGGTCATATCAAGTCAGAGCTGGACGCGTGGGGGGATCCCGCCTCCAACCGAGTCCGCAGGGGGCGCCTTCCCGACTACCTTTTGATCACCACTAACGTCGTCCTGTCTGCCGTTCCAGGCAGCGGGGGCATCGACCGTGTCCACGAAGCGCTGCGTGAGCGCGTGAATCAACTGAACCTCCCGTTCAAGGGATGGGAAGTGTGGCACTACGACAAGATCTGCCGACTCCTTGACAACAACGAGGATGTGCGTCGCGCCAATGCTGACACGGTCCTACCCGGAGACGTCTTGGCCCGTATGCAGGCGCAGCTTCAGGGCCTGGAAGCAGCGCGAAGGTCCTCTGGACCAACGGGGGGCGGTGGACTGCCGCGGGAACTGCGGCAGTTGATCGGGCGAGAGGCGGCACTTGCCGAGGGGCTGGCAGCCCTGCAGGCACCCGATCTCCGCAGCACGAGCTCAGTCCTGGTCACTGGCGGGCCAGGCATCGGCAAGAGCTCTCTGGCCCTGAGATTGGCACACCTGGCACAAGAGCACTACCCCGATGGGCAGTACCACCTCGACCTGGCCCTTGCTGTTGGCGAAGGGTCCGAGTCCGACCTGGTGTCGTTGCTCCTGCAGGCCCTGTTGCCGATCGGTGACCCGCTCCCGGAGGAGATGGGCCAACGTCGCGCGCTCCTGCGCGCGACGTTGGCTGAGCAAAGGGTCCTCTTGCTGGTAGACGACATCGTCTCGGAGAAGGCGTTGTTGGAGGTGCTGCAAATGGACGGCCCCTTCGCGCTGGTGGGCACGAGCAGGGCCAAGCTCAGCGGCCTCGCTGGGTTGGTTTGCTGCGTCGAAATCGGCCCTCTGCCGACTGGGCACAGCGAGACGCTCGTGAAGACTGTCGTCGGGCCGTCACGGCTGACCAACGCCCAGGTGTCGGATCTGGCCAATGCCTGCGGCGGGCATCCCCTCGCACTGCACATCGCAGCTGCTCACCTCGCGAGGCGTCCGAAAGTCGACGCGGACCGGTATCTCCGGGACATCGCAAGTCCTGACCACGGACTGCGAGCCTTGCGTGCCGGGCAGACTGCGATCCAACCGGTACTCGAACGAAGCTTCGTCGATTTGGACTCGGATCAGGCACGCCTGTTCACAGTGCTCGGGATGCTGCCGCACATGTCCATTACCGCCGATGTCGCCGGAGCAGCCCGAGCCACTCGGGAGCAGATCGCCGAAATCCGGACCGAAGACGTAACTGAGCTCCTCGACGAACTGTTCGAGCTGAGCCTTATTGAGCAAGTTGGCGAGGACCGCTACGTCTTCCATGAGATCCTGCACCGCTTTGCCCGGTTCAAGTCCGCGTCGGCTCCGATGGAGAGCCGTGAGACCGCCATTCGGCACGCCTGCCTGATGGCTGCCGCACGCGCACAGTCGGCTGCGGAATCAATCGGCTTTACTGATAAGGAAGCCACCGACCCTGCGCCGAGCAACGTCGAGGCCCTGCAGCAACTCCAGGCCGACCGGCCAGGTGCCGTCGCCCTAGTCGAACTGGCTCGGGATCGCCAGATTTGGGACCCGCTCGTCGTACTCGCGGCGGACCTCACGGCTAGCCTGTGGCATGGAAGCCGCTGGGTTGACCTCGAACGTGTCTACCAGTGTGTGCTCGAAGCCGGCACCCGCTCCGACAAGCCCGACTGGAGTGCAACTGCCCTGCACAACCTTGCCCTGGCCTCCGCTCACCTCGGGGACAGCCAGCACGCAGCTGACCTGTTCCATCAAGCGGCCCGTACTGCCCACGTCGCCGGCAACCTGCATTTGATGCTCCTTGCGGAACTAGCTATGGGCTCTCTGCTCATCAACCTCGGCCGTGCCCGCGACGCGATTCCCTATCTGCGCCACGGATTGCCGTATTGGCGCCTTTCTGAATCCCGGCAGGTGCTGTCGCAGGCCCTTGGCAACCTCGGCCAAGCCTACCTCGCCGTCGGGCAGGTGCGCAGGGCTGAAAAGTATCTGCGCAACAGCCACAGCCTTTCGAATACGGACACTGCGGCAGACCTGGGTAGCCGCGGAGCTCTCAGTGCACTACTTCGCGCTGAAGGCCGAATGGGCGAGGCCGCGCAGCAAGCTGTTAGAGATATTGAACTTGCTCGCGCTGTTGGCAGCCGGGCGTGGCAGGCCACAGCTCTGATGGCACTCGGCGACACGCCGCTGCAAGAACGACCAGATTCCGCCCCCGGTGACCCGATTGAGGCTGCTCTGGCGATTTACCGGGATACTGGAGATATCCAAGGCCAGGTACGCGCCCTATACCGTTTGGGAAGCCAGGCCGCCGGGCGCGCAGAGATCGATACAGCTGCCACGCACCTGGGCCACTGCGTGCACTTGGCGGGAAGTATCGGCGATTATGAACACGCGTCCCAAGCGCTCGCTTATCTGGCCGCCTATCAAGGAGGTGCCGGACACGTTAGCGAAGCGGAATCCCAGTTTGCGCAAGCCCAAGATATGGCCCGCCATACCGGAAACCCTGTCGTGGTAGCACAAATTCTGCAGAAGAATGCCGAGTTCGTATGGCACACGGGAAGAATCGGCCAAGCCGTGACGCTGCTCACCGAGGCCGTCAGTCTGCTGGAGCACACCGAGCACAAGCAGGCCACGGCACAGGCGAGGACTGCTTTGGGGGAAGCCCTCCTAGTCTCAGGGCGATGGCAGGCAGGTGCAAGCATGCTGGAGCAGGTCGTCTCCATCACCTCAAGCGACGCCTTGCCACACACCAAGGCTCAAGCACACCGAGCGCTCGCAGTCCTCTACTCACGTCGCGGCCTCCACACGGAAGCCAAGACCATGATCACCAGGGCGCTTGATGCATGCGAACGTGCCAAAGACGCCTCGGCCCTCCTACGTACCCGAATGGCGCTCGCGAACATGCACGCTCGCAATGAGGAGTGGTTCGAGGCGCTAAACGAATACCGCAAGGCTGAGGAGCTCGCCAAAGCGCAAATGGATCTGCATATCCTACTCACTGCAAAGACGATGGCTGCCGTATCTCTCCTGCATGGAGACGACCCAAATCAGGCTGTTGCCGACCTCAATCATCTATTGCCGACGGCTCGGCAGTTGGGGATGCGCTCGCTGGAAGTTGCTATCCACGTCAATATCGGTGTCAGCTATTCTGATTCTGGCGAAAATTCCTCGGCCCTAGAAGAATTCCTTAAAGCCAACACGTTGATCGAAGAACTTGACGACGACACCTTGTTGGCACCCTGCTTGATGAACCTGGCTCGCTCATGTCATGCTCTCGGCCAGATTGACACTGCCCGGAAGTACGCGCGTGACGCTTTCGGTGTTCATCAGCGCATCGGAGGCTGGTCGGACGCAGGGGAGGCACTCCTTGAGCTCGCCCGTCTTCATGCCGAAGATAAAACCGAAACTACTGAGCCTACGATCGACGATCTGCTCGGTGCGCAGAATCTGCTTGACCGCCGAGTCCTGGAATCCATCCGGACCCGCTTGCGGACCGTCGCTCGGAACCTGCCTATCCCCGCCAGCGATGAGCATCCGAGGCTGGAGACCACTGCCGACGCACGGCGCGTCAATATCGCTCCATCCGTTCATCGTGAACTGGGTGGCCTGGACATCACGCAAATGCTAGCCCGGCTTGCGAACTCTCGGCAGAACTGCGAAGCGTGCCAGCTGGTGATTGACGAAGTCGGCGAGGCCGAGCTTCTCCTGTTCCGGCACCCGGAGATGGAGCACTTGCTGGTGCGTCTCGCACACCCACACTGCGTTGCCTCTCGGGTGATCCAACTCAGCAAAGCTCCCAAGGAGCCTAAGATTATCTCCGAGGTAGAGTGCATTCTGTTCGGAGGCGATAAGGCAGGCATCATTGTTGATTGCTATGGCGGATGGGGATCAACCGACGATGGGTCTGTCCGAGATCTAGTTCTGGATAGCCATGCTACCGCTGGGTTCGCTAACCTTCGGAGCTTCCTCGACGGCCTGAAGGACGGCGACGCGCTTAACCTCGGAACTATTTCACGAGTCGATAATAGCGATGTACGCGCCAGCCTGGAGGGCCATAAACTTTCGGTCTCTGGGCCCTCGGGGGCGTTGCTGCGCGGCATGCCACTCAACTTCTTCCCTCACTGGTACCGGGCAGCGCGCGAGGGGACGCTGATCATCGTGATCGGCCGAAATCTCCAAGGCATGGCCGCCGATGACATTTCCTACCTCCTGCACGCGATGGAATCCGGTCAAGCCGTTGGCGGCAGCGTTCCGTTGGACGTGGTACGTCCACGCAGGAATGCGCCCTGCCCATGCATGATGCGTACCGGGCGTAAGTTTAAGCACTGCTGTGGAAGGAGCGCAGTCGTGACGTGACTAAAGGCGTGATGGTGCCATCAGAGTTCAGCACGGGGCGGGCCAGCATTGGCGTCTTAGAGCGCTGTGCTCACTTTTCCGGGCCCATAGAGACCGTAACCCAGCGGTTGGGTGCGTGCTTCTTCCTCCGAGCATCGGGCACCCCAGGGCGGACCTGGGCGACGGCCGGTGGCCTCGTGGTGGTCGGCAACCAGGCGCGCGAGGCGTGCCCGCACTTTCGCATCAGTCGCCGGTGTCAGGGATTCGCGAGGTGCGGCGTGTTTCATGGCATCTCGTAGGGCGTCGAGTTGCCGGAAGAGTTCGCGCTGGGTGATGTGCTGGCACCAGGCGTTCTCTGCTCTGCCCAGGAGGAGGTGGAGGCGGTCGGCCAGGTTAGGTGGGGGCGGGTTGAGGATGCGTCGCACGTTGCGCGCGTAGTTGCTGAGGGGTTCCTTCCGCCGTCCTATCCCCAACGGGCGGCGTCGCGCGGCGCTTATACCCGGACCGCCGTCGCGGCGATGAGGGCGAGGAGGAGCCCCATGACGCTGAGGTAGGTGTAGAGGCCGTGGACCAGGGCGGGGTGCTCGCGGCGCATGGCATTGAGCGCGGCTAGGTTCTGTTTCTCGGATCTGGTGACAGGGCTTGGTGTGCGGGTCCAGGCTCGGTCATGTGACTGGACGAGGGGCGTTGACGAACGCGGAGTGGGAGCGTCTTGAGCCGCTCTTGCCTCGCGGCGGGAGTCGTGGTGGTCGCTGGAGTGACCACCGCAA
>NZ_JBIVMZ010000028.1:0-21251 GCF_044753355.1 Streptomyces sp. NPDC088400 | reverse complement strand
CTGCGTTGGTACGTCCTCAAGGCGGAGGCCGACGTGGACGGCAAGCGGTGACCGGGAGGCCCCGGCCACCGCTTACCGTCAGCCGCACGCTGTCCTCCTGGTCCGGGCGGCCGGCCTGCTCGGGCTCGGCGCAGCGGGGCGCGAAGCCGGGCACGCTGCACGTACCGCTCACGCCCTCTGGGGCGCTCCCGTTGCCGTACCACGACAAGCCAGGAAATCAGTCCCGAAGGCGCCGTTTTCCTGCACCGTTAGTGAAGGCTCCCAACGGGTGCGGGAAGGCGAGGTTTCACAGTTCCGGTTCCGAGCTGCCGGTGATGAGGAGGCGGGGACCGTTTCGCAGCCGGGCATTCTCGACGGCCCGCAGGCGGGTGAAGCTGTCCGGGTGCATGATCTGTTCCCAGTGGCCCCAGTCGTGCACCGCCCATTCGCTGTGCTCTTCGTACACCGAACGCAGCTGCACGGGGCGGTCGTGCTGGTCGCGGACGTAGAGGCATGCGTACGCGGTGAGGTGGGGGAGCGCTCTGACGTACTCGTGTGGGGAACGGGGTGGGGGCGTCCCTGGGGAGTGGTCACTGGACCTGAGCTTCCTGGGCGGACTGTTCTCATGAGTTGCAAAGGGAGTGAAGTCGGCGGGCAGGTGGTCGATGGGGAGGTCCGGTCGCCATGTCGTGAGGATCTGGCTGCTGCAGTCGAACAACCCATGTGGGAGGCGGTCGAGGGCGCACCATTGCCAGGAGCCGACGCTCTCGTCCGGCTGGTCGGCGGGCTCTCCGTGCCAGGTCTCGACGACCGCGGCCACGGTGATCCGTACGACGCCCTGGACGTGGTCCAGTAGCGTGCCCAACAGCCGTACGTTCTGGGGTTGGGCGTGCAGTCCGGATTCTTCCGCCAGTTCGCGTACCACCGCTTCCTTCAGCGACTCGCCGGCCTCCACGGAGCCTCCGGGCAGTTCCCAGGTGCCCTTGCGGTGGCGGCCGAGCAGGATGCCCCTCGGACCGTGAACGATGGCACCGACTCCGAGCGCCGCATGGGCTGGCGGCGGGTTGCTGCTTCGGGGGCGGCTGGTGACCCGGCGCGTGGAGTGGCACTGACGGCGGGCGGTGATGAGCTGATGGGCCACCTGGCTCTGCGGGTCGGGGGCGGTCAGCAGTTCGACGGCCTCGCCGGTGAAGTCGTGCTCGGTCAGGAGGGCTTCCCACAACTGGCTGGTGAGTACCCACCGGTTGACCGGGATCGGCTCCGTGTCGCGCAGTTGGATCATCTCCTGCCGTGGCATGAGTGACGTCAAAGCGGTGTGCCGTGCAGATTGGTGTGCAGGGCGGAGAACACGAGCGGGGCGCCGGGCAGCAGCCCGCCACGGAGTGCGGGAAGGCTGCGGGTCGGGTCGAGGTAGGGGAGGCTGCCGATTGCGTAGGCGCCTTCGTACGGCTGTGCTTGGTGGAGGTGCGTGACCATGTCGCCGAGCAGGAAAGCGACTCCGTCGATGTGTCCGTGGTGTGTGACGGCGCGCTCGTGTTGGGTGGGGGACAGCTCGATGGCGTCGATCCGGGCGCCGTACCGCTGGGCGAGGTGTACGGCGTGGTGGCCGGCCCCTGATCCGATGTCGAGAAGGCGTTTGCCCGTGATGTTGCCGAGTGCCGCGTCACCGGGGCCCACGCCGTCCCACGGCCCCCATGCGATCTGCTGAGGGATCGGTGACATATAGCCCCGCTCCAGTTGCCGTTGGCCGTTTTGCCGCCAGCTCTGGGCGTTGACGTCTTCTGGCGTCATCGTCGGCTCCGTGTTCTCGGGATGAGAGTCAGGGGCGGAGGGCGAAGCAGTGGAAGGTGCCGGGAAGAGTTGTGTTGAACGCTGGACCAGTTCGCTGTCAGGAGTTCGACATCGGCCGAGGGCAGCTCCCAGGCTTGTGCCGGTCCTTCGGCTGGATGGTGCAGGAGGTGGCTACCCAGAACACGCCGCCGGGGGCCCGAAGGAGGCGGACGCGGTTGAGGAAGGCTTCTTCGTCGGGCATCCAGCGGAACACGAGGCGGCAAAGTGATGAGGGAGTAGGCCGGTCGGGGAGCAGTCGATCGCGGTGACGGTATTGCCGAGGCGGCCATGAAGATGACCGGCCAACTCACCCGTTCCGCAGCCGACATCGAGTGCTGCCCTCTCAGCTCCCGGACCGACGTGGTCGACGAGAGTGCGATTGCCGGCGAGCTGTAGCCGCCAGACCGTCAGGGGTGGACGGCCGCCGCACCACGACGCTACCGGCATCGGCTCGCCGGGTCTTCGTAGAGGCATGCAGAGCCGGTGTCGGAACTGCACCCGAACCGGTACCCGCACCCGACCCCTCTTGACTGTGCCGCCGCTCGAAGTTCCGCTCGCACGGCGGAACTTCGAGCATGCGCGGCCCCCCCCCAGGCTTCACTTCCGCGACGGGGTGCCGTCGGCAGCGGGCCGGCTGCCGACGGCACCGAGGGCCCGCGCAGCAGCCGGGAGAGGCGGGTCGTGCGCTCCGTCGGGGTACGGGCGGCAGCGCGCCGAGGGCCGTGCAGCACTCTTGACGAGTCGAATAGATGCAGGTCACGCGGGCTTGTGACCTGCAGGAAATACCAAAGCTTTACGTTTTATCACAGGCGATATAGAGTGTGATCAACTCGCCGGACCGCGACGGCGCGAGGGGGAATCTATTGATGGGCGCATAGGTGTGTGCGCACGGGGTGAAGTTTTGATCTGGAGTATCGCCGCGAAAGTGGCGAAGGGGGTGGGTGGTGACGCAGCATGTCCCGCCGAAGAGCGAAATCAGAATGTACCGACCACAGGTGGAGACGTCCTCTTTGGATCGTCTCCGAGAGGTTCTTGAATCCGGCTGGATCGGACTCGGACCCGTCACGAAGAGGTTTGAGCAAGAGTTAGCAAGCGCTGATGTGCTTGGTAAGCATCCGGTCGCCGTGAATTCCGGCACCGCAGCTCTCCATCTTGCGCTCGTTGTGGCAAAAGTACCCAAGGGTAGCGCCATCATAGTTCCCGCCAATACGTTCGTCTCGACAGCATCAGTGGCACTTCAGCATCAGTGTCGGGTGATTCTCGCCGACATCGAACGAGCAACGGGAAACATCGATCTGGAGTCGGTGCGGGAAATCCTGGAGACCGAGCCGGATGTCAGCGCCGTCATCGCCGTGCACTACTCGGGGATTCCCTGCGACATAGCAGGGTTGAACGAGCTGTCCAAAAAACACGGAGTGACGGTCGTCGAAGACTGTGCCCACGCCATCGGATCGATGTGGCGGGGACGTCCGATGAGCGAGTCACCGCATATTCAAGCCTATTCTTTCCACGCGACGAAATCCCTCGCCGTGGGTGAAGGCGGATGCGTCACTTTCCCCGATGCCGCCTCCGCGGAGCGAGCGAAAAGACTGCGCAGACTCGGGATCGACATGGGCGCCCGGTCCTGGGGGAATCCGTACGACATCCCCGAGCTGGGGTTCAAGTACAACATGGGCGACATCGCGGCGGCGGTCGGTCTCGCGCAGCTCGAAGGCCTGCAGGGCAAGCTGCAGAAGCGCAGGTCGATCGTGCGTCGCTACCGGGAGCGGCTGGCCGGCTCGCCGGTGGAACTCGTGCGGGAAGCCGATGACTCCGATCAGTCCGGGGGCTTCGCCGTGCCCGTTTTGGTCAAGGACCGGGAACGCGTACGGAAGGAACTCGATTCCGCTGGAATCGAATCCGAAATCTACTTCAGGCCACTCGGTGAATTTCCGCTCGGCGCTACTCGCCGCACACCCGTGGCAGAACGCTTTTCCCGAGACGTTATCTGTCTCCCGATCCATCCGCTGATCAGCCTCGGCGAGATCGACTACGTCTGCGACCGGCTAAGCGAATGCGTGGCCTGAATGCGTACACAATGGGGGAGTACACGTGGCATTCACAAAACCAGCACTCAGGATGATCGGTACAGTACGGAACCTGCGCTCGGAGTGCTTACGGCGGCGTAATTTGCTGACTGCCAGTGCTTTTCCCGTTCCGTTGGCCGAATTAAGGTCGTGGTCTATCGGGGAAGATGGGGCATTGGCGCACGAGACAGGCCGATTCTTCCGGATCGTTGGCGCAAGACACCTGTCGGATACGAATCATCCAGTCGAGCAGCCGCTCATCGAGCAGAGCGAAGTCGGAATGCTGTGCCTCTTCGTCGCACAGTTCGAAGGTCAGTTCCACGGCCTGATCACCTTCAAATTCGAGCCGGGCACGCCGGACGGCATCGAAGTCGCACCCACCGTGCAGGCCACGCGCAGCAACTACGAAGCCGCACATGGCGGAAATCGTGTTCCGGCTGTTGAAATCGCACTGTCGGAGGAAGTGTGCACGCTTGCCGATTCCGTGCAACGCGAACAGGAGTCGTGGTTTCTCGGAAAGGTAAACCGAAATCGCATAGTCCTGCTCGACGTGCAGGAAGCCGCCGATATCGCTCGGACCGTCCCGGAAAGCAGTTGGGTGCCGATACCGGTTCTGCTGGAGGCGGCGCTGGAAAGCCGCCTTCTCAATATGGACCTGCGGTCGGTCCTGTCCATGTGGCCGTTGGAGGCCACGACGTCTCTGAACGACCCCGTCCCGGTGACGAGCAGACCGCTGCCGGACGGACAAGATCGCACATCGGCGGGCTCGAACCCGGAACTCGTGCCGCTGGACAGCCTGTCGCACTGGCAAATAGCGGAAAGCATCGAGCACCGGCAGGGTCGATTTTTCTCCATCGTGGGCTGCCGCGTCGGAGGACAAGGCCGTGAGGTCGCATCCTGGGACCAGCCGCTGCTGGCACCGGTCGGCATGGGTCAGTGCACGCTGCTGATCCGGCCCGGACCCGACGGCCCGGAATTGCTCGTCTCGGAACGAGTCCGGATCGGATCTCTCCGCGGACCCAGTCTCGAGGCGCGGTTCCAGCGAGGCGATATCGCAGACCACACCACGGAGTTGCGGCGCCGATCGATGATCGCGGAATCGTCGGGTCTGGTCCGCTGCCGCGAAATCTATTCCGCGGTTCATGCCGAGGAGGGCGGCCGGTTCCGTGGCGCCATCGCCACCTATCAGCTGGGGCTGCTTCCCGACGCCGTTGAGGAGCAGCCGGCCGGCCCGTGGACCACCCTGAAAGAGCTGGAGGTGCTCGGCCAACACGGCGACCGGCTCAGTGTCGAGCTGCGCACCTGTCTGACGATGATCAAGGGTCTCATCGCGAGAGGAACCCTGAAACCATGATCGCGGCGCTGGGAAACTCCGAGTACCTGAGCCGGAGGACCGCTCCACTGCTCCGGGAACTCAACGGCACCGACGGTCCTCTTCTCGTGGGGAGCGATCATCCAGGGAGCCCTCGCTCGGCCGTACCGATCGACGGGATCGAGGTCATGGACCGCGAGGCGGTGCTGGCCCGTCCGAACGTCGACGCCGTCTATGTCTCCAGTGCGACCGGCCGTCATTTCGACGACTGCCGGGCGGCTCTGGCCGCCGGGAAACACGTGCTGGTGGAGAAGCCGGTCTCGCTGGCGGCTGCGGAGGCCCGCGAGCTGGACTCGATGGCTCGTGCCTGCGACCTCACGGTCTTCGAATGTCTTTCCTACCCGTACCATCCCGGCTGGACCGATTTCCTCGCCCGGGTGCATGTCGAGAACTGGGCGGACTCCGTGACCGTGTCCGCGGTGTTCCGCATCCCAGGACGTGAACCGACGGACTTTCGCCGGCATCCTCGGCACGGAGGTGCCGCCGCGGACCTGGGGACCTATTGCGTCGATGCGCTGGTGCGGCTCGGCGCTGTCGCCGAAGACTTCGACATCGGAGCGCTGCTGTTCGAGGACTCGGAGACCGACGGCGGCGCGGCGATCACGAGGCGACCGATCGGCGGGCGGACCTTCACCTACACCGGCTCGTGGGCTATCGGTGACTCCTATGCCAACAGCGTCGTCATCGCGGACCCTTACCGGCGTCTGGAACTGCTCCGTGCGTTCTCGCCGCGGGTGGACACCCCGGGCGTGGTCGTCGCGAGAAGGGCGGACGGAGAAGAGCCGACCGTCGTCGCGACCTCCGAGCCCACCAATGCGACGCGGGCGTGCCTGACCGCAGGCATGGGGCACTTGCGGGACTCGAAGGAGGCAGGGCTGGTCGACTGTCCGGCCATTCTGCGCCGCATAGCCACGCTGGGAGAAGTAACCGCAACGACTCTCGCGTAACCCACACCTCTCGACCGTAGATCGACCACGGTCCCGCTGCGGGCCAGAAGGCGGTAGCAATGGGGGCAACGAACCCTGTCAAAGAACGAGTTGCCGGAATCGTGCTGGTAGGGGGCACCGGATCCCGGTTGTTCCCGGCGACACGTGTAGTCAACAAACATCTCCTTCCGGTTTACGACAGGCCAGCGATCGCATTTTCCATGGATGTGATGACGGAATGCGGTGTCGATACTCTGGTGCTTGTCTGCAACGCGCCGGACGAAGAGATTTACCAAAGCATTCCGGCCTGGCTCGGATACGCTGACATTGAAATCCGGACGGTGGTCCAAAAAGAGCCGAATGGAATCGCCGGCGCCATCACCTGTGCCCGGGAGTATCTGGAACCCGAAGGGTACGAACGTATCGTCGTTGCGCTCGGGGACACCCTGTACGTGCACAGTTCGACCTGGGCAGGAGAGATCCTCACGCAGGCTGAAGACACCGGATGCAGCGCTGCGGTCGCGGTCATCGAACACCCCGATCCAAAGGATTTCGGGGTTGTCGAGAGCACTGCGAACGGAACGGTCATCAGCGTTCAAGAAAAGGCCGACGTGCATCACAACAGTCAGGTGTGCACGGGTCTTTATTCTTTCGACGGATCGATATGGAAGAGGCTGGAGTCCATCGTTCCATCACGTCGGGGTGAATTGGAAGTGACGTCTCTGCTCAAGTCCTACATCGACGACGGAGGCCTTACTGCAGTCGCAGTTCCCGAGGAAGCCGGGTGGTTCGACGTAGGTACCCCCGACCGCCTGGTCGACGCCGCGATCGCCCGTCGGCAACTACTCGCCTAATTCCGCGATACATCAGGGAGATGAAATTGACTGTTCAGCAGGACATCAGCGACACTTCGTCCGAAGAGCTCGACAAGATCGTCATCAGGGACGCCACGGAAGCGGACCGAGCGGTCATCCAGGGCCTCCTACACGGTTCTCTCAGGCGGAACTACGACGGTGATCACGTCGCGCAGGCCGATCGCATCATCGACGCACACCTCGGCGGTGGTGCGGATCCTGTGGGCCACTTCTCGAAGACTCAGCACGTCTTCGTCGCCGAAGCCGCCGGCGAGGTCGTCGGCGTCATGAACATTGCCGAAAAGCGCCAGGGCACGATGAAGATCAGCCCGCTCATCGTCAACCCCGACTTCCGCGGCTCCAACGGCGCCGGATCCGCACTGCTCGCGAAGTCCGTCGAGGTGGCGAAGGAGCGCGGTATCCGGCAGCTCTACGGCACCGTTGCCGAGCCGAGTTCCTGGATCGAAACGTTCTACCTGAACCGCGGCTGGACGTGCGGTTCGCAGTCGAACAGCCAGTACCGTCCCGGCGTCGTGGAACACGCGATCTACTATGACATCGACGGTGACGAGGCCGGCACGGTACGGGAGCCGCTGAAGTTCGAGGAGTACTCCCCGTCCAAGTACGAGGAGCTCGAAGGGTTCCTGACCTCCCGCATGGATGCCTTTGTCGACGGCATAGACGAGGACTTCGTCCGCGCCCTGGTGGCAGGGCACGAGCGGCGGAATTCGCGCGAGGTGGAGTCCAAGTACAAGGAGATATTCCTCGGTTACGCAACCGACGTTCTCAGTTCCGTCGTCGCGTTCGGACCGAAGAAGGGTGGCGCGGTCAAGCTGATGCCGCTGAGCGCAACGTCACAGTGCGCGCTCGAGGAAACCCTCAGGTTCGCCCAGTCCTGGGCCCAGGGACGTACGCACAAGCTGTACACCCACCAGCACGTGGATCCGGCGGTGGTGACTGCCTTCCAGAGCGAGATGTGGACGCTGGAGGGGCTGCTCCCGGAAGCGTATTCCGCGGGAAGGGTAGCCGCGCAGTGGGGTTGGCTTGCCGGTGAGACCACTCATCTGGGTCGCAACTCTGACCGATTGAAGGCTTACACCGAGCGCTTCCTGACGTTCGTTCAGAACCGGGGCTGGGACGAGCTCGAAGAAGCACGCAGCCTCGCGATGGCGGTCGGCGGCGAGGCCGGCGAACTGCTGGCTGAACTCCAGTGGCTCAGCGAGGTCGACGTCGTCGAACTGCTTCGCACGGACCGGGAGTTCAGGAACAAGCTGTCCTTCGAGGCCGCGGACATCCTCAACTACCTGATCCGCTTCTCGCGTTACTGCGACTTCGACCTGATCGAGGCGGCGGACAAGAAGCTGGCCGTCAACATCGACCGATTCCCGGTGGAGGAGGTCCACGGCTTGAAGGGGAAGCGCTACAAGGCCAACCGCTGAGCTCGGCAAGGCCGGCCGGTAGGACGAGGAGTTCGAGCCAGTGAACATTCTATTCGTGTGCAGCGTGTACTACCCGGTGACCGGTGGTGCACAGGACCCCATCGACCAACTCGGGGCGGAGCTGGTCGCACGTGGACACCACGTGGACGTGCTGACGCGGCACGTGCCCGACACCACGCCGAAGGAAGAGGTGCGCAATGGCGTGCGCATATACCGGGTTCCCAATCCGGTGCTGCCCTCCGACTTCCAGGCACTCACGGCCGAGCTGCAGGAATTCATCCGAAGCGTCCGGAAACCGGATGTCATCCACGTCGTCGGCCTGCGTCGGCCGCTTCCGATGGTGGCTGAGCTCCTGGCCTGTCTGTGGCACGTGCCGGTCATCCAGACCGTCGGCGGCTACGACATTCCCGACGTGGTCGATCCCGATCCGCGGCTCGTCTGGCTGACCGGGCGGGACTTCGTTCTCCCGGCCATGCGGCGGGCGGATCTGCTGAACGGGGCGTCGGACGACCTCGCACGGCAGACCGAGCTGATAGTCGGTGAAAGGGCCCCGGTGCCGACGCTCTACGTGGGTATCGACCACGAACTGTTCAGCAACGCGGAACCCCACCGGAGTGCGGGCGCCCGGGGGCCCTATGTGCTGTCGCTGCGACGTCTTGAGCCCGCCAAGTCCGTGGACAGGACGATCGAGGCGATCAGCCTCCTGAAGGACGAGATCCCGGAGCTCCAGCTCGTCGTGGCCGGCGACGGCAGTGAGCGGGCCGCACTGGAGGAGTACGCCGACCGGCTCGGTCTGAGCTCCCGCGTCCACTTCATCGGGGAGGTGCCGATCGAGGAAGCCGCTTCCCTGCTGAAGGGCGCGTTCGCCACCGTCGTCGCCTCGAAGTCGGAGGGTGGCGGCCTGGTCAACGTAGAGGCCCAGGCCGCCGGTTGTCCGGTGATCGCCACCCGGGCCGGTGGCATCAGCGAGTACCTGGGAGGCGAGTTGGGCGCGCTGTACGTGGACGCGCCGGACGGTGGTTTGATCGCGCAGGCGCTGCGGAGCCTGTGGTTCGACCCTGATGCCCGGGAGCGCCTCGTCGCGGCCGCGCGTCCCCTGTCCGAGCGCCTGTCCAATCGTTCGCTGGCATCGGAGTACACAGCGCTCTACGCGGAACTGGTGGCGACCGGTCAGGCACGGGAATTCATGCCCTGGGACATGATCACCGCGGCTCTGTGGGAGGAGCTCTCCGTACTCGCGGGGCGGAACCCCACCCTGGACGACGTCTGGCGAATGCCGCGGGCGGTCGAGGACCTCGTGCTGTCGACGGCGGATGCGGACTTCCGTGCGCTCGGGCACGGAGCACAGGCCTTCTACTACCTGGCCTGGTCCAGTGGCGTGCCGGTCAAGGAGCTGCGAAAGGTGTGCGAGTTCGTGCTGCGGGCGACCGAGGACCTGCCGAAGGCCACCGTCGCCGCCGGACTGGAGCATGCCGCGGACTGGGGGCGCTTCGACATCGAGAGTTGCCTTGGATACATCCGGAATTAGGAGACGAATGTCGCAGGGTTCCACACCTCGGACCACCTCAGTGACGTCGAAGCGGTTCTACGACGCCTATTCACGCGGCTACGCAACGTACTTGGAGCGCCATACCGGCTATTTCCACGAGGTAGAGAAGGAGATAGCCGCAGCAGCCGGGAACCGGAAGGGTCTCGCACTGCTGGACGTGGGAACCGGTACCGGTGAACGTCTACAGCGCGTGGTCTCGGAGATCCGTCCCCATCGCGTCGCCGCCATCGACGAGAGCCCTGAGATGGCCGTTCTCGCCCAGCGGAACTGCCCCAGTGCCCAGGTGCTGGCGATGCCTCTCGGGGCGCCCGAGCTGCCGGGAGCATTATCAGAGCGCTTTGATCTGGTGATCTGTCTGTCGAATGTCCTGGGCCACATTCCGAAGACACAACTGGTAGCGGGCCTGAAGCAGATCAGAAGCCTTATGAAGCCCGGCGGTGCGTTCGTCTTCGATGTCAACAACCGTTACAACGCTGCCACTTACGGTCTGCTCAGCGTGATCCGCAACATGGCCAGGGACCGTGTGCTGCCCGGCGGTGGGGATTTCACGGCGGCGTACCGGGACAGCGAGGAAGTTTTGCACACCCCGGTTCATCTGTTCAGCCCGTCCGAAGTGGCCTGGATGCTTCGGGAGTCCGGGCTCAAGATTGCGAGCATCGGCTTCCGGGATTACGTGACGGGTCAGGAGCGGGGCCGATTCGGCGGAAGCATCGTAGTGAAGGCGGTCAGCGAATGAGCGGTTCCCTTGTCCACGGCCCGAAGGTGTTCCTTGCGGCGCCTTTCGGAAACTATGTACGCGAGGATGTGTTCCTGCCGGAGCGGAAGGCTGAAATTCTCAGTTACCACACACGGCTCTCAGAGTTGGGTGCTTCGGTCTTCAGCTCGCACATGAACGAGGAGTGGGGCGCCGCAGGGCTGCCGCCCGAGGACTGCATGCGGGACGATCTCCGTGCCCTGCACGCGTCCGACAGCCTGTGTGCACTCGTCGGTGACGAACCTTCGGCCGGAGTGGCCTTCGAGCTGGGGTACGCGGCATCGACCCGCCGGCCCACGGTCCTGGTCACCACGTCCTTCGGCTCGCTCTCCTCCATGCTGAGGGGCATGGGCACCCTGCTCGAACTGGAAGTGGTCGAAGGAGACCTGGGCAGCCCGGCGGTCGTGGAGAAGGCGTGTTCCCTGGCATTCGACCTCGGCGCGAAGTACCGCCAGTCGGACCGTTTCTGGGAGAGCGCGGACGTTGAACGCGCATTGAAGTTCCGCTCGCTGGGAGGAGCGCAGTGAACGCGTCGAGCCCGACCCCCGGCGGTGTCCGGATCGGCATCCTGGGCGTCAATTTCGGCTGGGGGCCGCATGCCGCGCTGGAGACCGTCATCAGCGAGATCAGGCGAACGGTGCCTGGCGACTGCCAAGTCGTCGCTTTCGGCAGCGAGTACGGACGGTCCCTCATGCGGAACGTCGTCGACGAGTGGTGCGAGTTCGACGGCTCGGACTACGAGGCGTTGACGCGGGCGGCAGCCGCGAAGGATCTCGACGTGGCGCTCGTGACGCTGGACGGGTTCGCCGCCCGCGCTTTCGAAGCAGCGGGTGTGCGCACCGTCTTCGTCGACCTCATGCCCTTCCTGTGGCACGGTGCGGACCTTGCCGTGCCGCCGCTGGAGGTGAGCCGTTACCTCGCCCTGAGGCTCCCCGGGCTGTCCCAGCAGACCCTCGACTGGATGCGGGGCATCCGCAACCTGCAGTGGATCGGCGCGGTGGTTCCGTGGCAGCCGCAAGCCACGACGCGGCACACCTACCGATACGCGGAGGGAAACCGGAGAGCCATCGTCACACTCGGCGGAATGCTCGGGCTGACCATGCGGGACACCACGATCTACCCGTCCTTGGTACTTCCGGGAGCCATCGAGGCGCTGATCGAAACCGGCTTCGAGAGCATCCTCATAGCCGTCAACACCCCGCAAGCGGATCTGGACGCCCTCGTCGCCCCGTACGTGGGGCGTGCGGAATTCAGCTTCGGTCCGCTGGCCCGTAGCGAGTACCGCACGCGCATCGCGGAGAGCGCGCTCTGCCTCAGCCAGCCGGGGCTGATGAGCCTGCTGGAGGCAAGCTCTTGCGGGACGCCACTGATCCGTATGCCACCGCAGAACGTCTCCGGGTTCCAGCAGGCAGAGATCCACAGGATGGCGACCGGGGCCCACACCGGTGTGAAGTGGCCCACCGACGTCGTCGACGAAGCGGTCGCCGGGCAGAAGGCGGCGGAAACCGAGGCGGCTGGCAACGACTACGTCTACGAGGCGATCGCGGATGGTCTTCGCCACCGCTCGGACGCCACGCGTCTGTCCATCCGGGGGCAACTGGAGAAAGCGATCCCGGAGTGCCTGGCGCTCCCTGCCGACATCTGGACGGGCCTCGTGGAGAAAGTGGGGGCGGACGGCGCGAAGACGGCTGCGGAGGTCGTACTCGAGACGGCCCGCGCGGCGCGGCGAAGTGATGGGGCAGCATGGCCAGGACCGTAGTCGTCTTCGGTGCGCAGGGGTTCATCGGAAGGTGTGTGACCGCGGCGTTGGGCGCGGACGGGTGGCGCTGCATAGGGGTGGATCGGTACGGGCGTGCGACTGGCGGCCCCGGAGATGTCGGCGGCCCCTACTACTCCGGAGACGACTGGTCGTCCCTCGCGCTGTCCCGATTCCTGCGGCACTGCGGCCCCGCCGCGATCGTCAATGCCGTGGGTGCCGCCTGGTCCACCGACCCCTCGGTGGTGCGCCGAGATAACGTCGTATGGCCGTGCCGCCTCGCGGAAGCATGCGAACGGTCGGGGACGACGGAGTCGATCCTGCACCTCGGGTCGTCGCACGAATACGGTGACTCCACCCCGGGCGTACGGGTGAGTGAATCGAGCGTTCTGGCTCCCTTGACGGCGTACGGGAAGTCCAAGACCGCGGGAGCCTCCCACCTGGTCCGCGCGGCTTACCGGATGAACAGGCCGGTGACGCTGATCCGTGCCTTCAACGTGATTGGCACAGGTCATGGCACGAACGGGATCTGGGCCTCCGCGGTCGGGCTGTACCGAGCCGCGGCGGAAGTGGGCTCGGACCAGGTGGTGGCAAACGTTCCGCTCCCGGAGACGGCGCGGGACCTGATCGATGTCAGGGACGTGGCGGGTCTGGTGAGTCTGGCCGCAGGACGTCCGGGGCCGGCGGTGGCCGCCTACAACGCGGCGTCCGGGACCGCGACGAGCATCAGGCAGCTCTTCGACGCCTTCGCGGCGCGGACCGGGATTCCCTATCGGTTCGGGCACAGTCCCGGCGGTCTGCGCATCGGGTCGCAGTGGCAGTGCGCCGACATCGCACGTGCGGAATCACACCTCGGCTGGACGAGGCGCTTCACCCTGACGGATTCCATAGACACGGCCCTGGCTCGCGAAAGCACGGAGGCTGCGTTCGGCTGATTCAGTCCGTACCAGGAAATATCCAGGGAAACGGGGAGAGTTGTGTTCAGCAATACATCCATTCTGGCCGCGCGGCTAGCTGAGGAGGGCGGCTGGGCTGATACGGCCGCTGTCGTAGACGAACAAACGGGTGCAATCCATCGGCATAGAGAAATCCACGCTCGGGTCCGCGAACTCGCCGACGAATTTCTGGACCGTGGGATCGGTCCAGGTGATCATGTCGGGTTCCTGGTGGGCGACCGGCCCGAATGGATGCCCGCCTTCCTTGCCGTGCATGCCGTCGGTGCAGTTCCGTTGGTGGTGAATCCGGACCTGGCAGCGCCTGTGCATTCAAGGATGCTGGAGATTCTGCCCACCAGGTTCGTGATCTCGTATCGTGACGACGCGTTGCACATCGAGGGCCGCAACTCCCGGATTCCGGCCGTCCCCCACGGCCACCGGGACGGGACGACGGCCTCGCGGTACTACCTGTACAGCTCGGGCACGACCGGAACTCCGAAGACCGTGGCACATACGAGTGCCGACCTGAGATTCTTCCACGAAGCAGTGGGCGGCAAGAACGGCCTGGATATACGAGCGACCGACACCATCGTCTCGCTCTCGCAATACTATTTCACTTACGGATTCAACAACCAGTTCGTCTACCCGCTCTTCAGCGGTGCCTCGGTCGTGCTGAACAGGCAACGCAGGAACGAAGAGACGTTCGTCGACTCGTTGCACCGGTACGGAGCCACCCTGGCATTCTCCGTTCCGTCGGCGCTGGCCAAGCTCGCCGACCACATCGAGAGTTCGGCCGTGGAACGCCCGGCGGCGCTGCGGGCCATCGTGTCCGCGGGGGAACCGCTCCCTGACGCCGTCGTGGATCGGCTGGAGGACCGCTGGCAGGTCCCGGTACTGAACCAGATCGGCTCCACGGAAGTGGGCAACGCCTTCTGCGCGAACGGAGTGACGCGCCGGGCCGCGGGGACCGCCGGTTTCGTCTGCCCCGGCTATGCGGTGCAGTTGCGGAGCGACTCCGGTCACCCTCTCCCGATGTCTGGTTCGGAACAGAAGATCGGCGCGGTGTGGGTCACCGGGCCGACCATTCCGAGCCATGCGGTCACCGTGAACGGGACGGAAGAGCTACTGGCCGACGGCTGGCTGGAGACGAAGGACTTCGGGTACTGGGCCGACAACGGCGGCCTGGTGGTCGTCGGACGCACCGACGACTTCGTGCATGCCGGTGGAATCTCCATGTCGGCGGTGGAGATCGAATCGGCCATCAGGAGCTGTGCGGGCGTCGAGGACTGCGCCGTACTCGCACCCCTGGTCGACGGTGTTTCCACACTGTCCGCGCTCGTGGTGATGAATCCGTCGACCGGGGAGCCGGAAGAATCCTTCGCCGTGCTGAGGGCGCAACTTCGCCGGCACCTGGACCCTTTTCGAGTCCCCAAACTCTGGACGCCTGTTTCGGAGATTCCACGCACCGGCAGCGGCAAGATCATGAGGCACAAGCTGAGTTCTGTACTCGGCAACGAAAAGCATGGAATGGTTCGATGACCCGCATTCTTCTCGTCGACAACTACGATTCCTTCACCTACAACATCTGGATGTACCTGAGCGAACTCCCGGATGTCGAATGCGTGGTCGTCAAGAACGACGCCCCGCTGGCATCCATATCCATGGAAGACTTCGACGGCATAGTGATATCGCCGGGACCCGGAAGTCCCGATGTACCTGCCGACGTGGGAATATCACGCACCATCGCGACGTCCGTGGACCTCCCGATTCTCGGTGTCTGCCTCGGGCATCAGCTCATCGGCAGCGTCTACGGGGCGAAGGTCGGGCCGGCGCCCAGGATCATGCATGGAAGGTCGTCCCGGATCCGCCACGGCGAAGACCGTCTGTTCCGCGGAATGGACGAGGAGTTTACCGCGGTCCGGTACCACTCCCTGGCCCTCTCGGGCGTGGAAGAGCCGCTGGAGGTCATTGCCGAGGACGAGAACGGTGTCCCCATGGCGATCCGTCACAGCGACAGGCCGGTGTGGGGCGTTCAGTTCCACCCGGAGTCGGTTCTCAGCGACGACGGACGGCTTCTCCTGCGTAACTTTGCCGAGATCATTACGGAGGGCAGGAACACATCGGCCGATCGTACGGACCGCAACGGTGCAGTCGACTGCACATGGGTGTGCGTAGAGGGGAAGGCCGACGGACGGGCGTTGTTCGAAGCGTTCTGCGGGTCGTCGACGGAGAGCTTCTGGCTCGACAGCTCCGATACCGACCAGGCGCGGTTCTCCATCATCGGCGGGCTGCCTGACGCCCGCTCGACAACGGCGAGTTACCGCGTGGCCGAGGGGCGCGTCGAGGTGACGGAGTCCGACGGTTCGGTGCGGTACGTCGATGCCGACGTGTTCACCTTCCTGAAGGATCAGCAGCGCTTCCTCAGCGTGGCCGGGGAGGAACTGCTGCCGTTCGCGTTCCGACCGGGCTTCGTTGGCTACTTCGGATACGAACTGAGGGCGGACACCGAGCAAATGGCCGTCTCCCGGCACTCTCGGCTTCCCGATGCCCGCTTTCTGCTCACCGATCGCTATGTGGTCGTCGACCACCTGGAGGACAGGGTCTACCTCCTCTTCGCGTCCGGCCGGGGGCTGGGGGAACGCGCCGATGCGCAGGCGTGGTTCGAGAGCGCGTCGCGCACGGTGCGGAAGGTGATCTCCGCGCCTCCCGGTGGCATGGAGCCGAGATCACCCGCAGTGCCGGAGGAGGTTGTCTTCCGGGACAGCAAGGAGACGTACCTGGCGAAGATCCTCAAGTGCCAGGACTACCTGGCCAGCGGAGACTCGTACGAACTCTGCCTGACGAACGCCGCTTCCATAGCGGGTGAGTTCGACGCTGCCGAGACCTACGCGCGTCTGCGCACAGCCAGTCCGGTTCCTTACGGCGCGTTCCTTCGGACTCCGGAATTCTCCGTGCTGTCCGCGTCGCCGGAGAGGTTCATGACCATCGGAGGTGACCGGTCCGTGCGTGTGAGCCCCATCAAGGGAACGCGCCGGCGTGGCGCCACGGCGGACGAGGACGCGGCGCTGAAACGGGAGCTCGCGACCGACGAGAAAGAGGTGGCCGAGAATCTCATGATCGTCGATCTGATGCGGAACGATCTCAGCCGCGTCTCCGAGATCGGATCGGTACGTCCTGTGGAGTTGTTCGGCGTGCACACCTTCGCGTCGGTGCATCAGATGGTGAGCACCATCGAGTCGAGGCTCCGGCAGGATGTCGCGGCGGTTGACTGCATCCGTATGGCCTTTCCGCCCGGCTCGATGACCGGTGCGCCGAAGTTGCGCAGCATGGAGATTCTGGCTGCTCTGGAGGAGGAACCGCGAGGCATCTACGCCGGCGTCCTCGGATGGGTGTCTCTCAACGGGTGCGCCGACTTGAGCGTGGTGATCAGGACCCTCGTCCTCGAGAAGGACTCCGCGTCCTTCGGAGTCGGAGGTGCAATCACACTGCTGTCGGACCCGGAGGCGGAGTACGCCGAGACGCTGGTGAAGGCGGCCGCCCCGAAGTCTGCCTTCGGGAGCCTCGATTGACCGAGCGCGTTCGAGACAGCCACAGGTGACAAATCAGGAGGCAGCGTGTCCGCAGACAGCGACAAAGACCAAATTCTGGAGCTCACCCGCAAGTACGGTGAAACCGGTGCCGCAGAGGAATTCGTTCGCGGCGTCACTCCTATCTGGCCTTCCGGTGCGGCGCTCGACCAGGACGACCGGGTCGCCCTGGTGGCCGCGGCGCTGGACATGCGCATCGCCGCCGGTGTGAGTGCGAGGAAGTTCGAGCGGGGACTGACGAATCTCTTCGGGCTGCGGAAGGCCCATCTGACGAACTCGGGTTCCTCCGCCAACCTCCTGGCCCTGTCGGCGTTGTGTTCCCGGCAGCTCGGCGACCGCCGACTACGCACCGGGGACGAGGTCATCACGGTGGCCGCAGGCTTTCCGACCACAGTGAACCCTATCGTCCAGAACGGTTTGGTCCCTGTGTTCGTCGACGTCGAGCTCGGCACGTACAACACGACGGTCGAGCGGGTGGCGACGGCCGTTTCCCCTCGCACCCGAGCGATTGCGATGGCCCATACTCTGGGCAACCCCTACCAGGTCGCCGAGATAGCCGCACTTGCCGAGAAGCACGACCTCTTCTTGGTCGAGGACAACTGTGATGCCGTCGGCTCGACGTACCAGGGTCGGCTCACCGGTACTTTCGGCCACTTCGCCACGCTCAGCTTCTACCCTGCCCATCACATCACCACGGGGGAAGGAGGGTGCGTGCTGACCAACGATCTGAAACTGGCGCGGCTTGTGGAGCAGCTGCGTGATTGGGGCCGGGACTGCTGGTGCGAGCCCGGTCAGGACAATACCTGCTTCAAGCGCTTCGATTACCAGCTCGGAACTCTTCCGCACGGCTACGATCACAAATATATATTCTCCGAAATCGGCTACAACCTGAAGACGACCGATCTGCAGGCGGCGCTCGGTCTCAGTCAGCTGAGCAAGGTGCCAGAATTCGGAGAGATCCGGCGTCGCAACTGGAATCAGTTGCGAAAGGCGCTGGACAGGTTGCCTGGTCTCGTGCTGCCCGAGGCGACCCCGGGGAGCGACCCCAGCTGGTTCGGGTTTGTTCTGACCGTGCTGCCGGACGCGCCGTTCACCAGGCAGGAGTTGGTGGCCTTCCTGGAACAGCGGCGCATCGGAACACGACGGCTGTTCGGTGGAAATCTCACCCGCCATCCTGCTTACCTTGAGCGCGACTACAGAATTTCCGGCGAGCTGTCCAATGCCGACATCATTACCGACCACACCTTCTGGGTAGGGGTCTACCCCGGTCTGAGTATCGAGAAGATCGATTATTTGGCGGAGAGCATCATCGAGTTCGTGAAGGGCCGTACGCGCGAGGTGGTGTGAAACCGGAGCACATCGTATCACGACTGTGATAAGGTCCCATCCGTGGGATATATCGATGTGAACTCTATTTCTTACGGCCTGCCGGATGGCCGGGTGCTGCTCGATGAGATCTCGTTCCGGGTCGGTGAGGGAACGAAGGCCGCGCTCATCGGCGCCAACGGGTCCGGCAAGACCACATTGCTGCGGATGATCGCAGGGGACCTGGCACCTCATGGCGGAGCGGTGAACCGGAGCGGAAGCCTCGGCGTCATGCGACAGTTCATCGCCTGCCAGGGTGACCAGGTCCGCGATCTGCTCTTATCGGTGGCGGACCCGCGCATCCGACGCGCCGCGGCGGCCGTCGACGTGGCGGAAGCGGCCATGCAGGCGAGCGGGGACGCCGCGGCGCAGATGGCGTACGCCAACGCGTTGGCCGAATGGGGCGATGCCGGTGGGTACGACGCCGAGGTGCTGTGGGACGTGTGCTCCACGGAGGCCCTCGGTATGCCCTTCGACCGGTGTCAGCGGCGTGCCGTGGACACGCTCTCGGGAGGTGAGCAGAAGCGTCTCGTGCTCGAGGCGTTGCTGCGCGGCCCTGATCAGGTGCTGCTGCTCGACGAGCCCGACAACTTCCTCGACGTTCCGGGCAAGCGGTGGCTCGAGAACCGCCTGATCGAAACTCAGCAGACCGTCCTGTACATCAGTCACGACCGTGAGCTGCTCGCCCGCACGGCGCAGAGCATTGTCACGGTCGAGCTCGGCGCGGCGGGTAACACCGCCTGGATCCACCCCGGGGGATTCGACACCTACCACCAGGCCAGGGTGGAGCGGTTCGAGCGCTTCGACGAGATGCGCAATCGCTGGGACGAGGAGCGTGCCAAGCTGAAGGCTCTCGTGCAGATGTACAAGCAGAAGGCCTCCTACAACTCGGACATGGCCTCGCGGTACCGTGCCGCCCAGACTCGGCTCGACAGGTTCGAGAAGGCGGGGCCGCCCCCCGCGCAGCCACGCGAGCAGCATCTGTCGATGCGGCTGCGCGGCGGACGTACCGGCAAGCGTGCTGTGGTCTGTGAAAGCCTCGAACTCACCGGTCTGATGAAGCCATTCGACCTTGAGGTCTGGTTCGAGGACCGGGTTGCGGTGCTTGGGTCCAACGGTTCGGGCAAGTCGCACTTCCTGCGGCTGCTCGCCGCCGGCGGAAGCGTCCCCGAGCCCGGACACGAGCCGGTGGGTGACCTTCCGGTCGAACCGGTGTCGCACGAGGGGGTGGCGCGCCTGGGCGCGAGGGTGCGTCCGGGATGGTTCGCGCAGGTCCACGGACGGCCCGACCTCGCAGGGCGCACGCTGGTGTCCATCCTGCACCGAGGCGACGAGCGCCGGGAGGGGCTGCCGCGCGAGGAGGCTTCGCGGGCGCTGGCCCGATACGAGTTGGCGGGTGCGGCGGAGCAGACCTTCGAATCCCTTTCCGGCGGACAGCAGGCGCGTTTCCAGATCCTCCTCCTCGAGCTTGGCGGCACGACACTGCTGTTGCTGGACGAGCCCACCGACAACCTCGACCTCGTCTCTGCCGAGGCGCTGCAACACGCGCTCCGCGGCTTCGAGGGGACCGTGCTCGCGGTCACGCACGACCGTTGGTTCGCCCGGGACTTCGACCGGTTCCTGGTCTTCGGCTCCGACGGCACCGTCTACGAGTCACCGGAGCCGGTGTGGGACGAGAAGCGTGTGGTGCGGCATCGTGGGTGACGAACCCACTTGATTTCATATGGAGATGGACACCTGTCCATCATGTCGCTGGGTGAGGTGTCCTGAGGGTCAGTGGCGCCCGTCTGCCGTTCTCGCGGGGCGCGTAGAGCGGCGGGCGGCAACTCCCGTACAGTGCCGTGTAGTTCGGCCGGGGGCGGTTGGGTGGCCCTGGGGCGACCGCGCAACCGTCAGTGGGCCCGCTCGCTTCCGAAGTGCCGGAACTGCCGGCCGAGGCCACTGATCGGGTTCCGATCCCGGTCGGGCGCAAGTCCTGCGCGCGGTTCTCCTGATCCTGCAGCAGTGCCTCTCCGAAGCCGGATCAAAATGGCAGCGCACGCGTGGCTCACGTTTTGTCACGCCTGTGATATTGTGCTGAAATGCCAGCTCGGATTGACCTCGAACAGCGCCGCAAAGATGTCATCGAGGCGGCGTTTCGCCTCCTCGTCGCCGAAGGCCTCAGCGGATTGTCGCTGCGGAAGGTCGCCGTTGAATCGGGATTGAACATCGGTTCGGTGCGCCATTACTTCGATGACCACCGCAGCCTTCTCGTGGCGGCTGTGACCAACGTCGGCAATCGCATGGGGGAGAGGCTCACCCGGTATCCGTCCGACGTACTGGCCGGACTCGCGGGCGAATCCGCTGTCGATGCCCTGCAGGCACGTCTGGAGGAACTCCTGCCGGTCGACGAGGAACGCCGCATCGAGGCGATTGTGCTGACAGAATTCATCATCGCCGCCCGGGTGAATCCGATTTTCCGCCCGGTGACCGAACAGATGGCCGCCGACATGCGGCAGGTCATCACGGATGCCCTGCGCGTTCTTGAGGTGTACGACCCGGCCGAGGAGGCCGAACGGCTCATCGCGGTCCTGGGCGGGCTGGTTCTGGACTCGGTGACGCCCCACGGATCGCTCAGCGTCGAACGCCTTCGGGCGACGCTGCGGGCGCACCTGCGCTCGATCTTGCTGGGCGGCCCGGGCGTCGATGCTGCACCGACCGACGGCTGACCTGGTATCTGCGCCATCAGGCACGGTCGAAGTACCTAAGAGGTCATCTCATTTGGTGAGTCTGCGGTAGCAGATGAGGGTGCAGGCGATGCTGGTGAAGGCCAGGAAGTGCTCGGCTTTGCGTTCGTAGC
>NZ_JBIVMZ010000027.1:0-32141 GCF_044753355.1 Streptomyces sp. NPDC088400 | reverse complement strand
CTGCCGACTCGACAGACTTGGGATCGATCACGTTCTCACTGGTCATCGATGCATCTTCCATGATCGGGAGTTACACCGAACGTCTTACAGTCCCGCGATCCGCCAACTCGTCCTCCAAGCCCCCGCTCCGGTGATCGCCCGGATGCTCGGCTACAACGACGACCACACCACCCGTCTCGCCGAAGAGGCCGGAGGAACCTGGAAACGCTATGCCCCCGGAGATCACGCACGGTGACCCGCGGTCAGCGACGGATGCGGGAAGCCGGTCACGCACGACCTTCGTCGCCCCGCAGGTACGCTCCCGCACGCGCTGCAGCCACTGCGGCCCCGGCGGCCTGGTCTGCGGCGGCTTCGTCGAGGCGGTCGCTGCTGGTCAGCAGGCGGTAGTAGAGGGGAGCGGAGACAGCACGGATCACCTCGTATACATCGGTGCCCTCGGGCACCTCGCCCCGGTCGACGGCCTGTTGAACGCAGGGTGCCCACTCCTTGACGCGGATGTCGTAGAAGCGGTGCAGGGCCTCGGCTGTCTTCGCCTCGCAGGTGGCGGCGGCGATCACTGCCTTGAACAGCGCGCCTTGCCGCGGGTCGGCCAAGGTGCGCTGCACGAGCCGGGCGTTGGCTTTGAGATCACCGAGCAGCGAGCCGGTCTCGGTATGCGGCAGTGACTGCTCGGCCATGTCCACCAGCAAATCGGCCACCAGGCTGGTCACCGTTCCCCAGCGACGGTAGACGGTGGTCTTGCCCACCTCGGCCCGGCGCGCGATGTCAGCGAGGTCCAGATGGGCAAAGCCATGCTCCGCCAAGGCGTCCCCAGCCGCCTGCAGCACCGCCGACCGCACCCGCGCCGTGCGCCCTCCAGGACGGACGGTCCCCGGACCCGCACCCTCAAACCCCATAACGGGACTCCAGTTTCGTTAATCACTCGCGCCTGCTACATTGAGGCTCCACATTAACGGAACTCCAAGCCCATTAGTTAGGTACGGGCGGCGAGAGAGGAACAGCCATGGAATACAGGCGGCTGGGCGCATCCGGCCTCAAGGTCCCCGCACTGAGTTTCGGCGCCGGCACCTTCGGCGGCCAAGGGCCGCTATTCGGTGCCTGGGGCAACACCGATGCGCACGGAGCACGCCGTCTCGTGGACATCTGCCTCGACGCCGGGATCACGATGTTCGACACCGCCGACGTCTACTCCAGCGGAGCCTCCGAGGAGGTGCTGGGCGAAGCGATCAAAGGCCGCAGGGACCAGGTGATCGTGTCCACCAAGACCAGCCTGCCGATGGGCGAAGGCCCAGGCGATGCAGGCTCCTCCCGTTCGCGCCTGATCACCGCATGCGAGGACGCCCTGCGCCGGCTCGGCACCGACTACATCGACCTGTTCCAGCTGCACGCCTTTGACGCCGGCACGCCGATCGAGGAAGTCCTGTCCACACTCGATGATCTCGTACGAGCAGGGAAGGTCCGCTACCTCGGCATCTCCAACTTCTCCGGCTGGCACGCGATGAAGTCCCTCGCGAGCGCGGAGAGATACGGCCACCCGCGCTATGTCGCACATCAGGTCTACTACTCCCTCATCGGCCGCGACTACGAATGGGAGCTGATGCCCCTCGGGCTCGATCAGGGCCTCGGAGCCCTCGTCTGGAGCCCCCTCGGCTGGGGACGGCTCACTGGCAAAGTCCGCCGCGGCCAGCTGCTACCGACCAACAGCCGACTGCACCACACCGCGGACTACGGCCCGCCGGTCGAGGACGAACACCTCTACCGCGTGGTCGACGCCCTCGACGATATCGCGCAGGAGACCGGAAAAAGCATTCCGCAGATCGCCATCAACTGGCTGCTGCAGCGACCGACCGTCTCCTCCGTCATCATCGGCGCCCGCGACGAGAACCAGCTTCGCCAGAACCTCGGTGCCGTCGGCTGGACGCTCACGCCTGACCAGATGGCGAAACTCGATGCGGCGAGCGGCAAGACAGCGCCCTACCCCTACTTCCCTTACCAGCGCCAGGAAGGCTTCGCCCGCCTCAACCCACCAGCTGTCGCGCCTCCGCCCGCTGCATGACATCCGCGTCAAGTAGCTGGAGCGTTATAGCCGCGCGTCCCAGACTCGGGCTGGGGGCTGCTTCGCTCAACGCCTGCCCGGGCCTGGACAGCTGCGGTGACAGTCTCTCCCCCTGTTGCCAACTTGTCGGCACGACCACAGACGGTCACCAGGAAACCTTATGCAGAGAGGAATACGCGACAGCCGAATACGCGAGGTCGCCGGTGTCACGCCCCTGAGACACCTTGGGCCTGAGACACCCGTACAGGTCACATAACGCCATCGAGCGCCACCTCCTCCGGAAGTTGGGCGGCGGCAGCGGCGGAGATCTCTGGGAACGCGGCGGTCATGTCCGTGCCGCGACGCGAGCGCAACAGCACCCGGCCGTCGGACCGGCGCGCCACCAGAGCTCGGAAGCCGTCCCATTTTTCGGTTCCGCGGTCCAAGTCAAGGGGACCACCTGCGTGGTGACAGGAGAGGCGAGTATCGGCTCGGCAGGCATCCGCAGCATGACCGACAGCTACCACGGCCCCGGCCTGAGCCCCGGTAGCGGCAGGCCTTGCGGGCGAGGCCTGCCCCGCTCGGCTTCGGCACCACACGGGACCGCAGGGAGCACGGCGTAACATCCGCGCGTGGCAAGAGAATTCCGTACCCGAATCTCTGGTCGATCGCCAGCGTGCGGCGAACGCCGCCCGGCATGAAGCGATGCGGGGTGAATGCAGCGCGCAGGCGTGGAAGCCGTGGCTCGCTGCGGCAGCGGACGTCCACCGGGGGATCACCGAGCACGCGGCGGCGTCCGGGGAGAACCGGGTCGATGTGGAGATGGCGACGAAGCTGGCCGCCCGGGAAGCCGACGAGGCTGAGGGCTGACGCCAACTCCGCACAGTGGGCGGCCCTCCGCCGACGGGGGTACGACGGAGGGCCACAGTCAGTGTCGCAATCGACATTCATCAGCTCCTGGCCCACTGCCCCTTGCTGGAGGGCGTGGCCCGCTGGACCAACCGCTGGTGAGCGCGGGCGTCCTACTGTATGAGGGGCCACCGTTCTGCATCCGACCGTCAAGGAGCATCAGGCTGTGAACGTCGAGATCCCCCCGCACGTACGCGAGACTGCCTCCCAGTTAGGGGCCGGTGTCCCCTACGCCCTGAAGGTCCTGGCCAGCCAGCTGGCCGACGACCCGGACCTGGGCCAGCCTGCCTCGGGTCTGCCCGGCATCCTCACGGTGACGGTCGACGGCGATGTGTTCGAGGACTGCCCCACCCTGGTCATCGGCTACATCCGGGAGCCGGACCGGATCGAGATCCGGTACGTGAACCCTGCCTCCTCCGCCGAGCCAGCCGCGGACGACCAGGACCAGCTTGCCGACCCTGCCGCCGATGCGGTCGTGGGACGGGAGACCGCCGACGCCTGGCAACGCATCATCCGCCGGCTCCAACACAAGGCCCCTGCCTCCTACGCTGCGCTCCGCGGCGGCGCCGACGCCGCCGTCATCGCCGCTCTGGAAGGCGACCTCGGCATCCGGATACCGGTCGAACTGCGCACCCTGTGGCTGCTGTCCGGGGGCGACGACGGAGTCAACGGCTGGGGATGCCTTCCAGGCAATAAGGCCTTGATGACCCTGAACGCCGTGGCCGCCGTTTACCGGCTGAAGATGGACTTCCAGGCCCACGAGGACGCCCTCAACGTCGACCGTCCCGAAGACGACCGGATCACCGTGTGGAAGGCAACCTGGATTCCGGTTGTCGCCCTGGGCCCGACTGATAGCACCTCGGGCCTGTACCTGGACGCCGCGAGCGGCTACCTGGGCCGGTGGTCCCGCTACAACGAAGGCCCCGGCGATGTACTCGACACGTTGGTCACTTACCTGGAAGAGGCTGCCGACATGCTCGAAGCCCCGGACCTGGCCACGCGGGACAAGCCCGGTCTCATCGGCGAGGCGCTCGTGTGGCTGAGCAGTATCGACCCGGCACAGGAAGACCGGTGGCAACCCTTGACTGGCTGACAACGCATGAGAAGGGGGCCAGCCCTGTGTCCTGCGGGCTGGCCCCCTCCTGCTTCACTAGCCGACGCTCAGGCTACGTCAGCCGATCTTGCGCCACGTGCAGGTAGTGGCGGTCGAGGTGCAGTGTTCGAATCCTGGAAGGGTCAGGAAGAACCCCGTCCAGCATCCGCCACGACGGAGCCGGGAATTCGCTGAACACCTGTTGGTTCTGCCCGCTCGGGATTGCCGCACGCCCGCACCGCTCGGCCCGCTCGGCCCGTTCATCGCCGTGCGGGTGTCCGCGAGGATGCCGATGTTCGCCGAACCATCGCCCATCTTGTCGGCGAACAACTGGGCGCACTTGCTGCCCGAGGTCACCAGGTTCACACTCTTCGGGTAGCCGCCGGACTCGTGCGTCGTAGCCATCGCGAACTCGTCACAGTCGACCGAGCCCACCGACGCATCGGACGGGTGCACGGTCCAGGAGGAGCCGGCACCGCATATGGCTCTACGGCTGTCGTCCGATGTCCACGTAGCGCCGGAGCTGGTCTTGACCGGAGTATCCGGGCCCAGGTAGTGCATCAGTGAGTCCCACCGCTTCGAGCCGGCGTGATCGGGCATCACCTGCTGCATGTACCAGTAGTACGCCCCAGCGGCCGGGTACAGGTTGCGGGGCGGCGGGAGGGGTGCTGCCCCGCAGGGTTTTCGTCACGACTCCAGATACCTCAGTACGGCCAGGATCCGGCGGTTGTAGCCCGTGGTGTGCGTGAGTTCGAGCTTGTCGAAGATCGTGTTGAGGTTCTTCTCGACCGTGCTCATGGAGATGTGCAGTTTCTCCGAGATGGCCGCGTTTGTGTGTCCCTGGGCCAGCGTCTCCAGGACGCTGCGTTCGCGGGGAGTCAGCCGGGCCAGCGGGTCGCTGTGAGTCGTACGGATCACCAACTGCCGTACGACCTCGAGGTCGATGGCGGCGCCGCCGGCCTGGATCCGCTCCAGTGCGTCGAGGAACTCGTCGACCTGGGCGACCCGGTCCTTGAGCAGGTAGCCCACTCGCTCCGCGTTCGAGGTCAGCAGCTGTGCGGCGTAGTTGCGCTCTATGTGCTGGGACAGCACCAGGACCCCGACGCCGGGCCACCGCTCGCGGATCTCCAGCGCCGCCCGCAGCCCCTCGTCCGTGTGGGTAGGGGGCATCCGGATGTCCACGACGACCAGGTCCGGCGGCCGGGCCTCGACTTCTCGCAGCAGGGCGACGGCGTCACCCACCGCGGCCGGGACCTCGTGTCCCTCCTCGATGAGCAGCCGGACCAGCCCTTCTCGCAGCAGGGTCGAGTCCTCGGCAAGTATTACGCGCACGGCAGCTCCGCGGTGATCGTGGTGGGCCCCCCGGAGGGGCTGTGGATGTGCAGTCGGCCGTCCAGGGCGCCGACCCGGCTGTGCAGCCCGGTCAGTCCGCTGCCAGCCGCCACCGCGCCGCCGACGCCGTTGTCCTCAATCCGTACGACGAGGACGGGCCCGTACGTACGGATGCTCACGAGGATCTCCGTGGCGGCCGAGTGCTTGGCGGCGTTGGTCACCGACTCCGACACCACGAAGTACGCGGCGGTCGCGGTGGAGGCGGGCAGGGTCTCGGCAAGCGCGAAGTCCATCCGGATGGGGATGCTGCACCTCTCGGACACCCCGGCCAGCGCCTCCTGAAGCCCCAGGTTGTCCAGCGCCGTCGGATACACCCGCCAGGCCACTTCGCGCAGTTCGGTCAGGACGTCCTGCGACTCCTTGTGGGCCTGCTCCAGCAGGCTGCCCGCCTGCTCGGGTGTACGGCCGCGACGGGCCCGCCCGAGGAGCATGGCCAGCGCCACCAGGCGCTGCTGCACCCCGTCGTGCAGGTCCCGCTCGATGCGCCGACGCTCGGTGTCCACCGCCTGGAGCACCGCCGCCCGGCTGGTGGCCAGTTCCTCGATGCGCTGCTGCATCAGCTCGCGTTCAGAGGGACCGAAGCACTCGCGGGCCAGCCACGCGTCGAGCGCCTCGAGCGAGAACAGGCCCTGCACGTCCAGGAAGAGCAGCACACCGCCAAGCAGCACTTGGGTGATCAGTTCTCCCCAGCCGAGCGTGCCCCGCGCCAGGCCCGCCACGAGCAGCCCCGCGAGGACGACACCGAAGGCGAGCAGGCCCACCACGATGCCGGTGATCAGACCGGCATACGTACGGGTGGCGAGGTAGCGCAGGATCCGCTGGTCCGGCACAGGACGGTCGGGGAGACGGTCCCCGAAGAAGAACGAGCGGCGCCGGCGTTCGAGGGCCGTCAGTCGACGGGCCCCGGTGGTCAGGACGACGAGGGCGTGCCGGCGAGTGCGCGGCCACAGCAGCAGCGGGCCGAGGAGGGGGCCGACTACGGCGAAGTAGAGCAGTCCGAGCAGCGCGGTCGGACAACCAAGGACGAGCCCGGCGGCCCTCAGCAGCAGCGCCGGGAACGGTTTCGACAGAGGCTCGCCTCCCGGGTGCATGGGTTCGAGCGCCGCCGGGAGGGGCTGGGTGGTGATGTCCGCCGAATCCGACTGCACGGTTGGCGAGGCTGGTCGGGTGGCGCAGCCGGGGCAAGATCGTTCGACCGGGGCGGGAACGGGGCCGGTCACGACGTACGGCGGTGCTGCGCGGAGCTGCGGGAGCGCAGGCGGACCACGAGGTAGAGGACCAGGGCCGCGGCCACCAGGACGAGGACGATCTTGCTGATGACTCCGACGTAGGTCTCGACAAGGTCCCACTGGTCGCCCAGCCAGTAGCCGGACAGTACGAGCACGGAGTTCCAGATCAGGCTGCCCAGGGTGGTGAGCAGCAGGAAGATCGGCATGGGCATACGCTCCAGGCCGGCCGGCACCGAGATGAGACTGCGGAAGATCGGCACCATACGGCCGAAGAAGACGGCCTTGGTGCCGTGCTTGGCGAACCACTCCTCCGTTCGCTCCAGGTCGGACGGCTTGACCAGCGGCAACCTGGCCCAGATCGCGTACATGCGCTCCCGGCCGAAGAGGACGCCGATCCAGTAGAGGACGGCGGCGCCGACCACCGAGCCGAGCGTGGTCCAGAACAGGGCCGAGAACAGGCTGATGACGCCCTGCCCGGCCGCGAAGCCGGTCAGCGGCAGGATCACCTCGCTGGGCAGCGGCGGGAAAAGGTTCTCCAGAGCGATGGCAAGGCCCGCGCCGGGGCCGCCCATGGTGTCCACAAGGTCGGATGCCCACCCCGCGATACCGCCGGCTGGTTCCTGGGGCAGGGCCAGGTGCATGAGGTCCATTCGAAAGTCTCCAGGCTGCGGGGCGGTCGCCGCGGGCCGATGCCGCGATCCACTGACGAGGCTAGAAACCGAAGATCAGCGCCGGTATGAGGATTACCACCGAACTTTTACGGTTCTCCACACCCCGTGCCCTGCGGTTTTCCGCAGGGCACGGTGCGACGGTAGTGCCATGGCGACCTACTACCCGGCCGGGTCGGCCTCGCCGCCGTCCCGGCTGTCCGTGACACCCTTCAGCCGTACCAACGTTCCCTCGATCAGGGAGAGTTCCTTCGCGGTCAAACCGGGCGGCGGTTTCGACCGCGCGGCCGCCGGCGTCGTTGTTACCGAAGATCCCGGCCCGGACCTCCGTCACTGCTCCAGCCCTCGGGGATAACGACTCAGCACCCGCCCCTGCGGTCATGCCGTGGCCGAGGGGCCCGGGTGAAAACCGATCAGGGGCGATCCCACTGGTCACCTCCTTCAGCGACGGCAGGAAGCCCGGCTGCGGGAACGTGCTCGATCTCGCGGTCGAACTCGACGGCCTGGCCAGGGTCCACGCCGGCGCGGATGGCCGCGATGGTGCCCGGCAGAGGGGCAACGGGATGGACGGCAGAGGGGCCGGAACGGGTTATCCCTGGTCGAGAACGCCGGCCCTGTGCAGTTCCCCGTGTCCCTGACGGAGCTCTGCCCCTTGCCGGCGTTTCCGGCTGTCAGTTGAAGATGTCCAGGAAGTCCGGCCAGGAGCCTGCGTCGTCGGCAGGGCGGCGGCGCATCGGGAGCGGATCCGGGTAGGTCTCCGCCGCGGCCCGCGCGCGGACGATGTCGGGCCCGCCGCACGCCGCGACCGCGAAAGCCCCGAAAACCTTGGCGAACGCGGCCGGGTCGCGGAACTCCACGCCAAACGCTCGGCCGTCCCGCAGCGGCACCCACACCACCCGGTCGAAACGTGCCCATTCCAGCACCGGCTGATCGTCCGCGGTTGACCGCCCCTCCAGCCACAGCCGCGCCACGTGCAGCAGGTTCACCTCCTCCATCGGCAGCCGCTTGCGCCGTACCCGCAGTTCACGCGCCGTCAGCTCGACGCGCTGGTCCTTTTTCGGGTACCAGACGACGCCGATCCCGAACGGCACCCACAGCAGGATCCCGATCATCGGCCAAACCAGAGCGTCGCCCCACGCCCGGAGCAGCCCGCCGTCCAGCAGGTACAGGGCCCCGAAGACCAGAACCCACTTCGCCGTCATCCGCCAGAATCCGCTGCCCTGCCGGTACAGGACCCGTCGCTTCCCCGTCATCGCCATGCCCGCACGCTATCCGCCGCCGCGCAACTCACCGTAGGCGCCCGTCGCCACCACGGGGGCAGGTGGCGCCACCGACGCCACCCGTCGATACGCCGCGCCCTGGTCCGCCGGCGTGCAGACGTCACCTGCTACAGCGGCGGCCGGCAGGCGTCACACGGCGTCTGGGGTGGTAGGCCACTGAGGCGTTCGATGTTCACGGCGGTGGCGGTGAAGACGTGCTGGGGCGGGGCCTTCGGCTGTCCTCGGTAGCGGCAGTGCCGCATGCCGCGGACGTGGACGTGGACGTGGACGAACTCATTGACGGATGGGAGCGATGAGAAGCGATCCTGCTTCCGCGTGCTCCGGGCCTGCCGCGCGCCCGGAGCCCCCCAACATGGCTCCTGCCCTGACGGCCGGGAGACTCGACAGCGCGAGGCCGTGTGAGCATGACCTCATGGCATCTGGGCGGATCATATTTCTCAACGGCACATCCAGTTCAGGGAAGTCGAGTGTTGCCCGGGTACTGTTGGATATCCTGGATGATGGCATTTTCTTCCACCTGGCAGTCGACAGCTTCAACGCGATGCGCACCAAGCGGGAGCTCGGGTCGGCAGAACTTGACACCGCGCTGCGACAGACCCGGATGGGCTTCCACCGTTCGATCGCGGCCATGGCCGAGGTGGGCAACGACCTCGTCGTTGATCATGTTCTCAGCGAGCCATGGCGGCTGCTCGACTGTCTGACAGTGCTGCGTCCGCAGGATGTGCTGTTCGTCGGCGTCCGGTGCTCGTTGGGCGAAGTGGTCCGGCGTGAGCAAGCGCGGGGCGACCGTCCCGCAGGGCTGGCTGCGCACCAATATGAACTGGTGCACAGCCACGGCGATTACGACCTGGAGTGCGACACCAGCAAGACGAGCGCACGCGAGTGCGCTCAGCAAATCAAGGAATTTCTCCCAAATCGCCCTACTCCCACCGCCTTTACTCGTCTTCACGGACGCTACCTCCCCGACATCGGGGAGACGTATGCGGAGGTGCCGACGAAGAAGTGGGCCCCAGGGGAAGCCGACGAGGCCGAGGACTGACGCGGCTTCCTGCGTCCGGGCTAGGACCGTCGGGCTCCAACGAAGCGAGTTCAGACGGCGACGGGGGCGTTCCACCCGGGCACGGTCGTAGCCGGAATGCCCTCTTCGGCCCACAGCCGCAGCACATTCGGGTTGTCGTCCCACGCGTGAACCGGCCGGTATCTCCGGCGGATCGCCGCGAGGATGCCGCGCTTCACTTCGTAGTCCGGACGCATGTCCCGGGCGGCTCGCATCCACATGGCATCCGAGGGCACGCCGTGAAGGGCGAGCCACATAGCGGTGTGGTGCCGGTACCGGGTACTGCGAGCGGTGACGATGAGCACGGCGGCGCCCCGAGCACGGGCGGCGTGCGCCGCTTCCACCACGTCCTCGTGAGGAGGGCACGAGGCGGAAGCGGTATGGAAAGCGTGGAAGGAACCGGGCCCGTCGAGGAGGTGCCGGATGTTCCGCACATCGCAGAGGGTGCCGTCCATATCGAAGATCACAGCATCGCGCACGGCTTCCTCCTTCGGCTGTTGCCGTCCGCCGACGGGAGCAGCGGAGGGCCGGGACCAGTGTCGCAGGCGCGTCGGGCGGAAGTCGGTAGTCACCCAAGAACAGCCCCGCAAAACGGTTGCTGATCATCTCCACGCGACAGCCGTGGAGATGATCAGCCGGGCGGGCGAGAGCGGCGCCCCCCGGCAGTCGGCCCTGCCGTGGGCACTGACTGGCTCGGTGACCGGCCTGTCCACCGGCAACGTCCATGGACGGCCCCCGTGCCCGCCCTACCAGGGCACGCTGCGATCTCGGGACGGCTTCGTACACCGCAATGAGCAGCGTTTCGATGGCAGTTCGGGCGGCCCGGTCACTGCTGCGGTAGGAGGAGGGAGCTTGTGCATCAGCTCCAGGGGTTCGCCGTCGGCCATGGTCACCACCCGCTGCCCCTGGGACAGCGGCACCCACAGCGATGTCATCGCCAGGTCGAATCCGAGACTCGCGAACAGCGGGCTGCCGTCTCCACCCGCCCCGACCAGACCCCCGCACCATGCGACGTAGTTGGCCGGTGAGCCGTGCTCGACCATGACGCCCTTGGGATCCTCCTGTGGAGCCCGACGGGAACACGATTCAGGCGATGTCCGTGGCGCGGGACGGCTCGCGGTCCGGCGGTGCGGCGCTGTCCGCGAGTGCCGCCAGATCGAGGACGGACCTCGACAGCGGGCAGCGTCCGCCGCACACAGGCTCCGTCGTGTACCAACGCAGTGGGCCGGGCGCCTTCCAGGACCTTCCTGACCCGTTCCTCGGGATGGGCCGGGTCCACGGGCACATACGCGGCGCCCAGCGCCATCACGCGACGGTCCCCGCCACGGTTCGGGCCGGCCTGTCCGCCCAGAGCACCACGCGGTCGCCCGCCCCGACACCCGCTTCGTCCAGCACGGCGGGCACCGCGATGGCCCGGTGCCACAGTTCCCGGTACGTCAGGAGCGTCCCGCCGGATTCCACCGCTACCGCGTCCGGCCGCAGCCGGGCGTGCCCCTGTACCATCGCCACCACTGACTCCGCCACGACCGGGTGGACCCCGCCGGCCAGCCTTGTTGAAGCTGCCCACGTAGCGGAAACCGGGACACTCGAAGCGGCCACGCAAATCGTCAGGGAGAGCCGCCCACACCTGCGGCCGTCGACGAGAGGGATGGCACCGCCCTCCGCGGCGGGCTGCGCACCGACGCCGACAGCGCGACAGCCTCCTCGGCGCGCCTGCGGTACGAGACCATGGCCACGGCACCCACCCGATGACACTGAAGCCCGAAGTACGCCACGACGTTCGAGGTGACACCTCCGACGACGATCGGAACAATGACGATGTAGAACCGTGAACCGGCCGCGCTGACGAGCTTGTACACGTGGGCGAGAAGCCACGCCGCGTCGCGGCCCACCGGCTCGTCCTGAGGGAGAGCACGGAGAGCCACGCACGGCGCTGGCGGCCTGGCCGGCTGCGTCAGTTCACGTAGACCTCGGCACGGTCGACGCTCACGAAGGACGCCCCGGACTGGGAGTTGTGCTCTCCCGTCACCCGGATCCGCAGGGTGTGGTTGCCGTGGGGAAGCCGTGGGCTGACGTACTGCACCGCCTCGCCGACGCGGATCGAGTTGTGGAAGTCCACCCGCTGCTCCGGACCGCCGTCGATGCTGATGGCCGCGTAGCCGTTGCCGGTGTCCTTGACGGAGAGCAGGACGATGCGGGTGCCGGTGAAGGTGAAAGTCGCCGTGGCACCCGCCCGGTCGCTCCAGTGGTCGTCGCCCCAGAAGCACTGCGTGGCACAGCCCGTGCCGGAGTTCCAGGCGCCGGTGTAGGTGACGCCGCCGGGGCCGCTGGAGCGGCCGTCGTCGTTGATCCAGGAGTTACCGGACCCGGGATCGCCGGAGGGCAGGTCCTGGGTGGCCCCCATGGCGAGAGGGCGGCCGAAGTCGGGGCTGCCGTCGGCCCGCCAGGTGAACTTCTGCGCCCGCGTCGTGCGGTTGCTGTAGGTGTTCACCGACGTGGACTTCGCGTGGTAGACGATCCAGTCCTCCGTGCCGTCGGGAGACTGGAAGAAGGCGTGGTGGCCCGGTCCGAATACGCCCCGGTCGTCGGCCCGGGAGAACACCGCGCCCTGGTGCTGACGCCAGTTGCCCGGCACGAGCGGGTCGGCGTCCAGCGGCATCGACATCATCCAGACCTGGTAGTCCGGTTTGCCCGTGTCGCAGGTGGAGTAGGTCATCCAGACCCGCCCGTTGCGGTACAGGAACTCCGGTCCCTCGCGTACCTCGGGGCAGCCGCCGGCGCCGTTGATGGCGACGGCGTTGCCGGAGACGGTGTACGGGTTGGACATCGGGGCGATGTTGAGCCCGTTGTGCTGGTACTGGTTGATGCCGCTGTACGCGAGGTAGAGCCGGCCGCCCAGCTGGAGGATGCCCGCGTCGATGGCGAAGTCGTTCGCGTGGTTGGGCGGGGCGAGTTTCGCCTTGAAGTGGTACGGACCGGCCGGGTCGTCGCCCTCCGACTCCAGGACGTACAGCCGGTGGTGCTCGTCGACGCCGTCGTCGGCCGTGTAGTAGAGGTACCAGCGGTCGCCGAAGCGGTAGAACTCCGGCGCCCAGATGTTGCGGTTGCGGGACGGGTCGGAGTCCGTCCAAACGGTGACCGGGGCGGCGGTCGCCAACGTGCCCAGCGACGGGGAGCGCCACATCCGGATGCTGTTGCCCTGGGTCGTCGTGAGGTAGTAGTTCCCTTTCCAGTGCGTCATAAAGGGGTCGGGGCCGGTGTTGAGGGGGTTGCGAAACATGCCTGCCGCGGCGCCGGCAACCCGCGGCGCGGTATCGGGTACGGGCGGTGCCGCGCCGGCCGGGGCGGTGAACGCGGGCAGTAGGCCAACGACGAGCCCGAGGAGGGCGGCGACGAGCAGGGCGGTGCGCGCGCGGGGAGGTCTGGTGGGGCTGGGAAGCACGGGGGTCCTTTCCACAGCTCTTTACATCGATGTAATAACGGGCCTTTCACGCTAGGGATGCCCCTTCCCCGTGTCAACAGTCGAGAAATGGCGTACGACTTGGCCCCGGCCGAGGGAGAAGGGCGCCGTTGGGGTGCGTACAGCGCCTTCACTCTCCGGGCCCGGAACATGTTCGCCGAACTCGCCGCGACGACCGGGCCGGAGTACTGGGCCGCGGACGGCGTACACCCGACGCCGGCCGGTCACGCCGCACTCGCGGCGGCCTGGCTGCGCCTGGTCGCGTGACCGGGCCTTGCGATCGCCCGCGACCTGCAGACGGCCTTGCCGAGGCGATCGCCGAGCCCCTCCCCCGGACCAAGGCCGTCCGGCGGCAGGCTGTACTCGAACTCCGGGAGACCTGGTCCTCACCGAGGTCGCGGCACTGCTGGACCTGTCCGTCGCCCGCGTCGACCAGCTCGCCAAGGGCAAGTGACCGGGTACGGTCCGCACAAGGAGCCGGGCCCTTTCGAAGCGCATGGCCCCCGCACGGCCTGTCGGAAACAGACCAGGCGTACCGCCGCACGGAGCGGTGCGGCACGGGCGTAACCAGGGTGCCCCCGGCGGCTGTTGGAACTGTGTGACGAGAACCAACAAGCACGCCGAGGACATCTGCCCGCTTCTACCAGTGCCGGGAGTCCTCACCAAGCTCCGTGCCGATCCCGTTTGTGCTATCCAACTCCTGTGCGCCCTACTGGTTCTGACGAACCTCGAAGCCAACCGCTACAGACGATCCACTCCTCGGACAGCCGCTCATGACCAGCGTGAACATCCCGGAAAACCGTCACACCAGCCCTTTGACCTGCGGCTTCAAGTTGGCGGAAGCTCAGTGACCGCAGCCTGGGGCGCGGCGTGTCGGCAGCAGGCCGACCGGGCCGGCCAGGTCAGGGCGTCGTGGCCGTGTTGGTCGTGGCGGGCTCGTCGATGGTGACCGTTCCCGTGGCGCCGTCGATGGTGATCATCTGCCCGGTCCGGATGCGTTCGGTGGCGCCGGGTACGCAGATCACGGCCGGGATGCCGTACTCCCGCGCCACGGTCGGGCCGTGTGCCATCACCGCGCCGGTCTCCGTGACCAGCCCGCCCGCCGTGAGAAACAGCGGCGTCCAGCCCGGGTCGCTCGTCGGCGCGACAAGGATCTCGCCCGGCTCGACGTACGCGTCCGCCGGGTCGCGGACCACTCGGGCGCGGCCGCTGACCCGCCCGGTGGAGGCGCCCGTCCCGGTGAGCGTGCGGCCGTCCGACGTCCGAGCCGGCAGCAGCGTCTCCACGTCGGTTCCGTCGGAGAGCAGAGCGACGGGAACGGCACGGCGCCGCAGCTCCCGCACGTACTCCGACCGACGTCCAACGACGGTCTCGCGCAGGTCCGTCTCATGCGGGTCGTCGTCGCGGTCCACCACGGTGCGCAGCTCGGGCGGCGTCAGGAACTTGACGTCGTCGGCGCGTTCGAGCAGCCCCTTGGCCTGGAGCTCGGCGCCGATGAGAAGGAGGCGTCGGCGGCGGTCGCGCAACGCGTACAGCCCGGCGAACTTCCCCGCCTCACGCAGCCCGGCCAGCTCGCGCGCACGGCGCAGGGCGAAGCCGGCGAGCCGTCCGCGGACGGGCGACGTGCGGCGTGCCCGGCGCACGAGCTCGGCGAGCATCGCCTCCGCTTTGGCCGCGGCACGTTCGAAGCGCCGGTCCGGGGCCTGGTCCGGGTCGGTGCCCCGCAGGTAGTTGGCGAGTATCGCGAAGACCGGGGCCGGGTCCTCCGACCAGCGCGGAACGCCGATGTCGATCTCGGCGGCGGAACGCTGGCCATAGGCGTCGAGGAACGCGGCCAGGCCGAAGTCGGGAAGCTCGCCGGCCAGGTGGGCCGCGGCGAGTTCGTCCGGCGAGGCCCGCAGCAGCAGCTCTCGGTGCGGCGCCGCGTGCTGGGCCACCTGCCAGAGCGCCAGGTCCATCTCGATCGTGACGTTGTGCGGCATGCCGCCGAGCACGGTCCTGATCTCGTCGTCGCTCGCGATGCCTTTGAGGAGTGGCGGCAGCGCCGCGCCGATGAGGAGCCCGGTGACGACCGGCCACGTGATGGCCTGGAGGCCGGTGTCCGGCTGCTCGGCCTCCTCGACCAGGGCCAGCAGCTCGGGGGCCGTTGACGGGTCGACGACCGGCTGTTGCCGGAGATGTTCGATCGTGCCGAACACGCGTGCCCGCGCGGCCGCCGGCCGGGCCAGTGCGCCGAGGATCCCGGCCACGGCCTTCGGCCCCGCTGCCAGCGTGGCCGCCCTGCGCCGACGGGCGCCGTCCACCGGGGCGAACCGCGGGTCGTCCAGGAGATGTTCCACCACGGCCTGCGCCCGCGGCCCGAAGTCGACCGCCATGAGCTTCACCAGCCGCTGCCTCGTCGAGGGGGCGCGCATCACGTCGGTCAGGTCGCCGTACAGCCGTCCGCCGATGTCGACGATGTCGACCGTCATACCGAACGACGCGAGCATGCCGTCCAGCAGTGTCTTCAGCGTCGACATGCCCATCGGTGTCACCGGCTGGAGCATGCCCTGGACATGGCCGAATTCGACGTACAGCCGCGTCCCCGGTTTCCCGCTCGCGGGCGGCGCCGGGAACAGTGTGGTGATCGGCCGGGACTGGAGCAGCCACAACGTGCCGTCGCGGTCGTACGCCCACTCGATGTCCTGCGGTGCGCCGAGTTGGCGCTGGAGCCCCTCACCGACCTCGCGGAGTTCCTTCAACCGGGCCGGGATGAGGCAGCCCCGTTCCTCGGGGTCCGTACTGTCCAGCACGTAGTGGTCGGCCTCGACCGCGCCGTCGACAACGGCCGTACCCAGTCCTGGGGCGGCGTCCACGACGGACTCGCTCCGCGAACCGGTGAGCGGGTTGGCGGTGAACAGCACGCCGGCGACCTCGGCGTCGACCATGCGCTGGACTACGACCGCCATCCGTACGGTGTCGTGCGCGATGCCGGCTGCCTCGCGATAGGCCCTCGTGCGATCGGTGTGCAGCGAGTCCCAGCAGGCGCGGATCGCCGTGAGCAGCTCGTCGTCCCCCTCTACCGCGAGGAAGGTGTCCTGCTGGCCGGCGAAGCTCGCGTCCGGCAGGTCCTCGGCGGTCGCGCTCGAACGGACCGCGACCGGTCCGCCGCCGAGCCGCCAGTACGCGGCGAGGACCTCGGCCCGGGACATCTCGCCGCGGCTGTACACCTCGGTCGTGACGCAGAAGCCGTCCGGCACACGTTCGCCCAGCCGGATCAGCGCGGCGAGGCCGTCGGCCTTCCCGCCCACCAGCTCCCGCTGTCCCGAGTTGATCGCTGAAAGATCTAGCACGTCCATCGCGCATCTCCTTTTCAATACAGTCGCAATGTATCCCGGAGCCAATACAGACGCAATGTAAAGTGGGGGCATGCCCCGCAAGATCGACCACCGCGAGCGCCGGGAGCTGCTCGCCGACGCACTGATGCGGCTCGCAGCCGCGCGCGGCCTGGAAGGGGTGAGCCTGCGGCACGTGGCCACGGAGGCCGGGGTCTCGACCGGGATGGTGCAGCACTACTTCGGCACCAAGGACGAGATGATGACGTTCGCCCTCGACATGGTCATGGACCGGATCCGTGAACGGTCACAGGACGAGCTCGCGCCGGCGTCGCCGCGCGAACTCGTCCGCGGCTTGCTGTTGCAGGTGCTGCCGCTCGACGAGACGCGCCGGCTGGAGAACCACGTCGTACTCGCGTTCCATGCCTACGCCGCGGTGAAGCCGTCGATCGCGTCCGGGCTGCGCGAGGCCGCAGCGGAGACGCGAACGTTCCTCGCCGACCAGCTCCGGGCCGCCGGTCCGACGGACGGCGTGGACCCCGAACGCGCCGCGGCCGGGCTGCTCGCGCTCGTCGACGGGCTGGGCTTGCAGGTCCTGTCGCACCAGTACGCCAAGGAGGACGCCGTCACGGTGCTCGACGCCCAACTCACGTTGCTCCTCGGCAAACAGCAGAGCTAGTGCCGCATCAGGCGATGTCTGCCTTGGCGAGGCACGAGTGACGATCTTGATGGCTTCGGCGCCGCCGTGCACCACTGCACCTTCGAGGAGGTGAGACCGATCAACGCTGTGACAGGTCGGGGCTCCCTCCTCTGCATGGTCCAGGGAGCGCCCGCACAAGGCACTTCCGCGTGGATCACCGTGCCGGTGCAGTTCATAGTCCAGTGGGACGACCAGACGGTGCCGCGGGACCAGTGCCTGGCTTTGTTCGACGCCCTGGCCTCGGCTGAGAAGACGCTGCACGCCAACCCTGGCAAGCACGGAGATGTGCCATCGTTCGAAGTGGACAGCTCGCTGCGGTTCTTCGCCCGGCATCTGAGCTGACACGAGTTCCACAGTGCCAGGGGCGCCGGCCGGGTCTCGTTCCCGGCCGGCGTGCTCGGTCCCAACTGTTCGGCATGGCCGAGCGGGTGAGGGTGCGCGACACCGATAACGACGAGGGCGCCCGTCTGTCGCGGATCGTTCGGCGCGGCACCGGGTCGGTGGTGACCTGGAGGCGGGCCCAGACGGTGCTACTGTCCGGACAGGGCATGCCGGTGGCAAAGATCGCCGAGGAGACGTTCACCAGCGCGGACCGGGTCCGGGATGTCATCCACAACTTCAACGCCGACGGCTTCGAGGCGCTGCACCCGAAATACAAGGGCGGCCGTCCGAGGACCTTCACCCTGCCCGAGCGCCGGGAGATCAAGAAGATCGCCAAGTCCAGGCCGTCGAACACGGCCTTCCATTCTCGACCTGGAGCTTGGTCAAGCTGACCGACTTCCTGGTCGCCGAGGGGGTGGTCGACAACATCAGCCACGACGGCCTTCGGGTCCTGCTCCACGACAGGGACCCCGACCGCGACCCCAGGCCCCACCCACGCTCCTTCTCCCGCCCCCCAATCGCCGGTCGGTCCAAGAACTCGCGCAGACAGGCGCGAAGATCACCCCTGACACTCCGGCCCATCCGCTGGGCTGCCACCGCCCGCGGATCAGCGACCGGATCATCTTCGACAATCTGCTCCAACTCCTGCGGTTCGGCTGCTCCTACGAGGCCATAGCCGACACCACGTGCCCGACCGCCACGATCCGAAGCCGTTCTTAGCCCGGTTGCTTGATGCTCTCGATGATTCGGGCGAAGCCTTCCTCCCCATGGCCTGCATCAATCTGGCGTTGGATGAGCCGCTGGACCATGGTGACCACCTCGGTGCTGATGCCCTGGTCGGAACTGGCGGCCAGGAGGTCACTGAGGTTGGAGAACTGGAGGCTCTGCTGCCCTTCGACGGTGTAGTCCCCGCCGTCGATGACTGCGGCGAATCCTTGGAAGGCGCCGGTCATGGCGGTCAGCCAAGGGGTGGCCTTGGCAGCGAACTCGCCCGCCGTCACGCCGGCCGGCGCAACCATGGCGGCGCCGTGCATGAATCCGGCGAACATGACGTACATGCCCGCGAGTAGGGCGAGATCGTACAGGGACGCCAGCCCGGCATCCTCACCGAAGTAGGTACTGGTTCCCCATAGGTCGAGCAGCGGCCTGTACTGATGGAAGACATCGGCCGATCCGCTGTAGAGGATCGATGCCCCAGGCCGGCCGATCATGTGCGGTACGGCCATGATGCCGCCGTCCAGATACGCGACCCCGGCATGGGCGGCCCAGTCGGCCAACTCTCGTGACTGAGCAGGTGACGTCGTGGTCACGTTGACCAGGGTTCGTCCGGCCAGCTCATCGGAGAGCGGAACGAGCACCTCATGGACCGACGCGTGGTCCAGCAGGCATGCGATCACCAATCGGCCGGCCCGGACCGCGTCTCCGGCCGTGTCGACGGCCTTGGCACCCTGCGCAACGAGGTCGTCCGCCTTCCCCGGCGAGCGGTTCCAGCATGTGGTCGCGTATCCGGCCCTCACCAGGGCGCCCGCGAGAGCGCTTCCCATCGCCCCCAGCCCGAGAACACTCACCTGGACGCTGTTGTCAGTTGTCATTCTTGGCGCTCCCCCTCGTGTTTGTCCTTCGGCTCGATCCTCTCCGCAGCCAGTAGAGTTGACCAGTACGGACAAATTAGTCGGGTACTCACCCGTGAGTAAGTACCTCTAGGGGGGCGGATGGCGACTTCAGCGCGGCGGGGGCCCTATTTCTGTGGCATCGACGCGGCGATGGACGTAGTCGCCGGCAAGTGGAAGTCGCTCATCCTCTGGGAGCTGCACCACCACGGGACCCGCCGGTTCGCCGAGCTCCGACGTGGCCTGCCTGGTGTCAGCGAGAAGATGCTGATTCAACATCTGAGGGAGATGGAAGAAGACGGGCTCGTGCATCGTGAGGTGTACCGCGAGGTGCCGCCGAAGGTCGAGTACTCCTTGACGGAGCACGGCGTCTCGCTCAACACGGCCCTGGCCTCCCTGGGAAAATGGGGTACCGAACGCATGCGGCGGATTGGGGCCGAAAAGGTCTCCGGCGACGTTGCCGCGACAGCTCCGTGATAGAAGCGGATGGGCCGGATCGTAGACACAGGCCTGCCGGTCGTCACAGAGCGTCGCAACTCCATGATCACCAGATCCTGTGCCTGCTCTACTGGCAGGGGTGATCTTCGCGCCTGTCTGCGCGAGTTCCAAGCCACCTGTTCGCCGCCTACGACCTGGGAAAGGACCAGCTCTACGGCCGCATCAAGCCAAGGAGGAACCGGACGAGGTTCCTGGAGTTCTGCCGTAACCTGCTCAGCCTCTACCCGTCCGAGACCCACATCGCGATCGTGCTCGACAGCTTCTCCCCACACCTGACCACGAAGAAGGACACCCGGGTCGGCGACTGGGACACGGCCACCGTTCCGCATTCCCGTTCGCCCGAAGCCGGTAGGGACGGGTGCGCTTGCGTGAAATTCCCTGCTCCGCAAGGGAGTTGCGCCCTAGATATGACTTGCAGCTGGCGCCGCTGTCGATAAGGACGCGCTGAACGGTGGTCCCGCAGGAGGTGAAGCAGACGTGGGCGCGACGACGGCGATGGCCAGGGCGGTCAGCGCGGTGACGGTCGCGGTGTCCGGGGAGGTGAGGGGCTGGCCGCGGTGGGCCTGCCAGGTGAGGATGCCGGTCAGGGCGAGGGCGGCGGTCGCGGCGATCCAGACCAGGGCGGTGCGGTGGCGGGTGCCGAGCATGCGGGGGCCGAGGGTGAGGAGCAGGCACAGCAGGCACAGCAGGCCCAGTGCCTGGAGGGAGTGGACGCCGACGAAGTGCGGGACGCGCCAGTCCCCGCCGGTGGTGCTGAAGTTGGTGACGGGCATCCCGGGGCCGCCGTCGGGCGGGCCCACGCTGTGCGCGCCGATGATCGGCATGCGGTGTCCCAGGTCGGCTGCGGCCGCCTGCGCGGGCGTGGACTGGACCATGAGGTAGGCGACGACCATGCTCGCGATGGTCACGACCGGCCCCAGACGCAGGGCCCAGGCCAGCGCGGGCGGCTCGACCCGCTCACGCAGCAGCAGTACCACGGTCACCGCGCCCATCAGGATCAGCACCAGCGATGCCGCCGGCATGACCACGATCCTCGTGCCGGTGGTCACGGTGCTGAATTCGCTGCGGGTCACGCTGTCCCCGGTTGACCGGTTCCGGAGGATCATCCCGGACACCGCAGGCCGGAAGGGATCCCGGCTCGCTCGTGCAAGCGCCCCGGCTCCGCAGCCAGCGGTGTGCCCGGCGTCGGTTCGGGCAGCATTAACTTCCGCGATCCCGCCTCGGGCCTGACCCTGTACTGCTCGAACGGAAAATGGGGCCGCACCTGCTACGACCGCCACCCCACGGACTTGACCGAGAAGCAGCGCGCGGCCTTCGTATGACGTCTGTACCAGCTCCGACCAGGGCGGGTTCCGGGCGGAGAATCACCCGGGACGCTGGGATCGCAGGGACACGCGGCCGGCCGTGATCGATCCGGGGGCCTCCCGCTTCCTCGAAACGTCTGTGACCACCGTCCGGTGTGTGGGCATCCAGCGGCGCACACCTGCTGGACACGACAGCGCGCAAGGGATGAAACGCCCGATTCCTCAGCGGGTCGATCGCCTCAACGGCGAACCCCCGCGCCAGAATGACCGCACTATTCCTCACCGGCCCGGGCCCCTGGATCATCCCCCCTGTCCCGGCGTCGCATCAGACCGGAGAACACGATGCGGACTCGTCACCGCGGGAGGTGGACCCTTGCCGGGGCTCTCCTCGCTGCCCTCGCCTTGATCTCGGGCTGTGACCAGTCCGGTGCGACGCGGCCGATGAGGGGCCCGGCTCACTCGTCGTCCTCCGTGTCCCCCGCCGTCATGGCTTCGCCGTCGCCCCCGCTGACATCGGCCCGGCCGACCGGCGCGCTCCGCAACCCCGCCGAAGTGGTGAGCCGGAACGGCTTCCTGCGCACGCGCATCGTGGTGAAACGCGAAAAGGTGAACCTCGCCGGCAAACAGCTGTGGGCCCTGACCTACAACGGTCAGTACATGCCGCCGACCCTGCGCATCAAGTCGGGCGACCACGTGCGGCTGGAGATGGTGAACAAGATCGACGAGATGACGAATCTGCATGTTCACGGCCTGCACGTCTCGCCCAGCGGACATTCCGACAACGTGTTCGTCAAGATCGGCCCCGGGGAGACCTACCACTACTCGTACCGGTTTCCGCCCGATCTCGCGCCGGGAACGTACTGGTACCACCCGCATCCGCACATGCTGTCCGCTCCCCAGACCGCCGGCGGAATGTCCGGGATCATCATCGTCGACGGCCTGAAGAAGTATCTGCCGAAGTCCTTGCGGAACATCACCGAGCGAGTCGTCGCCCTCAAGGACTTCCAGCGCGTAGACGACCAGATCAAGACCGCGGATCTGAGCATCGGGGCGCCCACGACTCGTGTGGTCAACGGACAGCTCAACCCCGCCATCCATATTCGGCCGGGCGAGACCCAGCTCTGGCGGATCGCCAACATCGGCGCCAACATCTACTACAAAGTGGCGTTGCCGGGCCACAGATTCCGGGTGATCGCGCGGGACGGGAGCCCTGTCACCAAGACCTACGCCGTCGACTCGATCGTCCTTCCGGCCGCCTCCCGCTACGACGTACTGGTGGAGGGCGGTCCGTCCGGCACCACCGAGCTGAAGACGCTCCCGTACAACACGGGCCCGGCCGGCAACCAGTTCCCCGGGGTAACTCTCGCCACGGTCATCTCGCAGGGGAAGGCCATGACTCCGGCGACGCCACCCACCGCCTTCGCCCCGGCCCGGAACCTCGCCGATGCCAAGATCGCCGCCCGTAGGACCATCACGTACACGGAGAACGCGGCCGGTACGGAGTTCTTCATCAACGGCAAGCAGTTCGATCCGAACCGTACTGACTTCACAGGGCAGTTGAACACCGTCCAGGAGTGGACGGTCCAGAACAACAGCGACGAAGCACACTCGTTCCATGTGCATACGAACGACTTCCAGGTGATGAGCAAGAACGGCGTGCCCCAGGCGTTCTACGGTTACCAGGACACGGTGGACGTGGCACCCCGCGGAAACATCGTCGTCCGCACCAGCTTCGATGACTACACCGGTAAGACGGTCCTGCACTGCCACATCCTCAATCACGAGGACAAGGGCATGATGTCCGTCCTGGAAATCGTCGACGGCCCCGACGCGCCCGGGACCGGGAAGGGGCCGGGCGCATCCGGCCCACGGAAGGGCTGAACTGCCCGACGCCGTACATCTCCCGCTCAGGGAGCCCCGGCGGTCCATGACACATGTCGGCACGGGCAGGCTCCTTTTATCAGCGGGCGAATTGCGGCTTGCCATGCGACCCGGACGGCGTCACGGCCGTCATGCCGGCCCACGGACACACGAACGCCCGCCCCGGATCGGGGCGGGCGCTGTTACGCGGGCACACTCAGCACATCTTGTAGTCGGCCTTCGTCGAGTTGTACGAGCAGGTGTCGGCCTTGCTGCCGGACGCCTTCTTCAGCGTGGCGGTGTCCTTGTCGTTGTTCCACACGTAGGCACCACGGTTCTGGTAGCGGTTCGCCGTCGTGTCCTTGCCCTTACCGGTGCGCACGGTCACCGTCTTTCCCTTGCCGAGGCTGTACGTACCGAAGGTGTACTTGTGGTTCGACGCGTCGGTCAGCGTCCAGCCCTTCAAACTCACGGCCTTCGACGTGGTGTTCCTGATCTGCACGTACTCCGCCGTCAGGCTCGAGTTGGAGCGGGTGTCCGTGCCCGGCGAGTCGTAGTAGATCTTGTAAAGGTGAACCGAGCCGGTAGCGGCCTGCGCCTGGACAGGCAACAGGACCGAGCCGGCGAAAGCCGCCGCGACGGCAGCAGCGGCAAGCGTGCGGGTACGACGCATGAATGTCCCCATGATCAGGCCGGGCACCCCCCAATGGCAGCCCGGCAGACCCACAGAATAAAGACATCCCGGCAGTCCCGGACGCGAATCATAGTATTGACGCCACTTGTGACGGCGGGCTGCCGGACGGCGTCAGCCCTTCCACCGGTGGTCGGTGAACTCGGCCCCGCTGTCGGCGCACACCGGACGCCCGCCTGGCGGCGCTCCGAAGGCGGGTGTCGGCCTGAGCCTCTACCGGGTCGCCCGCGAACCGCAGTTGCTCCTCGCGGTATGGACCGACGCCTGTCCCGCCTGCCACCGTTACCTACCAGCACGAGCAGGCCAACTGACCAAGCCCTACTAGTCCTTGTCCGTCCACCAGTAGCTCTTGATACCGGTCGTCTTCACGTCGCCGATGTCCGCGCACCAGGTGACGCGCTTGCCTTGGTCGGTGGCGCCCATGGTGGTTGTGGCGCAGGCGCGGATCACCCGGTTCGTGATCGAGCCCTTGCGGTAGTGGGCAAACCACTTGGAGTAGACCTTCTTGCCGGCCTTGTCAGCGGTGACGTGACCGCAGTTCTTCCAGTTCTTGCCCTTGTCGTGGCTGATGTCCACCCACGCGCGGTCGCCCTTGCGTACCTTTCCGCTGAGGAGTGCCGCGGAGTTGTCGGGGCTGAGCGCCGTCCCTACCGAGAGGATCAGGACGCGGCCGTACCTCTTGGTCTCACCGTTGTTGTACTTGGTGTCGCCCTTGCCCTTGTGACTCCTCATGGCCGGTTTGTCCAGCTTGTTGTACGTGCAGCTGCCTCCCTGCGCCATGGTGTCGGTCTCCGCGCCGGTGGCCGCTTCCGCTCCCCCGGGCATCCAGGCGGCCGACGTGGTGGCCAGCACGGTGGCCATGGCCGTGGCCATCAGGACACGTTGGACTCGTGACATGTGGTTCGTCCCCGTTCTGTTTGTCGTTCGTACCGGACGCGCCCTCTGGCGGGCCCCTCCGCCCCGGTGTCCGGAGGCGGTCTGTGCCGGTGGGTCGACGCACACGGCGTGCCGCGCCCCTGTGAACCACCGGGGTGCGGATCGGTGTGACGCCGACGCGTCGTGCCGGCGAGATCAACTGTGCTGTTCCGGCCCGGCCGAGGGCCAGTCATCTCGCGTTCCAAACCGGCGTGGGACGCGCGCCGCCCCGTTGACCTGATGCCTTGCAGACGGTTTGGGACGGGCGTGGAATGCTGGGACGGGAGTCGGAAGAAGGCGTCACGGGGGTAGAGCGTTTGGACGGGACGCGGGGAGCCCAGGAGTTGGCCGCCGTTCTGGCAGGGCTGAAGGAGCGTAGTGGCCTCAGCTACCAGGAGCTGGGGCGGCGGGTCTTCACCAGCAGTTCCACCCTTCACCGGTACTGCAACGGCACGGGTACGCCGGCGGACTACGGCCTCATCGTCCGTATCGCCAAGGAGTGCGGAGCCGACGCGGACGAACTCAACAAGCTCTTGCGATCCTGGAGGGCCGCGACGGGCCAGGGGCAAGATCCCGGTCCGGCGTCTGCCGCGGTGGATCCCGGCCCGTCTCCCATCGTCACCACCGACTTCGCCGCGGCGCCCGTCAGCGCCGCCTGCGATCGTCCGGCGACGAGACGGCGTCCCCTGCACATGAGGTTCGGCCTCGCCGCAGTCATGGCACTCGTCGTTCTCTGCACCGCCGTCGCAAGCGCCCCGTACGAGGCCGCGACGACGGCCGTACCGGCACCGCTCGGGTCGACGAGCTGGGCGCAGACACCGAGGCCCGTCGATCCGGAGCTGTTCGGTGTGACGATGAACAGCTCCAGCGGGGCCATGCCCTCCTTCCGGACCGGTGCGTTGAGGCTGTGGGACAGCGAGACCCGCTGGGCCCAAGTGGAACCCGCACGCGGGGAGTACGACTGGTCCACGCTCGACCGGCTCCTCGACGGCGCCGAACTGCAGGGCCTGCCCACGTTGTTCGTCTTCGGCGCTACGCCCGGCTGGGCTGCCCCGGACGCCCGGAAGGCCGCGTATCCGGACGGTTCCCGAGCGGCGCCGCCGGACGATCTCGACGACTGGGACGCCTTCGTGCGGGCTCTCGTACAGCATGCGGGTGCCCGTATCGATGCGTACGAACTGTGGGTCATGGCGAACCATGAGCACCACTACAACGGCAGCGTCGCCACACTCGTCGAGATGACCAGGCGGGCGAGCCGCATCATCCGGGAGATGGACGGGGACGCGACCGTGGTGTGCCCCTCGATCACCGGGTTATGGGCGGCCGGCGCACACGCGTACCTGCTGAGGTTCGCCGAGTTGGGCGGCTACCAGTACTGCGACGCGGCGGGGATCAAGCTGTACCAGCGCCGGATCACCGACCCACCGGAGACCATGCTCGAGGCAGTGCGGAATGTCGATCGGACGTTCCAGCGGGCGGGGTACCACCTGCCGCTGTGGAACACCGGCACCACGCAGACCCTGCCGCTGAACGATCCGCTGGAGGAGGACATGGCGGCCGACCACGCGGTCCGCTTCTACCTGACGGGCCTGTACGCTCGCAACCGCGATCTGGAGCGCATGTACTTCTACGCGTGGGGCAACGGCAAGATCCCCCTTGTCCTCCAGGCCGAGGGCCAGCCACCCACCAAAGCCGGCCTGTTCGTCTCCCGCCTCCACCAGTGGTTGGCCCATGCAGAGCTCCGCTCCTGCGGCCACGGCCTCCGGATCGCCCTGCCCGAGAACGTCTGGCAGTGCGAATTCCTCATCCCTGATGAACACGGCGTCCTCCGCACGGCCCGCATCCGCTGGACCCACGCAGGCACAGCCGACACCCGCGTCGGCGCCGGAGCCCGGAGCGTCGAGTACCTGGACAGCACCGCGCGCGAGGTCGACCACCGGGACACGGTGCGCATCACGGAACGGCCGATACTGATCCGGTACAGCGGAGCGGTCATTTGAGGCTGCTACTCGCCGACGGTCTTCGGCTCGCACATCCGACGGGCGGCCTCGACGACTGCAGAGCGGTGCAGAGCCGGCCGCCGCGCCGACCAGGACTGGCTGACCTCCTCGGGGTCGATGCCCGTCGCGGCCCAGAACCACGCCTGGGCTGCGGCGAGAACCATGGTCAGAAGATCGGCAGCCTCCATCTCCTCGGCGACCTCGCCACGCTGCTGCGCGTCGGCCACTTCGGTGGCTTTGCGTCGGAAGGCGTCCGGTTCGCGTCCGGTGGCGGAGGGGCGCTCCAGCAGTTTCCACAGACGCGGGCGCATCAGGTCCGGCCGGGCGACGAGGGGGTCGAAGACCGCACCCGCGTATCCGGGCAGGTCCTCGACGTCGAACGGCACCGACTCGGTGCCCGCCGTCATTGCCCGTTGCAGGACGGCGTCGAACAACTGCTCCTTGTTGCCGAAGTAAACGTAGATCAGCCGCTTGTTCGCCCCCGCCTCGGGCGACCTCGCGCTGCCGCCGCAGAAGACTGTGGCGCAGGGCGCCGCGACCTCGGTGCTGTTGGCCGCATCGCCGACGGTGGAGGGCGTCACCGGCCGCTACTTCGAGGACTGTGCGCAGTCCGAGCAGGTCGCCGGACGAGCCGGCGCTGTCACCGGCGTCGCGCCGTATGCCCTCGATCGGGAGAACCCGGCCCGGCTGTGGGACCAGTCCGAGACTCTCGTCCGTTAGCTCCGTCGGCGTTCCCGGAAATCGGATGGCGATTCCGGGGAATCGGAACGCCACCTGTCCGTCCGGGAGCCGGTCATGTGCTCGGTACGGCTCACGCTCGTGCCGGCCTTCCTCGCAGGACCGAGGTCGACCGGGAGCAGTTGCGCGCAGTCGAGAAAGATCCGCGCAGAGACCTGCGATGCGTTGTTCACACGCGGAAGTCCCGCCGTCACCGATGGCGGGACTTCCGCGTTGTGTGCCGTCAGGGGTGTGCTTGTGCCCGGAGCGATTCCCGTTGCCGCCAGGCGCCGGGCGGCTCGCCGTGGTGGCGCCGGAAGGCCGCCGCGAACGCGTAGGGCGAGCTGTAGCCGACGGTGCGCGCGATGGTCGTCGTGCCGAGTTCGCCGGTGCGCAGGTGGTCGCGGGCGAGAGCCATCCGCCAGTCGGTCAGGTACTGCATGGGAGTCTGGCCGAGGGCGTCGCGGAAGGTCCGCGCGAAGGCCGCCCGGGACATGCCGCTGATCGCGGCGAGTTCGGGGACCGACCAGGGATGGCCGGCGTTCTCGTGCATGGCTTGTAGCGCGGCGTTCAGCCGGGGGTCCGCGGATGCCTGGTACCAGCGGGGCGCGGTCGGGCTGCGGCGGAAGTCGTTGCGGATGGCGAGTACCAGGAGAACGTCGAGGAGCCGGTCCAGCACGGTGGGCCGGCCGGGCTCGGGGTTGGCCAGCTCGTGGGAGAGCAGCGTGATCACGTCCCGCAGCGGATCGCCGACCGCCGCCGACAAGGTCAGCACCTGGGGCAGTGCCTCCAGCAGTCCGCTGCCGATGTCGCCCGAGAACTGGTAGGCGCCACAGAGGAAGACCGTCGCCCGCGGGTCCTCGGAACTCCCGTCACAGGCGTGCCGGGCCCGGAAGTCCTCCGGTTCGAGGCACTCGGCGCCCGGCTCGTGCCCGATGTGGTGATCGGGGCCGCCGCGAACGAGCGTCACCTCCCCCGGCACGAGTTCCACCGCGTTGCCGGGGTCGTCGAGCCACAGCCATCCCCTGCCCCGGACGACGGTGTGCACGGCCAGTTGGATCGAGCCGGCCAGCCGCAGCCCCCACGGCGGCTCGGCCACCGTCCGGGCGAAGACGGCGCCGGAGGCGCGTGCCCGCGCGAGGTGATCGTGCAGTATGTCCACGAGATGAGTATCAGTGAGACAACCACATTGGACAAGGATGCGAGCGTTTGACGTAAAGGAATGAGTCATACGCGCATTGATTCGCTCGTGGCACGCTCTCATGATTGACCCATGACTGGATCACCACAGACCACACTCGTCCTCGGCGGCACCGGACGGACCGGCTCGCTCGTGGCAAGGAATCTCGCCGAGCGGGGACTGGGCGCCCGTACCGCGGCGCGCCACGGCGGCGACGTACTGTTCGACTGGGACGACCCGGCCACCCACCCCGGTGCCCTCGACGGCGTCGACCGGCTCTACCTCGTCACGCCCGTCCTGCGGGTCTCCTACGCCGACCAGGTGGCCGCCTTCCTCGACCTCGCCGAAGTCACAGGGGTGCGCCACGTCACCTACCTCAGCACCTACGGCGGCGACCAGGCGCCACCGGAAGTCGACATCAGGGCCGTCGAGGCAGACCTCGCCGCCCGAGGGACCCTCACGCACTCCATCCTGCGCCCCGCATGGGTGATGCAGAACTTCAGCGACGCACACCTGCCGGTCGTCGACGGAGTGATCACGGTACCGACCGGCGACGGCGCGGAAGCCTTCGTCGACGCGGCCGACATCGCCGCGGTCGCGGTCGAGACGCTGATCGCACCCGAGGCCCACTCCGGCGCGCGGTACGCACCCACCGGCCCGCAGGCCCTCACGGTCGCCGAAGTCGCCGACGCCATCGCCGCCGTGAGCGGCCGGCCCGTCAGGCACCACGACATCGACCCCGGCGCGTGGATCGGCGGTGCGGTCGCGGCCGGCCTCGTCCCCGCCGACTACGCGGTGATGCTCCGCTGGCTGACCGGCAGCATCATCTCCGGCCACGGCTCCACGCCCAACGACGACGTCGAGAAGGTCACCGGCCGACCGCCGGCCGCCTTCCCCGACTTCGCCCGGCGCAGCGTCCACGCCTGGACCTCTCCGGCGGTGGGGTGACGATGTCCATCGACAACATCACCGACTTCGCCGCGCTGGACCCGTTCTTCCAGATCGTCCGGGAGGGGCTGGCGGGCCTCGTCGACGGTGAGCATTTCTTCGACCTCCTGGCCGAGGACGTGGTGTTCGAGTACGTCATCTCTGTACCCGGCTACCCGCGCCGGGCTCAGGGACGCCGCGCGGTCGCCGACCTGTACCGCGGCTACGGCGATGTCATGGTTCTGCACAGCGCGGACGGGCTCGCCGTCCACCGGGATCCCCAGACGTCCGTGGTCGTGCTGGAGTACGCGGTGCACGGGCGGGCGGTCCACACCGGGCGTGCCTACGACAACCACTTCGTCTCCGTGATCACCGTCAAGGACCGCAGGGTGACGCACTGGCGGGACTACCTGGACCCCATCGCCGTCTTCCGCGCCGTCGGGTGGCCGCCGAATGATCGCTAGGGGAGGAAGAGTTCGAGCCTGCCGACAAGCCTGTGGAGCTTCCCGCTCAACCGAACGGAAGCGCCGATCGAGGCCGCGGCAGGACACCGGTGATCGTCGAGTACGTCGCGAAGAAACCGGCCGCGCGGACACAACTGCATGCCAGGACCAGCACATCCGTCCGGGATCTCGACGTGGTGGACAGCGAGGCGCTCGTCCTGCGGCCGAAGGAAGCGGCCGGGCCGCCGGCGGCTCGGTCTCGTTCCGGGCCGACGTCACCGACCGGAATGGTGACGCCTTCTCCCAGACGATCATCGACGCCTACCGTACGAAGTGATCCGCCACGCCCGCACGGCAGGCCCTACGCGGCCGTGCGGGCGTCGGCTCCTGGAACGGCGGCGCACCCGGATCAGGGGCGTGGGGAGCGAGATCGGCGGAGGCGCATGGCCTGCCAGAGTTCGGCGGCACCTCGGCTGCTGTCGGGCCGTGCGTCGTGCCGGCCGGGGCAGCAGGCGTCGTGGGCGATCTTGGCGGTGCCGTAGTCACGGTGGTGCCGACCGGGCCAGGCGATGCCGCCGGCCAGGTGGTAGACCTCGTCCTCGGTGAAGTACCGGGCCGGGAAGTCGCCGGGGACGAGCGCGATCCAGACCTTTCCACCCTCCGGTTCGCCGGTGGTTCCGTCGACGCGGGTGGGGTCGGGGCCGGCATGGGACCGGTAGATGTTCGTACCGTCGAAGTCGAGCGTGCGGTGGCGGTGTGTGGCCAGGCCGCACGCCGGGCACGGCACGGTGAGCCGTCGGCCCCACGAGGGAATCGCGTCTCCCGCGCCGGAGCGCGGCACAGATGATGGATCCGAAGGCCTGTCGGGCTGGGGATGGACGCCCACTCTTCGCCTCCTCTTCTCTGTGGTGACAGATCTGTTAAATCGGCCGGTCGCCGAAGCGTCGCCGCACTAGCTTCTCAGGATGCGACGCGTGGACAAGCAAGACGTCGACAGGGCCGTGGCCGAGATGGTGCGGGTGCTCGAGCCGTACGACGCGCAGGACTGGGCGGTGCCGGCCGGCTCGCTGGAGTGGAGTTGCTGGGCGACTGCCGCCCACGTCGCGCATGACCTGTTGGCTTACGCCGGGCAGGTGGCGGCCCGCCCCAGCGATGCCTACTTGCCGTTCGACCTGGTCGTCCACCCGGGCGGCTCCCCGCGCGAAGTGCTCCAGGTGGTCACTGCCTGCGGAGGACTGCTCAGCAGTGCCTTGGCCACGGCCGGCCCGGAGACGCGTGCCTGGCACTGGGGGGCGTGCGATCCGGCCGGGTTCGCGGCGATGGGCGTCGCCGAGGTTCTTCTGCACACCTTTGACATCACCCAGGGGCTGGGGGTGTCGTGGTTGCCCCCGGCGCCGTTGTGCGAGGTGGTGCTCAGTCGTCTCTTCCCTGATGCCCCACCGGGTGACCCTGCCCAGGTCCTTCTCTGGTGCACCGGCCGGGGCGAGCTCGACGGCCGTGCCCGCCGCACGTCGTGGGTATGGGAGGCGGCGGTGTCGAACTGATCGGGATCCCATGAACAGGCCGAACCGGATCGCGTCCGACGCCGACATCGATGCGCGGGTTGGGCGTCACGGTGCGTGGTCGCGTCCGTCCCGTGGGGCGAAGGTTTCGAAGGCGTCCGCGTCGGTCGCGCGAGCGTGCAGGAAGTACTCGGCCCACTCGGCGATTTCGGGGTAGGACGAATCCCGGCCGACCTGGGTCACGGCGGCCTCGATGTCGAAGTTCGTGGTTCGCAGTTCGACCCCCGGACCCACGATCGCCCAGTGCGCTCCGGTTCTCCCGTAAGGCATGCCGACACTGCCGGGGTTGATCACCAGTCGGCCGCGCGCGAGACGGACGAACGGCATGTGGGTGTGGCCACAGACGACGGTACGGATGTCGGTACCGAGTCCGCTGAAGACTTCCTTCCAGCGGTCGGGTCGGGAGTCGACCAGGACGACCTCCTCATCGTCACGGGGAGTGGCATGGCAGAACAGCACCTTCCCCAGGCCGCACACGGACAGAGAGAGCGATCGTGGCAACGAGGCCAGAAGGTCGAGATGGTCCTCGCGGAGCTGCTCGGCCGCCCAAGGGGCGATCGGATCGGGGATCGTGTCGCGTTGCCCACGGCGGTATTCGAGGAGTTCACGGTCAGCGTTGCCGCTGATCCAGACGGCGCGGTCGCCGAGATCGGTCAACAGGTCGAGCACCTGGGTCGGTTGCGGGCCGGCGGTGATATCGCCGGTGAGTACGATGCGATCGGCGGCAACGACGTCTGGTTCGGCGAGCACGGCCTCCAAGGCTGGTAGGACTCCGTGGATGTCGGACAGAACGGCTACTCGGTTCAGCATGGTTCCACTGTGGGGGGGTGTCTCTATGTCCTTCGTCAAGGACGTGGTGCCTGGTGTGCGGGTGTTTGGGATGGTCATGCGGCGAGGGTGACGGTGGGGTTTCTGG
>NZ_JBIVMZ010000026.1:0-37583 GCF_044753355.1 Streptomyces sp. NPDC088400 | reverse complement strand
CCCCAAACTCTCTTGAGAGTTTGGGGTAAAGCCCCAAACTCTCATTTAATTTTACCCCCAAACTCTCATTTTTAATTCGATTCCCTCATTTTCCCATTTCCCTAATCCGAGCCCTTCCCTTTTCTCCAACTCCCTTCCCTTTCTGCCTTCCTGATTTCCCCTCAACCCCATTTATAGGAAAATGGTTCGGGTTTTAGTGGGATCAAAGTGGGATCAATTGACGCTCCCTGATGCCCTCTCATTTGAATTTTCATCTCCTCGAAAAGTCCTCACCGTCGCTTCTTTGAAGAATAGTTGACAGGGTTTTATGAAATGGGTCCGGGTGGAAGGAGTGGGAAAAAGAGGGTTCTTGGTGCAAACGTAGGGGCCCCCGTCCCCTGCTGGGGCGTCTGGGCGGTGCTTATGGGTGGGTACTCGCGTCGCTCCCCTTGGGCAAAGCCCAGTGGACGCGGCGACTCCATAATGTCAGGGGCCTGACAACACTTCGGCGCGCCATGGGTCGGAGGGGTGCCCGGATGGTGGCGCGGCGGTCGCCACGACGGCTAGCGGGGTGCGCTGGTTGGCGGGCCGACGGGAGCTGCTCCCTAGATGGATCCCGGCGGTGCGCGGCCTCCGTTGTCCCTGCGGGCGCCCTCCCGCGGCGCTGGCGGGAGTTGGGGGGCCTGTGCGATGGGTTCTTCGGTGACACGGCTCGGCCCTCGCAGCCGAGGAGGACCTCTATTTACCTCTCGCCAAATAGGGGTCTATTCTCTTCCTCAATTACGCTGCCATTTCACGGGAATTTGGGTGCGGAGGGGGGCCGAACCTAGGAATGTCAGGAACCTGACAAAAATTCGAAAGTTTGGACGCTCTTGCGGTAGAAGTCCGAGGATGTCTCCTTCAGGGGTCAGGATGTGCGGCTGGTGGGCTCCCATGTCGGCCAGCAGGTCCGATGCGAGAGCACAAGCCACGACAACTGCTTCCCGTTTGTCGGTGACGATGGCGGCGAGATCACCCGTGGTCTGCGCATCCGGTCATCTGCCCTGCCGCCGAGTGCGACCTTGCTCGTGCCACGTTCCCCACTACTGATCGTGCTTGTCCGAGCGGCGCGACTCCCACCCCTGCGACTGACCGCACCAAAACGTGTGCCCTTGGGGCTGTTTGGTCCGGTGTGATGCGCTGTGCCACTCCCCCGCCGCCCAACGTAGCACCCGTCCCGGTATCACCGTCAGCCTTCGCGAAGTCGCCGCCCGTGGACGGTGGGCGCCGGTGTGGCTGCGACTTCTTGCACGCCGTTCGGCTGCTGCCAGATCGCGTACCCTCAGCGGCGCTGCTCGGGCGAGTGGGGGCAGTCTGTGTTCTGGTGGTGCGTGTGATGTCAGCGCGGACCGGCCGTCTGGGGCCGACGGGGATTTCCGGATGGCGGGGCGGGACACGGGGTCCACGACCTGGCCCTCGCAGGTGGCAGATCCGGGGGGGAAGATGACCGCCACTGCCAGGAGGATTCTCGCTACCTGGCGCAGCCGCGGTCACTGCGATGGCGGAGGTCCTCGCCGATACAGGTGGGGGCCTGACGGGCCGCGAGATCGTCCTGCTGCTCGCGCGGGTGGGCGTCGTGGACGCGGACGGACCGGTCTGGCGCCACTAGGCGGAGGGACGACAGCGTCCGGGTCGGGTGCGGGATCCGACGGTGGCGGTGCTCGGGGCGTGGAGGGCTTTTGCGGGTGGCGTGTCGCGGTTGTGCCACACCCCACTCCCCCGGTATCTTTGGGGCATGACCCCAAAGATACCGGGGTTCTCGACTCGGCGCGGCTGATTGCGCGCCGTCCCTGGGCTGCACCCAAGACCGCGACCTGAAGGGCCTCACATGCTGACTCCGACGGACAGGGAGCGGATCGACCGCTTCGTGGCCAAGATCCGTGACGCCGGCTCCGACGAGCAGAGGGTGCACATGGCTGTGCTCACCGAACTGTCGGCCATCCACCGGCGGGTAAATCCGAAGACCGGCGAGCCTTACGCCCCGACCACGAACCGCAGCCTGATCACCGACTACCGGAACGTGATCAAAGCCGAACTGGGCGAGGACGCCCCCGTCCTGGAGAAGTTCAAGTACTCGGCTGCCCGCGTGACGGAGTACCGCCAGCACCAGCAGGAGCAGCGCGAGGAACGGCACCGCAATCAGCGGCCGCTGAACGCACACGAGCACATCGAGCGGGCCGTGGCGCTGCTGAGTTACAACGCGAAGGTCCGGTGGTCCAACGCCGCAGCCATCACCGGCGTCGTGGCTCTGACCGGCCGCCGCCCCTACGAGGTCGGCTGCGTGAGCGGCTTCGAACCTGACTCCGCCGACGCTCTGCGGGTCCTGTTCAGCGGGCAGACCAAGACGCGTGAGACCGAGCGCGCCGCGGCCTCCTACTCCATCCCCATGCTCGCAGAGCGGGAGCTCGTCCTTGAGACCGTCACCCGCATCCGCGAGAAGGTCGATCCCGCTCTGGACAACAAGACCTATTCGCAGCGCTTCGGCAAAGAGGTCGGCATCGTCGCCAAGCGCACCTTCACCGACGCCGACGGACAGCCGATCACCCCGCGAGAACTGCGTGAGGCGTACGCCGCCGTCGCCTACCGCAAGTTCGCCAGCCGGAAGATCTCCGAGGTGCAGTTCTACAACGAGATCCTCGGCCACCAGGGAACCGACCTGAACACCTCCCTGTTCTACTTCGCCTTCTACGTCAACGACAGCGACGCATCGCAGTGAGTTCATAGCCATTGCCTGCACAACCGGGTCGACAACGAGGTCCTGCCATCCGGACAGGATGCGACCGCCCACGCCACCGGCCGTGCCGGATGGCGGCCGGCAGCCAGGGCAGGGCACGACGACGGACAGACCTGGCCTCCTCAGGCGGGACATCAGGAACCGGGGGCGTTCTACCATGCTCGCCCCTGCTCGCGGCCGCGGCTCCGTGTCTCACCCTTCCAAAGGGTGACCCCTGACTGACAGAAACGTTGCTTTCGGTAAGCGGGTGTATACGGTGCGCGGGTGACGGTGCACCAGGCAGCCCGCGAGCGGCTGGCCGAGGTCGGCAGCAACATCGCCGACGACTACATGACGTTGAAACTGCTGGCGGCCGGCCTGGCACGGATCTTGTGGGAGCGCGAGCGCGTCCGTGAAGGGGCGGAGCCGACGACCGGCCTGCTCCCTCAAGCATGGCGCACGGGTGTGACGCGGTTGTGGTGGCGAGCGCTGGAGCAGGGAACCGAGCCGCCGGCCAGCGACATGGACGTCTTCGCCTGGTGCAGGCTGCCGCTGGGGCGCTGGCCCGTTCGACTGGATGTCTCCGACAGCGATGCAGAGAGCCTGTTGATCGACGACGAGGAACTGTCGGCGTTCGCGGATGAGGCCGCCCGGCTCGCGCCCCGGTCGGACGCCGAGGCCGAGCTCAACGAGAACCGGACGTTCGCCAAGCTGCAAGCCGTGGCGGAGTTGCACGGGCGTACGGAGGAGGAAGTCCAGGAGGCCTACGTGGCTCTGCGGTTGTTCCTGATCGAGAGCCCGGTGGTATCCGATCTCGAACTGAACCAGCTCACGAGGCGGTTCAAGGAGGTGGACCGTCACGGCCGCCTGCATGTGCGGGACTTCTTTGACGCCGCCTACCAGTACCGCAAGACCGGCGGGCCTGCGTCCTGCCAGGTCTGCAGCGAGTGCGGCAACCCCCTGCACGAGGGCGTTGAGATGTGCGGGACGCCCGGCTGTGCCGGAGCTCCGGAGATCAAGCAGCTCAAGGTGCTGGAGGGCTACTACGTGCAGCACCGCGGCGTGCGGATCTGCATGCACGACCCGGGCTTGGTGGAAAAGCGCCTGTTCGATGCCTTCGGGGACCTGCCGGAAGGCCTGCTCCGCCTGCACAAGTGGCCTGGCATGGACGCCTGCGACGTCGCCGTGGAGTTCCCCGATCCGGCCGCGCCGGATGAGCCGGATCGGTCCGAGTGGTGGGCTGGGGATGCCAAGGACTGCACGAGCGCGACGATGCTGGGGCGCTCGTTCAGATGGGACCGCCGCATGCGGGCACGACATCGGTGCCTGATCCTGCCCCGGCACCGGTTTGAGCAGAAGTACTATGTCGACGACCTCAAGCGGGAAATGCAGGGCCGCAGCGATGGTGTCCGGGTCATCTCCGAGGACGACTTCGTCTCCAAGGCGCACGCGCGGGCTCTTGGAGGCACCCCGTGGTGAGGATGGGCTCGCAGTGGTACGAGGGCCTGGTCGCAGACCTCCAGCAGACCGGCCTGGAGGAGCGGCTGGGTGACCTGTCGTCGGCCGAGTTCTGCCAGCTCGAGCTCGGCTTGTTCTATCTGGAACAGCATCTGACCGGGCAGCCCGTCGGCGCGCTGTGGACGGCGCTCAACCACTATGCCGACCTGGGGCCGGCAGGCGTGGAGGTCGTGCGGCGGGTACGGCTTCGGATGGGTGACGCAGCACGTGGCGGCCAGTGGCGCGAGCGGCTGAACGAGTACCGCAAAGTCCCAGTCGAGCTGCGTATGTTCACCACCACCGGCCCGCCCGGGCACCGGGTCTTCAACAGCACCCCCTTCGAACGTTACCCCTCACCGCACCTTCCCCAGCGAGAAGGCATCTACCGGGCTGCGCTCACCGACGCAGTTCCCTACGCCACCGAGCCGGCCCACGAACCAGTACCGCCGGGCGCCGAGTGCTTCTTCAAACGACGCGACGGTGCGGTCGAGAGCCTGCGGATCCCGGCCTGGATCCAGGCCGCCCCGCCGACCGAACGGCTAGTTGCCCGCTCGAGCCGCGTCCGGGAGCCGTTCCCTGTCACCCGCGACGATCTGGCGCAGGCTTTCAAAGAGATGGACCGGGCCCTGGAGTCACACCCGCAGATCAGTGACCGCGACTTCGAACGTCGATTTGAGAACATGACGTTCTCGCGTGTCGACCAAGCGGCCGGGCGGCTTGCCGACGACCTGGGTGTGTTCACCATTGACGGGATCGCCCACACGGTCGGATTGATGAACGCGGGCAAGAGCACCCTGCTGGACGGGCTGGCGTTCATCGGTGTCCGCCGCGGACTGCGAGTGGGCTACGTGATGCCGTCGATCAGCGCCGCTTTGGCCAAGGTGCGGTTCCTGCGCGCGCTGGGAATCCGCGCCGTCCCTCTGATCGGCCGGACCACCCGCGAACGCCACGTGGAGAGCTACTGGCGCGATGAGCTGTACGACGTGGACGCCGGGCAGACGCTGCCCGGCCCGGAGCTGGATCCGGCAGCGGAGTTCACCACATCGATGTGCCTGCTCGAGCCGCTGCGTACCGGTGCCGGGCGCGGTGACGCGCCGTTGCGGGAGGAGGACTTCCCATGCCGCGGGCGGCTGAAGCTGCCGGGCAAGCGCGAGCTGCACGACTGCCCGTTGACGCACGTGTGTCCGCAGCAGGCCGCAGCTCGCGCCGTCCCGGATGCGCAGGTGTGGGTTATGACATCTTCTGGTCTGGTGAGCAGCCGGATGGATGGCTCCTCCTTCCGGGCGCGGCAGATCGAGGCGATCCAGCACGAGCTGGGCCTGCTGCTGGTCGACGAGGCCGACAAGGTGATGGGCGATTTCGACCAGCGGTTCATGCTGCAGGAGCCGCTCACGTTCCCTGGTGGCTGGAGCGCCCGCACGGCGATCGCTTGTCATGACAGTCTCGATGCCGCCTGGCATCAGCCGCTGACCCATCCTGATGTGCGCCGTTACCAGGGTTACATGCTGCGGCACTACCAGGCACTGGCCGGCCTGTACCCGCTGCTGGTGATTCCGCCAGGCAAGAGGAGCAAGAGCCAGGGCAAGGGCGGGAGTGGGCGGGGCAGGGGCCCGGGTGGTGAGGATCTGCTGACGGAGATCGTCACGGAGGGTCCATTCAGCGGCTTCTCGCTGCTGAACCGGCTGGCCCGTTCCTTGCACGGGATCACCACCTTGCATGAGCGGCCGGACCAGGCCAGGGAGGAAGAGGCCGCGGACCGGTTCTTCGACGAGTTCCTCGCGCCTTTGGCCCGGGACCCGTTCAAGGCGCCTCCCGGTCACTTGGACCGTCTGCTGACCGCGATGACGGCCGGCTACGACACCGAGTGGACCGTGAAGGAAGCGGCCGAGGGGTGGCTGCTCGAACACGCGCCGAAGGGCAAGGACGGGAACGTCGACGACTGGGTTGAGCAGATGCTGCCGCAGCTGGTGCGGCTGCTCACGGCCGGCATCTGGTCGGCGCGGATCACGACGAGTTTCTTCGGCGCCAACTCACTGTTGCCCGCGGTCCAGAAGCAGATGCCGATGGAGGCGGCCGACAGCTTCTTCAAGCACCAGCCGCCGCCCGACCTGCAGATGCTCGTGCCCGAGCAGGCCATGGGCAACATGCTGGCGCTGCAGTGGAAGCCGAACCGGGACGGAAGCAGCGGGTCGCTGGAGATCCTGTGGCTGCGCGGGGTGGGCCGCTGGCTGCTCTACCACCTGCACGACCTGCTGGGGTGCGAGGGTATCGAGGGCCCCAACGTGGTGCTCACCTCTGCCACCAGCTGGATGCCCGGCTCGGCGCGCTACCACGTGGCTATCACTCCGCAGTTGATCCTGCGTGAACCCGAGCCGTGCGCGCAGGCACTGCGTGAGAGCCGGATGCTATTTCGGCCGCAGTACCGACCCGGCGACCACAAGGGCATCGTCGTGTCCGGCGCCGGTGGCCGTCAGCAGCGGGAGGACGCGCTGCGCGCCGTCCTGGACGCGATCTGCAACCCCGCGCCCGGGGCTTCGAGGTCGCTGGTCGACCAGGTGCGTGACCGGCTGGACCCCGATCGTCAGCGGCTCGCGTTCGTCACACTCAGCGGCAAGGACGCTGCCGCGTGCGCACAGCACATGAATGTCAGGACCCGCCTGGCGGCCCGCCACGTCACCCCCGACTCCCAGGCCCCTGGGCGGTACGGGCTGGCTTACCGGCGCATTTGGCGCTTCGCCGCGACAGATGCCGATGTCATGGTCGCCCCAGAGGGGTCGCTGCAGCGCGGTCACAACGTCCTCAACGAGCGACGGGTGGCGGCGTTCGGCGCCTTGTTCTACCTCGCCAGGCTGCACCCGCCCGCCGACGACCTGTCGTTCCCGCTCGCCGTTCTCAACCAATACGCGATGCAGCGGCTGCTGAAGCCAGTGGACGGCACTGCGCCGGGCGTGGATCTGAGCAAGCAGGCCCAGTTGCTGCGCGCCGATGCCCGCGGCCTGTGGCTGACCCTGATGGGGCAGCCGCTGTTCTTCTCCCGCCTGGCCCGCGACGACCTTCGGCGAGCGTTCGTCAGCGACCTGATGGTGCAGCTCTATCAGACGCTCGGGCGCACGATCCGCGGCAACGTGCCGACCCGGATCTACCTCATCGACGCCGCGTTCGCGCCCCGGGCCGCCAATCGGCGTGAAACGGCCGAGGACACCGACCGCACTAGCGTGCTGGTCGCGGGCCAGCAGTTGATCAACCGGCTGCTCGATCCCCCGGAGCCGGGCGCGCTGCCCGGACGGCGGCTAGAGCACGAGATCGCCAGTGCGACCTGGGGCCTGCTGGGCAACCTCTTCGAGACCATGGACTGGAGCCGATGACCGAGCGACCGAAGCGCCCGAGGATCCCCTTCAGCGGGATCCAGTTCCCGCTATTCGCGGCGAAGCCGGACGGGTGGTGGCCGTGCGAGCTGCACAGTGCGGCATTCCCCGCCGGCCTGCTCCCCCGCCTGGAGCGGGCTTGGGCGTCCAATCCGAAAGCGCGCCGCAAGGACCGTCTGCCGACGTGGGCGCTCACGGAGTTGCTGCTGGAGTTGGAGCCGGCGCTGCTGGCTGTCTCTACCGACCTGCGCGCCGACGCCTGGCTGCGCGCGATGCGCCCGTCGGCCGATACCACCGTGGTGGCGCTCGCGCTGGAGGCGTGGGTCTGCGGGCACGTCGCCCCGCACCAGGGCGACGTCCCCTGGGGCGAGATCATCGGCGAGGCGCTGCAGCTGCAGTGGAAGCCAGCCCGCCCTGACCTGCTCGAGCGCGGCGTGCGGGCCAACAGCACCGCCGAGCCGAGCGAGGCCGCTTACAAGATGCTGGCGACGTTTCTTGCCGCCAGCTGGGTCGACCAAGGCCGCCGGCTGGGCGGCCGCGACACCGACCAGGGATCCTCGTGGGTCATGGGACCGGCCTCGCCCGACGGTGACCGGTCAGTGTTCCTGTGGCCGCCGACCCGCCTGGCACGAAGCGGCGAGCAGGGCTACAGCACCCACTACCTCCGCTTCAACGTGGTGACACTCCCCCACGACGAGCGGCTGCTGGTGCGGGTGATCCCGCACGTCGCGCGCATGGCAGCCACCCAGCCCGCCTACATCCCACGGCGCAGCCACTACGAGCCCGCCACCGCCACCATGCTGCTGTACGCACCAAGCGGCGTGCTGCGCGGCACCGAGCGGGACACACTGCTGCGCGCCCCGGTCACCGTGACCGGTGTCAAGGACGAGATGCGGTGGACGTGGAAGCCCGGCCTGCCCCAGATCCTGTCACGGCTCCCCAGCTCGGATCTGTTTCCGCTGCCTGACCAGGTCCGCAAGGACCCGGCCCGCTTCGCCTCCCCGAGCGAGGCCGGGGACGGCCAAGGGTCCAAGCCCCGGGCGTTCCTACAGCACAGCACCGGCTACAACTACTTCAAGGAGGACGAGGACGGCGACGACAGTGGGGCGCGGGAGACTGGTGGACATCCCACCGGGACAGGCTTCCAGCCGATCGACCACCTGACCGTCTTCGAGGCCCTGGCCCCGGTTCTTGAAGAGCACCACCTCGTGCCGGTCACCCCGGCGCAGGAGGTGAAGCCGCTCTCGCGGCGGCTGCCGAAGAAACGCACCCAGGAGGGTGTCGAGTACCCGATCGAGCTGTGGCACGCGACGCCGCGCACCGCCGACGCCGTCCACCTCGTGCTCACCCGGATCCTGGGCCTGGTGCACATCGCTGCCGACGATGACGACGCGCTCGAAAGCTTCTACCGCGGCAACGAGTTCAGCGTCCGGCTGCGCCTGGCCAAGCCCGGGCTGCTGTTGGGCGGCTGGCCCAAGGCCACCGACAGCGACCCGGACAAGCGCCGCCGGGCCCGTCAGGCCGCCCTTGAGGAACGCGCGCGGCTGTGGCAGGACGAATTCCCTCCCGGCGACCGGCCGGTGGGCTGCCTGATCGAGCTGGAGGGCCCGGGCTACTACAAGGCCGCCCGGCTGGAGGACCCGAAGAAGCCGCTGAAGAACGCCCTGCCGTCCCGGTGCAACCGGCTGGTCCAGATCGTCAAGCCCGTCAACCGAGATCCGAACCCGGACGCGAAGAGCACCGGCCTGCACCCCTTCGAGAACACCGAGGTACGCAAGCAGGACATCGAGCGCATCACTGCAGCGCTGCTGGACCTGCTCAGGCAGCTGGGCCGCCTTCCTGTGGTTCCCCCGCTGTTCGGCACCGCGCCGCTGGAAGTATCCGCGCTGTGGCTGTCCCACGCAGGACCTCACTTCGTTCCTATGCTGCTCCGGATGCGTACCGACGGCACCGCGACTGGTCAGCTGATCCCGAGCCAGAACCACCCCGTCGAACCGGAGATCCCCATCGAACTGGTTCCCGCGGCGCTGACGGAGGGCCGCGGGAAGGTGAAGCGGACCGACCAGGAGGCGCTCACCTGCTTCCTGCGCGGTGCCCTCGCCGAGGACGACACCCACGACCGGCTCTTCATCGCCCGCGCCGCGACGCTGCGCAACAAGGGGATCTGGCCTTGGCTGTCCAACCAGCACATCACCCCCGACGAACTCGTGTGGCCAGGAGTCTCACTCACCGACCCCGAAGCAATGCCTGTCCCCCGCACGCCGGCGAGCCTGCGGGGCCTGCGCATTGTGCGGATCAACGACAACAACGACGAGTTGCCCCACGGCTTCGGCATCGGTCCCGCCCCGGAAGCTGCCGAGCCTGCCGCCGGCCTCGATGGCGCCGATGGCAGGCAGGACCAAGAGGATTCCCCCCTAGACACCACTGACGGCTCAGGCGCGGTGGGCGATGACGTGAGCGGCGAGGTCGGTGATGTCGCAGCGGCGAATTCCGCCCCAGCGCTTCCCGAGCTGCCATACGGATGGGGGCGGTTCTCCGGTGTCGCACGGTGGAAGGAACGCGGCTACCTGGCCATCAACCCCCGCCCCGACACCAGCCAGCTACCCAAGGGTGTCAGCAAGCTGTCCGGGCCGGGCAATGACAGCAAGAACGGCCAGAACCCCACCTCGCTGCACATCCACACCTCTTTCCTCCAGGACGGCGACGACCCGGACCAGGTGGCGCTGTACGTGCAAACACTCCGCCGCTTCCACTCCCACACCACGAAGGCCACCCGACTACCGATGATCCTGCACCTGGGCAAGCTCATGGAGGAGTACATCCCCTGATAAGGCAAGCCCCGCGGAACCATTAGCTCTGTTGATGTATGCCCGGCTCCCGCCCAGCAGACCGTGCAATGACCTCACCGGGGCCCGCAGCCGTCGTCCCACGTGCTCGTCATCATCGTGCTGCGGATGAAGCCGGGGTTCTCCAACCGGTGACTGCAGTGACCCATGTGTCCTCTCAGCCCTGGCCGTACACGGTATGTCTCCAGGGCTGAGAGGACCGGCACCCACAAGCGGGTTTCCGCCTCGAAATGAGCGCGGTGGATCAGTGCAGGCACCTGCCGGTTCTCCGACAGCTCCGCGAGCACCGGGCATCGATAGCGGAGGATCACGCGGCTGTTTCCTGCCGCCGGGCCAGCACTCCGCGGAGCATGGCTCCCCGCGCTCTTTTCGTCCCCGAGGGGCTCGGCCAGATACTCCCGCGCCATCCTTGGCACGTGCTGTCCGGCGCGGGCAACCGTAGGACATTCCCTGACAGCCGGGCCGGGTTGCAGCATCGACGGCGTCCCGGGCACGCTGACTGCCCGGGACGAGGGCGTGCAACATGGGTGCGGATGAGAAGGAAGGGCGCGGCGGGTGCGCAGAGCGCTCACCACGGCGGATGGCCCCCCTGGGTCGCGCTGCTTCCTTCGCGCGCGGAAACATCCTGAGAGCACTGCCACAAGCACCCGTCACACCTCGGCGTCCGGACCTTTGCTGGCGAGGCGGCTGGACAGCTCAGCCCGTAGCTCGGGCACCGGGGCCTGAGCACCCAGCAAGCCTGCGAACTCCCCTAGTTCCCAGGTGACCAGCTGCCCGGTGCGGGTGAGGTAGAAGCCGACTCGCTCGAGGCCGTAGAGATCCTCAAAATCCAGCAATGCGTACCCAGCCAATTGGTACGCCGCTGCTGGCCGAAGTCGAACGGGATCTTTCAGCGCCTTGAAGTCCAGGAGCAGTCGGCTGGCGATCAGGTCTGCGTCCGCACCGCCCACCGCGGGCGAGCCGGCGAAGGTAGGCCCCGAATAGCAATCCTCAGCCTTGGTGCCGATGCGCAGTTCACGGAGGGCGTCCTCCGCGAGTCGTACCTGTGCCGTGAGGTCGTCAACCACATAGTCGGGAACTTGGGCGAGCAGCGCGGGCAACGTCAGCTCGGCAGCCAGCTGCACAATCGGCGACCCCGGGTACAGAACACCGGAGCGGTAGACCTCCTCGAACCACACCATCGCCACGCAGAGACGGACCAGCCGTTCCTCAGTCGTGGCGGCCAGCAGTATCGGCTGATTCCGGTCATCGGGCCGCTCCTGGTTGAGCAGAAAGCGAAGTTCACGCTCCAGGTCACGGCCGGTTGCCAGAATCGCCTCAGCGACGTCGGGTCGCCGCATACTCGCGCTCCAAGCGGCCGCGCTCACAACACCTTCGCGGACTGCACCGTCGATCGCCTGCTGGCAGGTGAAAGCGTAGCGCAGTCGGTGGTCAATCGCCGCGCCGAGCGTGCCCCACACCGGCCGCACCCCGGGCGGTGGCGCCGGCAAAGACACTGGCCGCTGCACGGCGCGGGCTGCGGCACGGTAGGTGTCCATCGCCGCACGCGGACGTGGCAGGTGCAACACGGTGAATCGGGTAAACGGGCTGTCGGGCGAATCAATCTGGGATGTCAAGGACAATCCATCGTTCCTCTCTCCAGGCGCGGACCGGCGGTAGGACTGCCATACGCATCATTCCCATCGTCTCGGTCCTACAGGGCAGATGAGGCAGCTTTGCCAAATCAGGGCTTCCGCCACGCGTCGCAGCGATGCTGCGCACCCTCGCTCACGGCTCCCCGATCACTCCTGCGCGTCGGCTCCCCGTGGGGTGGACGGTGACCGGCCAAGGCGTGCGGCTGCACGTCGGCACGGCAGGAGAAGTCCTTTACCGCACAGCCGTGATCGAGCTACAGGCAGCGTTGAGCGCGTGGCTGCACTTCACGAAGAACCACTGGGGAGTCCGCCCCGGTGAACGACTCGACTTGTTCTTAAACGTCTTGTTGGCCGACAGGTGCGCCAGTTGCCGGCGGGCCCGGCACCCGCACCGATGCGCACCAGCGCCTTCCGGCTCGAGTGGCGGCCTCACCCCAGGACTGCCGGCAGTGCCCCTCGCGGTGGGGCTGTGAGCGACCTCCACCTGACCAGGGAACTGGTCAGTGCGCTCAACTCCTTCCTGGCTGACCGCGACGAAAGCGCCCTCGGAAAGGTGCTGGACCGGATCCCCAAGCCCGTGCGCATGGCCACGCAGCAGTACCTCAAAGACAAGTGCCCGCCGATGCTCGGGGCTTTCACCGGGTACGGGCCAGTCGAGGTCGTTCGTGAGACTGTCGTCTTCGGCGGGATCGACGAGGAACTCGAGGAGTACCTCGAAGGGGCTTACACGATCGGACTCGGCATCCGCATGTCGAACGAGCGCGGACGTAATGGCGGCGTCGGGTGGGTCATCCGGCTGCTCAGTGACGAGGTTTCCGCTCCGGCCAGCGGCGAGCTTCGCACCTGGGCTGTCCCCGCAGGGGCGAAGCTCCTGCACACATGGACGAGTAAGCAGCGGGCCAGCGGTGCCGGTCCTATTCTCGGCGCGCTCCAGGTGGCGGCGGATGCAACGGATCAGGGCAGGTGGGTGAGGATCCACACCCTGCCGCACAGCCGCTACGACGTCGACTTCGAAGGCAGCGGGACCTCGGAGTTCGTCGTAGACGTCTTCGATACCCCGATCCCGCTTGAACGGCAGGGCGAGTAGGCGGCGGGCCGCGACGTTGCCCCCGGAACGGGTGGAGGAGCTGTCCACGATCGCGATGCGGTGGACATAGCCGTACTGGGCAGCGGGGCCCACCGTGCTTCTGCCGGCCCCGCTGAGGTCGTCACGTGCCAGCTTCCTCTGACGGCGCGTCTGCAGGCTGCTCGTCACCGGGTTCGGTAGGGGGCATAGGAACGAGTCGGTCTGTGTCAGATAGCTCCAGCGACCGATGAATGCCCTCGATGGGAGGGGAGTCGTTGTCGGTGACGATGATCTGCAGACGGTCAACGTGTTCGGTGGCAGTGCGCAGGAGGCTCGCATACATCTTGCGCAGACGTTCAAGGTCGACGCCTTCGTGACCGACGTTGCTGCTGATGCCGTCAATGATCAGGAGATTGGGCAAGGGGATGTCGGGGTCGTTGAGTGCCACGTGTTGGTGCGCAAGGACGTGGGCGACGTTGACCAGTACCTCGACGCCTTGCGACTGCAGGTCAGAGAACGGGCGGCCGTCCACGACAGGCAGGTACGTCTTCTTGTTGATGTAGGAGCCTGGCTGATCGTCGAAGCGGGGTGCGTCGAAGCTACGGAGGGCGGCTTCGAAAGCACCGTCGAGTTTCCGCAGGCGTACGCTGACTGCCTGGTTGCTGTGGCGGGTGGCGTCGATTTTGCTGTTGAGGTCTTCTTGCTCGCGTTCCAGTTCCGCAACCCGTTCGGCCTGTCCTGCTAGCCGGTCGTGGAGAGCTAGGCCGTCGTCCAGGCGGGCGAGGTGCTCCTCGAGTCGGGCCTGCTGGGCGGCGAGGTTTCGGATGCGGTCTGCCTGATCGGTGATGTAGGTGGAAGTTGCTCGGTCCAGTTGGGCACCGAGGTCTGTCCGGTGCTGGATCTGGGTAGCCAGGGCTGTCTGGAGTTGAGCGAGGCGGTGGGTGCTCCGGGCGATAAGTTCTTCGGTCTCTGTGACCTGCTCGATGACCCGGTCTTGTTCCGCGGCCAGCGAGGACGGCGCCGGCAGGTTGGGTGGGGCCTGGAGGCAGAGACGGCAGGAGTGCTCGTCTCCCCTGTCCGCTACACCGGCTCCGCAGCGGGGGCAGGTGTGGAACTCAAAGTCGTTGAGAAGTCGCTCGGCGACCAACGCGCGGGTGAGTCGACGGCTCTGGGCGATGAGTTGTCCATGCAGTTCACGGAGGTTGGTGACGGAGACGGCTTCGGCCTCGGTCGCACCGGCGATCCGGGCGATCTCTGCTTCCGTCTCGGCGATCCGCTCGCGAAGCGTGACGGTGGTCGGCCCGGTCAGGTTGATGTTGCCGGTGAGGCGGACATCGGCTTGGCGAGCGTGGGTAAGCTCCCGCTCGGTCTCCTGGCGCTCAACTTCCAGCTGGGCGCGGGAGACGAAGGCGGTGCTCAGGAGAATCCGTTCCAGGGTATTCGCATCTGCGGTGAGGGCTGCCAGCTCTGTGGTGACTTCGCGCAGGCGGTCACGCAAGCCGGCGGCCTCGGGGTCGTAGAGGCCGTAGAGGATCTCGAAAACGTACTTGCGCTTGATGTTCTTGGAGTAGTTGTCCGGGGTTCCGAAGACGGAGGAGTCGATCTCCTTCTGCCTGAGGACGCAGTACATGAGGTAGTCGCTGATAGTGACGGGAACCAGGGGGCTCCTGTCGTCGTTGGGGGCGCGTGGGACGCGGAGTCGGGGCAGCTCCAGTACGTCGCGCCACCAGTCACGGAACGTCTCGTCGTACCCGGCTTGAAGCTGGCTGGCGGGCAGCCGCCAGACCTCCCGGTGGCCTTCGACTTCGGCGATCTCCACCATGGCGTTCGCTGTGGTGACCAGGGGGCGGACGATGCGGAATCGGCGATCTCCGACCAGCACGGTGCCGGCGATCGTCCGTCCTCGAAGCTCGGGGACGACGCTCACGTCGGCGCCCAGCAGGGCCCGAAGGCAGCTGACGGTGGCAGTCTTGCCGCCGCTCATGGAACCCACGATCGTGTTCATGCCGGGTTCGAAGCGGATCGTGCGGCTGGTGCCGACCAGGGTGATCTCTTCGATACGCAGTCTCATAGGTGGGTCCCCCAGTCCGCCTCGATGATGTCGGGGAACGTCTCGTAGATTAAGTTTTTCAAGGTGATGCCGGTCAGGTTGAAGTACCGGCGCAACAGCACTGCCCGGTCGCGCACCGGGCGCCAGCTCTCGCTTTCAGCGAGAGCACGCGCCACGTCATGCCCGGTCTGGGTAGTGCAGTAGGTCGCAATGGCGTCCTCGTGTTTGGGCTCGATGAGTCCTTTGCCTGTGAGGGCGCCGAGCAGCGTGTAATACGCGGGGTCCCAGGGCCCGTACCTGTAACGGATCATGCTCTGCTCGATCGTTCCGGTCAGCCACGGGTTCTCGCCGGCGTCGACGTTGGGCCGTCGAACAGCCATGAGCGTGTTGAAGCGGTCCGGGTAACGCAGCAGGAAGTCGAGCTTGGCAAGCTTCATACGTCCTTCGATGCCCTTGGCCGTCTTGGTTTCCGAGAACACATCGATGAGGAGCAGCAAGCGGGCTTGGGCATCGGCCGAAGGCAGCCTTGCGGGCGGCACGGCGGTTACGGGCGTGGTAGCGCTAGGAAGCATCTCGATCGCTCCCCCAGTTGAACTTGCACTCGTCCGAGATCGCGCATGCCCTGCCCATCAGGAGCACACCGTCCTGGGCGTAGAGGGGATGGTGGTCGTACGTGCCGGGGCTGGCATCGAGCATGCACTGCAGCTCGTCGAAGATGGCGTCAGCGGGCTGGGGCTGTCCTCTGTGGGACCGGCCGGTGCGGCGGGCCAGCAGCAGCAGACGCTGGTCGAGGTCGGTCTCAGTGGCTTGGTCGCCGGGCCAGACTCCCAGGGCCAGCTCCTTGAAGCGGTGGCGCTCAGCGTGGGCACGGAGCATCTGCGCCTCCTCGATGACCTCCCTGGAGGCCGCGCCCGCCCGGAGCTTGCGAACAAGAGCGGTCTCGGGACCATGCAGTTGCTGGGAAAGATCTTCCAGTAGAACGTGGTCGGGGCGAGTCAGGCGCTGGCGCACGTCGGCAACCGCCGCCGCGGTGAGCCGTTTGTTCAGCACAGCCGGGGGCGGATTGTCGAGGACCAAGAGCTCTGTCCACCGGGCTACGGGAAGACCTTGGGTGGCATCGCGGGTACGCCGGAGCAACTCGTTGTAGAGGGCGTCGATCATCGCCATGGTGAGCCCCGGTCCGAGATCGGCCAGGACCCGTGTGTTGCGCAGCTCGATGTCGCCGCGTCGTGGCAGTGGCCTGATGCGCACCAGGGGAAGGAAGTCGGTGAGTGCGTCCTCTTTGACGTCCAAGTGCTTCGCGACCCGCTTGCGGCACGCCGCATTGTCTCCGCCTTGCCCCTTGGCCAAGGCCACGACGGCCTCGTCGGCTGGGTCGAGATGGCCCTCGATGCCGGCGGTCAGCTGGTAGGTCAGGCCGGTGCTCGCCACGGTTTTGTGCGTGCGCCACAGGCTCTTGAGGGGCTTCTTGGCAATCACGTCCGTGAGCGTCCAGGGCTCCACGGCATCCCTGGTTTTAATCTGCTGGAAATCCCAGAACGCACCACCGTCGGTACACCGGGGGTCGCCGCTGCGGGCCACGGCTATGTCCTCGATGTGCTCGCAGGTCACGTGAATGACCGTTCCTCCCACGAGCATTTCCAGGACTGCTTGCACGGCGATGTGTACCTGGTATTCGAACCGTCGCACCGTGCCTGACCCTGTGTCATCCGGTGCTTCGGTTTCAATCGGATCGGCCATCCGCGCCCCCCCAACTCGTTACTCCCCGACCACGCAGCGTAGGGGGTCTGTGATCTCCAGTCGACAGCCGGGGAAATCCAGTCCGCTTTGCCCGCAGAAGAGCCGGAAGCAAGCCGCCGGCCTTCTTCCCGGCCCGACCGCTTCCTACTCAAAGCACTCGCGCTCGGCATGCGGGGTTCCTGCAGGCGAACGGGTACTTCACGCTGAACACGCGCCGCCACTACCTCATGAAGGCCCGCAACGCGCTGAGGGAGGGCCGCGCGATGGGGCTAACCCGCCCCGGTGGGCCGATGGCCGACCTGCCGGACGACTTCGTCATCACCCATCGTGACGTGCCCAAGGCGGCCGAGCCCTCCGAGGAAGGGCAGGATCTTCCCACGGCGGGCTCCGCGCGCGCGGCCAGTGACACAGGAGGACTTCGACGACCCCGACAAGGTTGTGTGACTGGGCAGTGGGGTGTGAGTGGGTGTGCTGATAGCAGCAGGTGAGCGTCAGCAGCGTGGCAGTCGCCCGCGAGCAACCGCGGTCAGGGACGTCTGCGGCTGTGGGGTGGGAGGGACCCTGCGAACTCGGTCAGCGCTGGCGCAGTTCCTCAGCCCAGTTCCGGAGCTGGCCTTCCAGGACCAGGTTGTCGCCGCGGGCCACGGTCTGGAGCAGTTGGGCGCACACGGTCGCTTCGGCGGCGAGGCCGGCCGGGCTGCCGAGCACGGGGAAGGCGGCGCGGACGCGGGCGGCTGTTTCCGGCTGGAGCAGCGAGTAGGCGTAGAGCGTGGCGCCGTCGAATCCCTCTGGAGCTCGCCCCCATCCTTCCCAGTCCAACACCTTCAGCGGAGCTGTGACGTTCGCCCAGTGCAGGTCTGAGTGGGCGGAGGTCCAGCAGGTCACGGCTGGGGCCGGAATGCCGAGGAACTCGGGGATGGCCCGGTCCATGTACTGCTGCCGTACGGCCACGCGCCCGGTGCCGACCGCCGACACCTTCTCCAGCACTCCAGCGAGCTCCTGCCACCAGGAGTCCGGCAGTTGGAGGTCGTGCTGGAGGATGGGGTCGTTGGACAGGACCGGCTGGTCGACGCGGGCCGACAGCTCCGCCCGGTAGGCGGTGGTGTCGTCGACTTCGTCGTGCACGCTCAGGAGCGCGGGCCGGTGACCGTCGAGGTCGCCGAAGGCGTGCTGTGCGTCCAGGGCGCCGTCCCAGAGTTTCCCTGAGGCCTTGTCTTCCGGCGCGGACACCAGGCGCAGCCAGGCGGGCTCTTCGGCAGCGGTGCGGGCTGGAGCTCCCAGGGTGCGTCCGGCCCACCCCCAGAACTCCGAGCCCGGCTCCGTCCGGACGTCCAGAGCCTGGGCGGCGCTGGCGTGGTGGGCGCGCATGCGCTGTTCGGTGTCTGGGTCAGGGGGAGGCGAGTACATCGGTGATCTCCCTCAATCGGGCCGTATCCAGAGGGGGTTGGGTGACCGCGTCGGTCGCTTCCTTCCAGTGTGGCGTACTGGACGCGGCTATGAGGATGTCCGTCACTCCTGGGCATGACGCGGTGGCGAGGATGCACGCCTGTGCGGGCGTCAGGCCCGGCCGGATGAGGTCGGCGAGCTCCTGGTCGACGATGGTGGGCAGTTCGCCGCCGTGCAGCGGCGCGGAGGCCATCACCCGCAGCCCTGCCCCGGCGGCCGCCCAGAGCGGGCCCTGGCCGTGAAGGGCCTGGACGATGGGCGTCATCATCACCAGGCTGACCGGTAGCTGGATGGCGACCAGGTGGTGGTACTGCTGTCCGCCGGCGACCTCACCGGCCAGGGCGAGCAGTTCCTCCACCGTGAACGCCTTCTCCAGTCCGGACCAGGTGGCGATCCCGTACCCGGCTACGTGTCCGGCCGCCACTTCTTCCTCCAGGACCTCGAAGGCGCCCCGGATCGCCCGGTGCAGGTCGGCACGGTCGCCGGGGTGGGCCCGTTCCGGGTTGTGCAGCAGGACCAGGTCCAGCCGCTTACGCCCGAGCTGGGCGCGGTTGCGGCCGGTCTGCCAGCGCACATAGTCCGGGGCGAGGCTGTGCCCGGCGGCGGCCTGGTCCTCGGTGAGGACACCGGCATCCACGGCATCGGCGCCGGTGGCCGCCGTGAAGTACCCGGTCTTCGTGGAGACCCGCAGGGCCGGGTGGGCGGCCAGAGCCGGGGCCAGCAGGGTCTGCGCCTGCCCGGTCGCGTAGTTGGGGGCGGTGTCGATCCACTGCGCGCCGGAGGCGACCGCACGGGCGGCCGCCTCCGGGATCGCCTGGCACCGGTAGGTCCCCAAGGCGAGTTGTGCGCTCACACCAGGCTCCCCACCACGGCGGCCTGCCCGGTAACGAGTTCCTGGAGCAGCCCGGCGACGTCCTCCAGGGCGAGGCCGGCGCAGTCGGCGAGCGTGGCCAGGTCGACGGTGCGGCCGTCGACCAGCGGGCGCAGCACCGCCTCCGCCTCGGGCGCGAAGTCGTACACGGTGCCGGCGGCGGACAGCGTCACCGCGTCCTCGCCGACATTCAGCACCGCGCGGGCGGTCGTCAGTCGGACCCGAAGGCGCGGGTCGGCGGGGACGCCGTCGATGTACGGCAGGCTCGGCACCATCCGGCCGACGACCTGCCCGTCCATCGCTGCCCGATAGCGAGCGAGCAGCGCCGGGTCGTCCAGCAGTTCGGCAAGCCGCTTATGCATCCCATCCACAGCCTCGGCCTGGACGTCTGGCGGGGCGAGCAGTGGCAGGTCGCGCCTCCAGTCCTCGTGTGTGAGCAGCTGCTCGGACACCCACATCATCAGGTCGGTCGCGGTGTGGGTCTGCAGTCCGCAGGTGACGTGAAGCGAGCGGACGCCCTGGTCGGCGCAGACCGCGTGCCAGACGCCGCGCGGCACGTACAGCACGTCCCCGGGGTAGAGGACCAGGTCGGCCACGGGATCGGTGGGTGCCTCGCCGGGGTCGTCGATGTCGCGGTACGGCGGGTCGTTCCGTAGATCCGCCACCGCTTGGCGCCGTCCATCTGGACGACGACGGTGTCGTGGTCGTCCCAGTGGACCCCGAATCCCTGGGTGCTGGTCCAGGACGCGTACAGGTTCGCCTGCACGCGGGTGCGCAGGTCGCGCTCGATCGCTTCGGCGAGGCGTGCGAGGGGTGGGTGGAGTTCGTCGACGCTGTCCAGGGCGAGGGAGGCGCCCTCGGTGAGTTGGGCGTGCAGTTCGGCCGGGTGGAGGCGGTGCCATACGGTGTGGCGACGGGTGGCCACCGGCGTGGTGTACCCGCCGACCAGCAGCGTCTCGCCGTCGCGGGAGAGCCGCATGCGCGGCGGTTCCAGGCGGTGGCCGGCCAGGATCTGGTTGAGGTCGTCCCAGGTCATCATCCCAGCGACGTCGATCGCGCCGGGTACGTGGCGGTATTCACGGTGCAGTGCCTGGGCGAGGAAGTCCTCGCCCAGGCATGCCGCGATGGACATATCCGTCATCGCGTCAGGGCTCCCGGTAGTCAGTCGTTGCCGTCGCTCTTGCCGGTGCCGCCGCCGTCCGAGGGGATGGCGTTGCGGCCCCGGGCGGCGACGATCGCCCGGCGGGAGCGGACCAGGCCGCCGGTCGACGGCCCGGACGTGGCGGGCGGGGGCTGGACGGGACTGTGCATGGAATCCTCCTGCGGGGTTGGTAGCCGGGCCATGGACGGCACGGCCATGAACACCCCGCCAGTACAGCCACCGCACCCGCCGGCGATAACCCCGTCGTGGGGCCCCCACGGTGGGTATGGTCGTGAGGCTGACGCTCCGTCATTCCACGAGACTCAGGGGGACTTGTGGACGACTTACCGCCGTCACCTGCCCACGTGCCGCACCATCTGCTGGCCGACCCCGCCTTCGTCCGGGCCCTGCGCGAGCGTGACTTCACCGTGGTCTTCGCGATGGCCCACGACGCGGGGATCTCCTTCAACCGGATCGCCGAAGCGTGCGCGCTCAAATCCGAGCGTGTCAGCCAGATCGCCCGCGGCACCGCATCTGTCGCCGCGCTGGCAACGGTCGAGAGAATCGCCGGCGGACTACGCATTCCCGGTGCCCTCCTGGGGCTCGCTGCGCAACCCTGGGAAGACACCACCGTCCTCAGCACGGAGTCCCACCATGGAGAAGATGATCCGATGAAGCGCCGCAACCTGCTGCGCAGCGCCCTGGCCGCCGGCCTCACCGCTCCGGCGCTCGCCGCCCTCACCGCCGCCCGGACCGACGTCGACCAGACCCTCTCCCCCGGCGTGCCCCAGGACCTGCCCGACCTGGAATCGGCAGCCGAGAGCTACGGGTACGGCTACCACGGCCAGCAGCCCACCCGCGTCCTGGCCGACCTGGTCTCGGACTTCGCCGGTCTGCGCCCGCTGCTCGCCGTACCGCAGCCCGCCCCGGTCCGGGCGCGGCTGTGCCGCACGGCCGGGCAGATGGCCGGGATGACCGCGATCGTCTTACACGACCTGGGCAGCCGCCGCGAGTCACGCTCCTGGTTCGCCACTGCCGCCCGGGCCACCGCCGAATCCGGCGACGACCAGCTGCACGCCTGGGTGCTGGCCCGGGAAGCCATGGTGCCGCTCAACTACGGCGCGCCGAAAGCGGCGGCCGGCCTCGCCGAACGAGCCCGACACGCCGCCGGACACCGGCCCACCGCCGCCGCGGTGCTGGCGGCCGCCGTCGCCGCCCGCGCCTACGCCCTCAACCACCAGCCCGAGCAGGCCCGCGCCGCGCTCGCGGCCGCCGACGTTCTCATGGAGCGGCTCCCCGAATCCGAACGGTCGGATACGTGGCTGACGTACAGCGAGCAGAAGCATCACGTGCACCTCAGCCACGCCTACACCACGCTCGCAGACACAGCCCGAGCCCACGAAAGCCAGCAGCGAGCACTGGAACTGTCCGCGCCGACCAGCACCATGACCCGAACCCTCCTCAACATCGACCGCGCCGCCTGCGCCCACCACGATGGCGACAGCGAACAAGCCTGCCGCCGTACGATCGCCGCCCTGACGGTGCTGCCGGACGGCTACCGCACCGGCCTGGTCCGGCGCCGCGCCCTGGACCTCTACGAGGCGATCCCCACCGAGCACCACCGAGAGCGCGCCGTACGGGAGCTACGGAACATCCTGGCTGCCTGAGAACCCGTACGCTCCACGATCAGGAAACTCACCCGGAGAACTCCGCCCGCCACTGCCGTGGCCACTGCCCCGATGGCGGCGGAGTTCCTTCGATTCCGAGGTCACGCCGCGCACTCTCGTAGAAGGCATCACGTGCCGCACTCGCCAGCTGATGAGCTTTGGTCCACATCTCGGCGTCCACACCCCCTTCCCGTACGAGCAGCTCGATAGTCCAGACCATTTCGTGCCAGCGCCGCGCCGCCGCGATCGTCGACGCGTCCCCGACGAGCAGGACCGACTCCCACTCCGTCGCACGGTGGGACTCCGCGTCGGCGAGCAGAGGCAGACCGTCGGCCAGCTCCAGGGATCAGCCACGTCTGCGAATCCGAGAGAGGCGCCTATACGCTGGGCGACGCGAAGCTGCCCTTTGAGGGCATTGGCGTAGTGGCCGTAGACGCGGAGCAGGCACCGGACGGTATCGGTCCGCTCGTTCCTGTCGCCAGGCGCAGGCGGGCCGCCGCCGTCGCCGCCGCCGACGCACTGCGTACGACGCTGCAACCCCTCGGCTCGCTGGTCCAGGACGTGCACGACGCGATCACCACAGGGGCGACCCCGCCCGACGAAGTGTCCGTCACCTTCGGCGTTCAGCTCGGGCACGACCTCAAACTCGGCATCGTCAGTGGCAGCGGACAGGCACATCTGACAGTCACCACCACCTGGAAACCGGAACAGAACCAGGCATCCGGGGCCTGACAGCACCAGCGCTGGGCCTCGATCATGCTGTCCCCCGACAAGTCGGAGACCATTGGCCACCATCTGCCCCCAGTGCCCGTGTAACTGACCTTGATCGCAGGACAATTACACGAGCACCGGGGCACGAATGTGCCGTCAGCATCCGTCCCCACGAGATGAAGTCCCCCTCTGCCCACATCGTCACGTCGCCACAAGGGGCTGTATCCGCGCTGGCTCGGCCGCCCCCGGAGATCATCATGCCCGGGTACGGCGTTCTCGATCCGCTGCCTCTGCGCCCGGCTCGTGGAAGATGCCCCTGTCAGCGCGTATTACGGCCAGGCGTTCGCGAGAAACCTGGCCCAGGCGATGGCGACCGCCGAGATCGGGCTGCGCGCCCTGGGCGACAGGGCGGGGGTCTCGCACGCCACGATCAGCCGGCTGCTGCGGGGAATGGTCCTGCCCGACATGGGGACCCTTGCTCGCCTCGAAGCGGCAATCGGTACAGGCTTGTGGCCCGATCTGACGGTTTGGACAGACCGCGACTGCGGCTGAGGTCCGGCGGGTTCAGTGCGTGGTGTGTGTCAGCAGGCCATCGGTTCCCGTCGCAGCCACCACCCGCAGGCATCGGGATCCACAGCGGCGGCTTCGGCGCTCAGGGCGGGACAATGGCCATGAGTTACGGCCGTAGGCGAGGCTCGCGGAGCGCCATCGCCGCAGGTCAGCCGTCCTGCTTGTGGGTTAACTCATGACCGTTGCAGGGCAGGTACCATCAGGCCCCCTCTGAATGACCAGGCCCCCGGCTCGCTTGTCCCTGTCAGGACTCCCTCGCCATAGCCATCAGTACGTTGGCCGCCGCATCGTTCGGAATGTCTGCGACGAGTTCCGCCCCGAATGGACCGTCGAGAACGAAGGTGAGGCCGGATGTCGCCTTTTTATCCAGACGTATGAGGGCGATCAGCCTGGCCGGGTTCATGCTGGGGGGAAGCTTCGTGGACAGGCCGTAGTGGCTTACGACTTCGTAGTGTTCTGCCACTCGCGACTGAGGGATGCGTCCAAGTTCGCCAGCAAGGCGGCCTGCGTAGACCGTTCCGACGGCCACTGCTTCGCCATGCCGCAGAGCGAAGTCCGTGGCGCGTTCCAGAGCGTGACCGAGAGTGTGGCCGTAGTTGAGCAGATGTCGCAGGCCGGAATCCCGCTCGTCGGCTGCGACGATCTCCGCCTTGCGACGGACACTCGCCGTGATCTGTTCGGACAGGGTGAGTCGCCGCAGGTCACCCGCGCCAATGAAATGGCAACGGGCGATCTCTCCATATCCGTTGACCATCTCCACGGGCGGCAGCGTGGCGAGGAAGTCGGTGTCGCAGATGACCGCTGTCGGCTGCCAGAAGGCGCCCACGAGGTTCTTGCCCTCGGGAAGGTTCACCGCCCGTCTTGCCGCCGACGCTCGCGTCGACCTGGGCCAGCAGCGAGGTGGGCAGGTGAATCACGCGCACGCCCCTGTGAAACAGCGCTGCGGCCAGGCCGACGGTGTCGGTGGTGGTTCCGCCGCCGCATGAGACCACCACGTCGGAGCGGGTCAGCCCGAACTCGGCGAACCGACGGCAGTATTCCTCGACGGTGGCCAGTGTCTTGGTGCGCTCTCCCTCCACCGCCGGGAGGAACAGCGACGGCACGCCGGGGTCCGGGACCCACCCCGGCGGACGGCCCGAGATCACGACCGCCCGCCGGGCGCCAAGAGCGACCACGAGGTCCGGCAAGGAATGCCGAACTCCTGGACCGACATGCACGCCGTACGACCGGTCGCCAAGGTCGACCGTGACGGTCTGGGAGGTCGCTCCTGCGGGAGTGGTCACCGCCGCACCGCGTCCCGCTCGTATCGGACCATCATTCCGCCTTCATTCCTCCGTGTTGGACTGGGCGAATCCGATGGCGTAACCATTGGGGTCCGTGACGTAAAACTCGGTGCTGCCGTAGAACGTCTCGCGGAGCTCGACGACGACGTTGACCTGGCTCGCGATGGAGTCGTGCAGCGCCTTCACGTCGTCGACCTCGATGTACAGGATGCAGCCTCCGCCATACGGCTGCTCGCTGAACGGCGGGAGATCCGTGCTCATGTTCTCGCGGCTCTGCAGCATCAGTTCGATGTTGCCAGCGACCAGGATCGCGAAATCGGCGACACCGCCCTCCTTCGGCACCCTGACCACACGGGAGAAACCGAGCTTCTCGTAGAACTCCGTCGTCTCGTCCACATCGGGCACCCGACGTGACCGTAGACGTGACCGTCACCGATCTGTCCGCGCACGACGAGGACGCCGGCTTGGCCGAGCGGTGGTGCCAGGGCCACGCGTCCCAGGCGTTTGCGATGGACCGCGCACCACTGTTCCGCTTCGGACTGGCACGGCTCAGCCCAGACCGATGGGTACTGGTGACCGTGTTCCACCACGCGATCGTCGACGGCTGGTCCATGGGCGTCGTCTGGCGCGAACTGCAGGAGCTCTACAACACCCGCCGTCGTGGCACCGCCGACCGAATTCCCCTGCCGACCGTGCAGTTCATGGACTGCGCACGGGTGGAACACGAGCTGGACGGTGAACGCAGGGCGGAGCTGGAGCGGTTCTGGCGGACCGAACTCGACGGCGTACCACTGCGGTTGGACCTGCCCTACGACCGGCCGCGGCCGACGACGCTGTCCGGCCGGGGCGCTCTGCACACCTGGGTCATCGACGGCGACACACCCCGCCGGCTCCCTGACACCGCCACCTGCTTGGGCGCGACGCCGTACACGGTGCTGGCTGCGGCGTTCGCCACCTGGGCGGCCGGGCTGTGCGCTGAGCCCGCCGACGTAGTCCTGGCCGCGTCCAGCGCGAACCGGATGCGGCGCGAGCGGTCGGACGTGATCGGGCTGCTGGGGGACGCCGTCCTGCTACGCGCCCGGCTGGGCGAGGCCGAGACATTCGCCGACCTCGTGACCCAACTGAGCGCGACACTCTTCACCGCACTCGACCTACCAGGAACTGCCGCTCACCGACGTGGTCGAGCTCCTCTCGCCCGGGACCGGGAACGCGCTGTTCCCCACCGTGCTGTTCACCGTGGTCACCACACCGCCGCCCACCCTCGACCTGGGGTCGGTGACGGCCGAGGTGCGCGGCCTGCCCACGCCGGGGGTGGCGCGCAACGAGCTGTACGTGGTGCTAGTGCCCGGGGAGCGGGACATCACCGTCACCCTCGAGTACTCCACGGACCTGTTCGTCGTACGACTGTCGAGGCATGGGGCAGGATCTTCACCAGCCTCCTGGAGGAGGTCATCAAGGATCCCGGCCGCCTTCTGCGCAGTCTGTTTCGCCCCGCCCCTGAAGAGCCCAAGGAGTGATCGTCCGACGGTTCAGGACAGCGCTTGGGAACACCGAGGGCAGGACCGCCGTCGGCATTTGCCAAGCTGTGGCGGATGTTCCTGCCCGCCGGATGGAACACCGATGCCGAGCGGCGGCGCAGGCATCTTCAGCCTTGTTCGGCTTCGGACACCGGGCAGGAGATTTTTTTACAGCCGGTAGGCGGGCACCATGCTCACGGTGCTGCGGCTCGTTCGCTGTTCCTCCGCTCGTTTCGCCGACCAGTCGACCTGGTACGCGGCCGAGGTGCGCTGGTAGCCGACCGAAGCGGTCTCCCGGTCCAGCTGGGCCGCCACTTGACCTGAACAACTGTGCCGCGCCTTCGCCCACCAGACGAGCCGCACTACGACCTCGGTACACGGCCGACAGCGGCCTCCAGCGCCGCGACAGCCGTCGGGTGCCTGTTCAGGGCGAGTTTGCGTCAGCCAACACTGAGGACCTGGCGGTCACTACCGATAGCAGTGGGTGGCCGTTGGCGACGGGTTCGCGGCGTTGGCGACGGGGGTTCATCACATCAGTGCGCCGATCCCGAGGGCAAGGAGTGCGGTAAGCAAGGTGAGAGTGCCGCCAAAGGCCACGCCGGCGCGCAGCAGAGCGGCCGGTAGGGAGGCTCCGTCAAGGTGGGCCAGCAGGCCGGCGCCGACGGCGGCCAGGAGCGCGAGAAGGACGGCGGCCAGGAGTACGAGAGCGAACAGGGTCAGCGCGGTGAGCGACAGGGGCATGAGGCTCTTCCGTTCCATGAAGGGTGTGTGGTTGGAAGGAAGATGTCTGGATAGGCGTGCGGCGGCGTTCAGGTGGACGAAGATGAACGGGTCGGTACGAGGGGCCGGGAGCTGACGGGGGTAAGGGGCCGGGTGAGCGGGGACATGCGGGATGGGCTGGCCGAGCTGAAGGCGCAGTTGAGGCGGTTGCGGGCGGAGCGCCGGTTGACCATGGCCGGACTGGAACTGCGGGCGGGGCTGGGGCACACCACTGCGAGCCGGGCGTTGAACGGTCTCACGGTGCCCAGCGAGGCCACGGTGGTTGCGTTGGCTCGCGCCCTGGGTGCGGATGCCGACGATCTGCTGAACTTGCGCCGCTCATCGGTGCCGTCCGCCACGCCTCTGGCCCGAAAGGTGGTCAGCGCGGATGCTGGCGTGGACGAGCGGTTCGAGGAGCGGTACCGACGCTATGTGGAGCAGCGTCACGGTCAGTTGTCCGTGGTGGGGCTGGACTTGTCCCGGCCAGACCGTGCGTGTTGGCCGCTGGATGCGGCCTATCTCAGCCTGGAGCTCGTTACTCCCGCCCCGCCACGAGGGGCGGACAATCTTTTTGACGTGTCAGCCGAGTGGGTGAAGGGGAGGGTGGAACGGGCTGAGCAGGCCTTGGCCAGCCGACGGCGAACCCTGGTACGGGGGCTGGCCGGTGGGGGAAAGACCACTTTGCTGCAGTGGCTTGCTCTCTCCACCGCCCGCCACGACCTGCCAACCGAACTGGCACACCTTGATGGTTGTCTGCCCTTCATACTGCCGCTGCGTACCCTGGTTCGGCGTGGCGCACTGCCCGGACCACAGGAGTACCTGGCCTCAGTTGGTTGTCCGCTGCACGACGCGCAGCCACCTGGCTGGGCCGACCGGGTGCTGGAAGACGGACGTGGGCTGCTGCTCATCGACGGTCTGGACGAAGTTCCCCAGGCGCAGCGGGGGCAGACCCGGCAGTGGCTGCGCGAGCTGCTGGCCGCCTATCCGCAGGCCGCCTACCTGGTGACCACCCGGCCCTCCGCCATCCCTGAGGGGTGGCTGGCGGAGAGCGATTTCAGCGAGCTGACGGTACGGCCGATGAGCGCCCGGGACGTGGGAGTCTTCGTCACCCGCTGGCACACCGCGGCCGCTGCCGACGCCAGCAGCGGGCAGGAGCGTGCCCACCTGTCCTCGTTACAAGAGGCGTTGAAGGACACGGTGCGCTCCCAGCGCGACTTGGCCCAACTGACCACTACTCCGCTGCTGTGCGCCCTTGTATGCGCGCTGCATCGTGACCGACGCGGCCACCTCCCCCAAGGTCGTATGGAACTCTACGAAGCTGCATTGTCGATGCTGCTGGTTCGCCGCGACCGCGAACGCGACATCGATGCTCCCGAAGGCCTCGTCCTCACCGAGCACGAGAACATCCAGATCCTGCAACGCCTGGCCTACTGGCTCATCCGCAACGGCCAGAGCGAAATGGACCACGACACCGCACATGCCCTCATCGATGAGGCTCTGCCCGCCATGCCCCGCGTCGCCGACCAGAGCGACGCCGCCGGCGTACTCGCCCACCTGGTGGCCCGCTCCGGATTGCTGCGCACCCCCACCGCTGACACTGTCGACTTCGTCCACCGCACCTTCCAGGACTACCTCGGTGCCAAAGCCGCGATCGAAGCCCGCGACATCCCTCTCCTGGTACGCCACGCCCACGACGACCAATGGGAAGACGTCCTGCGCATGGCTGTCGCCCACGCACGTCCCCACGAACGCACCCGTCTGCTACGCGGTCTCACCGCCCGCGGCGACCGCACCCCCAAACACCGTATCCGCCTGCATCTACTCGCCACCGCCTGCCTGGAACACGCAACCGAACTTGCTCCTGAAGCACGCCGAGACGTCGAGAAACGCGCCGCCGCGCTCCTGCCGCCGCGCAGCTACACGGAAGCCTCGGCCCTTGCAGAGGTAGGCCCGGTTATCCTTGGCCTTCTCCCCGGGCCGGATGGCCTCGAAGACGACGAAGCGGAAGCCGTCACCCAAACGGTTTTGCTCATTGGCGGCGATGCCGCCCTCACCGTGATAAAGAAATTCCGCACCAACGTCAAGACGGCATTGACCCTGTCTCAGGCTTGGGATCGTTTCGACACCCACGGCTACGCCCGCGAAGTCCTCGCCCACATCCCGGACCTTCCCGCTGTGATCGTCCGCTCCCCTGAACAGATGGCCGAGTTTCATACACTGCCGATGCCTGACCGAGTCACCTTCTTCGGAGACTTCCCAGTTGCGACGATGGCGTCGGCTCTCGCGCGAGAAGGCTTCCGTTACCTGAGCATCTATGAAAACTCCATGCTGAGAGACCTGGGCTTCCTGCTCCCCTACCGGCATCTGGAACAACTGCGCCTCGTCAGATGCCCGAACATCACGGACTTGACGAAGTTGGCCGACTCGTCTCTTCGCGCCCTTGCCCTCATTGACTGTGGTGCGACACGCCTTGATGGCCTCAAGGCTCTATCTGAACTCAGGTCTCTGGAAATCGACATGGAGCTTCCACACCAGAACGTCGGCGAACTTCCCGTCAGCGGGGACCTGACCAGCCTGAGCCTCGGATCATCCACCTGTCCGCACATCACCCTGCATGGCATCACTCACTGGCCGAACCTCACCAGACTGGACCTGTACGGCCCCGTTGAAGGTTTCTCCGAGGTAGCCGAATTGCGGAATCTGCAGGGACTGGGTCTGCACAGTGATGCTGCGTTCTCCATGCTCGAACAGCTGCCGCCCGCCGCTCAGATCCGCGAACTCTGGCTGGGGCTAGGAACGGCTGTGGACCTCGCACTTGTGCGCGCATGCCTTCCCGGCCTGCAGGTGCTGAGCATCAGCTTTTACGGCGAGATCTGGCGTGTAGACCTCACCCCCCTCCGGGGCATGCCTGACCTCACCATCCACATCAGAGGAGCGGCCCAAGTCCTCGGATCCGAACACTTTCCACCCGGCGCCATCACCCGCACGCCCCGCCCACGCGCCTGACCTCAAACTCCGCCCACATCAAGTTGTGGAGCCATATCGACCAGGACAAAACCCCCGACTGGCTGATGAGCCTGATCGGGGGCCGCGCATCCAATTGGTAACCCCAACCCCTGGCCACACGCTGGGGGTTCTCCGTGCCACACCGCAACCCGCCTCGGCCCAGAGAGACATCATGGAGCTGGCCTCTTTCGCCCTCGCTACGGTGACCAGGATAGTGGGGACCTTGCTGGGCGTCCGTCTGAGGACCGGTCCACCGTCCGCCGTGACCGGTCCGCTTTCTCACCCGCCGCGAGAACACCAAAGCGGTGGCCCGGCCCTGTGGTGGCTGGGCCGCGGCTGTGGTTCGGTGCCAGGCAGCCCGGCCGTTGCCGAACCACCGGGCCCCCGGCTCAGGTCAGGGGGTGGAGATCTTCTGGACGGTGGTGTCGTCGGGGTTCAGTTGTCGCCCGTCCGCAGAGAGCACTTCCAGTGCGCGGAGGCGATGTCCCTGCCGACTGTCGACCAGCTGTGAGTGTGGTTCGCCGGGGGCGAAGAAGTTCTGTTCGCCCCACTGCCGCAGTGCCACGATGACGGGGAAGAGCGCTTTGCCCTTTGGAGTCAGTACGTACTCGCGGTAGGCGCTGCCGTCCGAGGCGGGGACGGATTCGAGGACGCCGCCGACGACCAGGGTGCGCAGGCGCGCGGTGAGGATGTTCTTCGCCACGCCGAGGCTGCGCTGGAACTCCCCGAAGCGTCGGCTTCCGTCGAAGGCGTCCCGCACGATCAGCAGGGACCACCAGTCGCCGATCGCGTCCACCGACCGGGCGACGGGACATTCGCTGTCGTCGAAGCGCGTTCTGGTCACCATGGCGGCCCTCACTCTCACATCGGTTGCAACATGCTACCAAGCAAGGCTACCGTCATCGTCGCTATTGGTAGCAAGATGAAACCAAGCGTGTGGAGGAGTGCTGATGCCAGGCAACGGTGAAGCCGTGACACGACGGGGCGAGGCCCGAAGCGGGGAAGGTTCCGCGTTCGTCCTGTCCCGTGGTGTCGTCACACTGTTCGCCGTCGCCTGCGGAGCTGCGGTGGCCAACGTCTACTTCTCCCAGCCGCTCCTGGTGACCATGGGCCACGACCTCTCCATGAGCCCGGCACTTGTCGGCAGCGTGGTCACCCTCACGCATGTCGGATACGGTCTGGGACTGTTCTTCCTCGTGCCGCTGGGCGACGTGGCCGACCGCAGACGGCTCATCATGGCCCAACTACTGCTCCTGGTGGTGGCGCTGGCCGTGGTGGCCTTCGCCCACACAGCAGCGATCCTGCTCGCGGGCATGGCCGCGACGGGGCTTCTCGCGGTCGTCACGCAAACGCTGGTGGCTTTCGCGGCATCACTGGCCTCTCCCGACGGGCGCGGACGGGTCGTCGGTCTGGTCACCAGCGGCGTGGTCATCGGAATCCTGCTCGCCCGCACCGCATCCGGCCTGATAGCTGATCTCGCGGGCTGGCGCTCCGTCTACCTCGCCTCGGCGTCGCTCACCGCTCTGCTCGCCCTGGTCCTGTACCGAGTGCTGCCGCGCCGCAGTGACGCTCCACCGGCAGCCCTGCGTTACGGACAGCTCCTGCGCTCCACGATCACCCTGTTCGCACGGGAACGACTGCTGCGGCTCCGGGCCCTGTTCGGTCTTCTGATCTTCGCTGCCTTCAGCACCCTGTGGAGCAGCGTCGCGCTGCCGCTCAGCGAGGCCCCGTACTTCCTGTCCCACGGCGCGATCGGGGCGCTGGGGCTGATCGGTGTCGTCGGCGCCCTGGCCGCGACCGTGGCGGGCCGCCTGAACGACCGCGGACTCTCCCGGCGGACCACCGGCATCGCTCTGGCACTGCTCGCCGCCTCGTGGGTGCCCCTGGCCTACACCCGCAGCTCGCTCTGGGCCCTGGCCGTCGGGGTGATCCTCCTCGACCTCGCCGTACAGGCCGTCCACGTCACCAACCAGACCCTGATCTACGCATTGCACCCGGACGCGGGCAGCCGACTGATCGGCGGATACATGGTCTTCTACTCGATCGGCAGCGCCACCGGCGCCATCGCCGCGACCGCCCTCTACACGGTGGCCGGCTGGGGCGCTGTATGCGCACTGGGTGCCGCGTTCAGCTGCCTCGGGCTCATGCTGTGGGCCTTCACTCGACACAGCTGTGCCCCGGACCCCGCCGCCAAGCTGACCTCTGACAGCGAAGCCTGAGCATTCTCGCCGAACGCCGAACGTTGGTGACGGGCACACCGCAGGTCAGAGGACTGTCTCGCTGATGCCGGGGGTGGCTCGGTGCTGCGCAGGATCACCGACCTGGGTGGCACCCCGGTCGCGAGTGCCCGACGCCTGCGACGCAGATGCGGATCGACCCGAAGCTGGTGCCCGCGCCGACATCCTCTTTGAAGTGCATGCCGACGTCCCAGTACTGCACGCCGTCTTCGTGCCAAGGGATGGATCCAGTGCTCGCTGCTGTACGTGAGGACCATGTCGTCGATGCCGAGGCACTCGACGATGGGCGGGCGGGGCGTCTGGGCCTGAGCCGGGAGCTGCGCGGGTGCAACGGGCGGAGCGCTGTGGCGGTCGGTCACAGGCCGTCGTCGTTATCGGGACGCGCGTGCGGAATCAGCGGTTGGCTGCTGTCGTGCTCGGTGGCGTGCAGGCCCTGCGGGCTGACGGGGGGTGCCTGCGGGGTGGTAAGGACGATCTGGGCGTCGCTGCTGGCAGTCTCCGCGCAGACTGCCAGGACGGCGTTGGCGAGGAGTTCTCCCTCCGGGCCGCCGCCCAGGCCGTCGAGAGGTGCGTCGAGCCATTGGAAGCGCGGAATCCGAACGCGCGGCATGCTGCGGGCGGCTTCCAGCGCCATGAGGTGATAGGCGATGTGAGCAATACTCACCAGTCCCGCCGAGCGGGCGAGTTGCTTCAAGGTCCGGTTGTTGATCTTGGGGGCGAGGGTTTTCGGGTCGATCACCGCGCTGCGGATCTTGTCTGGTGCCATGGGAATCGCGATGTCCGCGAAGATCTGCGACAGCTGCTTCGCGGTCTGCTTCTTGTGCTCCTGGGCGTCGCCCTCGGCAGCCGCCCAGGCGTTTGTCGAGTCTTCGGCCTGCTGGGACGACGCCGCCGACTTCTTCTCCAGCTCGGTGAGCTGGGCGAGCTCCTGGCGTCGCGCTTTGATCGCGTTCAGGTTCGCCCGTGCCTCGCTCTCACCCGCGCTGGCGCGGCTCCGTGCGGCTTCGCGCGGGTTGATCTCCTGTGCCCGGTACGCGGCGGCCCGGCCGGCCAGACGCTGGGCGTCCTGCTCAGCCTTGCGCCGGGCGTCGACTGCCTTCTGGGCGCTGCGCTGGGCATCGTTCAGCTGTGCGTCTGCTGCCGTCGCGGCCGCCTTGGCCCGCGCCAGCTCTTGGTCACGCTGAGTTTGGCGTGCGGGCAGGCCTGGGTCGGGCTGGCGGCACACCGGGCACAGCGGACTCTTGCCTGACCGACCCTGCAAGGTCTGCTCGCACTCGGGACAGTGTGTGCGAGGTCGCATGGCTTCCTCTGCGGCCGCAAGGCGCTGCCGGGACAGCCCGCGTCGTTCATACACGGACGCGAGCGCCTGGTGGGCCTGGTCTGCCGCAGCGGCGGACCTCGACACGGCTTGCAGTCCGTGTGCCGATTCAGCGTCCCGGCTTGTCAGTACACCCTGGTGGTGCTCGATCTCCTGCGCGAGGCGAAGGAGATCGGCAGCATACTCAGCGGCGGCCTTGGCATGCCGCTCGTGCTCCATGTCGAGGTCGAACGAGGTCGGCAGCCCGTACTTCTGGCGTTGCTCAACTGCCTTGCGCACGGCGGTCGCGTCCCTGGTCGCCCGGCTTCGCGCGGCCTGTGCCTGCGCCTTGAGGCGCGCGGCCTCCTCGTCGAGGATGCCGAAGCAGACCTCCAGGGTGAGGTTCATGTCCGCGGCACTGACCGAGCCGAAGGTGTTTCGGCCCGCGTGGTGCTGCTGCAGGTACACCAGGACCAACACCGTGTCGATCGTGACGTTCCCGCGCGGGGTCTCCATGGCGGGGATGCCCATGCGCTCCAGTGAGAAGGAGCCCGCTGCCCTCTCGTCGGCCTCAGGCCGTACGGGCAACGGCTCCTCGACTTCGCCGGTCGTCTTGTTGAGGAAGGTCACGTGTTGGGCGGCGAGGTCCAGGGTGGCTGTCCAGATGCCCTCGTCCGTCGCGAACTCGACCCGGATGGCATCGCGCTGTTCGACGATCACCGGCGTGAGGATCACGCCGGTGGCCCCCAGAGCCGCGAAGGCCGCCTCGGAGATGGTGCTGCCTCCAGCCCCGATACCGGCCCGCAGGTGTCGCAGCGACGCGTCGAGGCTGACGCCACCCCACTCCCCCTCAATCAGGAACTCTTCCTTCAAGAGGACAAGCTTGCCCGCCATGCCATCCCTATCGCTCAAGCGCGCGCTCCCTGGCGGGATGCGTCGAACCGCATTAACGACCGCCACAACGGGCTGGGTGCTGCGCGTGCTGCTCGTTCCACCCATCGAGCGATGAGCACGGTGACCGGTTGAACACACGGTTGACCGCGAGAAGTGCTGAGCGGTGACGGCCCTGTGATGTCTGAGGAGAGGTTTGGCTCGCGCTCGATCTGGAGCGCGTAGCGCGTCAATACGTATCCGCCCTTGTAGCGCCCGGCTGCGCCACCATGGGCCGATGACACCTTGCGCTGCCGCTGCTGTCCTTCGCGTTCGCACGCCCTGTGACGGCGACCGCTTCGGCCTCGTTGTGCGATACCGCCCGAGCGACTTCGGCGGCACCATGGGCTGCCCCTTGCACACCACAGCCCTCCAGGCCGCTCACCCTGGCAGCAGCATCGCCAACGCGCAGGAGGCCATCAACACCATGCAGACGTTCGGCGCCCACCCCGACCTCACGGACCTGGACGAAGACCTCGACACCCGGTATGGCTCAGGCCATTGACTGATGCCGTCAACGTCTTGTTCGCCGCGCGGAAGACGAGGTGGCGGCGCTGCGGTCATGGCGGCACAGGTTGCGCACGCCGCCGGTATCCGCCGCGACGATGTGACTCGTATCGCGGTCCTCTCACACGCGGCCACGGTCACCTCCCGCGCACGGGGCCGGGCACAGTTCCGACCGAAGGGTGTGTGCAGTCAGTGGAACGGTGCGTCGGAGTGGGGCATGATCCGCTCATGGAGCGCGTCGTCGATCTTGATCAGGCAGCCGTGGTGATCGCTGAGCGGGCTGCGCGATGGCTGGCGGCCGGTCTCAAGGTTGGGCAGGTGACGTGGCGGGACGAAACCGCGCCGTGGCCTCAGCGGCTTGAGACTGACAGGACTCTCGTGCGTGATCCCGACTCCGTCGGCGTGCTCATCTCCGGCCCGCGGGACGCTGGACTGTCCGTGGTGCTGTTCCGGGGCGGCTGGGCTGACGTGGACTTCTTCGACGGCCTCGACGACGGCGGACCGATACCGGCCTTCGACATCACATCAGCAGCGGCCTTCGGTACCCAGCTCGATCAGTGGGTGCCGCGCGCCTTTGGGAACCTCGGCAGAAGCTAGAACTGGAGGGTCGGCACCAGTGAACGATCCCGTCTCGGTGTTCCCGACGCGACTTGGCGGCTTCGCTCTGCATCAACGGTGACTGCTCCATGCACGCTCAACGACTCAGCCCGATCGGCGCCACGGCTTGTCGTACGGGCCGTCGCAGTTCTGGCATGAGGCGCTGTAGAGGGCGGCGCTCGGAGTCATAAGGGCGGCGGGTTCGGCCGGGTAGGGACGGCCGGAGATCGTCACGGACAGCTCCGGCTCCGGACACCGACAGGGGCCGCCCGCCCGCCGGCAGCGCGGTACGGCTGCTTTGGGAGCGGCCTTCTCGGCGGGCTTGGGGGCCGGGGTGGCGACGTACGCCATCCGCCAGCCGTCGATGGGGACCTTCCGGCGGCGCCGGGTGTTGCGGTCGAACCGCTGGGCGTCCTTGGCGGTCTCGAACAGCAGCAGCATCCCTGCCAGCAGCCGGAACGCCTCGCCGTTGACCAGGGCCGACTCCGGGGAGAGGGCCGCGACGGGGATGCCGTCGGGGCCGATCAGTGGGGTACCGCCGGCCCACCGTCGGTCGGTGATGCTCAGGCCCGCGGTCGCGGTGATGCCGTGTTCGCGGGCCAGGTGCTCCACCGCCTGCCGCACGCCCCGGCGGGTCATGAGCGGGGCCTGCCGCCTTGCCCGGCCGGGGTGCCATGGAGTCGGCACGCGTCCGCGTCCGCCTTCGTGGCCCGCTCCAGCGCGGCCCGGCGGGAGACGGCGTTCTTCTCGTCGGACTCGGCGCGTTTCTTCGCCGCCTTCGCCTGGAAGCGGGCCCGCTGTCCGTCCAGCTCGCGCTGCCGCTTGGCCTCTTCCACCAGGTAGGTGTCCTCGGCGGTGGCATACGGCGGCGCCGTCCACACCTGCGCCAGTTGCCGCAGCGGGTACCAGAGCGTGGTACGCGGGGCATGCGGGAGCACCTTGCCCGTGAAGACCCAGCGCAGGAAGTCGGTGAGGCTCACCCCGGGCGGCACTCCCCAACCGCTGCCGGTGAACTTCACCAGGCCCTCGGCGACGACCAGGCCGCCGCCGTCCGCTGTGGCCAGCCGCACGGAGGGGACCGCGCCGAGCCAGGGTGGGCGGGGCCGGTCGCTGAACCAGCAGGACGTGACGCCGTCCTCGCGCATCCGCTCGGTGCGGGCGGTGATGTCGGGCGCCGTGATCGGAGAGAGCTGGGCCTCCAGCGCCATCCTCCATGTCCCGGCCGGGTCGGTGGCCAGCACGTCGGCCCGCCAAGAGCCGTCCGGCGCACGGACTTCCAGCTCGGCGTGGGCGCCCGCGTCCCGGGCCGCGCTGGCGAGTTCGAACTTGAGCAGGTGGTGAGCCTCGGACTCGCCCTGCCGGGCGATCTCGCAGTCCGGGGCGTGCGGGGCGTGAGCGAAGAACCGTAAGCCGCTGTAGGAGGTCTTCGCGTGCATCGGATGCCGGCACTCGGCGCAGGCGATCGGAGCGGGCGGCTTCACCTTCCACACCGCTTCCCACGACTGATCGCATCCAAGATCAGGCAGGTGTGCGAAAACGGTCCCCCAGTTCACGTGCACAGCCCGAAACGCCATCGGCCCCCCTCTGAGCGACAATCAGCTCAGAGTGTTCCACCGACCACTGACAGTCCACCCCGACCTGGACGAGGACCTCGACCCCCAGCACGGCTCAGGCGCCGTTCCGTCGACGTGACGGACGAAGCGGCTCCTCTACCCCTGCGCGGGGGCGGAGGGGCCGCCTTCGTGTTGCCCGGTGACGGCGATGGCCGGATGGTGGGCGACGGCCACGGCACGCACGTCGAGAGCCTGGACACCGCGCTCCCCCACGTCACCGGCGCTGCGCCGATGCCCGTCCCGACCTGCTGCGCGGTGAACCCGCAGCAGGTCGGTAGAAGAACATCTCGCCGGGCCCCGCACCGACGCACCTTCAGATGTAGACGGCGCGGACGACGGTCACCACCAGGACATCCCGGCTGACGTTGTAGCGGATCAGGACGTCGGCACCGCATCTGGGGCTCCGTGTCTAGGTTCTGTTTCCTGGATCATGTGCGGAGCCAAATGACCAGGGATGCGACGGTGACCGTTCCGAGGTAGATGTAAGCGCGTTTGTCGTAGC
>NZ_JBIVMZ010000025.1:0-61516 GCF_044753355.1 Streptomyces sp. NPDC088400 | reverse complement strand
TGTGAGTCGCTCGGCCTGCTGAAGATGGACTTCCTGGGCCTGCGGAACCTGACCATCATGGACGACGCCGTCAAGATGGTGAAGGCCAACAAGGGAACCGGACTCGACCTGCTGGCACTGCCGTTGGACGACCGGGCGACCTTCGAGCTGTTCGGCCGGGGCGACACACTCGGTGTGTTCCAGTTCGACGGCGGGCCCATGCGGTCGCTGATGCGGCTGATGAGACCCGACAACTTCGAGGACATCACAGCGGTCACCGCGCTGTACCGGCCGGGCCCGATGGGCATGAACTCGCATACGAACTACGCGCTGCGCAAGAACGGCCAGCAGGAGATCACACCGATCCACCCCGAGCTGGAGGAGCCCCTCAAAGAAGTGCTGGGGCTGACCCATGGGCTGGTCGTCTATCAGGAGCAGGTACAGAAGGCCGCCCAGGTGCTCGCCGGGTACACGCTCGGCCAGGCGGATCTGCTGCGCCGGGCGATGGGCAAGAAGAAGAAAGAGGTCCTCGACAAGGAGTTCGTACCGTTCCGCGACGGCTGCCGTGAGCGCGGCTACTCCGACGAGGCCGTCCAGGCGGTCTGGGACGTGCTGGTCCCGTTCGCCGGATACGCGTTCAACAAGGCACATGCCGCCGCGTACGCCCTTGTCTCCTACTGGACCGCGTACCTGAAGGCGAACTATCCGGCCGAGTACATGGCGGCGTTGTTGACGTCGGTGAAGGACGACAAGGACAAGTCGGCGGTCTATCTGAACGAGTGCCGGCGGATGGCGATCAAGGTGCTGCCGCCGAGTGTGAACGAGTCGCAGCCGAACTTCGCGGCGCAGGGTGACGATGTGATCCTGTTCGGTCTGACGGCGGTGCGCAACGTCGGGCAGAACGTGGTGGATTCGATCATCCGGTGCCGTAAGGCGAAGGGGAAGTACGCCACGTTCCCGGACTTCCTCGACAAGGTCGAGGCGGTCGTCTGCAACAAGCGGACGGTCGAGTCGCTGATCAAGGCCGGTGCCTTCGACGAGATGGGCCACACCCGCAAGGGGCTGGTCGCCCACCACGAGCCGATGATCGACAACGTGGTGCAGGTCAAGCGCAAGGAGGCCGAGGGACAGTTCGACCTCTTCGGCGGCGGCGGTGCGAGTGCGGACGAGAGTGGGAAGAGCGGTGCGGGGCGCGGAGACGAGGACAGCGGTGGGCCCGGGTTCGGCTTCGACGTCGAGTTCTCCGACGTCGAGTGGGACAAGTCGTATCTGCTCGCGCAGGAGCGCGAGATGCTGGGCCTGTACGTGTCCGACCATCCCCTCTTCGGTATCGAGCACGTCCTCTCCGACAAGTCGGACGCCGCGATCTCGCAGCTCACCGGGGGCGAGCACGGAGACGGCGCGGTCGTGACCATCGGCGGCATCATCTCCGGCCTCCAGCGCAAGATGACCAAGCAGGGCAACGCCTGGGCGATCGCGACGGTCGAGGACCTGGCCGGTTCGATCGAGTGCATGTTCTTCCCCGCCACCTACCAGCTGGTCTCGACCCAGCTGGTCGAGGACACCGTGGTCTTCGTCAAGGGCCGCCTCGACAAGCGCGAGGACATCCCCCGCCTGGTCGCCATGGAAATCAAGGTCCCCGACCTGAGTGGGGTGGGGGTCGACGCACCTGTCCGTCTCGACATGCACGAGGCGCAGGTGACTCCGCACGCGGTCGAGCAGCTCAAGAGGATCCTCCAGGCCCACCCGGGTCCGACCGAGGTGCGGTTAAGGGTGCGCGGACGTACCAGAACGACGGTGTACCGGCTGGGTTACCGCGTCACACTCCGCCCCGACTTCTGGGCCGACCTCAAGGCGGCGGTGGCCGTGACGCAAGCCCCATGAACCCAGGCCCGCGCCCCGCACCCACCGCTTCCCCGCCGCGTCAGGCCGATTCGCGGCGGACCAGCTCGGTGGGGAGGATGACCGTGGACGCGTCCTCCCCGCCGATCTGGGCGAGCAGCACCCGTACCATCTCCGCGCTGATGCGGTCCCACGGCTGGCGGATCGTGGTGAGCGGCGGCCTGGTGTCCAGGGCGGCGGGCGAGTCGTCGAAGCCGCCCACCGCGACATCGTCGGGCACCCGGCGTCCGCTGTGGTGGAGCGCGGTGAGAACACCCTGCGCCATGAGGTCGGACGCGACGAACACCGCGTCCAGGTCGGGGGCGCGCCTCAGCAGTTCCGCCGTCCCCGACTCGCCGCTGGCCCGGCTGTAGTCCCCGGAGACGACGAGCCGCTCATCGGGTTCGATGCCGGCCTCGGCGAGGATCTCCCGGTAACCGGCCAGCCGCTCGGTGCCGCCCGGGGTGTCCAGCGGCCCGGTCACCGTGGCGATGCGCCGGCGTCCCGCCCGGACGAGATGGCGCACCATCTCCCGCGCGCCGTCCCGGTCGTCGGCGGCCACGTAACTGACCTTCGAACTCTGCCCGAGCGGTTTGCCGCAGGCCACCAACGGAACGCGCGCCGCGCGCAGTTGCTCGGCGACCGGGTCGCCCCAGTGGCTGGACACCAGCAGGACACCGTCCACATGACCGGAGGTGATGTACCGCGTGATCCGGCGCCGTTCGTCCTTCGTACCCGCGATCATCAGCAGCAGCGGGATGTCGTGGCGGGCCAGCGCCTGGGTGCATCCGCGCAGCAGCACATTGAAGTTGGGATCCTCGAAGAACCGCTCCTGCGGTTCGGTGAGCAGGAACGCGACCGAGTCCGAGCGGCCCGTGATCAGGCTGCGCGCGTGCCGGTTGACGACATAACCGGTCTTGCGGATGGCGGTGTTGACCGCTTCCTCCGCGGACGGACTCACATAGTGGCCGCCGTTGAGTACGCGCGAGACGGTGCCCCGGGAGACACCCGCCTCTCGTGCCACGTCGTGGATCGTGGGCGGCTTGCGCCGGCCGTTGCTGCCCGTACGGCTCATACGTGCTGTTCCCTCGTGATCGTGCCTGTCGCGTCAGGACTTTACGGCCCCGGACAGCAGATCCAGGCTCCAGAACCGCTGGATGACCAGGAACAGCGCGATCAGGGGCAGCACCGCGAGCAGCGCGCCGGTGATCACCAGAGTGTAGAGGGCAGGTGTGTTGGAGCCCTGTTGGAGCAGGGTGTACAGGCCGAGTGTGACGGGGAACTTCCGGTCGTCGCCGAGCATGATGTACGGCAGCAGGAAGTTGTTCCAGATGGCCACGAACTGGAAGAGGAACACCGTCACCAGTCCCGGCAGCATCATCGGCAGTGCCACCGACCGGAAGATCCGCCACTCGCCGCCCCCGTCCATCCGGCCCGCCTCCACCACGTCGGGCGGTACGGACGCGGCCGCGTAGATCCGGGCGAGGTAGACGCCGTACGGAGAGAGGATCAGCGGCAGCAGTACGGACAGATAGCTGTCGGCCATGTCGGCCTTCGCCATCAGCAGATACTGCGGTACGGCGAGGATCACCGGCGGCATCAGCACACCGGCGAGCAGTATGTTGAAGATGCTCTCCCGGCCGCGGAAGCGGTAGATCGCGAGCGCGTACCCGCTGAGCGCGGACACCCCGGTCGACAGCAGGGCGCCGAGGCCCGCGTAGAAGAGGGAGTTGAGCATCCACCGCCAGTACACACCGTCGCGGTACGCGGACAGATCGGCGACGTTGCCGGCGAAGCCGGTGCCGGGCAGGAAGGTGAAGGTCGAGAACAGCTCCCGCCCGGACTTGGTGGAGGCCATCACGATCCAGGCCACCGGCAGCAGGCAGTACAGGGCGCCGAGCAGCAGTGCGACGGTCGGCACCCAGGCGATACGGCGCTGATCCGGTACGCGGCCGGGGCGCGGCGGTCCCTGCGCGGTGCCCGGAGTGGTGCCGGCGGCGGGTGCGGTACGGCGGGTGGTGAGAGCGGTCATGGGGTCTCTCCCCGGTTCGAACGGGAGCCCACGGTCTTGAGGAAGCCGAAGGACAGCACAAGGGTGATGGCGGCGATGACGACCGAGGTGGCGGCCGCCGAGTAGATGTCGCCCTTGACGAAAGCGTCCTGGTACACCTTCATCAGCGGGGACCAGGTGCTGGGCAGCGAGTTGGTCAGCGGTCTGAGGGTGGTGGGTTCGCTGAACACCTGGAGTGTCGCGATGATCGAGAAGAAGAAGGTCAGCACCAGGGACGGGGCGACGATCGGGATCTTGATCCGCAGGGCCGTCTGGAACTGCGAGCAGCCGTCGAGCCTGGCCGCCTCGTAGATCTCGGCGGGTATGGAGCGCAGCGAGGTGTAGATGACGATCATGTTGAAGCCGGTGCCGCCCCACAGGGCGATATTGGCCAGGGCCACATAGAGCGGCCCGCCGTCCAGCAGATCCGGCTGCGGCAGGCCCGCCCTCTGAAGCAGGTAGTGGAACGGGCTGACGTCCGGCAGGTAGAGGAAGCCCCACATCAGCGCGGCGATCACCCCGGGGACGGCGTACGGCAGGAAGATCGCGAGCCGGGAGAAGCCACCGAGCCGGGTGCGCTCGGCGTCCAGCATCAGCGCCAGGACCAGGGCGAGTCCGAGCATCGAGGGCACCACGATCGCCCCGTAGCCCAGCACCCGCAGGGCGCTGCCGAGGAGTTCGGAGTCGGACAGCGCGCCGGTGTAGTTGGACAGCCCGGCCCACACCTCCTCGCGTGCGCCCCGACCGAGCCCCAGCCCCTTGACCTCGACCTTGCGCAGGCTCAGATAGAGGGCGTAGCCGATGGGCAGGGCGAAGAAGAGCGCGAACAGGACGACGGCGGGGAGGAGGAACGCGTACGGGGCGCCGCGTACGCGCCGGCCGGCGCGTCCCCGGCCCGCGCGTTCCCGGCCGACGGGAGCCGGTGGGGCCTGAGAGGTTCTGGTGGTGCCCGGTGCGCGGCCCGGGCCGCGCACCGGGCGGGTGTCGGCGGCCTTCACCCCTTGACCTCGAAGCCCTGCTTCTGGAGGTCGGCGACGGTGGCCCGCTGCATGGTGGCGAGGGCCCCGGGGAAGTCCGACTTGTTCTTGGCGGCCTGCGCGAAGGAGTCCCGGAAGGTGGTGTACGCGACGTTCACATTCGGGCCCCACGCGGAGGGCGCGGTGGTCTTCGCGATCTCGGCGGCCTTCGCGTAGAAGTCCGGCTGGTTCGGGAAGAAGCCGGGGGCCGCGCTGAGCGCGCCGCCGGTCTGGGCGGCGGTGGCGGCCGGGTAGATGCCGCCCTCCTTCACCAGCGCGGCCAGTGCCTCGCTGTCCGTGTTCAGCCAGCTCGCGAACCGTGCGGCGGCCTTCTTGTGCTTCGAGTCGGTGGTGACGCCGGTGGACGAGCCGCCCCAACTGCCGGTGGCCTGCTGCCCCTTGCTCCACTGCGGCAGCGGCGCCATGGCCCACTTGCCCGTGGTGTCGGGCGCCGCCGTCGTCAGGGTGCCCGGTGCCCACACCGCGCTCACCCAGGCGATCTGCTTGCCCGTGTTCAGCGCCTTGTTCCAGGCCGGGGTGTACATCGGCTGGTTGTCGACGGCGCCTTCCGCGACCAGATCACCCCAGAAGCCAGCGACCTTCTTGGTGGCGGCGTCGTCGATCGCGACGTTCCAGGTCTCGCCCTTGGTGGTCCACCACCGGGCGCCCGCCTGCTGCGCGAGGCCGGCGAAGAGGCCCGCGTCGTTGCTGGAGAACGTGGTCAGCGCCTTGGACGGGTCCTTCTTCTTCAGGGCGCGCGCGGTCTTCGCGAACTCGTCCCAGGTCTCCGGGACCGTCAGCCCGTACTTCTTGAAGAGATCCGCGCGGTAGTAGAACATCATCGGCCCGGAGTCCTGCGGCACCGCGTAGACGGCGTCGGTGCCGAGGGTGGTCTGCTGCCAGACACCGGGAGCGAACTTGCCCTCGACACCGGAGACTTCGGAGGAGACGTCCGCCAGGACGTTGTTGCTGACGAGGGTCGGCAGCGCCTGGTACTCGGCCTGCACCAGGTCCGGGGCCTTCTTCGCCTTGGCCGCGGTGATGATCTTGGTGACGAGGTCGTCCCCGGAGGCCTGCTTCTTGACCGTCACCGTGATGCCGGTCTTCTTGCCCTCCGTCGCGTTCCAGATGCCGGCGACCTTGTCCATGCCGGGTGCCCAGGCCCAGTAGGTGAGCGCGGCGGGACCACTGGACTCCGGGTCGCCGTCGTCGCCCGAGCCGCAGGCGGCGAGGGTGGTGACGCCGAGCGCGAGGGTGAGGGACGTGGCCACGAGGCGTCGTCGCGTCGTGAATTGCATGGTGTTACTCCCCTGACGAAGGTCTCCGCGATGAGTGCGGCCGACCGGCCATGCTCTGTGAGCGTTCACAGTAGAGAAACTTTCCGGACACTTGTCAATGGTTGTTCCTGTGCGCTTATGTTGGCTCTGCGTCGCCGCCTCAGTGTGTGCACGTTCCCAGACCGTGTATCAATCTTCTGCATGCCGTACAGGAGGCATCCATGCCGGATACCGCACCCGAGGGCCTCGAAGGACTCGCGTACGGCGGGGACTACAACCCCGAACAATGGCCGGAGGACGTCTGGGCGGAGGACGTCCGTCTCATGCGCGAGGCCGGCGTCACCCTGGTGAGCATCGGGATCTTCTCCTGGGCCCTGATCGAACCCGAGCCGGGCCGCTACGACTTCGGCCGGCTGGACCGGATCGTCGCCCTGCTGCACGAGAACGGCATCCGGATCGACCTCGGCACCCCCACTGTCGCCCCGCCCGCCTGGTTCTACCGCGCCCACCCGGAGGCGCTCCCCGTGAGCCGGGAGGGCATGCGGTACGCGTTCGGGTCGCGCGGCGCGATCTGCCACAGCTCGACGGCGTACCGCACGGCCGCCGCGGCCGTCACCGAGCAGCTCGTCCGCCGCTACGGCAGCCACCCGGCGCTGGCGCTCTGGCACGTCCACAACGAGTACGGCGTCCCCGTCAGCGCCTGCTACTGCGAGAACTGCGCCGCCCACTTCCGCCGCTGGCTGACCGCCACCTACGGGAACGTGGAGGGGGTCAACGAGGCATGGGGCACGGCCTTCTGGGGCCAGCACTACGGATCCGTCGAGGAGATCGAGCCGCCCCGCGCCACCCCCACCGTGTGCAATCCCGCGCACCTCCTCGACTACGCGCGCTTCGCCGACGCCACCATGCGGGAGAACTTCGTACGGGAACGCGACATCCTGCACCGGCTCTCCCCGGGGATCCCGGTCACCACCAACTTCATGACCGCCCTCAGCCAGTGCGACTCCGTCGACTACTGGGCCTGGGGACGGGAGGTGGACCTGGTCACCAACGACCACTACCTCATCACCGACGGCCGGCGGACCCATGTGAACCTCGCCATGACCGCCGACCTCACCCGCTCCGTGGCGGGCGGCGCCCCCTGGCTGCTGCTCGAACACTCCACCAGCGGAGTCAGCTGGCAGCCCCGCAACCCCGCCAAGGCGCCGGGCCAGATGGCCAGGAACAGCCTCGCCCATGTGGCCCGCGGCTCCGACGGCGCGATGTTCTTCCAGTGGCGCCAGTCCCGGCGCGGCGCCGAGAAGTTCCACTCGTCGATGCTCCCGCACGCCGGCACCGACAGCCGCGTCTGGCGCGAAGTCGTCCGGCTCGGCGCCGACTTGGACAGTCTGGCGCCGGTACGGGGTACGAGAACGGTCGCCGACGCCGCCATGCTCTGGGACTGGCAGTCCTGGTGGGCCCAGCGGCTGGAATGGCGGCCGAGCGAGGACCACGACGCCCGCGAGCGGGCCGACAGCTTCTACGAGGCGCTCTACGACCGGCATCTCACCCTCGACTTCGCCCACCCGGAAGCCGATCTGTCGGCCTACCCGCTCGTCGTGGTGCCCGCCCTCTACCTCGCGAGCGAGGCCACCGGCCGCAATCTGCGGACGTACGTCGAGAACGGCGGCACCCTGGTCGTCTCGTACTTCTCCGGCATCGTCGACGAGCACGACGCCGTCCACCCCGGCGCCTACCCCGGCGTCCTGCGGGACGTACTCGGCCTGACCGTCGAGGAGTTCTCGCCCCTCGGCGAAGGCGAACGGGTCCGGATCACCGCGGCCGACGGCTCCGAGCTGACCGGAGACGTGTGGAGCGAGTTCGTGGTCCCGCGCGGCGCCGAGACGGTCTGGACCTACGCGGACGGACTCGCCGCCGGTCAACCGGCCATCACCCGGCACCGGCTGGGCCGGGGGACCGCCTGGTACATCTCGACCCGCCTGACGCCCGCCGCCCTCGACACGGTCCTCGGCGCCGCCACCGAGGACGCCGGCCTGACGCCGCGCACCGATCTGCCGCGCGACGTCGAGGTGGTGCGGCGCTCCGGCGAGAGCGGCGAGTACGTCTTCGTCGTCAACCACACCGGGACGGACACCAAGGTGCCCCTGCCCGGCCACGGGACCGAACTCCTCACCGGCGAACGGGCCGCGGGCCGGCTCGCCCTGCCGGGCGGAGCGGTACGTGTCGTGAGGCTCGACAGCTGAACCCGCCGTCCCACCCGTCCTACCCGTCCCACCCCTGACCTCCCGGGCCGCGCCTGTCATTTCGCGGCGCGGCCCGGGAGCACCACCGTTCTTCCCCGCGTACGGTCGAAGGGACATCGACGATGCACTCCGCACACCGCCCATGGCGCAGACCGCTCAGAGCCATGGCCATATCCGCGCTCGGCGCGCTGCTCCTGACAGCCCTGCCCGCCCACGCGCAGGCGCAGCCCGCGGCGACGCCACGGGCCAAGGCCGCCGCCACCCTCACCAACGCCGGATTCGAGACCGACGGAACCGGTACGAGCACCCCGTCCGGCTGGAGCACCTACTCGGCGGGCGGCCAGAACACCGCCTCCTTCACGGAGGCCGGAGGTTACAGCGGCAGCCACCGCCTCACCCACTGGTCGGCGTCGGCCTACAAGGTCGAGACGTACCAGTACCTGACCGGACTGACCGACGGGAACTACACCCTCAGCGCCCGGGTACGCTCCAGCGGCGGCCAGAACGCCACCTACATCGCCCTGCGCGGCTGTGGCAGCACCGAACAGCGCACCGATCTTCCGCCGACGGCCAACGGTCAGTGGATCCGCCTCGTGACCTCGGTGAACGTCCGTGGCGGGGCCTGCACCATCAGCCTCAACTCCGACGCCCACGCCGGGGAATGGGCCAACTTCGACGATCTCACCCTCACACCGGGGGCGACGGGTCTGTCCGTCAAGGGCGGTGACGTCTCGACACTCGCGAAGAACGAGGCCTTCGGAGCCACCTACCGCACCGCCGACGGTACGAGCGGGAACGCCCTGGGCGTACTGCGCGGCGCCGGAATGAACTACGCGCGGCTCAAGGTCTGGGTGAACCCGGCCGACGGCTACAACGACAAGAAGAATGTCCTCGCGATGGCCACGCGGATCAAGGCCCAGGGCATGAAGCTCCTGGTCGACTTCCACTACTCGGACCGCTGGGCCGACCCCGGTCAGCAGAACAAGCCGGCCGCCTGGGCCTCGCACTCGTACAGCCAGCTGCGGACCGACGTCTACAACCACACCTTCGACGTCCTGAACGCCCTCAAGGCGCAGGGCACCACCGCCGACATGGTCCAGATCGGCAACGAGACCAATGCCGGCATGCTGTGGCCGGAGGGTTCCACCGACAACTGGACCCAGCTCGCCGGTCTGCTCACCTCGGGCGCCCAGGCGGCGAAGGCCGTCGCGTCCTCCACCAAGGTCGCTCTGCATCTGGCCAAGGGCGGCGACAACGCGGGCACCCGCTGGTGGTTCGACCAGGCGGTGGCGCGCGGTGTGCCGTTCGACGTCATCGCCCTGTCGTACTACGGCTACTGGCACGGGCCGCTCTCGGATCTCCAGACCAATCTGGACGATGTGTCGGCGCGCTACGGGAAGCCGGTGCTCGTGGCGGAGACCGCGTACGCGCACACCCTCGCCAATGACGACTTCCTGGCGAACAACGTGTCCTCGGCCGGCCAGCTGCCGGCCGGCTACCCGGCGACACCGGCCGGTCAGGCGGCCAATCTCCGGGACGTGATGAATGTCGTGGAGGCGGTCCCGGGCGGCCGGGGCCTGGGGATCGTCTACTGGGAACCGGCGTGGACCGCGGTCCGGGGGAGCGGCTGGGATCCGCAGGACCCCGCGTCCGGAAACGCCTGGGAGAACCAGGCGCTCTTCGGGTACGACGACAGGCTGTTGCCCGCGGCGGGCTGGTTCGGACACCGGTAGGAGGAGCGCGCGGCTGCGACCGGTGCCCCTCCCGGCGAACACTGCCGGGAGGGGCACCGGTCGCGCTGCCGGGAGAGGCACCGGCGAAGGACACGTCCCCCGGCGGACCGGAACATCCGGATCCGCCGGGGGACGTATCAGTGTGTCCGCACGGTCAGTTGACGTGACGTCAGTTGACGAACACGCTCGGGCTTCCGGACTGGCTCGTGTCCTTCACCGGCCCGTACTTGGCGGAGAAGTAGCTGGACGACGGGCAGGTGATGGGCCCTCCCGACTTGCTGAACAGCTGGTTGGCGAACGTGATGGAGTTGTCCGTGTTCGACGTGGTGCCGTTGAGACCTGTCGAGGTGTAGGTGCAGGTCGTCAGGCCGAGCAGGGTGTTGAGCTTGACGGTCGTCTGCAACCCGCCGCCGACCCCCACCGTGATCGGCCCGCCGGAGGTGACCGACGTGACGGCCGGCAGTTTCTCGACCGTGATGCTCTGGACTCCGGTGGTGCCCAGGATGTTCGACGTGCAGCCACCGAAGGTCTGCGCCGTGAGCGACTCGGTGGCGGTGCCCGGAGCGGCCGGATTGGCCGTCACGGTGGCGGTGAACCCGGAAGCGGTGCAGGTGATGCCGGTGGTTCCGCCGACGGAGGTGCGGATCGCGACGGTCGTACCGGCGCTCAGTGACGAGGTCAGCACGTCCCCGACGGCGACGGCCGAACCGGCGGCGCCGCCGTAGGTGAGGACGTTCCCGGCGGCGGGCGCCGTCCCGGTGGCGAATGCCTGCCCGGCGGCGAGGAGAGCGGCCGCCGCGGTGAAGCCGGCGGTGGCGAGGACAGTGCGTCGAGCACCCATACGAAGTCCCTTTCGCGAGTGGAGGTGTTGACGTACGCGTGGTGGCGGGGGGCCGGGTACGGCCGGGCCGGACACGGAGTCCGGCACCGCGCGACCCACTGCGGCTCTGCCGTGGGTCACACACCCGCCGCGGCCGCGCCGCGCGCGTCGTCGATGGCGCAGGACGGCGGAGGCGAGGAGGGCGATGAGGCCGTTCCGCGCCTGCGACGTGCTGACGGTGGGGGGAGAAGGTCTGCCCTGGGTGGTTGAGACGGCGCGTCCACCTGGAGGGCGTCCGGGGCTGGAGGGTGTCCGGGGCCTGGAGCACGGGGGAGGAGCGGAAGTGGAACAGGCCCGGCGCCACGGACCTGTTCCACGCCACGGACGAGTGCGGCACAGAAGGAAACCCAAGAGGGTTGTAGACCTGTCCGATGGATGGAGTCAAGGGTCCGGGAGGAAAGAGACCGAGGGAAGTTACCCGCGGTACCCAGACGTCAGAGGTGCCTGCCACAGGTGCACACATGGTCAACACCCAATTTTCACAAGGTAGTTGACCCCGTCGATACCTGGGAGTAACTTTCGGGTCGACTCCCACGGCCGCGCCGGTGACACACCCCGAGGGACCCTGCCGGCGCCGGGAGCTGTCCGCGCCAGGACTTCGCCGCTCAAGCTCGTTCCGGTCACCACATCTTCAGGAGCAGCTCATGGCCACGTCCGAAGTCACCGGCGGTGAAACGCCGGAGAGAACTTTACGGCGGGGGAGAGTGCGGTTCCGCCGCGCCGCGCTCATGGGCGCACCCGCGCTCGCCGCGGCCGCCACTCTCGTGATCCTCACCGCCCAGGGCGCGATCGCCGCCCAGTTCGCCATCTCCGGCATGCCGTTCACCGTCACCGCGGACCGTATGGAGGGCAGGGGCTTCGAGCAGTTCGGCGGCATGGACAACATGGCGGAGGGAAGTCCCAACGCCGGCGACACCGGAGGGCAGGTCCTGGTGGTGGTCTCCGCCATCAAGACCGCCAAACTGACGAAACTGTGCCAGAGCGTCGAACTCGGTGGCACCTTCCTGCACATCACCGCGGGCGACAAGGGAACGCCCGTGACCGCGACCGATCTGACGACCGACTCGACCGTCCTCACGGGCAACACCGCGGACTTCGACAACATCGAGATCGGCGGGGACGCCAGCACCTTCGACAAGGCGGGCGTCAAGGGACCCCTGGGCGTCTTCGGCCAGCAGGCCGACACGGTCACCATCACCAAGCTGCGGCAGACCAACTGGGCGACCACGGCCGCCAAGTTCCGGCTGCCCAACCTCCACCTCGGCTTCAGTTCCCAGGGCTGCTGAGCGTGGATCCTCGCGAAACGGAGCCCCCGGCCGGGACAGCCGTCCCGGCCGGGGGCCGCCGTCCCGTGCGCTCCTTCAGGGCCTGGCGCAGGCGCCGCCCTTTCTGGGGCGGACTTCTCCTGCTGCTCGGCGGCGGTGAGATCCTGCTCACCGAGCAGGCCTCCATCTCGGTCGTCCTCCAGGCGGGCGCGGGCGGCATCGCCGCCTATCTGCTCCCGCTGGTGATGGCCGTGTGCGGACTCCTCGTCCTGCTGAACCCCGCCCAGCGGCTGTTCTACTCGGTCATCGGCGTACTGGTCTCGCTGGGCACCTGGGTCACCTCCAACCTCGGCGGGTTCTTCATCGGTCTGCTGCTCGGCCTCATCGGCAGTTCTCTGGCTTTCGGCTGGCTGCCCGATCAGGAGCCGCGCCGCTGGAGGCGACGGTCACGCCACGAGACGGCGTGACACCGCCCGGGCCGTCCGGCTTCCGGCGCCGGGTCAGCGGCCGCTCGACGAGGTAGTGGGAGGCGAGGGCCGCGGCGAAACTGGCGGCGACAGTGGCGGGCCCGTGCCAGGCGGCGTCCACTCCCAGGTCGGAGATGAGCCGGCCGATCGGGTAATGCCACAGGTACAGGCCGTAGCTGAGGTTCTGTCCGATCCAGACCAGCGGCGCCAGGGACAGCATCCGGGACAGCCGGGCGCGCGGGCGCAGTTCCAGCGCGGCCAGCACCGTGGCCGACAGGACGGCGGCCACCAGGAAGCCGACGGTGTACCAGGGCATGGACCAGGCGCCGGCCCCGGTCAGCGGAACCTGCCAGACGATCAGGGCCAGCACCGCGAGCGCGGGCCAGGCCAGCCGGCCCGACCACCGCGCCAGCGCGGCGAGCCGCCGGTCCTCGCTGTGCAGCCGGGCGACCACCACGGCCAGCAGCGCACCGACCAGCAGTTGGTCGGCGCGGGTGTCCATGCCGTTGTAGATACGGTGTGCCGCGCTCGGGCTCCACAGGACGAAGCGCCACACCAGGGGCAGCAGGCACAGCGCCGCCGTGCAGAGCAGCACCGTACGCGCCCCGACCCGGCGCAGGAGCAGCAGCAGAATCGGCGGCCAGAGCAGGTAGAACTGCTCCTCCACGCTCAGTGACCAGGTGTGGGAGAGGAGAGAGGTGTCGCTGGAGTAGATACCGGGCTGCGCCGCCCGGACGATGTTCATCAGGAACGTCGCGGACAGGACGACGGCCGCCCAGGCGTTGTCGAAGCCGGGCAGCCGGGTGGTGAGGGCCAGAACGGCGCACACCGCGCAGACGGCCAGCAGGGCCGGGACCAGCCGGAGCCAGCGTCGCCAGTAGAAACCGCGCAGGGCGACATCGCCGGTACGGGCGAACTCCGCCAGCAGCAGCCGGGTGATGACGAAGCCGCTGATGGTGAAGAAGACATCGACACCGAGGGAGCCACCCGGCAGCAGGTCCGGCTCCAGGTGGTAGACCATGACCAGCGCCACGGCCACCGCCCGCAGCCCGTCCACGCCCCGCACCCGTCGGCCGCGCAGCGCGGAGGGGAAACCGCGCCCGTCCCGGTCGGACCGCCCTCCCCGGTAGAGCCGCCCACCCACGCGCACCGGGATCAGATCCCACGCGAGACCGGGCCGGACGCCTTCGCGCCCGGCCCGTTGAGGCAGTTGTACGGTGCTGCCGCCCGGTCTGTCCGGGCCGCTCGCGCTGTCCTCTTCCGTCGCTCCGGGCGCCGCCGTCCCCGCCGTCGCTTCCGTAGTCCGAGTGCTGTCCATTTACAGCCCGTGCCCGCAAAGCGATCGGGCACGCGGGAGTTCATCGAATCCTCAGAAAGCGCGTGCGTGCCCGAGAGAAAGCGCGTGCGTGCCCGAGCCTGGAATACGCCGTACGGCTCTGCCGCGGTGGCTGCGCGAACATGGCACTGCGTGAGCACACGGCGATACGTGAAGCACACGGCTCTACTTGAGCGGCTCCGCGAACAGCGGGACGACCTTCTCCAGCGCGTACACCACCGAGAGCACCGAGTCCGTCGCGAAGGCCGAACTGAGGTTTTCGTCGTCGAACACCACGGAATGGCCGGCCTTGACAGACGGGATCGCCTTGTACAGAGGGTCGTCGCTGATCGTCTTGGCGTCGACCCCGATGGGGGCCATCACCGTCAGATCGGCGTCGAGCAGGTCGAGGTTCTCGCGGGAGACCGTGATGGAGAACGAGTCGCCGGCCTTGGCGTCGATATCGGGGCTGTTCTTGAAACCGAGGCGTTCGACGAAGTCGACGCGGCCCGTGCCGCGCACATAGGCGCCGAACGCGCTGCCGGTCCGGGAGCCGAGCGCGATCGTCCTGCCCTTGAACTCGGGGTGGGCGGCGACGGCGGCCGCGAACTTCTTCTCGGTCGCCGCGATGAGCTGCTTGCCCTTGTCGGCGACGCCCAGGGCGGTCGAGACCATCTCGGTCTGCTTCTCCCACGAGATCTTGTACTGGTCACCGCCCTTGGGGACACCTATGGTGGGGGCGATCTTGCTCAGTGTGTCGTAACGTTCCTGCGCACCACTGGACTTGGTGTCCAGGATGAGATCGGGTTCGAGGGCCGCGATCTTCTCGAACTCGGGCTCCAGCGTGCCGATCATCCGCGGGCTCTTCTTGTAGAGGCCCTTGGCCCACGGACCCACCCCGTCGCCGCCGAACGCCAGCCAGTCGCTCGCTCCGACGGGCTGCACTCCGAGCGCCAGCACGGCTTCCGCGTCGCCCCAGCCCAACGCGACGACACGCTTGGGCTGTTGCTTGACGGTGACATCGCCGAACTTGGTCGCGACCGTGGCCGGGAACGCGCCCGACGCGGCGCCGGACGCGCCGTCCGACGACGTGTCCTCGGACGATGACGTACCGCAGGCGGTCAACCCCACGACCAGGGCCGTGAGAACGGCCCACAACGCCACAGGAGCCGGACGGGAACGACGGGTCGGGGTGGCGGAGTGAACAGAGGGAGCCGGAGACATTCTTCGCATTCGCATGTATTTAGGTTAGCCTAACCTGTGTTACTTCAAGGCTGCGGGGTTCTGCTTTTCCGGCGCCTCACCGATGATGTGGTGCCGTCCGATGGGCACGATCATCGGAGTCCCCGAAGCGGGATCCTCCGTGACCGAGCACCGCATCCCGAACACGTCGGAGACCAGCTCCGCCGTCACGATCTCCGTGGGAGCCCCCTTCGCCACGATCCGCCCGTCCTTCATGGCGATCAGGTGATCGGCGTAGCGGCAGGCCAGGTTGAGGTCGTGCAGGACCACCACGGTGGTGGAGCCGTACTCACGGTTGAGGTCGGTCAGCAGGTCCAGTACGTCGAGCTGGTGGCTGATGTCGAGATACGTGGTCGGCTCGTCCAGCAGAAGGATGTCCGTACGCTGGGAGAGCGCCATGGCGATCCACACCCGCTGCCGCTGGCCGCCCGACAGTTCGTCGACCGGCCGCGCCGCGAGTTCCAGCACATCGGTGGCCAGCAGGGCCCGCGCCACGGCCGTGTCGTCCTCGGCCGTCCAGCGGCGGAACCAGCCCTGGTGCGGATACCGGCCCCGGCCCACCAGGTCGCTCACCGTGATGCCGTCGGGCGCCACCGGGCTCTGCGGCAGGATGCCGAGGACCGTGGCGACCTCCTTGGTCGGCATCTCCTGGATGTTCCTGCCGTCGAGGAGCACGCTCCCTGAGGACGGCGCCAGCAGCCGGGCCATCGAACGCAACAGGGTGGATTTCCCGCATGCGTTCGGGCCGACGATCATGGTGATCGCGCCCGGCGGTATGTCGACACTCAGCCCGCTGACGACCTCACGCCCGTCGTAGCCGAGCCGGACGTCCCGCGCCTGGAGAGTGTGCTCCGCACTCATGTGCAGATCCTTCCGTTCCATCATTCATCCGCCCCTGCCCACCCGGTTCGCGCGAGCCAGAAGCCACAGCAGATACGGCGCACCGATCACACTCGTCACCACACCCACCGGGAACTGGGTGGCCCCCAGCAGATGCTGTGCGGCGAAGTCCGCGACGAGCACGATCAACGACCCGGTCAGCGCGGCGGGCAGCAGCGCGGCGCCCTGGCGCGGGACGAGGCGCCGCGCGATCGGCGCGGACACGAACGCCACGAAGGCCACCGGACCGGCCGCGGCAGTCGCCACCCCGGTGAGCGTCACCGCGCAGGCGAGCAGGGCGAGGCGCCCGCGCTCCACCCGGCTGCCGAGCCCCACCGCGGTCTCGTCGCCCAGTTGCAGCGTGCGCAGTGAACGTGCCGCGAGAAACGTCAGCGGTACGAGCACCGCCATGGCTCCCACGAGGGGCCACAGCTGGTTCCAGGAACGGCCGTTGAGGCTTCCCGTCAGCCACGCCAGCGCGTCCTGTGCCACGGCCACGTCGGAGCTGGTCATCAGGTGCGAAATCATGCTGGACAGTGCCGCGCCGATGCCGATGCCGATCAGGACGAGCCGGTATCCGGTCACACCGCCGCGCCACGCGAGCGAGTAGATCGCCGCGGCGGCCAGTACGGCACCGAGCAGCGCGCTCGCGGAGAGCGCGTAGCCGCCGGCACCGAAGGCCACACTGGCCAGGACCGCCGCGGCGCTGGCACCCGAGCTGATACCGATCACATCGGGGCTGGCCAGCGGGTTGCGCAGCAGCGTCTGGAACACGATGCCCGAGAGGCCGAACGCGGCTCCGACGAAGGCCCCGATCAGCGCCCGGGGCAGCCGCAGTTCGAGGACGACGAACCGCGAACCGGCGTCGCCTCCGCCGAACAGGGTGGCCACCACATCGGCCGCCGGGACGACCAGGTCGCCGAAGGCCAGGGTCGTGCACAGGGCGGCCAGTACGGCGGCCAGCAGCGCGAAGGAGACGGCGGTGGAACGGGCCCGGCCGGCCCGGCGGACGCGGGCGACCTCCCGTACCGCACCGGCCAGCCGGTCCTCCGGGGATCCGCCGTCCGGAGACATGCCCTTTTCGGTACTGCTCACGGCTTCCTGGGCCACCGACCCTGCCAACTCCCTCACAGCTCGGCCAGGTTGCGACGACGCACCAGGACAATGAAAGGCACGGCGCCCACCACCGCGGTCACGATCCCGACCTGCACCTCGCCGGGCCGGCCGATGAACCGGCCCACGACATCGGACAACAGGATCAGCGAGGGCGCCAGGAGCGCGCTGTACGGCAGGATCCAGCGGTAGTCCGGGCCGGTGATCATCCGGCCCGCGTGCGCGATGACGAGGCCCACGAAACCGATGGGCCCGGCGATCGTGGTGGCCGCGCCGCACAGCAGCACCACGGCGGCGGCCGACACCAGCCGGGCCACGCCCACACGCTGACCCAGCGCACGCGCGATGTCGTCACCCAGGGACAGGGCGTTGAGCTGCGGCCCCAGTGTGAGGGCGAACAGCACGCCCACGGCGATGAACGGCACCGCCTGCCACAGCACTTCGGCATCCCGGCCGGACAGCGAGCCGACCTTCCAGAAGCGGAACCGGTCGAAGACCTGACGGTCTGTCAGCAGGATCGCGGTGGTCAGTGAGGTGAGGATGGCAGTGGTCGCCGCTCCGGCCAGAGCGAGTTTGACGGGTGTGGCGCCCTCCCGGCCCAGCGAACCGACGCTGTACACCAGCACGGCGGCGACGAGCGCGCCGATGAACCCGAACCAGATGTACTGGGACGGAGCCGTGAAACCGAGTACGCCGATCCCGAACACGACGGCCACCGAGGCACCCGAGTTGACGCCGAGGATGCCCGGGTCGGCCAGCGGATTACGGGCGACCCCCTGCATGACCGCTCCGGCGAGTCCCAGCGCGGCTCCCGTCAGCAGGCCCGCGACCGTACGCGGAACGCGCTCCTCCCGTACGACCAGCTGCGCCTTGTCGGACAGGTCCGGGTCGAACACCGCGCGCAGTACGTCGTCCACGGTGATGTGTTCCGAGCCGAACAGCAGGCTCGCCCAGGTCGCGGCGACGAGCACCAGCACCGTCATCAGCAGGCCCACGGCGAGCTGGGGGCGGCTACGGGCCGGGCGGCGGGGCGTGTGCGTGGGGCGGTCCGACGCCTCGTCCGTCAGGGACTCCGCTGTCACGCTCCGCCTGCTCTCGAATGGAGCGCGCCACCGTGCATCTGAACTGCCCTCACTGTGCTTTCCGCGAGCGGGTGCCCGCCGCACGGAGCCCTCTGTTCCTCGTAAAGTAAGGGGAGCCTAACATCGCTGGCCCGCTCTTTTACCACCCCTGTCCAGGAGAAACCGTGATGCCGGACGACGTGACACCGGTCCCTCCGGCCCGGGAGCGCTGACGGCGCGAGAGATTTTTTTCCGCGAGGTTCCGAAGTTTTTGTTATCCGGCCCCGCCCCGCCACGTCTCCCAGAGGAACGCACCCCCCACCGCGACAGGAGCGCATTTCATGGGCCGCGACAACAAGCACAAGATGAGCCGCCGCAGCATGCTGCAGATAGCCGGCGGACTGGCCGTGGCCGGAGCCGCGGGCGGCGTCACCGCCGCCATGACGGGAGACAAGGCCGACGCCGCGCCGGCGACCTTCACCCACCCGGGCATGCTGCACGCCCACGGGGAACTCAACCGGGCCAAGGTCAGGGTCAAAGCGGGCTCCCAGCCCTGGACCGCGGGCTGGGACCGGCTCGTGGCCAACAACCACGCGCAGAGCACCTGGACGCCACGGCCGACCGGGACGATCATCCGCGGTGGCGCCGGCCAGAACTACCCGCAGCTCTACAACGACATCCACGCCGCCTACCAGAACGCGCTGCGCTGGAAGACCGCCGGAACCACCGCGCACGGCGACACCGCCCGGGACATCCTCAACGCCTGGTCGGCCACCCTCACCACACTGACCGGCAACGCCGACCGCTTCCTGGCCGCGGGCATCTACGGCTACCAGTTCGCCAACGCCGCCGAGTTGATGCGCGACTACCCGGGCTTCGACCTGAAGCGGTTCCAGCGGATGCTGCTCGACGTCTTCTACCCGCTGAACGACCAGTTCCTCAAGGGACACAACGACGCCTGCGTCAGCAACTACTGGGCGAACTGGGACCTGTGCACCATGAATTCGATCCTGGCCATCGGCATCCTCTGTGACGACACCGCCAAGTTCGACCAGGCCGTCGACTACTTCAAGAACGGCGAGGGAAACGGCTCCATCAAGAACGCCGTCCCCTTCCTCCACCCCGACGGCCTCGGCCAGTGGCAGGAGAGCGGACGGGACCAGGGCCACACCGTGATGGGCATCGGCCTGATGGGCGCCTTCTGCGAGATGGCCTGGAACCAGGGCGTCGACCTGTACGGGTACGACGACAACCGGTTCATGAAGGGCGCCGAATACGTCGCCAGGTACAACCTCGGCCACAGTGTGCCGTTCACCACCTACATCTGGGGCACCGGCACCAACTGCGCCCGCCGGGAGCAGACCGAGGTCTCCCCGGCCGGCCGCGGCCAGCTCCGCCCGGTGTGGGAGCTGCTCCACAACCACTACGCCAAGCGCCGTCGGCTTTCCGTCCCCCACATCACGGCGAGCGCGGCGGCGGTACGCCCCGAAGGGGGCGGCGGCGACTTCGGCTCCACCAGCGGCGGCTTCGACCAACTCGGCTTCGGCACACTGCTCTACTCCCGCTGAACGGACCGAATCTCTGTTGTCCGGACACGGGCCCGGCCCTCCCCTGTCCGGCATGATCGAGTGAGGGCGCGAGGTACGGAGCAGGTGTGGACGACCGTCAACGGCGAAGCAGAGTCACCGCGGCGCAGGCCGGGGACCAACAGGCGCTGGGCGACCTCATATCGGAACACCTGCCCCTGATATACAACGTCGTGGGGCGTGCGCTGGCCGGCCACGCGGACGTCGACGACGTCGTACAGGAGACGATGCTCCGTGCCGTCCACGGCATCGAGGGACTCCGTGACCCCGGCAGCTTCCGGTCCTGGCTGGTCGCGATCGCCATGCGGCAGGTACGGGACCGGGCCCGCGCCCGGGCGACCGCGCCGGCGCGCGGCACCGGGCCGCTCACGGCGGAGCGCGAACCGGCCGACCCCGGCTCCGACTTCGTGGACCTCACCGTCCTGCGGCTCGGTCTGGACGGACAGCGCAAGGAGGTCGCCCAGGCGACCCGCTGGCTCGACGCCGACGACCGGGAACTGCTCGCACTGTGGTGGCAGGAGGTCGCGGGGGAGCTGACCCGCCGCGAACTGGCCGAGACCCAGGGACTGACCAGGCAGCACGCCGCCGTCCGCGTGCAGCGCATGAAGGCACAGCTGGAAACGGCGCGCGGGGTCGTCCGCGCGCTGGACGCCGACCCGCGCTGCCGAGGGCTGGCCGGCCTCCTCCTCGGCTGGGACGGCCGGCCCGGCTCCGTATGGCGCAAGCGGATCGCCCGGCACCTGCGGGACTGCTCCGCGTGCGGCGGCAGCCGGCCCGGTCTGGTGCCGGCGGAACGGCTGCTGGCCGGGCTCGCCCTCGTGCCGCTGCCGGCCGGATTCGCCCTGCACGCCCTGCCGGGGCTGCTCGGTGGGGGAGGGGCCGCCGCCATGTCACCCGTGGCGCTGGCCACCGACCCCGGCGGGTGGCCGGCGCAGCTGGCACGGACCGTGCTGGACCTGATCACCAAACCGGCCGTCGCGGCGACCGCCGGAGTGACCCTGGTCGCCGGGGGCGCCTACGTGGTGCGGGACCAGGACCGGCAGCCCCCGCAGGCCGCGCCCACGACGACCGCCACCCCCACCTCCGGGCCGCGTTCGGAATCTCCCGCGCCCACGCCGTCCAGGACCGCCGCCCCCTCACCGACCGTCTCCCCGTCACCCTCGCCCCGGCCCGCACCGCCGCCCGGGTACGGATCCACCGTGGACACCGCGGACCCCGCACCCGATCCGCTCCGGGCCCCGGGCCCGTTGCCCCGCCGCCCCGAGAACGGGTTCCGCAGCTCGGCCGGTGCCAAGGCGGTGATGGTGCACAACGGCGACACGGTGACGCTCAGCGGCAGCGGATACTTCCTGGTCCGCTGGCAGATCATGCCCGGCCAACGCTCCGGCGCGCTCACCATGCCCACCTGGACCGGCCTGCGGGGAAAGCTCTTCCACGCCGCCTCGGGCGGCGGCAAACGGATGGACGACGAGCAGCCGGGCCAGGAGGGGGACGGCCCGCACACCGCGATGGGCAGCCCGGCCACCGGCTTCGCCGTCCTGCCCGCCGGGGCCCAGCAGATGTGGCAGAACGAGTACTTCCACGTCGACGGCTCCGTCACGCTCCACCAGAACGAGAGCCAGGCCGACTACAACCTCATCGTCATGCCGGCCACCTGGGAGTCGGTGACACAGGACATCCAGCAGGCACCGGGTCCGGGCGGCCCGCTGCGCCACGGGCTGGTACGCGACACCGGAACCGACACCGCGCCGGTCCCGCAGTACCTCACCCGCGCGAAACCGCCGAATCCCGGCGACGTCCCGCAGCACTCGGAGGTCGACTAGCGTGCTGAACAGGGCCTAAGGCCGGCTCCGGCCGGGCGGCGGGGCGGAGTCCCGTACGACGACATGGGTGCCCAGCATGACGTGCTGGGCACCGGTGTACCGGTCGCGGTCGAGCGCGAGACGGACCGCGGTGCGCCCCAGCTCATCCTGCGGCACATGCACCGTGGTCAGCGCGGGAAAGAGGTCGGAGGCGAGCGGGATGTCGTCGTACCCCACGAGCGCCACGTCCTCGGGGACCCGCAGGCCCGCCGCGCGCAGTTCGTGCAGGGCGCCGGCCGCCACGACATCGGTGGCCGCCATGACCGCGGTGAACCCGGCTTCCCGGTCGAGGAGTTCACGTACCGCCCGGCGACCGTACTCCCGGCTGAACTCTCCCGGCAGAATCAGCGCCGGATCCGGTACGAGCCCGTACGCCTGGTGGGCACGGGTGAAGCCGGTGATGCGCTGACTGCTCGTCACCAGCCCCTGGATCGCGCCGAGATAGGCGATCCGGCGGTGACCGGAGGCCAGCAGATGGCTGGTCGCCGCGTACGCCCCGCCCTCGTTGTCGTACTCCACGACGGTGGCGGGGGCGTCGGCGGCGGCCAGCGGCGGCCGGCCGACCAGCACCAGCCGCGACCCCGAGCGGTCCAACGCGCGGGCGTAGTGGGCCAGCCGCCCCTCGTACTCCTCGTTCTCCCACGCCCCGCCGACGACGATGACCGCGTCGGCGTTCTGCTCCCGCATGAGCTCGATGATCAGGAAAACCTGCTCCGGCTCGGCGTCCGTCGTGCAGAGCATGCACAGCCGGCCCTCGGCCTTGGCCTGCTGCTCGACACCGCGCCCGATATGGGCGTAGAAGGCGCCGGTGACATCGTCGACCAGGAAGGCGACCGCCTTGGTGGCGCCGCCCGACAGCGCCCTCGCCTGGGCGTTGACGACATAGTCGAGTTCGCGCATCGCGCGCAGCACCCTGGTCCGGGTGGCGGAAGCCACCGGATACGTGCCGCCGAGAACCCGGGAGACGGTCGCGGGAGACACCCCCGCGCGTGCGGCGACATCCCGTACCGTCGCGCGTTCTGCGTGGTCGGATGTCGGTTTCCTGCCCAATTCAGCTACTCTCCCACGCCACACACCCGACAGTGCGCCCACGATAGCGCCAGGTGCCGCACGTCAGCCGGTCGCGGCGGGTGTGAGGAGAGGAAAGGCGTCGCCGAACGGCTCACCTCGATAAGGCCCGCGATACGGCCCGAGGCCACCGCCGAGCCGGACGTCCGGCCCTCGTGCTTCTCTCAACTCGCGCGCTTTATCCGCTGGTACGACACCAGGGCCCTCACTAGTATCTGCGGGTCACGCACATGGAAGGGCGGGGGGCCGGGGATCGTATGCACGGACAACGGCGACCACCGGGAACGGCCCGGCAGCGGCCTGGAAACCGACGACGGGCCGCTGACTCACCCGCGCGCCCGCATCGACGGGCGGCGCCCGGCCTTGACAACGAAAGCAGGAGAGTACGTTGAAGAAACCGCCCTATCTCGCCGCGGACAGTCGCTACGCCGATATGCGGTACGAGCGCAGTGGCCGCAGCGGAGTGCGGCTGCCGGTGGTCTCCCTCGGCCTGTGGCACAACTTCGGTGACACCGCTCCGCTGGAGAACCAGCGCGCGGTGCTGCGCCACGCCTTCGACCGGGGCGTCGCCCACTTCGATCTCGCCAACAACTACGGCCCGCCGCACGGCAGCGCCGAGGCGAACTTCGGCACGATCTACACGCAGGACTTCCGCCCGTACCGCGACGAGCTGTTCATCTCGACCAAGGCGGGCAACGACATGTGGCCCGGCCCGTACGGTGAGTTCGGATCGCGGAAGCATCTGCTGGCCGGCCTCGACCAGTCGCTGGCCCGGATGGCGCTCGACTACGTCGATGTCTTCTACTCCCACCGCTACGACCCCGACACTCCGCTCGAAGAGACGATGGGGGCGCTGGACTCGGCCGTACGACAGGGCAAGGCCCTGTACGCCGGCCTCTCCAACTACCCGCCGGAGCAGATGCGGCAGGGGGCCGAGATTCTCAAGGGCCTCGGCACCCCGCTGCTGATCAACCAGCACGCGTACAACATGCTGAACCGCGAGATCGAGCACAACGGCCTGATCGCCGCCTCCGCCGAGGTGGGCGCCGGGGTCATCGCGTACTCACCGCTCGCTCAGGGGCAGTTGACGGACCGCTACCTCAATGGGGTGCCCGCCGACTCGCGGATGGCCGTCGGCCACTTCCTCAAGCGGGACGCGCTCAGCGACGAGAAGCTCACGCTGCTGCACGCGCTGAACAAGGCTGCGGGGGAGCGCGGCCAGACGCTGGCGCAGCTGGCGCTGGGCTGGGTGCTGCGCGACGCGCGTGTCACCTCGGTGGTGATCGGCGCCAGCAGTGTCAGGCAGCTGGAGCAGAACCTCGACGTGCTGGACGCGGCGCCACTCGATGAGCGGGAACTTGCCCGTATCGAGGGCCTGTTGGCCGACTTCGAGGCATCCCAGGCGTAGCTGCGGTACGGGCGGCGGCGACGAGACACCCGCCGAGCCCGCCGTCCGGTCCGGTGGCCCTTCCGCATGACTTCCGCGCGGGAGGGCCACCGGCATGTGTGCGCGACCGGCCCGAGCGAAACTTTCGGTTTCGGTGTCCGCCGAAGACACCGCGGTGATGTTCCGGCACCATGGATACCGGTTTCCATCCCCCACGGCGCGCACCCGGGACACCGTCCGGCCGCACAGGGACGGCGGCCGATCCCCTGTCGCACAACCGCGCGCCCTCACTGGATCCGAGTCGTCGGACGCCCGCCCGATCGGAGAGAAGATCTCAATGAGCCGCAGCAGTACGAGCCGCAGCAGTACACACGGAATGAGCCGTCGCGGAATACTGAAGGCCGCGTCAGGTGCCGCCCTGACCGGGACGGTGGGCGGACTCGCCACGGTCGCCGCCGGCGGCTCCGCCCAGGCCGCCCCCGCCGTCTTCACCCACCCGGGCATGATGAACGCCTTCGGCGAACTCAACCGGGCGAAGGTACGGGTGGCCGCCGGGAACGACCCCTGGCTGGCCGGCTGGAACCGGCTGACCGCCAACGCGCACGCGCAGTCGGGATGGAAGGCCAGGCCCCAGGCCACGGTCATCCGCGGCGGCACCGGCGAGAACTACGGGACCCTGTACAACGACATCCACGCCGCCTACCAGAACGCGCTGCGCTGGAAGATCGGCGGGACCGGCGCTCACGGAGACACGGCCCGGGACATCCTCAACGCCTGGTCGGCCACCCTCACCACGGTCACCGGCAACGCCGACCGGTTCCTCGCCGCCGGGATCTACGGCTGGCAGTTCGCCCAGGCCGCCGAACTGATGCGCGGCTACTCCGGGTTCGACCTCGACCGCTTCCGGCGGATGATGGTGAATGTGTTCTACCCGCTCAACAACCAGTTCCTCAACCAGCACAACGACGCCTGCATCACCAACTACTGGGCCAACTGGGACCTGTGCAACATGGCCTCGATCATGGCCATCGGCATTCTCGACGACGACGGCGCCAAGTACGACCAGGCCGTGAACTACTTCAAGAACGGCGCGGGCAACGGCGCGGTCCAGAAGGCGATCCCCTTCCTCCACAACGACCAGGGACTCGCCCAGTGGCAGGAGTCCGGCCGCGACCAGGGGCACACCATGATGGGCATGGGCCAGATGGGCGCCATCTGCGAAATGGCCTGGAGCCAGGGGGACGACCTGTACGGCTACGACGGCAACCGCTTCATGAAAGCCGCCCAGTACGTCGCCAAGTACAACCTGGGCCAGGACGTCCCGTTCACCAAGTACACCTGGGGCAGCGGCCAGAACTGCGCGTACAACGAACACACCGCGGTCTCCTCCGCGAGCCGGGGCCAGACACGGCCCGTGTGGGACATGCTGCACTACCACTACGCGCGCCGCCGCGGGCTGTCCGTCCCGTACATCACGGCCATGGCCGAACTCGGCCGTGCCGAGGGAGGCGGCGGGGACTACGGCTCGACCAGCGGCGGCTTCGACCAACTGGGCTTCGGCACCCTGCTGTACGCCAAGTAGCCGGACGGCGCTGGTGTGGTGTGCGGGAGCGCCGGAATTCCCACGCTCCCGCGCACCACCCGGCGCGAGGTGCCCCTCGAAGGTGACGGTCAACTCCCGTTGACAGCACGGGCGGTTCAGAGCACGTCCGCCAGCGGGCCCCGCAACCGCTCCCGGACGTGCAGCGCCGTCCGCGCGGCATCCCGCCCGCCGACGTCCACGACCACCACGTTCCACGGTGTTGTCGCCAGCAGACCAAGGCTCAGTTCCGTTTCGCGGCGCAGGTGGTCGGCCGCCGACGCCAGATCGCCGACGGTACGTGTCCCGGGGGAGCCGCTCAGTCTGCCGACGTACCAGTCCGCCCATCCCGGACCTTCCCGCTCGACCGCGCGGCGCAGCGCGGTCCCGGGGTCGTCCCGCAGGTACACCACGGTCACCCGGGTCGGCTCGACGGCCTCCGACACGTCACGTACGACCTGGGCGATCGCCGTTTCGTCGTGTCCCCAGGCCACCAAGGACGGGATGTACGGGAGCAGGGCGTCCGCCACCACCACATCCACACCGTCCGCTCGGGTCTGTTCGGCGTAGATCCGGGTGGCGTCCACCAGCGTCCCGGGCCGCACACTGCCACTGCCGTCGGCGAACTCCCCGGCCACGGCGCGGAACGCGGCGCGGGTGAGGATGTCCGCCTCCCGGAAGTGGTCGACGACAGCCCCGCTCTCGCCGATCCAGCGCGCCAGCTCGTCGCAGAGGGTCGACTTGCCCACGCCGGGACTGCTGCCCACCACGGAGATCAAATGCTGTGTCATGGGAGCAGCCCCGCACGGGGCGAGGGCTGCTCGGTCGGTGAGGCGGGACCGTAACGGCAAACGCCACGCACGAGTGTGCGGGCGGCAGCGGTCGGCATTCGGCCAATGTGGAATCGTCCCTTGTCTCCCCTTCCATCCCCACGCAGAGCGAGTTAGCGTGACGGTGAGTTAATTGCTTTTGTTAGGTAACTCGTATGCCCAGCCACTCCCGTCCGCCCGGCTGGCCCTCTCCCGCGGAACCTCGCCTGCCGTCCAGCGCGAAGGAGACCCTCCGGTGACTGTCACCGAACACATCCCGCACCTCAACGCGCCTGCCACCCGGGGCAGTTGCCCCTTCGCCCCGCCGCCCGCGTACGAGCAGGCACGCGAGGAGTCCCCCATCGCCCGGGTGACGCTGTGGGACGGCTCCCAGTGCTGGCTGATCACCCGTTACGAGGACGTCCGGGCGGTCCTGGGCGACGCGAGGATCAGTTCCGACGCCACCCGGCCCGGATTCCCCTTCCTCAGCGCCGGCCGCAAGAAGGTCGCGGCGCTTTCGGGGCCGGGCAGCTTCATCAGGATGGACGACCCGGCCCACGCCCGGCTGCGCCGCATGCTCACCGCCGACTTCATGGTCAAGAGGATCGAAGCGATGCGCCCCGAGATCCAGCGCATCACCGATGACCTGCTGGACCGTATGACCGAGGGCCGCACCTCCGCGGACCTGGTGTCGGAGTTCGCGCTGCCGCTGCCGTCCCTGGTGATCTGCCGGTTGCTGGGCGTGCCCTACGAGGACCACGCGTACTTCCAGGCGCGCAGCCACGTCCTGTTGGACGAACGCTCGACGCCGGAGGAGATGAGCGAGGCCATGGACGACCTCGGCGAGTATCTGAGCCGGCTGGCGAAGGAGAAGGAACGCGAACCGGACGACGGCATCATCAGCCGGCTGATGGCCCGGGGTGAGCTCAGCTCCGCCGACGCGGCTTCCATGGGGCGGCTGTTGCTGATCGCCGGACATGAGACCACCGCGAACATGACCGCCCTGTCGGTGCTCAGCCTGCTGCGCGAACCGGACCAGCTGGCCCGGCTGCGGGAGGATCCCTCGCTGATCAAGGGCGCGGTGGAGGAACTGCTGCGTTACCTGAGCATCGTGCACATGGGGCTGCCCCGCGCCGTCACCGAGGACATCACCGTGGGCGGCCGGACCCTCCGCGCGGGAGAGGGGGTGCTGTGCGTCGTCAACGTGGCCAACCGGGACGAGGACGTCTTCCCCGCCGCGGCGGACCTCGACGTGGAACGTGACGCGCGCCGCCACGTCGCGTTCGGCTTCGGCGTCCACCAGTGTCTCGGCCAGCCTCTCGCCCGTGTCGAGCTGCAAGTGGCCCTGGAAACAGTCGTCCGCCGCCTGCCGGGGCTGCGGCTCACCGTGCCCTTCGAGGACATCCGTTTCCGGGACGACATGCTCGTGTACGGAGTCCACGCGCTCCCGGTCGCCTGGTGACCGCCGACGAGGGGAGGGGAATCGTGCGCGTCGACCTGGATCAGGACAAGTGCTGTGGAGCGGGCCAGTGCGTCCTCACGGCCCCCGAGGTCTTCGATCAGCGCGACGACGACGGAATCGCGTTCGTCCTCACCGAGCGGCCGCCGGCCGCACTGCACGAGCGGGTACGGGAGGCCGCGCTCCTCTGCCCGGCGGGCGCGATCCAACTGGCGCCGGAGTGAGCCGAATCCGTCGGGCCACCCCGCTGACGGCGCCTCAACCGCCCAGGCCCGATGAGCGGATCATTCGGGAAAGCCCCTGAACCGTGCCGCCCTCATGAGGTGCCGGACCGCTCGCCCCTTGTGAGGTACCGCACCGCTCGTCGGCTCCGTCCGCCCGGTCGCCACACGTTAAAGGGAACCTCAATAGACGGTAAATCCCGCACAGGGCCGCCCAGGAACGCCTTCCGGGGAATTCCGTGCGCGCATCCCGGAACCCTGAAGCAGTCGCCGGAACACCTCGGCGACCAGGCCTGACGGCCGATCGATCCAGGGCGGGGAGTAGCGCAATCCCGCCTGGGTATGCGAACCGCCGGCCGGGACCGACACGCGGTTCCCGGCGCTGTTCACATCGATATGGATCAGGCAGGGGAATAATGCGTCACGCCAATTCCGCCCTGCGGACGGGATGAAATGAGGACTGGACCCCGGAAGCGCTCGGCCCCACGGCGGGGCAGGCCACCAGACGTCGGAGGAAATACCGCCAGCGACCGTCTGCTCCGCATTCTGGTACGCCGGCGCAAACAGTCGCTGAGCGCCGAGGATGTGACGATCACAGACAAGCCCGAAGTGCGCCGGGCGGTGTCCGCGGCAGCGCTGGGCAACACCATGGAGTGGTTCGACTTCGGGGTATACGCCTATCTGGCAGGCACCCTGGGAGAAGTCTTCTTCCCGTCGAGTTCGCCCGCGACCCAGGTCGTATCCGCTTTCGCGACCTTCGCCGCGGCATTTCTCGTCCGGCCGCTCGGCGGACTGGTATTCGGCCCGCTCGGCGACCGTATCGGCCGTAAACGCGTACTCGCCGCCACCATGATCATGATGGCGATCAGTACCTTCGCCGTCGGTTTCCTGCCGGGTTACGCCACCATCGGCTTCGCCGCGCCCGTCCTGCTGCTCGTCTGCCGTCTCGTACAGGGCTTCTCCACCGGCGGTGAGTACGCCGGCGCCACCACGTACATCGCCGAGTACGCACCGGACAAGCGGCGCGGATTCCTGGGCAGTTGGCTCGACTTCGGCACCTTCGTCGGCTATTCGCTCGGCTCGGGCATCGTCACCGTACTCACGGCCGCCCTCGGTGAGGACGGCATGGTGGACTGGGGCTGGCGGATCCCGTTCCTGATCGCCGGGCCGCTGGGCCTGATCGGCCTGTACATGCGGCTACGGCTGGAGGAGACCCCGGCCTTCCAGCGGGAGGCCGAACAGGCCCGGCGCGAGGCGGACGAGGCCGGCGGCGACGAGGACCCGACGGAGGCGGCCCGGCAGTCCGGCAAGGGGCGGCTGAAGGAGATCTTCACCCAGCACTGGGAGGCCGTGCTGATCTGCATGGGCCTGGTACTGCTCTACAACGTCACCAACTACATGGTGACCTCGTACCTGCCCACCTTCATGACCGAGACCCTCGGCCAGGACGCGCTCACCGCCCAGTTGCTGGTGCTCGGCACGATGATCGTGGTGGTGCTCACCATCACGATCGTGGGCCGTACGTCCGACCGTTGGGGCCGTCGGCCCGTCTTCATGGCGGGCAGCGTCGCGCTGGTCGTGCTGGCCGTGCCCGCCGTGCTCCTCATCCGGGCCGGTGGCATCCTGCTGCCCGCCTTCGGCTGTCTGATCCTCGGACTGCTGCTGGTGTGCTTCGCCGGTACGTCGGCGTCCACCCTGCCCGCGCTCTTCCCCACCCGGCTGCGCTACGGAGCCCTGTCGATCTCCTTCAACATCTCCGTGTCCCTCTTCGGCGGCACGACACCGCTGTTCGTCTCCGGCCTGGTGGAGCTGACCGGCAGTGAGATGGTTCCCGCGTACTACCTGATGGCCGCGGGAGTCATCGGCTTCATCGCCACGTTCTTCCTGCACGAGACGGCCGGCAAGCCGCTGCGGGGATCGGGACCGATGGTGGAGAGCACCGAACAGGCGCAGGCGCTGGTCACGGACAGCCGTGTCGAGGCCAGGCGCCGGGCCCGCGACGTCTGGATCCGGCTGCGGCACCCGTGGGCACGGCACGACGACAAAGAGGAGCAAGGACGGTGACGCGCGCGGGATCGCGCTCGTACCGGACGTGAACGACCCCGCGCCGGGTGCCGACGGTGGCACCCGGCGCGGGGTCGTTCACGGAGTGTGCCCCGCCCAATGCCCGGGGAACGTACGGCGGTTGGCCGTTCAGCGATCGGCGGACACGGAGGCCGACTCCGGGGGCGTCCCGGCGCCGGGGGACTTCGTGAGGGCGGCAGGCTCTCCGGCGGCGGGAGTCGCGGGCGGTTCGGGGGCGTCGGAGTCCGCCTGCCCGGCGAGCACCCGCTTGGCCTTCGCCGTGTCCAGCGCGCCCTCCCACCGCGAGACGGCGAAGACCGCGACGCAGTTGCCGAGCAGGTTGGTGACGACCCGCATCGAGTCCATGATCCGGTCCACACCGAGCAGCAGGGCGACCGCTCCGGCCGGGATGACGCCGAGCGCCGAGGCCGTCGCGGACAGCGCGAGGAACGCCGAACCGGGCACGCCCGCCATGCCCTTGCTGGTGAGCATCAGCACGAGCACCACCGTGATCTGCTGGCCGATGCTCAGATGCACGTCCACGGCCTGCGCGATGAACAGGGTGCCGATGGAGAGGTAGATCGACGCGCCGTCGAGGTTGAACGAGTACCCGGTGGGCAGCACGAGCCCGACCGCGTCGTCCCGGCAGCCCGCCGCCCGCAGTTTCTGCATCATGCGCGGCATGACGGTCTCGCTGGAAGCGGTCCCGAGAGCGAGCAGCAACTCCTCGCGGGTGTAACGGACGAACTTCCACAGGCTCAGCCCGGTGACGGCCTTGAGCGCGACGGCGAGCAGCACCAGGAACAGCATCGCGACGCCGTAACAGACCGCGATCAGTTCGCCGTACGTCCTCAGAGCTCCGAGGCCGTACTCGCCGACCAGGTGGGCGGCGGCGCCGAAGACGGCGAGCGGTGCGAGCCGCATGACGAACCCGACGACCGCGAAGACGACCTCCTGCGCCTGCTCGATGGCCGGGAGGATGGCCGGCACCTTCGTCTTCCCCAGGTGCAGCACGGCCGCGCCGACCAGGCAGGCCAGCACCAGGACTTGGAGCAGCGAGTTCTCCGCGAAGGCGCCGATGGCACTGTCCGGCAGGGCGTCCAGGATGAACTGCGTCGTCGACGGCAGCTGCCCGCCCTCGGTCTTGCCGTCCACGGCGGAGGCGTCGAGCGAGGCCGGGTCGACATGCATGCCTGTGCCGGGGCTGGTCAGGTTGGCGGCCAGCAGCCCGACGAGCAGCGCCAGTGTGGTGGCCACCTCGAACCAGATCAGCGCCTTGAGACCGATCCGCCCGAACGCCTTGAGGTCACCGGCTTTGGCGATGCCCGCCACGACGACGCAGAAGACGAGCGGGGCGATCATCGCCTTGATGAGCCGGATGAAGCCGTCGCCGAGCGGCTGAACGGCCGTCCCGACGTCCGGCCACAGCCGGCCCACCGTGATTCCGAGCACCAGGGCGCAGACGACCTGCGTGAACAGCGAGGTACGCAGCAGCCTGGCAGCGCGCCGGGCCAGAGATGGGGCCACCTGCGGCACAGTTACTCCTCCAGTCAAAGGTTCTGTCATGCGGAAGATGTTTTCCGACCCGCGCCACTATGGACGGAAGAGAATTTCCGGAGAAGTGCTCCGTGTTACAGGCAGGAAAAAAGTGGGGCCCGTCGAGCGGCTGACGGGGTGGGGCGGGCGGCCCGTGCGGCCGACTTCCGCCGTTGACATGTACGTTACTAAACGCAATATTGAGAGCGCTCTCAAGCGCTCTCAGACGCTCGTAGGCACTCTCAGTCGTCGTAACCGCGTGAACGGTGTGAAGGGGAACAGAACCATGTGGGACACCAGCCGTCCGAGGCAGACGCCCGCGAGACACCGGCCCGCCAGATGGCTCGTTCGCGCCACTCCACTGGCCGCGGCCGTGATGACCCTCGTCCTGGGCGCCTCGTCCGCCGTGGCCGCCCCGGTGACCGAGGAATGGACGGGTAGTTCGCCGTACTTCAGCCAGACGTCGGCCTCCGGGGGCACGGCACGCGCCGTGTCCGCGACCGGAGCCAACGACGGCAAGGCCCTGGAGCTCCGGCTCAACGCCCGCCCCGGTGCCGGCCCCGGCAGGGGTGTGGAGATCTCCAGCAACAGCGCCACCTACCAGTACGGCACCTACGGCACCCGCATCAAGACGGCGGACTGCACCGGGCTGGGCCGGGTGGGAGTCGTCACCGGTACGTTCACGTACTCCACCGACCACTCGGACGCCAACGGCAACGGCCTGCCGGACAACGACGAGATCGACGTCGAGGTGCTCTGCGCGCAGCCGAACGTGGTCTGGCTCACGCTGTGGACCGACTACAACGACGCCAACGCCGCGGTACGGAAGATCTCCCGCGCGATCGACATGCGTACCGGCCGGGTGCTGTACAACTGCTACGTCGAACAGCTGGGCGGCGACTGCCGGCCCGAGCAGGCCGGGGAGAACAGCCCCGCGAGCGTCACGCCCGTGCCCGGCTTCGACTCCTCGACCCAGTTCCGCACCTTCATGTTCGACTGGCAGGCGAACCGGGTGACCTTCTGGAGCTACGACAACAACGGCAACAAGATCACGCTGTGGGACTACAGCGGCCCGACCGCGCGTATCCCGCACAAGCCGTCGGCCTTCATGCAGAACGTCTGGCACACCGGCGACTGGGACCCGCTGGACGGCCCGGCGCACGATCAGCCCCAGGTGGCCGTCCCGGCCTTCGTCGACTCCACCACCCTGCCGCGCTGACAAGCCGGCCGCCGCCCGGCCGCGTCCGTGGGACGTTCGTGGCGGCGGTCGACTGCCCGGCGGCGGTGGTCACTTGCTCAGCGCGTTCGCTCCCACGATGCACAGCCCGAGCAGCATGTCCACGCCGCCCGCCCGGCAGGATGCCGCCCAGCCGCGTCCCGCGACGCGCGACGCCCACAACCCCCAACCGAACAGCGCCACCGTGTTGAGGGTCAGGGCGACATCGATCGCCGTGTCCTCGTCCCACCAGCCCGCGTACGCGCCGAGCAGCAGCGCCACGGTCGGGAGCACGGCGGTCACCAGCGGCCATTCGGTCAGCACCGACCGTACGGTGGCGGCCGTGACAGGGGCGCTGTCGGCGGTCTGGTGGACGATGGCATGGGCATAGCCGTGGGCGGCGGCCGATGCCACCGCCGCCAGCAGCACCCATACCGCGTCGTACCCGGGATCATTCGGCCCGCCGTCGTGCCCCAGGGCCGCCGCGAGGACACTGGCGAGCACCGTGCCGTACACACCGCCGAACAGCAGCCGCTGCAACGGTCCGGCGAACCGGCCAGGGGGCGCGGGCACAGGGGTACGGGGGTTGTCGGGCACGGCGCCGCCTCCCAGGACGAAGAGATCATTCCGCTCCGGGAGATGTAACCGCATGCCGGGAGGATCCTCGCGGACCTACGCCGACCTGACGGCGCCTCTTCGAAGACCGTGGCTACGCCCGGAGCCAGTCGGCCAGGAGCCGGTTGACCTCATCGGGGCGCTCCTGCTGGATCCAGTGCCCACAGCCTTCGAGGATGTGCGAGGAGACCAGGCCGGGCAGGGTGGTGGGATAGCTCTTGATGGCGTCGGCCATCCACATGGTGGAGGCGTCGCGGTCCCCGCCGATGAACAGCGAGCGCTGAGTGACAGGCGCCCCGTCCCACGCGGCGAGATCCTCCCAGTCCCGGTCGACGTTGCGGTAGCGGTTGAGCGCTCCCGTCAGGCCTGTGCGCTCGAACTCGTCGGCGTAGAAGTCGAGTTCGGCCTCGGACAGCCAGGAGGGCAGGACTCCGCGGGGGAAACGGCCGGAGAGCTTTCCACCCGCGGGGACGGTGAAGATGCTGCCGTTGTCGGCCGGCGGGGGCGCGTCGCCCGAGATCCCCGCATAGAACCCCGCCAGCCACGCGCGGACATCGGTCTCGATCTCCGCCTCGGCCCGGCCCGGTTCCTGGAAGTAGCTGACGTAGAACTCCTCGCCCCCGCCGACGTGGGCGAACGCCTCGGTCGGCCGCGGACCGCCCCTGGGCGCGTAGGGGACGCTGAGCAGCGCCACGGAGGTGAAGACGTCGGGCCGGAGCAGCGCCGAGTTGGCGGCGATGGGGGAGCCCCAGTCGTGCCCCACGATCGTCGCGGTCTGTTCGCCGAGGGCCCGCACGACTCCGACGTTGTCGGCGACATGCGCCAGCATCCGGTACGCCTCCACCTCGCGGGGCTTCGACGAACGTCCGTAGCCGCGCACGTCGATGGCGACCGCGCGAAAGCCCGCCGCCGCTATCGCCGGGAGCTGGTGGCGCCACGAGTACCAGGACTCGGGGAAGCCGTGGACCAGGAGGACCAGGGGGCCCGTGCCCTGTTCCGCCACATGGATACGGCCGCCGGGAACCTCCACCAGCCGGTGCTTCACATCCAGTGCCGGGGCGGACGCCCGCACCCGGTCGGCCTCGGGGTGCCCGGACGAAGGCGTGGGCTGAGACATGCATCCTCCTCGATGATCCCAACGGCGGTCATGCCGGTGGTGTGCGGCGGCGGGCCAACTGTCCACCCGTACGCGTGATGCCGCGACCAGTGCCCGCGACATCGCGGCGGGCTCACCGTGATCATTCGCCGACGGGCACCTCAAGGACAAGAATCTTTGCCGGTACGGCAAACCGACGCGCCCGCGCCGCCCTCGTGTCCTTTACGGCAGAGGCGTGTCGTCGCCGAAGAGGCGGCGGAAGGTGGCGCGGTGGTTGGCCCGTACGTGCGCGAGGGCGCTCGCGCGCGCCCGCTCGGCGTCGCCGGAGGCGATGGCCTCGTACAAGGCTCTGTGTTCGTCGAGGAGTCTGGGCCACTGTTCGTTGCGCCGGTTGAGCCAGCGCAGCCGTCCCTCGACCGGTTCCATGACGGAGATGAGCAGGCTGTTGCCCGCCATGGCCAGGACGCGGTCGTGGAAGCGGATGTTGATGTCGGTGATCCGCTCGGCGTCCAGGGTCCGGGTGGCGGCCTCGGCGTGATCGAGGAGGTCCGCCAGCTCGGCGAGGCTGTCGTGGCTCGCGCGGTCGGCGGCCAGTCCGGCGGCGTAGACCTCCAAGGCCTCACGGAGCCCGAAGAGTTCATCGACATCGGCGGGGGTGAGCCGGCGCACCACCGTACGGCGCGGGGTCTCGAACAGGACGAAGCCTTCGGCGACCAGCGCCCGGATGGCCTCGCGCACCGGGACGCGCGAGACCCCGAAACGGTCGGCGAGTTCGCGCTCGACGAGTCGGTCACCGGGGCGCAGCAGCCCGGCGATGATGTCCTGCCGCAGTGCGGCGAGCACGCGCGCGCGTACGGCCCCGAGCGGTTCGGCGGTGGTCATGTCTCCCATGATCCCCGACCCGGCAGGTGTTTTACCGAGCTGTAACGGCCGGGACATGGCGTGCGGTGCTCGGAGGGCGGACCATAATGTCGCGCTTGGTATACCAAACAAGCGCGTGTCGCCGAGCCGTGCCGTACAACCGCCCCGCGCAAGCGCCCCGTTCTCCGTCCCCTCACCGGGAGGCTCCGTGTCCCTCGCAGACCGTGCCGAAGCCGTCGGCACCACCGTGTCCGTTCCCGATCCCCGGCTCACCAACGAAGACCTGGCCCCCGCGGGAACCCGCAAATGGAAGGTCTTCGACCTCTTCGCGCTGTGGATGTCCGACGTCCACAACCTCGGCAACTACACCTTCGCCGCCGGGCTCCTGGTGCTCGGCATGAACGTCTGGCAGATCTTCACCTCCCTCCTCGTCGGCTTCGTCCTCATCTACGTCGGGATGAACCTGATGGGCCGCGTCGGCCAACGGCACGGCGTCCCCTTCCCCGTGGTCAGCCGCATCAGCTTCGGGATCTGGGGGGCCAACGTCCCCGCCCTGATCCGCGCCGTGATCGCCATCATGTGGTACGGAATACAGACCTATCTGGCCTCCGTCGCCGTCAACGTGATGCTGCTGGCGGCGATACCGGACCTGGCCTCCTGGACGGAGCACTCCTTCCTGGGGCTCGACGCCCTCGGCTGGACCTCGTTCCTCGTTCTCTGGGTCGTCCAGGCGCTGATCATCAGCCGCGGCATGGAATCGGTCCGTAAGTTCCAGGACTTCTGCGGTCCCGCGATCTGGCTGGTGATGATCGTGCTCGCCGTGTGGATCCTCTCCAAGGCAGGCTGGACGATATCGCTCACGTCCACTCCGCACCCGGTCTCCACCGGGGAGCAGTTCCGCCAGTGGTTCGGCGCGATCGGCCTGATTCTCGCGACCTACGGGACGCTCATGCTCAACTTCTGCGACTTCTCGCGCTTCGCGCCCGACTACCGCACCGTCAAGCGCGGCAACTTCTGGGGCCTGCCCATCAACTCGACGGCGTTCGTCATCGTTTCCGTCATCGTCACCGCCGGGTCCATCGAGGTCTTCGGGGAGGCGATCACCGACCCCGCCCTGCTCGTCGCGAAGGTCGGCAACACGTGGGTACTGGTGCTGGGCGCGCTCACCTTCGCCATCGCCACCATGGGCGTCAACATCGTCGCCAACTTCGTCTCACCCGCGTACGACCTGGCCAATGTCTGGCCGCAGAAGATCACCTTCAGGATCGGCGGAATGATCAGCACCGTCGCCGCGCTGCTGGTCACCCCCTGGAACCTCTACTCCAACCCCGACGTCGTCAACTACTTCCTCGGCGGTCTCGGCGCCTTCCTCGGCCCGCTGTTCGGCGTGATCATCGTCGACTACTACTGGGTGAAGCGCGGCCGCGTCGACGTCGACCAGCTCTTCGACGCGCGGCCGGAGTCCCGCTACTACTACCGGAAGGGCTTCAACCCCAAGGCGCTCTGGGCGTTCCTGCCGACCGCCCTCGTCGCCGCCATGTTCGCGCTCGTACCGTACTTCGGTGCCATCGCGCCGTACTCCTGGTTCATCGGCACGGTCGCGGCCGCCGCCCTCTACTCGGCCCTCTGCCGGGGCGAACGCGCGCAAGCCGTCGCCGACGAAACCCAAGCCGTCGCCGACGAAACCCAAGCCGTCGCCGACAAAACCCAAGCCGTCGCCGACAAAACCGCGGAGGCCTGATCGGCGTGCGGATCGTCGTCACCAACTGCAACACGACCCGGGCGATGACCGACGAGATCGTACGGGGCGCCCGAGCGGCGGCCGGCGCGGACACCACCGTCACCGGCCTCACCCCCGCCTGGGGGCCCGAATCCGCGGAGGGCTGGCTCGACAGCCATCTGTCCGCGGCGGCCGTCCTCGACGCACTGCGCGGATACCGGGAGCCGTACGACGCCGTGGTCATGGCCGGGTTCGGCGAGCACGGCCGCGAGGGGGCCCGCGAACTCCTCGACGTGCCCGTCGTCGACATCACGGAGGCCGCCGCCCACTTGGCCTGTCTGCTGGGGCGCCGGTACGGGGTGGTCACCACCCTTGACCGGACCCGCGGCCAGATCGAGGACAGCCTCTACACCGCCGGCGTCGCCCCGCACTGCGCCGCCGTGGTCGGCACCGGCCTCGGCGTCCTCGACCTCGGCGACGAAGAACGCACCACACGGGCGTTCCTGGCCGCCGCCGAGCGCGCCCGGGACGCGGGCGCCGAGGTGCTCGTACTCGGCTGCGCGGGCATGACCGGGCTCCAGCGCACCCTGGGGGACCGGCTGGGCATGCCGGTCGTGGACGGCGTCGCCGCGGCCGTCAGACTCGCCGAGTCGCTGGTCGCGCTGAGCCTTCGCACGAGCCGTGTGGGGAGCTACGAGCGGCCCCGCGCCAAGCGGCGCACCTGGCCCTCGCCCCCGCCTTGGTAACCCGTACGTGAGGTCGGCGGCGGGGGAGCGGGTGGGACAGCCGGGCCAGGCTGTGCCGGTTGTGCCGGTCGGGTCAGGCAGTGGCGCTGAAGGCGTCGACGCCGGTGAGCTCGGCGGAGAGCGCCCACAGGCGGGCGGCCTCTTCGGGGTCGGTCGCCCACTCGCGCACGCCGCTCGTCAACACGGCGTCGCTCGTGGTGGGTTCCGCGATGTCGCAGTCTTCGCAGTAGAGACCGCCCCTGCCCGCCAGCTGCGGGGAGGTCGCCGCCCACACGTGGGTCGCGGCGCCCTGCGCGGGTGTCTTGATCGAGGGGTCCGTCGGGTTGCCGTTCTCGTCGATCCAGCCGGCGGCGATCATCTCCTCCGTGGGCACGTGGCGGCCCAGAGCGGTGAGGATGACACCGGGATGCAGAGAGAAGGCCCGGACTCCGGAATCCCGGCCGAGCGCGTCGAGCTGTACGGCGAACAGCGCGTTGGCCGTCTTCGCCTGGCCGTACGCCTGCCACTTGTCGTAGCCGCGCTCGAACTGCACATCGTCCCAGCGGATGCCGGAGAGCTGGTGACCGTTGGAGGACACCGATACGACCCGTGCCCCGCCGCGCGCGAGCGCCGGCCAGAGCCGGTTGACGAGCGCGTAGTGGCCGAGGTGGTTGGTGGCGAACTGTGCCTCCAGTCCGGGGCCGACCCGGGTCTCGGGGGCGGCCATGATGCCCGCGTTGTTGATGAGCAGGTCGACATCGCGGTCCGAGGCGAGGAAACGCTCGGCGAAGGAGCGCACACTGGCGAGGTCGGAGAGATCGAGCTCGTCCACCTCCACGCCGTCGATGCCGTCGACCGCCTCCTGGGCGGCCGCGCGCCGCCGTGCGGGTACGACGACCCGGGCGCCGGCGCCGGCCAGCGCGCGGGTCGTCTCCAGGCCGAGACCCGAGTGGCCGCCGGTGACGATCGCGAGCTTCCCGGAGAGGTCGATGCCGCGCAGGACATCGTCTGTCGTGGACCGGGCGCCGAATCCGGATCCGAGCTTGTGCTGTTCTGTGTTCATGTGCCGGAGGCTACGAATTGGAGTGCGCTCCAGGGCAAGCCGACGCGGGCCCGGGCGTTGTGCTGTGCTGTGCTGTGCTGTGCGGGAACCGTGCGGCGCGCCGAGCCGGGCATTGCCGACTGGCGACCGTCGCGTGTGCCGCGTACACCTGCGGAGCCTTCTGGCCTCACGCGCCGGGGGCCCCCGTTGCGCGGGTGCTCACCCGCCCCGCCCGGTTCGTTCTCTCACACCACGACCGGCAGTCCCTCCAGCCCCCGGATCACGAAGTTCGGTTTGCGGACCGGCTCGGCGGCCGGGCTCAGCCCGGGGGCCAGGTCCAGCAGAGCTTCCATGGACGCGGTCAGTTCGATACGGGCCAGTGGGGCACCGATGCAGTAGTGGATGCCCGCGCCGAAGGAGATGTGCGGGTTGTCGCGGCGGGCCAGATCCAGGACGTCCGGGGTGGCGAAGGCCGCCGGGTCGTGGTTGGCGGAGCCGAAGAGCAGGGCGACCTCGGCGCCGCGCGGGACGGTGGTTCCACCGATCTCGATCTCGTCGAGGACCCACCGTTCGAACAGCTGGAGCGGTGTGTCGAAGCGCAGCAACTCCTCGACAGCCGTGGGCAGCAGGGCCCGGTCCGCGCGCAGGGCGGCGAGCTGCCCGGGATGACGGAACAGTGCGTGCCAGCCGTTGACCGTGGAGTTGACCGTCGCCTCGTGCCCGGCGTTGAGCAGTAGCGCGCAGGTGGCGACCATTTCCGCCCCGGTCAGCTTCTCGCCGCCGTCGACGGCGGCGAGAAGCCCCGAGATCAGGTCGTCACCGGGCTTCTCCCGCCGTACGGCGATGAGTTCACGCAGATACGCGGAGAACTCCCGCGAGGCGGTTACCGCGCGGCGGGCCGTCTCCTCTCCCGGGTTCAGCTCGTACATGGCGCAGATCGCCGCCGACCACGGACGCAGCAACGGCCGGTCCGCCTCGGGAACCCCCAGCATTTCGGCGATGACGGCGACCGGCAGGGGCTCGGCGACGGCTTTCAGTAGATCGCCTCCGCCCCGCTCCACGAGCCGCCCCGCCAACTCGGCCGCCAGGCGCCGTACATACGGCTTGAGCCGTTCGACCGTACGCGCGGTGAACGCCTTCGACACCAATCGCCGGATACGGGTGTGGTCCGGCGGCTCCAGCTCCAGCATCCCGTGGTCGTTGAGCTCGTGGAACGGCTCATGGCCGGGCTCAGGGGCGCTCTTCCCGAACTCCTCGTGCGTGAACCGGTGCCCGTAGGAACGCCCGAGCCGCCGGTCCCGCAACAACGCCGACACGTCCGCGTGGTGCGGCACAAGCCACTGATCACTCGGCTCGTAGTAGAGCACCCGGCCACGGTCCCGGAGCTCGGCGTAGGCCGGGTAGGGATCGGCGAGGAACGCGGGCGAACGAGGGGCGAAGCCGGAGTCGGACACCCCAGGACGGTAACCGGCGGCGGGGCGGGGAACCAGAGGGCGGGAAAGCACGTACGTCGAGGAGCGCGGACGGTTCGACTGTGACGCGGCGTCATGTTTCCCGATGGCGGCAGGACCGCCCGGCCGCGGGCCGCGGGCCGCGGGCCTCGGGGCTCGGGGAATGACGCTTGCCACAGCCAAAAATTGCCAAGCGTATGCAAATATTGCTGTAGAGTTTATTGCGCTTACGCAAGCACATCGTCCGGAGAGCAAGCAGAGCAGGAGCACAACGATGACTCGTACGCCCCAGGAGATCTTCGAGGACCACGGCCGCCGGCTCGGTACCGGCGACCTGGATCTCATCAGTGGCAACTACGCGCAGGATGCCGTTCTCATTACCCCGGACGGCATCCTGCGGGGTCGGGAAGGGGTCAAGCGGGGTATCGGCAGGCTCCTGGCTGATCTCCCCGATGCTGACTGGGCTCTGAAGCCGCAGTTCGCCGACGGTGTCCTCTTCCTGGAGTGGTCGGCTGTCGGTCCCACTGCCCGAGTGGATGACGGTGTGGACACCTTCGTCTTCCGGGACGGGGCCATCCAGGCGCAGACCGTCCGGTACACCTTGGTCACTCCGTAGTCACCGCTGCGCCGACAGGCGATCGGGGCCGCGCCGGGCGGGCCGTCATCCCGGGTGGAAGAGCGAGGCGCGGCCGTAGGGTGTGCCCCATGCCGGACGCCCCGCCCCGCCCCGAGCCGTTCACCGCGCGGACCGCTCCCGCGGTGATCGAGGACCTCCGCGCGCGTCTGCGCGCGACGCGCTGGCCCGACGCGCCCGAGGACGCCGGGTGGTCGCTCGGGACCGACCTCGCCTACCTCCGCGAGCTCGTGGCCTACTGGGCGGACGGGTTCGACTGGCCGGCGCGGGAGGCGGCGCTCGCCCAACTCCCCCGCTTCCGCGTTCCGCTCGGCGGCCTCGGAATCCACTTCGTACACGTCCGGGCCGCCGCGCCGGCCGGGCCCGTTCTGCCGCTGGTTCTCAGTCACGGCTGGCCGGACTCGTTCTGGCGCTACACGAAGGTCATTCCGCTCCTCACCGACCCCGGCGCGCACAGCGCCGATCCCGCCGACGCGTTCGACGTGGTCGTACCCGACATGCCGGGCTACGGGTACTCCGACCGCCCCTCCGGCCCGCCGCTCGACGCCATCGCCGTGGCCGGCCTGTGGGCCGAGCTGATGAGCGTCCTCGGCTACGCGCGGTTCGGCGCGGCGGGCGGGGACATGGGCAGCCACGTGAGCCGCTGCCTCGCGCTCGACCACCCCGACCGGGTCGTGGCCGTCCACCGTATGGACGCGGGCCTGCCCGTCTTCACCGGCGACCCGGCTGACCTCGCGCCGGAGGAGCGCGCCTGGCTCGACGGCGCCGCGGTCTGGGGCGCTGGCGAGGGTGCCTACGCGGCCATGCACCGTACGAAGCCTCAGACCCCCGCTTTCGGGCTCAACGACTCGCCGGCCGGGCTCGCCGCGTGGATCGTCGAGAAGCTCCGGGCGTGGAGCGACTGCGACGGCGACGTCGAGCGATCCTTCACGAAGGACGAGATTCTCACGAACGTCACCCTCTACTGGCTCACGGGGACGATCGGCTCGTCGATGCGCATGTACCGTGCGAACGCCGCGATCCCGCCCGCACAGCACGCCCGCCGCGTCCACGTGCCGTCCGGCTTCTCGCTCTTCGCCGGTGACGTCGTCCGCCCGCCGCGGGCTTGGCTGGAGCGCACGGCGAACGTCGTGCGCGTGACCGAGCCCGCTCGTGGCGGGCACTTCGCGCCGTTCGAGGAGCCCGAGCTCTACGCGGAGGAACTGCGCGCGTTCTTCCGCCCCTACCGGGCGGCGGCGACGGGCTGAAGGCATCCGCCGCCGCGCCGACGCGGCAGGCGTCGCCGACGAGTTGACGATCACGGCCAACGCGCACGGTGGCAAGCCCGGACCGCGCAACCACGAACTGAGCGCGCACGGTTACGACGTGCCGGTTCGACGTCGGGGTGCCGGTTCTGGCGGTTTGCGTCATGGAGCTTCAGTGACGTGCTGGATCCCCCTACATTCAGGTCATGGCCGATGACTCGGAATTCTCCTCACGTCCTGCCACCTCCTGGGGCCCCTCCGGTCCCTCTGAAGCCTCCGGCCTCTCCCGCCGTGGTGTGCTGCGCGCCGCGGCGGCTGCCGGAGCGTCGGGCATCCCGCTCGCCGCCGCCATAGCCGGGGCCTCCCCGGCCGCGGCGGCGCCCGCCATCGTTCCGAGCGCCGCACCAGAACTTCCCGCCGGGCTCGTGCCCTACCTCTCTCCCTACATCAACTGGGCCGGCGAGATCACCCACGGCGGGCTGTGGGCCTGCGCGCCCCGTACCGGTCAGGACCTCGCGGACCTCTCCAACTGGGCCCGCGCCAAAGGCTGGCGGCTGCGTGCCCGGGGCAAGTCGCACAACTGGTCACCCCTGAGCATCACTTCGGCCACCGAGCCCGACGCGCAGGTCCTCCTGCTGGACACCACCAAGCATCTGACGCACCTGGAACTCACCACTCCGCCCTCCGGCGCCCCCGGCGCGGTACGTGCACAGGCCGGAGTGACCCTCGAAACGCTGATGGCCTTCCTCGCCGATCACGGACTGGGCGTCACCAACACGCCCGCACCGGGAGAGTTGACCCTGGGCGGCACCCTCGCCATCGATGCCCACGGAACCAGCGTCCCCGCCGACGGCGAGTCCGCCCGCCCCGGCCACACCTACGGCAGCCTCAGCAACCTCGTCCTGTCCGTCACCGCCGTCGTCTGGGACTCCGGCCAGGACGCCTATGTCGTGAGAACCTTCCACCGAGGAACCGACGAGGAGTGCGAGGCACTGGCCACCCACCTCGGACGCGGCCTCGTCGTAGAGGCCGAGATCCAGGCGGGCGAGGACATCCCGCTGCGCTGCCGGAGCCGCGTCGACCTCACCGCCGACGAACTGTTCGCGGCCCCGGGCAGCGACCTCGCCGCCCGAGGAAACACCTTCGCGGATTTCATGGCCGAGTCGGGGCGGGTGGAGACGATCTGGTTCGCCTTCACCGACCGGCCCTGGCTCAAGGTGTGGAGCCTCAGCCCTGAGCGCCCGGTGACCTCCAGGCAGGTGTACGCCCCGTACAACTACCCGTTCAGCGACGTCGTCCCGACCCCGGTGGCCCGGCTGGCCGGGCTTCTCGTGGGAGGCGCCTGGTATCTCGCGCCGGTGCTCGGCGCCACGCAGTACACGGTGGCGGCGACCGGACTGACCACCACCGTCGCGAAGGACCTGTGGGGCCCTTCGCACACTCTCCAGTTCTACTTGCGCCCCACAACACTTCGTGAGACCGCCAACGGATACGGGATCCTCACCCGCCGCGCCGACGTCCAACGCGTCGTCTCCGAGTTCGCCGGTTACTACCGGCAACGGCTGGCCGCCTGGGCCGCCGCGGGCAGATTCCCGATCAACGGGCAGGTGGAGATCAGAGCCGGCGGCCTCGACCAGCCCGACGACTCCGCGGCGCCGGGCGCCCGCCCGCCGCTGCTCTCCGTCGTCCGCCCGCATCCCGATCACCCGGAGTACGACTGCGTGGTGTGGGTGGACGTGCTGACCCAGCCGACCTCACCCGGGGCCCACGAGTTCTACCGCGAACTGGAACGGTTCCTGATGAGTACCTTCGACGGCCGTTACGCGCTCGCGCGCGTCGAGTGGTCCAAGGGCTGGGGCTACACGGATACGGCAGCCTGGGCCGACGAGCAGATCATCGAATCCGCGGTGCCCGCTTCGTACGGCGCCGGACAGTGGTCCGAAGCCGTCTCCATCCTGGACCGGCTCGATCCGCACCGGGTCTTCGGCAACGGCTTCACGGATCAGCTGGTGCGCTGATGCCGCGACCGGCCATGTGAGCCTTCCGCAGACTGGCCGGGAGCCGGGAGCCGGGAGCCGGGAGCCGGGAGCCGGGAGCCGGGAGCCGGGAGCCGGGAGCCAACAACGTTCTCGCGATGCACCGGTGAGGGCTGGGTAGCAATTGATGATGTCGACCGAAGCCCTTGACCCGATGGAACGTCTCTTCGCCGAGCGAGCCTGCGAGCGTCTGATAGTCGAATTCGTGCGCCGCCTTGACCTGGGAGATCCGAGCGGTGTCGCGGACCTCTTCACGCCTGACGGGGTGTGGGAGTGGCCTCACGACGACCGCAGAGTGGAGGGACGTGAGGCGCTCCGCGGCTACTTCGGTTCGCGTCCCACGGACCGGCTGTCGCGCCGCATGACCACGAACATCCTGGTCACGGTGGTTTCCCCGGCGGAGGCCACTGCCACTTCCTACTTCGCGACGTACCGGGTCGACGGCTATACCGGTGGCATGGTGCCTCCGAGGCTCCCCGCGAACGTGGGCCACTACGAGGACACGTTCCGGAAGGTCGAGGACACCTGGTTCCTCGCCTGCCGGACCGTGCAGCTGCCCTTCGGTGGAGAGACGGTGCGTCTCAACCGCCCCGACCGGTCGTGACGGCCGGGCCCCACCCGGCCATGTCCACCGGCGTGTTGGGCTGCTCGACGGAAACGGCGACCACTGCCGCCTCTTCCGTCACCACGAGCCTCTCAGGAATCAGCAGTGCCTTTGGAGGGCAGTTGAATCGTCCGACCCGTGCGGAGACCGAAAACACCCTCATGCCCCGGCTCCACTCCCCGTTTCCGCCGCAGTGTCACCCCGACCTCGCCCTGGCCGCCGAATCCAATCTGGCCTGGGCCCGCGTCTCGGGACTCCTCACGTCGCCCGCCGCGGTCTCCAGGTTCACCGCTCTCCAACCGGCGCTGCTGGCCGCAGGCGCCTACGTCGCCGTCGATCGGGACGCCCTGATGCTCGCGGCGGACTGGTGCTCCTGGCTGTTGCTGTTCGACGACCAGGGCGACGAATCCCCCTGTGGTCGCGACCACCACCTCTGGCGGACCCTGGTACATCCCCTCGACCCTGTCGTACGCGGAGAAGTCAGGGCCCCGAACGACCTCCAGCCTTTGGCATGTGCCCTGCACAACCTGCTCTCGCGTACCACGCCGGGCATGTCCGATGCCTGGACCGCTCGCTTCCGCCGGCACCTTGCCGCCCACCTCGCCTCGTACGCGGACGAAGCCCGTCACCGCGCGCACCTCCTGAAGCCGCAGACGGCCGCCTACATCACGCATCGCCGTAACTCGGGTGCGACGCGGGTCGTCTTCGACTTGCTCGAACCCGCCCACGGAGTCGAGATCCCCGAAGACTGGTTCCACTCCCGCGAGCACCAGGACGTCCATCCGGCCGCAGCCGACATCGTGTGCTGGGAGAACGACATCGTCTCCATGCGCAAGGAACTGGCCGGAGGGAGCGCCGGGGAACGGCGCCGGGTCGCGGTCACACTCGGCACGGTGCTGACGGATCTGGACGGCGTACGGTCCATCGCCCGGCTGATCGAGCACGCGGCGGCGGTCGACGCGGAGTTCCTGCTCGCCATCGGCGACGCCGACCTCGCGCCGCTCGGCACGCTGCCGCCGAACGTACGGCCGCTGCCATGGGTGCCGCTCGCCCAGCTGTTGGACGGCTCCGACGCCATCGTCCACCACGGTGGCGCGGGGACGATGATGACGGCGGCCGCCGTCGGTACCCCGCAGCTGATCCTGCCGCAGGGCGCCGACCACTTCGACAACGCCGCTGCCGCCGAGGCGTCGGGCTTCGCCCTGCGGGCCACCGCCGACGCCGTGGACAGTCACCTGCTCGACGCGCTGCTGAACGACGACGGCCTGCGGAAGGCGGCCACCGCCATGCGCGCCGAGATCGCGGCCCTCCCGTCGCCCGCGGCGCTGGTCCCCGCCTTCGAGGACCTGGCCGCCACCCGCTGACACCGCTGCGCAGACCGAGGCGAACGCCGAAGAGTGGGGGGGTGCCGGACTCCCAGGAAAGCGGCTCCTGAGAACGTCGTGGCCTGGTTCCCCACGCGCCGGGGCGCGACCGTAGAGCCATGAACGCGAACGCAGCGCCTCACCCCTTCGTCGGTATGTGGGTGACGGCAGACGGTCACATCCGGCAGGAGCTTCTCCCGAACGGCCGTTACGACGAGGCCCGTGGCAGCCGGCAGAGCGCCTACACCGGCAGTTACACCGTCACCGGCACCCACCTCGACTACATCGACGACACCGGCTTCACCGCCACCGGTGACGTCCGGGACGGTGTGCTCTTCCACGAGCACCTCGTCCTGTACCGGGAGGATGCCACCCGGCCGGACACCTCGCGGTAGCGAGCGCCGGGCCCGTCACACGCGGGCGGGCCCCAGCGGTGCGGAGGACCTCTCTGTCCGATTCCCCTGTATGCGGCTCCTCCGCGCATGCCCCGACGCCTCTTCCCGCCCCCTGGCGCCTCTTTCCCCGTATCCGATCGCAGGGTTTCGGTCAGGTACGGCGAAGACGAAGCGCCGCGGGCTGTCATGGGTGCGCCGCACCCAGGGAAACGGCGGCCTGGTTCCCGCACGTACAGGGACCGAGTGTTGGGCCGGAAGACGCCGTGGCCGGAAGCCGCTCGGCCAGACTCAGCGCCACCCGAAAGGGGCACTCCATGAACACCGACGACACCACCAGCGCCGGCCTACTCGAACAACTGCGACGCCGGTCCACCGATCCACAGCGACGCATCCTGTTCACCGGCGCCACCATCGTCACGATGGACCCGGAACTGGGCATCCTGCGGAACAGCGACCTGCTCGTCGAAGGCGACGCCATCGCCGCGATCGGACCGGACCTGAGCGCGGACGGTGCGGTGGCCGTCGACGCCTCCGGCACGATCCTGGCCCCCGGTCTCGTCGACACCCACCGGCACGCCTGGGAGGCCCAGTTGCGCCGGATCATGCCCGACGTCGACGACCTCGGCGGCTACGTGATGTCCACGCTGGCCGGCTACGCCACCGTCTACCGGCCGCAGGACATGTACATCGGAACCAGACTGGCGGCGCTGACCGCGATCGACAGCGGCATCACCACCATGCTCGACTTCTCTCACAACTCCCGTACTCGCGAGCACTCCGACGCGGCCGTCGAGGCCCTGCGGGACACCGGTATCCGAGGGGTGCACGCCTCGATGGGACCGCACTTCGGGGAGTGGGACCGTCAGTGGCCGGCCGACCTGACCCGCCTCAAGGACGAGTACTTCAGCAGTGACGACCAGCTGCTCACGCTCCGCATGGCGACCCTGGCCACCGGCGAGATCGCCGGCCCCGACCTCGCCTACGGCCCTGAACTCGCCCGCACCGCGGCCGACCTGGGGATAGGTGTCAGCATCGACGCGGTCTTCGGCCCATCCTCGTCGGAGGCCGTGCTGTCCTGGGCCGAGAACGGCATCCTCGGTCCCGATGTCACCCTGATCCACTCCACCGGTCTGACCGCCGAAGCCTGGAAGGCGATGGGGGAGTCCGGTACGACGGTCGCCCTGGCGCCCACCTCGGACGCGCAGATCGGTCTGGAGACGGCGATCCCCGCGGTGGACGAGGCACTCGCCGTCGGCATCCGCCCCGGCCTGAGCATCGACGTCGAAGTCGCCCTCGTCAGCGACATGTTCACGCAGATGCGGGCCCTGCTCGCGATCCAGCGGATGCGTGCGGTCAACGCCGCCTACGGGACGGGCGGCGAACTCTCCCGTATCACCACGCACGACGTCCTGGACTTCGCCACCCTCCAGGGCGCGCGGACCAACGGCCTCGGCGACGTCACGGGTTCCCTCACCCCCGGTAAGAAGGCCGACCTGCTGGTCGTCCAGGCCGAGGACCTCAACAATATGCCCCTCAACGACCCCATCGGCACCCTCGTGCTGGGCTCCGACGCGCGCAACATCACCGCGGTCCTCGTCAACGGCCGCCCCCGCAAGTGGAACGGCCAGGTCCTCGACGTGGACCTCCCCGCACTGCGCGGCGAGGTCCACGCCTCCCGCGCCTACGTGCTCGACACACCGGCCGGCTGACGATGGTCCGGCGCGCTCCCCGGCCGGTACGGCGAAGGGCTCAGCCCAGCCGCATGACGTAGCCCGCGTGGGTGTGGATGACATATATCGTCTGCTCCTCAGGTGAGTGCGTCCTACACGCCGGCCTGGTCGCGTCGATGGAACGCAACCATGCCGCCGTTCACTCAGGTGCACGGCACCCACCCTGTGCTCAGCCCGCGGCAGAGGCGGAGTTCAAGGGATCGCGCGATGGGTTGACAGTCCATTTCCGGGCGCCCATCATCGGTGCAACTTCGGCGAGGCGCCTCGCGGACTCACTGTCCCGTCCATTCCCAGGACTTCGTCGGCGATCGATTGAATCGATTCAAGCGGCACGATTCAAGCGGCACGATTCAAACAGGCACGATTCAGGCAGCACGATGTCAGACAGCCTCGTTTCCGCACCGATCCGGGAGGTATCCAATGCGCCGCCGCCGTCTCCTGCTGAACCGAATGCCCTGTCCGGGGCGTCTGCTCGGCCTCGTCATGGTCGCGGCCTCCGCGCTGGCCGTGGCTCCCGTGCCGTCTGCCGGCGTACCCCTTCCCGCGACCGTGTCCGCGGCGACGCCGGCAACCGCGACGACCGGCCCCCGAGCTGCCCTCGACGCCCTGAACTACTCGCCGACATCACGCACCCTCAAGCCGACCGCCGTCCACAGAACGTCCGGCGGCGTCGCGAACCCGCAGAACGTGCTCAGCGGGGAGCCGACGCGGATCTCCGGCTCGCAGTCGGCCATCACTCTCGATTTCGGCAAGGAGGTCGGCGGCTCGACAACGTTGTCGTTCGGTAGTGCCAGCAGCAGCGGCCAGAGAATCGGCCTGGCCTTCAGTGAGTCGTCCCTGTACGTGGGCAACAACAGCGACCGGAGCAGCGGCCGCGACGGCGAGGACGGGGCCCTCTACGCCACGGCCTCCGCCAACGGCACCTACACGACGCCCACGGCACAACTGCGCGGCGGTTTCCGCTACTTGACGGTCTTCCTCGACACCTCCGGCTGGGTGGACCTCAAGGGCGTCAGCCTCGCGTTCACCGCGGCACCGGGGAAAGCCAACCCGGCCGACTACGCCAACTACTTCTCCTCCAGCGACGAGTTGCTCAACAGAATCTGGTACGCAGGGGCGTACACGGTTCAGCTCAACACGATCGCCTCCGACCAAGGCCGCGCCTGGCCCCCGCCGGCCTCGGCGTGGGACAACGGCGCCACCGTCGGGGTGGGTGACTCCGTCCTGGTCGACGGGGCCAAGCGCGACCGTACGGTGTGGCCCGGCGACCTGGGCATCGCCGTACCCACCCAGTACGCGTACTCGGGCGACCTCACCTCGACCCGCAACGCGCTCACCACGATGTACAACGCGCAGTCGGCGGAGGGCGAAATCCCCTGGTCGGGCCCGCCGTTCGACCTCACCGGCTCGGACACCTACCACATGTGGACGCTGCTGGGCACGGCCACGTACTACACGTACTCGGCCGACCGGGCGTGGCTGGACTCCCAATGGGCGGACTACAAACGCGGGATGGCCTTCATCACCAACAAGATCAATGGCAACAACCTGCTCCATGTGACCCGCACCCAGGACTGGGCCCGGGTCGGCCAAGGTGGCGAGAACATCTCCGCCAACGCGCTGCTGTACGCCGTGCTCAAGGGCGGCGCCACCCTGGCCACGGCCGAGGGGGACGGCGCGCTCGCCGCGAGCTGGGCAGGCAAGGCGGCCGCCATAAAGGCCGCGGCCAACTCCCGGCTGTGGGACGCCTCGAAGGGCCTGTACAAGGACAACCCGACCAGCGGCCTGTACCCGCAGGACGGCAACTCGCTCGCCGTCTGGTACGGACTCACCGACTCCACGGCGAAGGCGCAGAGCATCATCACCCGGCTCGGCACCCGCTGGGGCACCTACGGCCCGGCCACCCCCGAGTGGGGCGGCAACGTATCGCCCTTCGCGGGCGGAATGGAGCTCAACGCCCGGTTCACCGCCCATGACGACCACGGCGCCCTGGCCCAGATCCGCCGTACCTGGGGCCACATGCTGAACAGCGACATCGGCACCAGGAGCACCTTCTGGGAGGGCATCAGGGCCGACGGCGGCCACGCCTACGGTGGTTCGTTCATGAGCCTGGCCCACGGCTGGTCCACCGCCCCCACCTCCACGCTCACCTTCGACGTGCTCGGCACCGCACCGGAGTCGGCGTCCGGCGCGTACCGCTTCGTCCCGCACACCGGGGACCTGACCAGCGCCGAGGGACGCATCACCATGCCTCAGGGCGCCGTCAACGCGTCATGGTCCCGCGACCCCGGCGCCGGCACCTACGCGGCGCACCTCACCAGTCCGGCCGGCACCACCGGCCGCATCGGCGTCCCGAAGTCCGGCGGCGGCAACATCTCGGTGTCCGTGAACGGCGACGTCGTATGGCGGAACGGAACCTTCACGCCCACCTCCGGCATCACCGGCGCGAGCCAGGACGACACCTACGTGTACCTCACCGGCGTCGCCCCTGGCAGCTACACCGTGGCCGCCACCGGACTGGGCAACCCTCCCGCGCCTGCCGAGCCGGGTACCGCTGCCTTGCGTGCGGGCTTCACCCGGTGCGCGGGCGAGGGCGGTACGTGCTCTTTCAGCGGCACCCGCGCGGTGGCCTACGGGGCCGGGACATACGAGTACAAGACAGTGACCGGCAGCACCGCCTGCACCAACGCCTCCTTCGGCCGCGACCCGGCGTCGGACCTCGTCAAGTCCTGCTACGTCGCGGACGCGGGCGGCCCGCCCGGATACACCGCCTGCGCGGCCGAGGGCGGCACCTGCGCCGTGCCCGGCTACAACCGTGACGTCGCCTACGGCGCCAACGGCGGTTTCACGCACCAGGTCACCAACGGCTCCGTCGCCTGCGCCAACGCCCACTTCGGCGATCCCATCGACGGAGTGGCCAAGTCCTGCTACCTGCCGCCCGCCGGAGGACCGCCCGGTGGCTGGACCAAGTGCGCGGACCAGAACGGCACGTGCGCGGCTGTCGCGGGGCAGCCAGTGACGTACGGCGCCTTCGGCGCGTTCACGACGATCACGGCCACCGGCGACACCGCGTGCACCGACGCCTCGTTCGGCGACCCGATTCCCGGCGAGTCGAAGTCCTGCTACACGGCCACCGGCGGCCCGGCCGGATACCCCACGGCCTGCTCGGACGAGTCCGTGACCTGCTCCTTCAGCGGGCAGCGGACCGTCGCCTACGGTGCGCGGGGCAGCTTCGTGTACAAGTCGTCCGACGGCGGCACCGGTTGTACGACGGCGGTGTTCGGCACCGATCCGCTGCCAGGCGTACGGAAGGCCTGTTACCTCACCTCCTGAGGAGTTCTCCGTGGCGCGGTGTGGGGAGTCGGGTCCGGCGCGGGCGCGTCATGGCGGGGAGGAGCAGCACTCGGCTGTTCCTCCCCGCCATGACGGGACGGACTTCAGATGGCCTGGGCCGTGGGCAGGATGGTGATCTCGGTGAGGTTGACGTGGCGCGGGACGGCGGCCATGAAGGCGACGGTTTCGGCGATGTCGGCGCTCTGGAGGACGTCGATGTCGTGAATGAGGTCGGCCATCAGTTTCGAGGCGTCGGGGTCGGTGACGTGGTCGGGGAGTTCGGTGTCGACCATGCCGGGTTCGATGGTGGCGACGCGGACCATCTTGGGACCGAGTTCGACGCGGAGCAGCCGGGTGAGGTGGCTGATGTACGCCTTGGTGCCGGAGTAGACGGAGAACTTCGCCAGGATGCGAGTGGCCGCGATGGACGAGGTGTTGATCAGGTCGGCGGGCCTGCCCTGGGCGGCGGAGTCCGTCAGGTGGGGGACGAACGCGGCGATGATGTTCATCAGGCCGGTGATGTTGAGGTCGATCTGGCGCTGCCAGTCGTCGACCTTGAGCTCCTCGATGCCGGAGATGAGCTGGACGCCGGCGTTGTTGAACACGAGGTCGGCCTTGCCGAAGCGTGCGGTGACCTGGTCGGCGGCGGCCTGGACGGCGTCGCGGTCGGTGACGTCGACGGCCAGGGCGAGCGCGGTACCACCGGCGGCCTCGATCTTCTTGACCAGACTGTCGAGGCGCTCCTTGCGCCGGGCCAGCACGACCACTGTGGCGCCGAGTTCGGCGAGGCGTTCGGCGGTGACGGCACCCATGCCACTGGAGGCGCCGGAGACAACAGCGACACGGCCGGCGAGGGGAGTGCCGGTGAGCAGAACAGCGGACATCACGAAACCTCAATCTCTTTGACCGGAAGGCGGGGACAGCCGGAAGGCAGGGAAAAGCCGAAAGGCAAGGAAAAGCCGGAAGGCAGGGAAAGCCGGAAGGGAGGGGAGTCGAATCGGGGTGATGCCCGGCCGGGCCAGGTCCTTCGGCCCGGCCGGGCTCCCCGAGAGGGCTGCGGGCGTCCGAATGCGATGGCGCCCGGCGGTGCGTCAGGCGGCGTCGCTGTGTGCGGTGGCGGCGGACTTCTCGCGCCACGGTGCGAGGTCGTCCCGCACCTGCTGGTGCTTGACATCGAGCCGCTCGATGGTGTCGCGTCCGAGGTAGAGGTGTGTGGGCAGCTTCTCGGTGGAAGCGACTTCGACAATGAGGGCGGCGCCCTTGACGGGGTCGCCGAGCTGGGCGTGGTTAGCCTGGTCGATCCAGTCCAGCGTCACGTGCGCGGGAGTGCCGTCGTAGTCGGCGACGCGGTTCGCGGCGACCGACAGGGAGCTGGCGTCGAGGAAGTCGGTACGGAAGACTCCCGGCTCGACCACCATCGACTGGATTCCGAACGGGGCCACCTCGGCGGAGAGTGCTTCGCTGATGCCGGCGACGGCGAACTTCGACGCGCAGTACAGACTGACACCGGGCTCACCCTCGAATCCCGACCGGGAACCGATGTGCACCAGCCGGCCCGATCCCTGCTTGCGCATGACGGGCAGTACGGCGCGGGTGACGTTGATCAGGCCGAAGACGTTGAGGTCGAACAGTGACCGGGCCTCCGCGTCGGTGATCTCCTCCAACGCGCCGAGCAGGCCGCGGCCGGCGTTGTTGACCAGGACGTCGATGCCGCCGAACCGGTCCACGGCGGCCTCGACCGCCTGCGGGATGCTGTCGTTGTCCGTGACGTCCAGGGCGACCGCGAAGACGCGGTCGGAGTTCTTCAGATCGGCCGGGACGCGTTCCGGGTTCCGGACGGCGACGACGACGTTGTGACCGCCTGCCAGCGCGGCGCGGGCGATTTCGGAGCCGATTCCGCGGGAGGCACCGGTGACAAACCACGTAGCCATGGGGAAAACCTCTTTCGTTGCTTCCCCTTTTCGGGGATTTCCTGTTGCCGCATTTGAGTGTGCCCGTCGGCTTCGGTGCCATGAAGGCTGTGCTTTTCCTGGGAGTCTCACACCCAGGAAAACGAGCCGGCCGGGAAAATCGGCATGTCAACGACCTCGGCATGTCATCAACCCCGCAGGGGCACGGGCATGTCCCGGCGGATACGGGTTTCCGGCGGCCCCCGGCTCAGGCGTCGTGTGCGGGATTCTGCCGGTGAGGTACTTCAGGTGCGCCGATGGAGCCCAGCAGGGCCACGCCGTCGGCGGACGGCGAACCCGGCTCGGCCTGCAGGACGACGAGTTGCTGTCCCGGAGCGCTGCGGATGTGGAGGGCCTCACGCCGTAACTCCAGGTATCCCACGCCGGAGTGGTACATCTGCTCGACGTCGTAGGGCGGGACCCGGGTGTACTCGCGAGCCCACAGGGAACGGAACTCGCGGCTGCGCACCGACAGTTTGCCGACGAGCTCCAGGACGCGGGCATCCTCGGGGGTGCTCGCGGCGGTCTGCTGAAGGTCGACGACCGCGCGAAGCCTGGCCCGCTCCGGGTTTCTGTAGAAGGCCTTCGCCGCGGGGTCCAGGAAGAGCATGCCCAGTACGTTGTCGGGCTGGGCGAAGTCACGGTGGAGAGCGTCGGCCAACGCGTTGGTGGCCAGCAGGTCCTGGGCATGCCCGATGACGAAGGCCGGCGTCCTGGTCCAGCTCTCGATCAGTTGCCGCAGGTGCGGGCGGACACGCTCGACCCGGAACGGGGGCTTCGTACGGCGGGTCGCCGGCGGGACCAGCCGGAAGAGTTCCCGCTTCTCCGCTTCCCCGAGTCGCAGCACGCGGGCCATGGCCTCCAGCACCCGGGGGGAGGGGCTGAGCTCACGGCCCTGTTCCAGTCGGCTGTAGTAGCTCAGGCTGACACTCGCGAGCGCCGCGACCTCGTCGCGTCGCAGGCCGGGCACTCTTCGCCGTCCAGCGCTGGGCAGCCCCGCGTCCGCGGGGCTGAGGCGTTCCCTGCGGGAGCGGAGGAACTGACCCAGCCCTCCTGCCGAGTCAGGGTGCGTATCGCTGCACATACCGTCGAGGCTAGGTGGGCAGCGCCTGGAAAAGTGCTGGCGACGGTGGGTGCGTTACACCCAGGAATGGGGGACCTCGGGTGGCGCGAGGACCCGACGTACGGTGAGAGAGGCGTCCCATTACCCTCTGTGAAAGCCGTTCGGCGTGGAGCTATACACGCGACCGGCACTTCTCATCGGTTGAAAAGCATCTAGGATTGCAGCATGAGCAAAGGGACGCCTTTGGGTGATTTCCTCAGAGCCCGCCGAGAGGCCTTGAAGCCACACGACGTCGGTCTCCCCGAGTACGGGCGACGCCGGGTTCCGGGACTGCGCAGAGAGGAAGTCGCTCTGCTCGCCGGCGTCAGTTCCGACTACTACATCAGGCTCGAACAGGGGCGTGAAAACAGTCCGTCCCCGCAGGTACTCGACGCCGTGGCGCGGGCGCTGCAACTGGACGCGGAGGCCACCGACCACCTCAACCGCCTCTGCCTCACCGCCTCGCAGCGCCCACGCGACTGGGGTGAGACGGCCGTCGGCCAACAGCTGTTGCAGCTGATGGACGGATGGGAGCACACTCCGGCCTTCGTCGTCGGCCCGGCCCTCGACATCTTGGCGGGCAACTCCCTTGCCGTGGCGCTTCACAGCGGGTTCGACCAGTTCGACAACCTCGCCCGCATGGTGTTCGTCGACCCGGCAGGACGCGATTTCTACCAGGAGTGGGAGCGGGCCGCGCATTCCTGTGTTGCCGAGATCAGGGCGGCCTACGGCCATGATCCCGAATCGGCCCGCATCGCCGAGGTCGTGGCGGAACTGTCAGCCCAAAGCGAAGAGTTCGCCGAGATCTGGCACATGCACGAGGTCAAGAGCAAGTCCCAGGAAGGCAAGCATCTCAAGCATCCCCTGGTCGGAGACGTGCACATCAAGTTCGCGGCTTTCACGGTCAACGGGGCGTCGCATCAGCAACTGGTGGTCTATCAGGCCGAACCGGCCAGCCCGACGGCGGCCGCCTTCGAGACGCTGAGGACAACGGCCGCCGAGCCGAAGCAGGTCCGGGCGGCCGCGCCCGTGGCCGACTTCGCCGTCAGGGAGCAGTAGCGGCGACCGTGGCATGGCCCGCCGCCCGGTCAGCGCCGCGGCCGGTGCGGGCCGACCGTCAGGATTCCCCGCCCGGTGCGGGGCGGGTGAACGCTCCGGCTCCCGCGGCCAGGGTCGCTGTGAGGGCGGCATGACCGGGCAACAGCGGATCAGGAGCGGTCCGCAGAAGTACCAGCTGGTGGTAGAGCGGTGCGGTGGCGGCGATCAGCAGGCGCCGCGCGTCCGTGTGCGGCGCGAGTTCACCGCGTTCGACGGCGCGCTCGACGAGGACCTCGCAGCGCGCGTACCGGTCCTCCCACAGCTGCTGCTGCGCGTGGGCGGCTTGCGCGGAGCGGAACGAGGCGGCCATCAGGGCTTCGGGGATCGACGGTCGTGCGACCAAGGACTCCTGGATCTCCTCGTTGAGGACTGTCAGATCGCCGCGCAGGGAGCCGGTGTTCGGGGGCTGCCAGTCGTCCTCGCCGGCGGCGGCGAAGACGTCGGCGAGCAAGCCGCCGACGTCCTGCCAGCGCCGGTAGACCGTGGCGCGGTGCACGCCGGCGCGGGCGGAGACGCCCTCCATCGTGAGCCCCTCGTAACCGCGTTCACCGAGTTCGGCGCGCACCGCGTCGAGTACTTGGGCGCGGATGCGGGCGGTGCGGCCACCCGGTCGGCGGTCGGGCGGTGCGGTGGGGCGGGCGCGTTCCGTCACATTGTCCGGTGGGTCTGTCATCGGGAATCCGGTTGTTCGGCGGGGCTAGATCATGTCAGCATCTTAAAGCAACAGTTGTCGCACTAGCGGAGTTACCGATGCTCTTCCGAAGTGTTCTTCCGGCCTTGCGGTCCCAGGCGACCGTTCCGTCCCCGACAGCTTCGGAGCTGCTCGTATGTCCACCCAGATCACCGCGCTCGCGGTCGGCGAGTCATTCGACGGCAGGCCCGTTCTCGACTCGGTGACCTGCTCGCTCAGGAAGGGCGAGCGCACCGGGATCGTCGGCGAGAACAGGCCGGGCAGGACCAACCGCCCCGACCGGTAGCTTCGGCGGCGCCGGGGAGGAACCCACCTGGCTCTGCGCGCCACCCGAGTGCCCACGGCCGGAGGCTGAGGGTTCCTGCCCGACCCCCTCCACAGCCTCTACATCCGTTCCAGCGTTCCAGCGTTCCAGCGTTCCAGAGAGGAATCGACTCACGATGCCGACAGTTCCCGCCGACCCCGCCGTCCTCCACCCGATGCCCGAACAGAGACGAGTGGTGCTGCTCAAACCGCTGGTGAAGTCCCCGCTGATCGAAGTCGGCGAGTACTCCTACTACGACGATCCGGACGACCCGACCGCGTTCGAGACGAGCAACGTCCTCTACCACTACGGTCCCGAGAGACTCGTCATCGGCAAATTCTGCGCGCTGGGCACCGGAACACGGTTCATCATGAACGGCGCCAACCACCGTATGGACGGTCCCTCGACCTTCCCCTTCCCCACCATGGGCGGCTCCTGGGCCGACCACTTCGACCTGCTCACCAACCTGCCCGGCCGGGGCGACACCGTCGTCGGCAACGACGTCTGGTTCGGCCACGGCGCGACGGTCATGCCCGGCGTTCGGATCGGACATGGCGCGATCATCGCCTCCGGCGCCGTGGTCACAGGCGACGTACCCGAATACGGCATCGTCGGCGGCAACCCCGCCCGGCTCATCCGTACCCGCTACGACGCCGAGGACGTCGCCCGCCTCCTCGCCGTCGCCTGGTGGGACTGGCCCGCGGAGCGCATCACCGAGCACGTACGGACGATCATGTCGGGATCGGTCGCCGAACTGGAGGCCGCCTCGCGCACGTGCCATCCGTGACGCCGACGGAAGTACCTCGATCCCGCCCATGCCCGCCGCGCACCCGAAACGAGTGACCGCCCATGTCCCGTCGCCGTGCCCACATCGCGATGGTCGGCATCCCCGTCGTCAGCCACGCCCGGCGCCTGAGAGCGACCTTGAACGACTTGGTCACCGACACCGAAGTCGCCTGCCGGTTGGCACAGTTGCGCGCTGACACACGGGCCGAGGGCGGCACCCCGCGTGCCGCCGACCTCATCGAGAACATGCTGGCCATCGCCGACGGACCGGCGATCTGAACGTGCGGTCGAACGCGACCTCGCTCGGCTGACGCCCACTCACCGAACGAAGCGACGTCCTAATCCCTGACCTTGAGGAAGCGCATCCGGGTTGCGCCATTGCTGTCGGTGCCGCCGGCCTCGGCGTCGGAGATCTTGCCGCCGGTGAGGACGAACATCAGGTGCAGGCGGACCGTCCGGGGGCCGGAGGCGACCGCGTACTCGGTCATGATGTGTGTGGTTCCGCCTTGCTGCTCCTGCCTCGCCGCGTTGATCGCCGCGATCTGGGTGAAGCTCGTCAGGAGGGTGTCCGTGGTCTCGTCCCTGAGCCAGCCGATGATGTAGCCGCTGCCGCCGGTGGCGGAACCGAGCGCGTACCGTACATCGCTGTCGATGTGGTACACCCCGGCTTCCGGGAGCACGATGTCGGACGCGGGGATCGGCACGTCGGTACCTGCCCGGGCCAGGAGGTTGGCGTGCTGCCCCTCGGCGTTGAGGAACGCGCTCACCGGCGTGAGGCGGGCGCCGATCTCCCACCTTTCGGGGCAGCCGGGCGTCCCGGTGACGTCGATGTCCACCGACCGTTCGATGCTGCTGTTGCCGCCAGGAGCGATACCCGTCAGGCCGATCCGCGGCACGAGCAGCCCACCGGTCGTGTTCCGTGCGGCATTGCACGGGGACGGGTCCAGAGCAGGCGTGTCGGGCGCGTACAGACACCCGTCGCTGCCCCGAGTGATGGCGTTGCCCCGGTCTGTGGAGATGCACGGAGGGCGGGCGGTGGCGCATCCGTCCTGGCAGGAGGCGACCGGGACGACCGGCGGGACCGCGGCGTAGGGAGTCGAGCCGTCGAGGGTGTCGGTCGTACAGGTGACCGCGCCGTCGCAGTTACGGCAGGTCGTACGGAGGAACGGCCTGCCGCAGCCCGGGGCGGACGCCTGGACGGTGAGGACGAAGCTGTCGACGGTCCACTGCTTGGGGCCGACTCGGCACGTGTCGTCGTTGCCTGTTTCCAGGTTGAGCTCGACGACGATCTTTCCCGCGAGGACGTCCGCGAGGGACACGGTGGTCGGTGGGATGACGCCGTTGTCGTCACCACCCGCCGGCAGATCGGGTGGGCCCAGGAGATCGGTGCTGATCGGGGTCGTGCCGTTCCACAGGGCGAAGCGGCCGTAGAGTTGGCAGGCCGTGTTCCTGCCGTCGTTGTGGACATGGACCGAGGCGCTGATCGTGACGCTGGTGGGGTTGCCGCGCAGCGACGTGGTGTCGATGTGCACGACGCCGGCGAGCCAGGTGTGCCGGCCGTTGTGCGTCCCGTCGTCGGCCGGGAACGTGCCCGTGCCGCTGTTCAGGATGGTCTGGGCGACGACAGGGTCCAGTGCGGCATGGGTGTTGGCGATGGTGTAGTACGGCGTCGGGTCGGTGCTGCTCGCGGTCGCCGCGACCCGGTACGGCGCGGAGTCGCGCAGTGGGGTCGTCTCGCAGTGCTCGCACGGCTTGGAGCCGGGACAAGCAACGGGGGGACAGGCCGGCTTGGCGGGCTGACAGCCGCCGATGGCGATGGGGGACTGCCCGCAGCCGCATCCACTCATGGGCCAACTCCTTTTGTGAGGTGGGGTGGTGGCAGTGACGGTGTGCCCCGTGCCACTTTGGCGCGGTCGGGGCACGAGGGGTGGTGCGCCGGCTCGTCGGCCGAAACGGATGAAAGCCGAGCGGGCAGGCACATTGAGGGATACGGGCGGACCTGAAGTCGGCCGCGCAATCAGGAAGCGGAAGAAGACCGTCTGGCGGACCGCTCGCCGGGCCGTGGCTGACATGACGTCGATCGTCATCCAGCTACGTGTTCCCGCAGCCGGTCATGTCCTTGGGGTGGGAAACAGAAGCGGCCGTGTCGGCCCCTCTTCGCGATTCAGCTACTGGTACCGGGCAAACCGCGTTGGGCGCTCGGACATTGGAATACCTGAAGCTCAGTCAGTTATCTTCTTCGTTGCCATCCCTAATGTACTATCCGGTGATCTGTTGGGCATTACTCCGTTAGGGTGGATGATTTCACCGTCAAGGTGGCAGAGCGCCCACATTTCTGTCGGCGTACGAGCTCAGCCACACCACCTGTGCCTGACACGCTGGTTGGCCCGACGCGTTGGCGACTGCCAGACTCGCTCCGTGCGGATGATCATCCAGAACATGGCCAGCCGTCTGGCCGAGGTGCCGGGCGTAGTCGGAGTGATGCTCGGCGGCAGCCGGGCCCGCGGAGAGCACCGGCCGGAATCAGACTGGGATCTCGGCGTCTACTACCGCGGCGGGCCCGATCTCGCCGCGCTGCGCGCGTTGGCCGGACCCGATGTGGAGGTGGCCGGCCCAGGCGGCTGGGGGCCCTGGGTGAACGGTGGTGCTTGGCTGCAGGCCGACGGTGTGGCGGTGGACTGGATCCTGCGGGATCTGGACCGAGTCGAGCGGGTGTGGGCGGACTGCCGCGAGGGCCGGTACGAGGTGGGCGTGCAGGCGGGTCATCCGCTCGGGTTCTGGTCGCCGTGCTATGCGGGCGAGGTAGCGCTCGGTGAGGTACTGACCGACCCGGCAGGCGAACTGGCGGATCTTCGGAGCCGGACCAGGACCTATCCCGAGCCGCTGCGCGAGGCGTTGACGGCGGGAGCCTGGGAGGCGGAGTTCCTCGTCGACGCCGCGGCAAAAGGAGCGTCCCGGGCGGACACGCTCTATGTCTCGCTCTGCCTGTCCCGGGCCGTGGGAGTTCTGGTGCAGGCGATGTTCGCCGAGGACCGACGTTGGTGCCTCAACGAGAAGGGCGCGCTGGCTGTCGCCGAGACACTGCCGGGGGCGCCCACCGGCTTCGGCCTCCGAGTCCGAGGCTTGCTGGGGGCGCCCGGCGAAACCGCAGAGTTGCTGGCGGCGACGGTGGCCGAGGCACGGGTGCTCGTTGAGGAGGCCCTTACCGCCCTCAGGAGACAAACCGAGTAGCGACAGGAAGCCACTGTCGTGGCGACACCGGCTCTCGGCCGATCACGCGCTGCGACGCGAGACCGTGCAGTCCTTGTACGTGTGTGGCTGGGCCGACAGCGATCAGAGCGGGGCGTGTCCGACTCGGCGCAAGTCCTGGAGCCGGGACGGAGCCGGGATGGAGCCGGGTCAATTGCAGTGACCCTTGCTTGCATCGTGCGACCACGATTTCTCTCGGCCGCCTCCCCCGTTATGTTTTTCGCGGTCCTGCAATGGGGCCGCTGGCCTCCGGGCCCGGTATGACTGTGTCCCCTCTGTCGAAGGCATGACCTGGGGGG
>NZ_JBIVMZ010000024.1:0-67923 GCF_044753355.1 Streptomyces sp. NPDC088400 | reverse complement strand
GCCTGATGGAAGAAGTCGTAAGCACCATGCAGATTCCCATGGTCCGTCATCGCGATATGCGACATGCCCATTTCCTTGCAGGCATTGAACATGTCCCCCAACCGCGCGGCACCGTCCAGCAACGAGTACTGGGTGTGGACATGCAGGTGGGTAAACGGCTGCGGCACTTCCGCTCCCCCGGTCAGGCGTCGGACTCGAGGCTGCGGGCGATCGCCCGCAGGCCGGCGGCCACGTCACGCGCCGAGGGGGCGCGCTCGGGATCGATCAGCCACTGCTGGCTCAGCCCGGCGACCAGCGCCATGTGTACAGAACCGACCGCGCGAGCCGTCTCCTCGTCGCTCGCGGCGTCGATACCGTGCAGGCCGGCCGCCATCTCCGGACGGGACCGCTCGTAGGCGTCGGCGATCTGCCGGCGGATCTCGGGAGAACGCTGCGCCTGTGCCATCGCCTCGACGCTCGCCACCAGCATCGGACGGTCCGCCGTGGTGTGGGACGCGATGATCCGCGACCACATCCGCTCAAGCCGCTCCACGACCCCGGTGCCGGGCCGTTCCCCGGCCTCTACCCCTGCCCCTGAGGCCGCTCCTGGCCCCGCCCCGGGTCCCACCCCTTCCGGACGGGTGGGCACCACCTTCTCGCCCCACTCCATGACCGACTCCAGCAGGGCCGCGTTGAGCAGTCCCTCCTTGGATCCGTAGTGGTAATTGATCGTGCCGAGCGGCGCGTTGGCCGCCGCCGCGATATCGCGCGAGGTGGTACGGGCGTATCCCCGCTCCTCCAGGCAGCGCTTGGCCCCGATCATCAACTGCTCGCGATGTCCCATGCACGTCACCGTACCTCACGTTTGAACGTCCGTTCAGAACGCTGGTTCAGAACGGACGTTCAAACATGAGCCCCATGCGTGCGAAGGTGCACGGATCGAACTTGTTCATTTGACGTGCTTCCCGCCTCAGGCGGCGGTCGTCAGGGCGCGGATGCCGTCCAGATGTGTCATGACGTCCCGCAGCGAGCGGCAGTCCGGCGGGGCCTCGGGCAGGGTGAGGGTCTCCGTGACGCGGCCGCTCTCCAGGATGTCGGCCATTTCGGACAGCGCCGTGGTCACGCCGCGCACCTCGGCGGTCGAGGGCATGGGCACCCCGTGCTCGACGCGGACGGCACACACCGTGGCGGCGTCGACGATGCGCTCCGCCCGCGCCATCACGGCGAGCCAGTCGTGCCGGTGCGTGCGGCGCGGGCCCGGCAGCTCGGCCCCGGCCGTCTCCGCGGCGGCCCGCGCCTCGGCGAGCGCGCGGTACGCGGCGTGCCGCAGCGCGATGGCCTGACCGTCCGCTCCGCGAGGCGCCGAGGGGGCGCCGGGCGTCGCCGGGGTGTCGAGTACGTGGCGCAGATACCGTTCCGTGCAGCGCAGGGCGACGGCGAACCGGTGGCCGACCCGTATCCCCGGATCCGTCAGGTGCGGGAGATGGCCGACGAGCAGCACGATGCCGCAGGCCAGCGCCGTGTCCAGCAACCGGGACAGGGTCGCCGCGGTGTCACCCACCGCATAGAGGAACGACAGCACCAGCAGGGTGATCACCGTGGTCTGGAACCCGAAGTGGCGCGTGGCCACCGGGATCAGCGCGCCGCCCGTCACGACCACCGCGATCAGCCACCAGGTTGCGTCGGGGCCCGCCATGGCCAGGGTGAACGCGAGGACACCCATGGCGGTGCCCGCGACGCGGTTCACCACTCGGGAGAAGAGGGGTCCCATGTCGGGCTTGACCAGGAAGGCGGCGGTGGCCGGGAGCCAGTACCAGTGGACCTGGTGCAGGGTGAGCGCAACGGCGGCGCTGCTGGAGACGCACAGCGCCACGCGCAGCCCGTACTCCCGCCGGGCGGGCGCGAACAGGCGCCCGCGCCACGGCCGGGACGCCGGCATGCGGAACATCGGCGTACGGACCGTGCCGGACGCCGTCTTCCGGGCGCCCGAGTGGTACGCGTCCCGCTCGCGGACCTGGGGCGGCGCCACCGCTGTCGTGCGCGAATCGTCCTGGTCCGAGGCCGGCTCGCGGCCCGGGACCGTACGGTCGAAGGTCACCGCGACGGCCAGCAGGGCATGGTCGAACGCGCCACGCTGGATCGAGTCGGAGGCAGGGCTCGCCAGCGCACCGGGGGTGGAGTCCTCCCGTACGGCCGCGGCGAGCCGGCGGGGCCCTTCCGCCACCTGATGGGGCAGGGGCCTGCCCTCCCACAGCAGCGCTATACCGGCTTCGCACAGCGCGGTGGCCGCGCCGAAGCGTTCTGTGAGCATGTCCGCCTGGGTGGAGCCGGCGCTGCGGCGCCGCCCCGGCCAGGACAGCAGCCGCATCAGGCGCAGCGCCTCGTCGGCACGCTGCTGGGCGGCGGTCAGCCGTCGGCGTGCGGCCTCGGCGTCCGGTCCGCCGAGGGCGTGGAGCGCGTCGGCGAGTGCGTCGAAGACCGCGGCGACGGCCTCCCGCTCGCCGCCACGCCACGTGCCCTTCCACCGTGGGGCACGCAGGAGGAACCGGAGCAGCAGGAGCCAGCCGGCGCCGCCCAGGTAGCAGAGGGCCTTGAGCCAGGCGGGGCCCGGCATCGGCATTCCGGCGCCGATGGCCGCGGTGACCAGCATCTGCATGGACGCGGCCGACCAGACGGGACCACCCACGCTCAGCGCGCCCGAGAGCCAGCCCACGACGAAGAGCGCGGGCACGGCGGCCCAGCGGCTCCCGGAGTCCGCGAGCAGACTGCCGCACAGTAGTCCCAGGGAGCCCGCGGCCGCCGGCAGGCCGATGTGCACCACGCCGGTGCGGCGGGTGCCCGGTCGGTCGTTGACACCGGCGAGCATGGCTCCTAGCCCGGCGAGCACGCCGAAGCCCGGCTGCCCCGTCATGGACCCCAGAGCCAGCAGCGGCCCGGCGCTCAGGGCACCGCGCAGCACGGCGGTCCAGGGAATGGGACCCGAGCGCCAGCCGAGCGGGTGCGCGAGCCAGGCCGGCACGGAACGACGGGCGGAACGGAATCGGCGGAACAGGCGGGCGAAACGTGGAGCGTACACAGGCCTCCTTGTACGACCGGTCACAGAGAGTAAAGGCATAGGACCGGCGGGCAGCGGCGACCGCGCCCTTCGACGGTAACAGTCCCGCTTGTCATTCGAGCGGCAGTTCCATTACGCGCAGATGTCCGTATGTATTCCGGACGTCACCGGAATATCTCATCGTGAGACATCGGCCCCACTTCCTCGGCTCCAGGAGTGGGCAGCCGCCCGGACGGATCACCACGCGTCCGGAGCGGAAGGGCAGTGGAGGAGGGCGCAAGCCAGCTTCACGGTGCGGCATCACACACTACCGACGGCCATCAACGGCCTTTATTCATAGGCCAGTTGAGGATCCAGACCATGCCTCGACGTCACTTCACACCGGCGGCCGGGACGGTGTTCTCCAGCAGTCGCAGACCTCGTACCGGTCCTCGCCGGAGCTTCCTGACGCCATGTCACATCACACACCGCGCACCGGAATCCCCCGGAATCGGGGTGGTGTGGCGACAAAGAGAAGTTGCCACTCGTTACCAGCCACAACGCAACAGACTCTAGTCTGCTGTACAGCGGCCACCGACAGGGTCAACAGTGGTGGCCCGGAATGAAAGGGCGACACTCACCATGACATCCGTATCCGACAGCCCGAGCAGTATCGAAGCGACCACCGTGTTGCTCCAGGGCGAGCTCCCCCAACTCGAAGCACAGCAGCAGTCACTTGAGAAGGAACTGGCCACCGTCACCGAGCGGCTGGAGTCGGTACGCACCGCACTGGGTGCTCTCCAGTCGCTGTCCCTCGCCCCACACCTGGGGGGAACCGCGGTGTCACCGGACGCCGGGGCACAGGCCGAGGCCGGCGTCGCGAGTGAGCCGGCCGTACCGGCCGCGCAGCCCGCCACGGCCGAGGAAGCCGGTCACACCGCGGAGCAGGACTCCCCGGCCGCGTCCGCCGATGTGGCCGTGCCGCAGCCGCGGACCGAGGAGGAGACGGCACCGTCCGTACGTGGCAAGGCCCGTAAGGCCGCCAAGGCGGCCGCGGGGTCGGAGCGCACGGCGGGCGCGAGCCGCAAGACCGTCGCGTCCAAGGAGGCGAAGGCCCCCACGGCGAAGAAGGCCGCGACGCCCAAGCCCGCGAAGGCCCCTGCGGCGAAGAAGGCGGCCACCGCTGTCGCGGACAAGCCGGCGGACGGCAAGAAGACCACGGACGGCAAGAAGACCGCCGCCAAGGCGACCGCCGATGCACAGCAGGACGGCGACACGCAGGCCGGCGGCCTCACGGAGCAGATCCTGGAGATCCTGGCCCGGTCCGGCAGTACGCCTGTCCGCGCCCGCGATGTGGCTTCGGCCCTGGGACGTGACGCGACGCCCGGCAGCATCAACGCCGTGCGCAGCACCCTCGACCGTCTGGTCGGCACCTCACGCGCCCACCGCGCGGGCCGCGGCCTCTACCAGGCTCCGCAGAGCTGAGCGGTACGGCCACTGGCCGCTCCACGCGGCCGGCGTACCCGGTGTCCGCCCGCTCCGGGACGGTGGACGGACCGACGGTGGCACAGTCACCGTCGGTCCGGTTGTCGGAGAATCCGGCCGCCTTGTCGGAGAATCGGGCCGCCCCGGGGTTCAGCCGCTCAGGGTGTGACCTTCCGAGGTGTGATCCGGGGAGTGACCGCCCGCCGACAGGTGTTTCCGCAGGAGCGCGATCACGGCGGGTGCCTGGGCGTTCAGGTAGAAGTGCCCACCGGGGTAGACCTTCAGGTCGAACGCTCCCGTGGTGTGCGCACGCCAGTCCTCGGCCTCGTCCAGCGAGGTCTTCCGGTCGCTGTCACCGGTCAGCGCGGAGATCGGGGCACGGACCATCGCCCCCGGCTCGCACCGGTAGGTCTCGATGGCCCGGTAGTCGCTCCGTACGGTCGGCAGGATCATGCGCAGCATCTCCTCGTCGTCGAGCAGCGCCACGTTCGTCGCGGCCATGTCCTTCAACTCCGCGACGATCCCCTTGTCATCGCGCAGATGGACCGCCTCGTCCCGGTGACGCGACGGCGCACGCCGGCCCGAGACGAACAGACGCGAGAGCTCACCGCCGTCGGCCTCGAACCGCCGCGCGACCTCGAACGCGAGGGTCGCGCCCATGCTGTGACCGAAGAACGTCGTCGGACGCTCGTGGAGCCGCCTGCCCAGTGCCGCGTAGACCTGGTCGGCCATGACCCCGATGTCATCGGGGCTCTTCTCCGCGTGCCGGTCCTGACGGCCCGGGTACTGCACCGAGAACACCTCGGCCACGGAGGACAGTTGGGCGGAGACCGGAAAGTAGAAGGACGCCGAGCCGCCTGCGTGCGGAAAACAGAAAACCTGTCTCGGGCTGTCCGGTGCGGGGTGGAAGCACCGTGACCAGAGGCTCTCTTCAGTGGACGTCGTCATGACGCCGCATCCTTGCCGGAGTGAACCGGAGGGGTCAAGGCGGACCGGCCCGCCTGTCACACATGAGAGGGTGCCCGCGCCGATTACCGGGTGGCCGACCGCCCGTGTGTGGCATGCCTGCCCGACAGAGATGAACACTCCATGGAGTTGAAGGCCCCGCCGCGCCATGTTCGCCCGACGGAACGGACAACGGCGCGCCCCACATCTCGTGGGCAGGACCGGGTTCGCGGTCGCACACCACCTGACCTGTCCCTCTTCCACGGCCTCGATATCATCGGGGTCATGCAATCCGGACGTACGGTCGAGCAAGGCAGTCACAGTGAACTGATCCACGCACAGGAAGCGCGACAACGCCCGCCCGTACGCCTCGCCTGCCCTTGATCCCCCGCGGGGACGGCTCGCCGTCGGCGACCGCACCCCGTGTCACCACCCCCGTACACCCGCACCGACCGCACCACCGCACCCGCACCGCACCGACCCGTGTCGCGTCCCGCACCGCAGGACCGGCCGGGCCGGCGTTCGAGCCCGAGTGAGAAGGACGGAATTGTGCCCGAGGGAAAACTCCTGGCCGTCAGCGATCTGCATGTCGTCCACGCCGAGAACCGCACGCTGGTCGAGACACTGCGACCGGAGTCGGACGAGGACTGGCTGATCGTCGCGGGTGATGTCGCCGAGAAGTTCGATGACATCGAATGGGCGCTGCGGCTGCTCAGCGACCGGTTCACCAAGGTGATCTGGACTCCCGGCAACCACGAGCTGTGGGCCCATCCCCAGGACCCGTGCGTGCTGCGCGGCGAGAAGCGCTATCTGCAACTGGTCGAGATGTGCCGAGGATTGGGGGTCGTCACCCCCGAAGACCCCTATCCCGTATGGACGGGCGCCGGAGGACCCGTGGCGGTCGCTCCCCTGTTCACGCTCTACGACTACACGTTCCGGGCCCCCGGTACCACCACGAAGGAGGAGTCGCTGCGAGTGGCGACCGAGGCGGGTGTGGTCTGCACCGACGAGTACTTCCTCCACCCGGACCCCTACGAGAGCAGGGACGACTGGTGCCGGGCACGCGTCGCGGAGACCGAACGGCGGCTGTCCGCCCTCGACCCGTCCCTGCGAACGGTCCTCGTCAACCACTGGCCGCTGGTACGTGAGCCCACCCGGGTGCTGTACTACCCGGAGTTCGCGCAGTGGTGCGGCACGGAGCTGACCGCAGACTGGCATGTACGCTTCCGGGCCGCCGCCGTGGTCTACGGCCATCTGCACATTCCGCGGGTCACGACGTACGACGGTGTGCGCTTCGAGGAGGTGTCGATCGGCTATCCGCGCGAATGGCGCAAACGGCCACCTCGGCAGCTGCTGCGACAGATCCTGCCCGAGCCGGCCGCGGGGAGCACCCGATGATCGAGCGGATACTGCCCGCCGATGTGGCGGCCGAAGTGGCCTACGGCGAACACACCCCGGAGTCGGGCGACGAGATGTACCCGCAGGAGAAGGCCCTGGTCGCGAAGGCGGTTCCGAAGCGGCAGCGGGAGTTCACGACCGTACGGATCCTGGCTCGGCGCGCGCTGCGCAGCCTGGGGCAGCCGCCCGTACCGCTCCTGCCCAACCGGCGTGGGGCGCCGCAGTGGCCCGAGGGCATTGTCGGCAGCATGACGCACTGCGACGGGTACCGCGCCGCCGTCGTGGCCAAGTCCGCCGCGACGGCGGCGCTCGGCATCGACGCGGAACCGAACGCGCCATTGCCGGAGGGAGTGCTGGAAACCATCACACTCCCGTCCGAACGCACACGGATCGCCTCCCTGACGGCGCGTCACCCCGAAGTCAGCTGGGACCGGCTGATCTTCAGTGCCAAGGAGAGCGTCTTCAAGGTGTGGTATCCCCTCACCGGACTCGAACTCGACTTCAGCGAGGCGGAGATCGACATGGATCCGGCAGAACGGACCTTTCATGCCCGGCTCCTGGTCCCCGGACCGGTCGTGGGAGGACAGCGGCTCGACGCCTTCTCGGGCCGCTGGATCGCCGCGCACGGCCTGGTGGCCACCGCCATTCACATGAAATATGAGACGTCATCAGTAATTCATTGACCGAAGCATCGATGTGACGCGCTGAACTGCTATTCAAGTGGTGCCCCATTCCCGCACCCTTGGAGGAGTCTTTCCGTGCGCACACACAAGGTACTTTTCGCCGCTCTCTCAGCATTTCTCCTGACCGCCACGTTTTCGCCGTCGGCACACGCGGCCGACGGCAAATACGTGGCCCTGGGGGATTCCTACGCGACAGCCCCCGGCACGCGGACGTACGACAACCCCGGCGACGCGTGCCGCCGGGGCCCGCTGACCTACCCGCGACTGTGGGCGGCCCAGCATTCGTCGGTCGCCTTCGTGGAGGCGTCCTGCTCCGGCGCGACCACCGCCGAGGTCCTCGCCTCACAGGTGCCCCAACTCACCGCCGACACCACACTGGTGACGATCCAGGTCGGCGGCAACGACGTCGGCTTCGTCGACATCCTCACCCAGTGCATCCTCACCCTGGACGACCAGGACTGCATCAACAGCGTCGAGACCGCGAAGCAGGCCGCGGGGACCACCCTGTCCCCCGCGCTCACCCAGACCTACGCGGCGGTCCGTGCCGCCGCACCCCAGGCGAGAGTCATTGTCGTCGGTTATCCCCGGCTTTATACCCTTCAGGGTTCCTGCGGCATACTCGGCCTGAGTGACGCCGAACGCGCGGCCATGAATTCGGCGGCGGACACGCTGGCGAACGTCATGTCCGCCCGTGCGGCCGATGCCGGATTCACCTTCCTCGACCCGCGGTCGGCATTCGACGCCCACTCGATCTGCTCCAGCGGCCCCGCCTGGGTCACCAGCCTTGAGTGGGACAAGATCAACGAGTCCTACCACCCGAACGCCGCGGGCCACCGCGACGGTTACCTGCCCGCTCTGAACGCCATGACCGGCTGATTCGGGGCCAGAATCGACAAGTGAGGGCGTTCCGCCGGGAAAGCGGAACGCCCTCACTCATGCCACGCCATCCGGCAGCGCGTTGTGTCAGCGCGGTGCCCGGGCGAGTTCGCCGAGGTCGTCCACGTCACCGGCGTCGCCGGTGGCACCGGCAGCACTGATGCCACTGATGTCCGTGACGCCTTCACCGGATTCGCTGACCAGCATCTGGGAGGAGGCGAGTTCGCGGTACAGCACATCCGCCTCCACCAGTTCCGCATGGGGTCCCGCCGCACGCACGAGGCCGTGTTCGAGCACCACGATCTGGTCCGCCCCGGTCACCGTGGACAGCCGGTGCGCGATCAGGATCACCGTGCAGCGCCGGGCCGCCTGGTCCACCGCCTCCCGCAGCGCCCGCTCGTTGCTCGCGTCGAGCTGGGCGGTGGCCTCGTCCAGCAGCAGCACCTCCGGCCGGCGCAGCAGGGCACGCGCGATGGCCAGCCGCTGCCGCTCACCGCCCGACAGGGTGACACCGCGGTTTCCCACCTCGGTACGCAGACCGTCGGGCAGACGCTCGATCAGTGTGTCGAGACGGGTCTGCCGCAGGACCTCCTCGATCTCCTCCCGCGACACATCGGGCGCCGCGTACCGGAGGTTGTCCTCGATGGTGCCCGCCATGACGGGCGATTCCTGCTCCACGTACGCGATGCGCCGGCGCACCTCCGCCCGGGGCAGGGTGGCGATGTCCACGCCGCCGATGCGGATCTGACCGCCCGACGGTTCGTGGAAGCGTTGCAGCAGAGCGAACATCGTGGTCTTGCCCGCGCCGGACAGTCCGACCAGCGCGGTCTGGGTACCGCCCGGAACGGTGTACGAGATCCCGCGCAGAGCGGGGCCCCGGCCGGGGTAGGAGAACCGTACGTCCCTGAACTCGACCGGTGGCGCGCCGGACGGAGACGGTCCCTCGGCTCCCACGGACTCCTCCGGCCTCGCCACGGTTTCCCCGGGTCCCGGCGGGTCGACGTCGTCCTCGACCGGCATGTGCTTGACCTGCTCGATACGGCCGACCGCGCCGAGCCCCTGTTGCAGCATGCTCAGTCCGGCCACCAGCGAGCCGACCGGGCTCGCCAGGTAGAACACGTACAGCAGGAACGCGATCAGGGCGGACGCGTCGAGGTCACCGGCGGCCACCAGCGCCCCGCCCACCCCGAGTACGGCGAGGAACGCCGCCTGGATGGACACCCCGGACAGGACCTTCACCAGCGCCACATAGCGGGCGCCGGCCAGACCGGCCCGGTACGCGCCCTCGATCGCCTCGCCCGCGCGTTCGGTCTCCCGGTGTTCGGCGCCGTTGGCCTTGACGGTCCTGGCGGCTCCGAGCGTACGGTCCAGCGCGGCGCCCACCGCGCCGACCGACTCCTGGGCGCGCGCCACCGCCTCCCGGATGCGGGGCAGGACGAGCACCATGACCAGGGCGACGGCGATCAGCACCCCGGCGGTCACTCCGAGGAGTCCCAGGTGCACCACGCCCATGAGGACCACGGCACCCAGGATGCTGAGCAACCCGTTGGCGACCAGCACCAGCCCTTCCGTGGCGGCGCTCTGAACGAGGGCGCTGTCGGAGGTGACCCGGGCGATCAGGTCGCCGGGCGGGCGGCGGTCCAGTTCGGGCACGCGCAGCCGGATCAGCCGGAACACCAGGTCACGGCGGATCTGCCGGACCACCCGTTCCGAGGTCCGCTGCTGCCACCACGACTGGAGTCCGGTGAGCCCGGCGCCCATGACGACCAGTGCTCCCAGCAGCAGCACCGGGCCGAGCACGCCGCGCCCGTCGCTCAGCCCGTCGAGTACGTGCTGCGCCACCAGTGGCTGCACCAGCCCGGCGGCGCTGGCCGCCAGGACCAGCAGCAGGGTGGCGACCAGTACCGCCCGGTGCGGACGGGCGTAGCGCAGCAGCACACGCAGTGGGGCGGAGGTGGGTGCCGGAGGGGACTCGGCCCCCTCGGAGGATTGTGGAGCCGTTGTCATGGGAGGTCCCGGGGTCGCGGATCGTGAGATGGCCGGTCGGGGGGAGGCGTCCGGTCGGGAGATGTCCCGTCAGGAGGTGTTCAGTGGGGCGCGGGCACGTGCGGGCGGGTGCCGGTGTGCGCGTCTGCGTGCGGGTCCGTACCTGTGCCCGCATACGTGTGCGTGTCCGTGTCCGCGTGGGTCTCCGAGTGCCGCGCGGCGATCCGCTCCAGATGCCCGGCAGCGGCCACATGGCCGCCGGCCGCGCGGAAGGAGCGTCCGAGCGCCTCGGCCGCCGCCCGGTGCCCGCTGTTCTCGTCCAGTACGGTCTCGATCGCCGCGCCCAGCCGGTCGGCGTCCACCCGGTTGAAGCGGACGCGCACACCGGCGCCCGCGTCGGCCACCTGTCCGGCGACGATGGGCTGGTCGTCGCGGATCGGGGCGAGTACGAGCGGCAGTCCGTGCCAGAGCGACTCGCAGACGGTGTTGTGTCCCGCGTGGCAGACGACGGCGTCGACCCGTGCCAGCAGGTCGAGTTGGGGCACATGCTCGCGTACGAGCACACCGGGCGGCACCGGCACCGACGCCTCAGCGAGTGTGCGGCCGGGGTCGACCACCACACCCCGCACCCGGTCGCCGAGCCGGCCGAGCGCGGTGACCGCCTCGGTGAGGAACCGGCCGCCCGCGTCCGCGTTGGCCGTACCGAGCGAGACGAGCACCGTGCCGAGGTCGGGGGCGGGCTCGCGGTCCAGCCATTCCCACGGGAAGTCCGCGTGTGCCGCGCGGGCGGCGATGGCCGGTCCGACCAGGTGCACCCGCTCGTTCGGCAGCGGGGCGTCGCCCAGCAGCTCGCGCCCGGTGAACGCGATGACACCGTACGGGGAGAACCGGGGGTCCACCGTCCGCGCCGGGTCTCCGATCCGTACGCGCAGGTCACCGAGCAGCTCGCTCAGCCAGGCGCCCACCTTGGGCATCCCGGCCAGTGGGTCGATGAGTTCGGCCGAGGTGGTGGCGGAGGTGGCGTACGGAATGCCCCGGCGTTCGGCGACGAGCGCGCCCGCCACGGCGTGCTGGTCGGTGAGGATCACGTCCGGCCGGAACGCGTCGATCGCGGCGTCGATGCCCGGCGCCATCGCATCGGCCAGCGGCACGAAGAACTCCGCCCACAGGAACCGGAACGCGGCGGGCCCGGTCAGTCCCGGTGGCCTGCTCAGTCCCTCTGAGGGCATCGTGCAGTCGAACGCCGTGGCGTCCGCGCCCACGAGGCGGTGGATCTGGTCGGCATGACCCGCCCACGCCACCTGGTGGCCCCGGCCGGAGAGTTCGTTCGCCACCGCGACGAGCGGGTTGACATGCCCGACCAGCGGGGGGACGACGAGCAGGAACCGGGTCACCGCACCGCCTCGACGAGCGTGTGTTCGCGCACCCACTCCAGGACCAGGTCCCGGGTCTCTTCGGTCCGTTCGACCAGCACGGAGTGTCCCTGTTCGGCGAGGACCACGGTGCGGCACGAGAGCAACTTGCTTTCGAGGTCCGGCACTTGTCCGCTCAGGCCCGACTCGTCGCCGAAGATCGCCAGGACGGGGCAGTCGAGAGCGGAGAGATCGTCGTCGATGACACGGCCGGAGGGGACGTCCTCGGCGAGTGTGGTGGTCCGCAGGATACGGCTCGCGCCCCGGGAGAGCCGTGCGGTGTGCGCGCCGTGGTTGTCCGAGATCCAGCCGATGACATCCTCGCGGGAGAGCTGGCGCTTGGCGTCGTCGAGACCGACGGCCATGTGCCGGGTCCACTCCGCGACCGGGGGCTCGGACTCGATCATGGTGACGGTGGCGACCCGGTCGGGGTGCCACGCGGCGGTTCCGGCCGCGATCGTGCCGCCGAAGGAGTTGCCGACCAGATGCACCCGGCGGGTCTCGCCCAGTGCGTCGAGCAACCCGACGAGGTCGCCCACGAAGGACTCCAGCCGGTAGCCGCTGTCCGGCCGTTCGCTGCGTCCGTGCCCCCGCAGGTCGTACATGATCACGTCGAAGCCGGCCGCGGCGAAAGCGGGGCCGAGCGTGAAGTAGTAGCTGGCCAGGCTGTCGGTGAGCAGGCCGTGCACGAACACCACGACCGACGGCTCGCTGCCGTCCGCCGGGCGGTCGGCGGCGGGGAGCCGCTGCACATGGGTGGTGATCTCGCCGGTACGGATCTTGGTCATGGCTCAGACCTGCCCACGGGTATCGGAACCGGCAGCGGTGTCAGCGTTGGCGGTGGCGCGCAGCGATGCCACGACGTAGTCCACCAGCTCGCCGACGGTGAGCGCGATGATCTCGTCGAGTTCGAGATCGGCGATGAAGAGCGCGAGGTTGACCCGGTCGCCGTAGTGCTCGCGCAGCACGCCGGCGAGCGTCACCAGGTCGATGCTCTCCAGTTCGAGATCGTCGTGGAAGGTGGTCTCCCGGGCGATCTCGACGTCGTCGAGACCGCCCTCCTCCAGCAGCTCCCGCAGCATGTCGGTGATGTCGGCCAGCACGGCCGCGCCGTCGCCCCCGCGGGGTTCCGCCGCCGTGAACTCGATCGCCTCAGTGCTCATCAGAACTCTCCTGTCGTCGTGGTGCCGGGTCCGGTGTCACCGGTCTCCGTGTCACTGGTCGTCGCGCCGCTCGTAAGTCTCTTGGCGTTTTGGTCACCCGCGTCTCAGTCACCCACGTCACCGGTCGTCTCCTCGCCGCTGGTCCAGGCGACGATGTACCGCCGCTCGGGCAGACCGTCCGGATTGGCCAACTCCTGCACGCTCACCTCGTACGGCCGGCCCTCGGTCTCCACCCGCAGCCGGTCCGTGTCGGCGGCCACCACGCGGAAGTCCGTCGGACGACCGCGCAGACCGGTGCCCCGCGCCTTGGCGACGGCCTCCTTGGCCGTCCAGAACCGGGTGAACCAGACCGGTCCGCTGCCGGGCGTTCCGGCCACCAGCTGGTCGAGCAGGGCCAGTTCCGGCGCGTCGCACGCCGTCACGGCGGTGGACCTCGGCCGCTCGGCGATCTCCTCGATGTCGATGCCGCACGGTCCACGCCGGGCGACGGCGACACCCATCTCGTGGCGGTGGGCGATCGACACGGTCATCTCGCCCACCGCGCGCCCGTGCACACCCTCGACCAGGGGACGCCCCTCGTCGTCGTTGCGTACGGCGATCTCGGCCGGGTAGATCTCGCCCGCGCCCTCCCGCCACAACAACCCGCGCACCGCGTCCTTGGCGGCGATCCTGCCGAGCAGCCACTGACGCCTGCGGACGGGCGGAAGCTCGCCGTAGCGGGCGCGTTCGGCGCCACCGAGCATGTTGCGCATGATCAGCTCGCGGGTCGCCAGGTCCGGCCAGCGCTCGTGCACCGCCGTCCAGCCCTGGGGCTGCCGCGCGGACAGTGTGTTCTCGCCGGGAAAGCGGTCCACCGCGCGGATGGTGGGGTCGGTGTCGAAGCGGCGGTCCTGCCAGCCGGTGAACTCCGCCCACACCCGGCCGCCGTTGACCAGTTGCATGTCCGCCGTGAGCGTGGTGTCGGTGACGTCGGTGATCCGGATCGTGCAGGTCAGCCGCTCCCCCGGCCTCGGGTCGGGACCGTGGAAGCGGATGCGTTCCATCCCTACGGGGAAGACGGTGGTGCGCTCGGTGAGCGTCGCCATGATCCAGTAGCCCAGCAGCTGGCCGACGTTGTCCAGCAGAGCGCCAGGGGCCTCCGGCGCGGTGAGGATTCCCCGCACATGCCGGTCACCGAGCGCGGTCAGTTCGCTGACGCCCTGGAAACGCGGGCCGTGGAACATCCACCGCTCGCTGTAGAGCTGTTCGGCCCGCATGCCGGGCACTCGCTCGGCGGCCGGGTCGACCGCCCAGGCGTCCGGCGGCGGGGTGTGACGGGCCGCCAGTTCGACCACCGCCCGGGAGAAGCCGGTCAGGCTCACCTCGACCCGGTCGGGAGCCAACTGCCGTACTACCACCAGCACATCGACGGCCGGGATGGCCTCGATCCACTTCAGCAGCCGTACGTCGTGGACCGCGACCGCGCGCATTCCGGGGACCGCCCGTTCGGCGATCTCCATGAGGTGCCCGATCACCGTGGTGGCGGGCACGATCGGCCAGCGGTCGGCTTCGTCGGGCCATCCGGGCCGCTGCCGGAAGAAGCAGTGGTCGAGGAGGTACGGCATCTCGGCGACGTCCACGCGCAGCACCTCGGTGACCTCGCCCGGAGCACGGGCGGGGACCGCGGGTGCCGGTGCTCGGACAGGTGCCGGTGCTCGGACGGGTGCCGGCGGGGCCGCCGCGCGTACGGCGCGGTGCGCGGCACCGGCCCTTGCCCCGCCGTGGGCGTTGATGAGTTCGTTCGCGACAGCGGCGGTGTCGTTCAGGAGCGCGGACAGCTCGGCCGCGACGGGGAACCGGTTCCCCGCCCGCCCCAGCAGGTCCAGTGCCCCACCGTCGGCGACAGCGGGAGCCGGAACGTGGGCGGGAACGGCCGGCCGGGGCACGACCGCGGCGAAAGCCTTCCGGGTCTCCTCCGGCAGCGACACCAACGCCCCGCCGAGATCGAGCCGTACCCCCGGACCCGACGGCCGGACGCTCGCGGCGGCGGTCGTCGCGGCCGTATCCGCCGTGCTTCCGAGCAGCGGGCCGACGTCGGGCGCCGCGCCGTCCACCCACAGCGCGGTGACCACGCGGCGCAGCTGCGCCAGGCTGTCCCGTGCCGTGGAGTGCGCGGAGACCACCAGCCGGTCCTGGCCGGCCAGGGTGTCGTCGATCAGCGAGCCCAGCTGACCCGCGCCCAGCTGGATGAACGCGCGGTACCCCGCGTCGTGCATCGCGGAGATCAGCTGCCGGAACCGCACCGGTTCGAGCAGGTGCCGGACGAACAGCTCCCGTACGGCGCCGGGTTCGGCGGGGTAGAGCGCGGCGGTCGTCGCCGACCACACCGGTGTGCTCTGCGGGTGCAGCGTGTAGGTCTCGGCGGCCCGCCGGATCGGGGCCAGGTACGGCGCGAGCATCGGGGTGTGGAATCCGGAGCGGAACGGCAGCACCTGCCCGATCACACCCCGCTGCCGGAGCCGTTGGACAAGGTCGCCGACGGCTTCCTGCGGACCGCAGATCATCGACTGGTTCGGTGCGTTGTCGTGCGAGAGCACCACATCGGTACGGTCGGCCAGCTCGGCGAGCACCTGTTCGGCGGGCATGCCGAGAACGCCGAACACCGCGCCGGGCACGCGCAGCGCGTCCGGGTCGAAACCGGCGAGGAAGGTGTCGACCTCGTCCGCGGCGTGGATGCCGCCGCAGGCCATGGCGGTCCACTCCCCCACACTGTGCCCGGCGACCGCGTCGGGCACCACGGCGAGCCTGCGCAGCGCGGTGTCGAGCAGGCGTCCGAGCTGGAACACCGCGGCGCCGTGCCGCCCCACATCGCCGACCCGGGCGTCCTCACCGGTCGTCCAGGCGAGGCCGAACCGCTCGGCCAGTCCGCCCACTTGGGCCTCGAACTCGGCTTCGAGTCCGGGGAAGACGAACGCGGTCCGCCCGCCGCCCGGTCCGAGCAGGGGGCTCGGGGTGAACCACACATCGCTGCGTCCGCGCCAGGCGACGCCCTTGCCCACGGCCTTGCGTGCCAGCTTCAGCCGGCGCGCGGTCGGGTCGACGATGCCCAGGCGGACAGGGCCGGCCGCGGCCGGGTCCGCGCGCTCGTCGAGGCCGCCGGCCAGGACCGCCGCGTCGTCGGCGGCCAGCAGAGCGGCCAGCTCCGACGGATGGTCCGCCGCGAGCCGCAGCACCCGTTCCGGCTCGGTCACGACCGTACGCGCGGTGCGCGGGACCGGCGCGGTGGCCGGCTGTTCCAGGACGACATGGGCGTTGATGCCGCCGAAGCCGAAGGCGTTGACACCCGCCCTGCGCGGCACACCGGTGGCGGGACTCGCCCACGGCCGGGCCGTCGCGAGCGGGGCGAACCGGGTGGCGTCGAGCGCGGGGTTCGGCTCGTCGCAGTGCAGGGTCGGGGGCAGCACACCGTGGTGGATGGCGAGTGCGGCCTTGATGAGTCCGGCGACACCGGCGGCCGGCATGGTGTGGCCGATCATCGACTTCACCGAACCGATGGCAGCCCGGTCTTCTCCCGCGGCCGGTCCGAACACCTCGGTCAGCGTGGTCAGTTCGGCCCGGTCACCGGCCGGGGTGGCGGTGCCGTGCGCCTCCAGCAGCCCGATGGCGTCGGCCGCGCGCGGGTCGAGGCCCGCCGCGTGCCAGGCCTGCCGGACCGCGCGGACCTGACCGCCCGGGTCGGGGTTGAACAGGCTGGCGGAACGGCCGTCCCCGGCGACACCTGTCCCGGACACCACGGCATAGATCCGGTCGCCGTCGCGCTCCGCGTCCGCCAGCCGCTTGAGCACCACGACGCCGGTGCCCTCACCGATGAGGACGCCGTCCGCGTCCCGGTGCAGCGGCCGGATCCGCTCGCTCGGCGACAACGCCCCGAGCTGGCTGAACACACTCCACAACGTGATGTCGTGGCAGTGGTGCACACCTCCGGCCAGCATCACGTCGCAGCGCCCGGTGGCCAGTTCACGTACCGCGTGGTCCACCGCCACCAGTGAGGAGGCGCAGGCGGCGTCCACGGTGTAGGCGGGACCGCGCAGATCGAGCCGGTTGGCGACCCGCGAGGCGGCCAGGTTGGGTACGAGCCCGATCGCCGACTCCGGCCGTTCGGGGCCGAGTTGTCCGGCGAAGGCCGTCCGTACCTCCTCGATCCGGTCCTCGCCGAGTTCGGGCGCCACCTCACGGAGCGTACGCACGAGCTGGTTCGCGGTCCGCACCCGCTGGTCGAGCCGGACGAGGCCGGGCGTCAGATAGCCGCCCCGGCCCAGGACGATCCCGACGCGCTCCCGGTCGGTGGGGAGTACGGAGTCGCCTCCGGCGTCCGCGAGCGAGCCGTGGGCGACCTCCAGCGCGATCAGCTGGTCCGGCTCGGTCCCCGGTACGGAGGTGGGCATGATGCCGAACCGGGTGAGGTCGAACTCGGCGTCCTGGTCGACGAATCCGCCGCGCCGGCAGTACATCCGGTCGCTGCGCCGGGGCCCGTCGGGTGCGTAGAACTCCTCGTCCCAGCGGTTGGCGGGCACCTCGGTGATCGAGTCGACGCCGTTGACGATGTTGTGCCAGTAGCTGTCCAGGCCTCTGGCACCCGGGAAGAACACATCCATGCCGACGATGGCGACCGGCGTGCGGGAGTCCACCGTGATCACCAGCCCGACGCGGTGTAGACCGTCGCGTGCACCGAGGGTGCGCCCCAGGCGAGTTCGCGCAGCAGGCTCAGCGGCCCCTCGTCGGGGTCGATCAGCTTGATTCCACGGGCCGCGTACGAGCGCATCAGCTCGGGCGTCACCATGCCGCCGTTGGTCTCCGCCGCCGCCCACGGCCCCCAGTGCACGGTGAGGCCCCGGCGCTCCTCGGTGGACCAGCGCCGTCCCAGCTCTTCCAGCGCGTCGTTGGCGGCGGCGTAGTCGGACTGGCCCCGGTTTCCCAGCGCGGCGGCGATGCTGCCGAACAGGACGGCGAAGCGGGGTCCGTCGGGCAGCGCGTCGACCGCGTCGAGCACCACCCGCGCGCCGCCCACCTTGGTGGTGAAGACCCGGCGGAACGAGTCGACCGGCTTTTCGGCGATCAGCTTGTCCTCGATGACTCCGGCCGCGTAGACGACACCGTCGAGCCTGCCGTGCTCCGCGTGGATGTCCTTCACCGTGGCCCGTACCGCCTCCGCGTCGAGCACGTCGACGCAGTGGTAACGCACCTCGCTGCCGAGCGCCCGCAGCCCGTCGACCGTGCCGCGCACCTCGCGTTCCGTCAGCACGGCGGACACCTTTCGCTCGACCTCGGCGGGCGAGGTGAGCCCGGCGGCGAGGAAAGCGGCTCGCAGCCCGCCCCGGTCCACGGCCCCGGCGGTCGCCGGGTCCTCCGTCCCGGCGGGTACCGGCGTACGGCCCATCAGTTCGATCCGGCACCGGCTGACGGCCGCGATCGTACGGGCGAACCGCGCCGTGATCCCACGGGCGCCGCCGACCAGCAGGACGACCGCGTCGCGGTCGAGTCCGGCGGCCTCGGCCTCCGCGACGCCGTCACCCGCCGGTCCGGCGCCGGTGGCGGCCAGCGGGCCCAGGTCGGTGGGGGTCAGCCGCAGCGCGCGCCGGGCGCCCCCCTCGGTGAGGACGACGGGCTCGCGGTCGGTGGCGGCGAGTTCGGTGACGAGTGCCCCGGCCACCTCCTCCGGGCCGGCGTCCGCCCCGACCTCGACCAGGGTCGCGGTGAGGTCCGGGTACTCACGGGCGACGCTGCGGAAGAAGCCGCGCAGTCCGCTGGCGGCGCCTTCGGTCCTGCGCTCGACGGCGAGCAGCCGGCGGGGAGCGCCGGCCAGCACGGCCTGGAACAGCGGGAACGCTTCGGGCAGGGGCGAGTCGGCGGCGTCGAGGGCGTCCAGGTGAATCACCGCGTCGGCGGTGGTTCCCGTCTCCGGCAGCGCTCCGGCCGGTACGAGTTCGGGCTTGGCACCGGCGGCGCGCAGCCGCTCGGCCAGGACCGGGGCCAGTTCGCCGCCGCCCAGCAGCAGGACCGTACTGCCGCTCTCGACGGTGCCGGTCACCTCGGGCAGGTCGGCCTCGGTGAACTCCAGCCGCTGCGGGGCCACGATCTCGGCCTCGGGCCCACTGGTCGCGGGGGCCGCGGGGCTTCCCGGGGGGACATCCGCCGGGCCGGTGCTCGCCCCGGGTGCGGCCGGGCCGCCGAGCCGGGTGAGGAGCAGTGTGGCGATGCTCGAAGCGGTACGAGCGGCGCTCAGCCCGTCCAGATCCGCACCGGCGTCCATCGACAGGCCCAGGCGAACCGCGAGTTCACCCGCGATCTCCGTCCGCTTGATCGAATCCACACTCAGATCCGCCTCCAGATCCAGATCCGGCTCGATCATGTCCACCGGATAACCCGTACGCTCCGCCACCACCCCCAACACCGACGCCAGAACCGACTCACGATCCGGCGCGGAACTCACCGGAGCCGCCACAGCCGCGACCGGAGCCGGTGTGGCCCGCTCGCCGAACGCGGTGACGAGCAGTGTGGCGATGCCCGAGGCGGTACGTGCCGCGCTCAGGCCGTCCAGATCCGCACCGGAATCCATCGACAGGCCCAGGCGAACCGCGAGTTCACCCGCGATCTCCGTCCGCTTGATCGAATCCACACTCAGATCCGCCTCCAGATCCAGATCCGGCTCGATCATGTCCACCGGATAACCCGTACGCTCCGCCACCACCCCCAACACCGACGCCAGAACCGACTCACGGTCCAGCGCGGGACTCACCGGAGCCGCCACGGGCGAGGCCGGAGCAGTGGGTACGGCGAGAGCCGTACCCGGGGCGGGCTCGGAGTACGCGGCGGGAAGGGCCAGGGGAGCGGCGGCCTGGGCGAAGGGCGCGAGGGGCTGCCCGGCCGGGGCCGCCACGGGGCCACCCAGGTAGCTGAGCATCACATCGCGCTGCGCCGCGACCAAGTCCCTGCTGGTGCGCAGGAATTCGGCGACGAGTGCGTCCGGGCCGGACACCGGCGCACCGTGGGGGGTGTGGTTCTCCGGCACGATCAGCTCCGTAACGGTTCGGGCGGGGTGCAGGGCGTTGGGGGGAATGGTTCCGTCGGCGCGCCGGAGGAGCTGGCCGTCCACGGTCCAGCCGGCGGGCCGGTCGGGGGTCGTGGTCTCCGGGTCCACCGCGTCGCGGCCCTGGAAGAGCCGGCCGGTGCGGACGTCGACGCCGCTGACGGCGAGTCGGGCCAGTGCGGTGAGGAGGCCGGGCAGTCCGGCTCCGCGGCCGCCGTCCAGGGGGATCGCGTGGTGCGGGCGGTCACCGAGGACGGCGGAGACCAGCCCGGTCAGTACGCGGCCGGGCCCCACTTCGGCGAAGACCCGGGCGCCCGCCGCGTACATGGCCTCGATCTGTTCGGCGAACCGTACCGGCGCGCCGATCTGCTCGGCGAGTCCGGCCCGTACCGCCGCCGGATCCGCCGGGTACGACGCGGCCGTGCGGTTGGCCCAGACGTCGAAGCCCGGCTCGTACACGGTCATGCTGTCCAGCCGCTCGGCGAACGCGTCGCCCGCGCCTGCCAGCATCGGACTGTGGAAGGCGCAGGCCACCTGGAGCTGCTTGGCCGGGTAACCGGCGTCCCGCAGGCGTGCCACGGCGGCGGTCATCGGTTCCGTCGGTCCGGAGATGACGGTCTGCTGGGGCGAGTTGCGGTTGGCGGCGACGACGTCCTCGGCGAGCCCGGCCTGCCGCAGGACCTCCTCGACCTGCTCGGGCGTGGCGGTGACGGCGGCCATCGTGCCGGCGTCGCGCCCCTCCACCTGGGCCAGGATGGCTTCGGCTCGGGCGGCGCTGGCGCTGAGGACGTCACCCGGCGCGAGCGCGCCGGCCACACCGAGCGCGACGAGTTCGCCGTAGCTGTGTCCTGCCGCCATGGCCGGCCGGACGCCCAGTGTGGCGAGCAGCTCCGCCGAGGCGAGTTCGACCACGCCGAGTGCGGGCTGGGCGACGGCCGTGTCGGTGATGCGGGCCAGTTGGCCGGCCTTCCCCTGCTCGTCGAAGGCGGCCGGAGGGTAGAGCGCGTCCGCCCAGCGCGCGCCGAGCTGGAGGTAGCGCTGCAACTCGGGGAAGGTGACGAAGAGTTCGGCGAGCATGCCCGGGCGCTGGCTGCCCTGTCCGGGGAAGAGGAAGGCCAGTTCGCCGGTGCCCGTGTCCTCGGTGATGCCCGTGTCGTCGCCGGTGCCCGTTTCCTCGGCGGTCGCGGCGTGGATGCCGCTCACCGGGTCGTGCTCTCCGTCGGCCGCCCGGCGCAGCAGTTCCGGCAGCCCGGCGAGGCTGTCCGCGACCACGGCGATCCGTACCCGTTCACCCCGGACGGCCGCCTGGTCACTGCGGCGGGACGTGTGAGCCGCGTAGTCCCGCAACCTCCACTGCCCGCCGCGCTGTACGAGGTCCAGCAGGGCGCGCGCGGCCCGCCGGGCCGCCTCGGCGTCCCGGCCCCGGAAGGTGAAGAGCTCGGCCGGCCACGCGTCCAGTGTGTGCGCGGGCGGCGGCTGGTCGTAGGCGCGCAGGACCACATGGAAGTTCGTGCCGCCGAAGCCGAAGGCGCTCACGCCGGCGACACGGTCCGCGGGCTCGGCGGCCCACGGCCGGGCGGCGGTGTGGAAGGCGAAGGGGCTGCTCTCGCCGTCCCAGGCCGAGTTGGGCTGCCGCAGGTGCAGGGTGGGCGGTTTCACCCCGTGGTACAGCGCCAGGGTGGTCTTGATCAGTCCGGCCAGTCCCGCCGCGCACTTGGTGTGGCCGATCTGGGACTTCACCGAGCCGACCGCACAACTGCCGGGCCGGGCCCCGGATTCGGTGAACACCTCGGTCAGAGTGGCCAGTTCGGTACGGTCGCCGACGACCGTGCCGGTGCCGTGCGCCTCGATCAGACCCACGTCGGCGGGGGAGATCCCGGCGTTGCGGTAGGCGCGGGTGAGCGCGGCGCGCTGTCCGGCCGGCCGGGGCGCGGTCAGCCCCAGGGCGCGGCCGTCGCTCGCGCTGCCGACGCCGTCGATGACGGCGTAGATCCGGTCCCCGTCGCGCTCGGCGTCGGTCAGCCGCTTGAGGACCACGCAGGCCACGCCCTCGCCGAGCGCGATGCCGTCGGCGTCGCCGTCGAAGGTGGCGGAGCGGCCCGTCGGGGACAGCGCGTGCACGGACGAGAACAGCAGATAGTCGTTGATGCCGTTGTGCAGGTCGGCGCCGCCGCACAGCACCAGGTCACTGGTGCCGGTGACCAGTTCCTTGCAGGCCACGTCCACGGCGGTGAGCGAGGACGCGCAGGCGGCGTCGACGGTGTAGTTGGCGCCTCCGAGGTCGAGCCGGTTGGCGATCCGCCCGGCGATGACGTTGGCGAGCATCCCGGGGAAGGAGTCCTCGGTCAGCCGGGGCAGCTGCTCGTCGAGCGCGGGCGGGATGGTGCCGAGGTAGCCGGGGAGCACCGTGCGCAGGGTGGTCGCGTTGGACAGGTCGCTGCCCGCTTCCGCGCCGAACACCACGGAGGTACGGGCGTGGTCCGTGCCCGCCCCCTCGTAGCCCGCGTCGGACAGCGCGCGCCGCGCGGCCTCCAGTGCGAGCAGTTGTACCGGTTCGACGGCGGCCAGCGAGGCCGGCGGTATGCCGTAGCGCAGCGGGTCGAAGGGGATCTCGGGCAGGAAGCCTCCCCAGCGCGACGGGGTGCGTTCGCCGTCGCCGTCCGGCGCGTAGTACCGCTCCGGGTCCCAGCGGTGGGCCGGGACCTCGGTCACGCAGTCCTTGCCCGCGACGATGTTGGCCCAGAACTCGGCCACGTCCGGCGCGCCGGGGAACATGCCCGCCATGCCCACCACGGCGACGCGCAGCGGCTCGGGGGCGGTTTCCTCAGTGTCGGTGGTGGTGTCGAGGCCCAGTTCGCCGCGGAGTTCGGCGGCCCGGGTGCGCAGCCATCCGGCGGCGCCGTCGGCGACGGACGTGTGGAGCGCGGCGACGGTGGTGCGGGAGTCGCGCAGCACGCAGACCTCTCCCGCCATGAACATGCCTTCGTCTGCCTGACGCTCCTCGTCGACCGGCCGCAGTTCGTCGCCGACCCGTTCGATCCCCTTGCTGGCGAGGCGCAGCCGGCCGACGTTGAACTTCTCCAGGTGTTCCCAGATCTCGCGGTCGGGCACGCCCTGTGCGCGCAGTTGGTCCTTGAGACCGGCGAAGTCCTCGGTGATGGCGCTGTGCGCGCAGCGGGTGGCGTGGCCCGGCGCGGTCTCCAGCAGATCGGTCCGCTCCGCGTCGACGATCCGCCGCTGGAAGAGCGGTTGGATGGCGCCCGCGTCGACCGCTTCCTCGGTGAAGAGGTACGCGGTGCCCATCAGCACTCCGAAGCCGGCTCCGGCGCGGGTCAGCGGGGCGGCGAGGGCCGCGGCCATCGCCGCCGAGCGTTCGTCGTGGATGCCGCCCGCGAACAGCACCGTCAGTCCGGCGGCCGCCTCCGCGCCGGCCTCCGCGATGAAGTCGAGCAGGATGTCGGTCTGGGCCTCCCAGAGCGGGAAGCTGTTGCGCGGCCCCACGTGGCCGCCGCACTCGGCGCCCTCGAAGATGAATTTCCTCGCGCCGGCCGCGAGGAACTGCCGTAGCAGCCCCGGCGAGGGGACGTGCAGGAAGGTGGTGATGCCTTCCGCCTCCAGGGCCGCGGCCTGGGCCGGCCTGCCGCCCGCGATGATCGCGTGGGTCGGCCTCAGCTCCCGTACGACCTCCAGTTGGGCGGCCTTGATCTCCTCGTCGGCGAAGCCGAGCACACCGACGCCCCACGGGGCGTCCCCGAGGGCGTCGCGTGTGCGCTCCAGCATCGTCCGGGTACGGTCCGCGCTCGCGAGGGCCAGCGCGAGGAACGGCAGCCCGCCCCCGGCCGCGACGGCCGCGGCGAAGTCGGGCTCGTCGCTGACCCGGGTCATCGGCCCCTGGGCGATCGGCAGCCGTGTGCCCAGCGCCTGGGCTCCCGCCGATCCGGCGGCCAGCGCGGCGGCGGGTGCGTCGTCCTCGACCGCGGCGGCGATCGCCGCGCGGATGCCCCGTACCGCTTCCCCCACCGTGGCCCAGCGGCGGGCGAAGGAAGCGGCGAGGAAGACATCCTGGCCGACGGGGAGGAACTGCGTCCGGAGATCGCCGCCGCCGATCCTGGCCGCGAACTCCCCTGCGTCGTCCGGGAGTTCGGGTGTACCTGGGCCACGCCGGCGGAGTACCCGTATCCCGTGGTGCAGCACGGTCTCGGAGCCGTCGAGGCCGGTCAGCGCTCCGGCGATCTCCGTCGGCAGCCCCGCGTCGTCGTACAGCGCGAGCTGGGTGTCGAGCACCACGCCCGCCGCCCCTCCGGCGACAGCGGCGGCGGCGGTGTGCGGCCCGATGCCCCCGCAGGCCCAGACCGGCAGTGTGACGGAGGGATTGGCCAGCACCTGCTGGAGCAGGACGAAGGTGCTCAGCTCACCGGCCCGGCCCCCGCTCTCGGCGCCACGGACGATCAGTCCGGCGGCTCCCGTTCCGGAGGCGTGGAGCGCGCCCGCCAGGTCGGTCGCTTCCACCAGAACCCGACGGCCGGCGAACTCCTCGGGCGACCGCCCGGGGTCCGCGAGCAGGACCGTGTCCACGAGATCGGGCAGGTCGGCGACGGTGACGGTGCAGCCGGAACGTATCCGCACTCCGAACGGCAGTGTCGACCAGCGGCAGGTCCGCTCCAGTGTGTCGGCGACACCCCTGGGGTCACCAACGGGCAGTTCAAGCACGCTCAGTGCGCCGGCACGAGCGGCCACGGCTGTCAGACGTGGTGACGAACGGTGCAGCGGATTGACCGCGATGACCGATTTCGGCATGGCGATCCCAAGGGGCTCGCCGGATCCCGGCATCCGCATTGACGTCTCCCGAATCGAGGGGAAGTTGACTGGTCGGTAGTCAACTGGCTGTGCTCGCTCAGGGTCAACTGGTCACGCTGTGCGACAAGTTACGATCCGCCGATTATCGGTACACATTCCGTAGCAGGCGATATTCAATGAGCGGGCAGTAAACGGACCTTTTCCAGGGCCGACATCCCGGCATCACGCGCGGGATATCGCTCCGACATGCCCGTGAAATGCGAAGTCTTCCCCTGAGGCAAGGACTGTGCTCAAGGTCACAGCAACCATGAGGCCCCATGAGAGCGTCCGCCCGAAGCGCCTACACGGCGTGACACACACCGGTGCACCCCGTGCCACGGAAACACTCGCACGTACACCCGCATGCCAGACGTACCCACCCAGACCAACGGCAACATGACCTGACCACCCATCGGACAGCTGTCGGACCGTTACCGGACAAACCACCATGTGGCCCCGAAGGTACGTTCCAGCCGCCTCCACGCCATGCCGCCGCGACACTTGAGCGGAAGATCGATAAATCCTATGGTTGCCACGGCATCGGATACACGGCGCGAAACCGGAGGAAGAAGAGTGAGGAATAATCCATCACCCCTCTTTCCACGGACCCGCACTCCATCGGCGCCGATACACGCCCGGTGAATCCGAAGGCACTTCGAAGGAACGCCCGCCCCATTCCGTGACACATCCGGATCACGGTGCGAGCGACGCCGGACAACACCCCTCACCTGCTGGGAATGTCAACTGTCACGGGCACGTGGAGCGAGATGACCATGCTTCAGGTTTCAGTCGTCGTACCGTGTTTCAACGAGACCGAGGTGATCGATGCCTTTCACGCCTCGCTGATCACCGCCCTCGAACCGACCGGGCAGACTTTTGAGATCTGCTACGTGGACGACGGCAGCCGCGACCGGACCCGGTGGCAATTGCGGGAGCTCACCCGATCGGACCCACGGGTCCGTTACACCTCCTTCAGCCGCAATTTCGGCAAGGAGGCCGCCATGCTCGCCGGACTGCGGATGTCCCGGGGCCAGGCGGTGGTTCTCATGGACGCCGACCTCCAGCACCCGCCCGAATTGGTCCCCCGCATGCTGGAATTGCACCGGCACGGCTACGACCAGGTCGTGGCACAGCGCGACCGCACGGGCGAGGGCGTCCTGCGCACCGCGCTGAGCAGGATCTATTACCGGCTGGTGCGTCGCTGCATGGACGTGGAAGTGGTCGACGGGGCAGGAGATTTCAGACTGCTGTCGCGCCACGCGGTGGACAGTGTGCTGTCGCTGCCGGAGAGCAACAGATTCTCCAAGGGAATCTTTTCCTGGATCGGATTCGACACGGCCGGCTTCACCTACCGCAATGTCCGACGCGCGGCCGGACATTCCAAATGGGGCGGCCGGAATCTGCTCAACTACGGTATCGACGGGCTGCTCTCCTTCAACAGCCGTCCGCTGCGCCTGGCGATCCACACCGGCCTGTGGCTCTTCCTCTCCGCGCTCGCCTATGCCCTGTGGATCATCACGAACGTCGCACTGAACGGTGTCGACGCACCGGGCTACACCAGTCTGATGACCGGCATCGTGGGGTTGAGCGGAATCCAGCTCGCCACACTCGGCATCATCGGGGAATACGTGGGCCGGATCTATCACGAGACAAAACACCGGCCGCACTATGTCGTCCGCGAAACAGACGCGTCTCCCGGCCCGTTGCCGTCCGGCGGCCCGTCGGCGTCATCCGTCGGGCAAGCGCGTTCGGAGTCATGAGGTCCCCCGATTTCCGCGACGTTCCCACCGGTTCACGGAGCTCACCGAACTCACCGGACCACCCCGAAACAGACGGAAAGGCAGTGGCGCACATGACCGTGGGCACATCCAGCGTCACCGCCGCCGGGGCGCCGCACGAGAGATCCCGGCCCGGAGGCGGGAACAGCCGTGCCGGAAGGGCGCGTTCATGGGCGGCCTTCTGGGTGCTGGGGCTCGCACTGCTGCCCCTCGGGCTCCTCGGCCGCGCCACATGGCTCGGCCGCCATGTCCGCCCCGGCGCGGACGAGTGGTGTTTTCTGCCCAGTGTGCGTGACCACGGCGTCTCCGGTCTGGTCGGACGGTTCTACTTCTCCGACAACGGCCGCCTCGGCAATGGTCTGCTGGTCGGGCTGTACGCGAAGTCCGGGGTCGCCGGCCATCAGTGGTTCGGGCTGGTCAGCGGCGCCCTGATACTGGGTTTGCTGTGGTCCGTGACCGTCCTGTTCCTGCACCTGGCCGGGCGGACGGCACCGCACGGATTCCCGCTGCTCGTCGCGTCCCTGATGACAGCGGTGTTCCTCCTCGCGACGCCCAACACCTACAAGACGTTCTACTGGCCCGCCTCATCCGTCTCGCACACGGTGGCCCCCGTCCTGGCCTGCGCCTGCGCGCTCCCCCTGCGGTGGGCCCGCTCGCGCGGCGGCAGGACGGCCGCGCTCGGAGCCGCACTCGTCACGGGCTGCTTCATCGGCACACTCTCGGAGGAGACCTCGGTCGTCTCATTGGTGGTGCTCGCCGCGGTGGTTCTCCTCAGCGGCACCACCCTCACCGCGCCCGTACGGGCCTACGCGCGCGCCTGGTGTCTGACCGGCATGGCCGGGATCACGCTCGGGACGCTTGTCCTGCTCACATCCCCGGGATCGCTCAACCGGCGTGCGCGGTACGGCGCGGGCACCACCTCCATGTTCGCCCCCGAGTCACTGGCGCGATCCCTGCGAGCGTTCACGGAGATCCTGGGGACTGTCGTCCCGACTTGGCAGTACGCCGGTGTGTTCGCGGCCGGATGGCTGTTGGGACTGCTGGGACCGCCGACCCGGGGCGGGAACCGGGCCGGCCGGGACCGGGAGCAGGGCCAGGGCCTCGGGGCTGCACCGCTCCTGCTGCCGTGCCGGCCGCTCCTCCTGAGCTCCGTCGGTGTCCTCACGTTCCTCGTCTCCGGCTACCTCTGCACCGTCATCACCTACCCCCTCTTCGGTGCCGGGGTGGTGAAGGCGTCACGGACGTGGAACGACTACCTCCTGCTGTACGTCCTGTTGCTCACCGGCGCCGGAGCCCTTCTGGGCCGCGCGGTACGACGCCACGCGTGGCGTACGCGCCTGGTCACGGCGTCCGGGGTGGTGGTGTGCGTGGCCGCGTGCGCCGGACTGGCCGTCCCTCTCGACCACTTGGGCCACGACATGCGCGTACGGGCCGAGCAGTGGGACCACCAGGACCGGTGGCTGCGCACCCGGGCGGCCCACGGCGCTCGGGTACTCCCGTACAAACCGCTTCCGGTAGGCGGAATGGCAGAGCCCTTCCTCGGCGGCGGACACCGGACCTGGCCGGCCGCGTGCGTCGCCGACTACTACCACCTGACGCGGATCACGCGCGCGAAACAACTTCCCTGACCCGGCCGGCCCGGCCCCGATGCCCCGGCCGCGTAGTAGAGTCGGCGCTCATGTCGAAGCCTGATCATCTGCTTGTTGACATCGCCACCACGGTGGAGTCCGAGCAAAGCAATCAGATGTCTCTCACCGTGGTCGTCCAAGGTGCCGTCATCACGGGACGGCTGGCTCCCGAAGTGGTCTGGAGGGAGAGAGTGGCCGAGGTGCTGGCGGACTCGGCGCGTCTGGGCCCGTTCGCCGCCATCTTCACATCGGCCCGTGCCGGCGCCCGCTCGGGGCAGCGGGACGAACCGCCCACCCATCTGCACTTCCACGTCGCGCGCATCCTCCAGGGCAGTGTGGGCATCCCCGAGACCGGTGGGATGTACCGCATCGCCATCAAGGACGTGAGTGCCTGGACGGTAGGAGACTTCAGCTACTCCGACGGCTGAGACCGTCCGTTTCCCCGTCGATCCCCTCCATGAGCAAGTCCGAAGAGCCCCGGTACCGACTGGTACCGGGGCTCTTCGGTGGTTCACGGTGCGGTCCGGGAGACCGGATCGCGCCGGTGCCTATGCGGCGTTGCCGCGCGGGGACTGGGCCGGCGAGGTGCCCGTACGTCCCCTGGACGGCGCGGAGGAGCGGCGGCCCTGGCTACCGGAACGGCCGCCACGGCCACGCGACGAGGAGGAACCGCGCTTGGGCCGCTCGGCGGCCGGCACACTCACGGTGACAGGGACACCCGAGGGCGCCTGAGCACCGGTGATCCGGTTCAACTCGGCCTCGCCGGAGCGGACCTGGGTGGTCTGCGGGGTGATCCCGGCGTCCGCCATCAGGCGGCTCATCTCGCGGCGCTGGTTGGGCAGGACCAGGGTGACGACGCTGCCGGACTCGCCCGCGCGGGCGGTACGGCCGCCCCGGTGCAGGTAGTCCTTGTGGTCGCTCGGCGGGTCGACGTTGACGACGAGGTCGAGGTTGTCGACATGGATGCCACGTGCCGCGACGTTGGTGGCCACCAGCACCGTGACATGGCCGTTCTTGAACTGGGTCAATGTACGGGTGCGCTGGGGCTGGGACTTGCCGCCGTGCAGCGCGGCAGCCCGTACACCGCTGTTCAGCAGGTGCTCGGTCAGCCGGTCCACGGCGTGCTTGGTGTCCAGGAACATCAGCACCCGCCCGTCACGGGCCGCGATCTCGGTCGTGGTCGCGTACTTGTCCGCGCCGTGCACATGGAGGACGTGGTGCTCCATCGTGGTGACCGCCCCCGCGGACGGGTCGACCGAGTGGACCACCGGGTCGTGCAGGTAACGCCGCACCAGGAGGTCGACGTTACGGTCCAGGGTCGCCGAGAACAGCAGCCGCTGCCCGTCGGTGCGCACCTGGTCGAGCAGTTCGGTGACCTGGGGCATGAAGCCCATGTCGGCCATCTGGTCGGCCTCGTCCAGCACGGTGATGGCCACCTGGTCCAGGCGGCAGTCACCACGCTCGATCAGGTCCTTGAGGCGCCCCGGCGTGGCGACGACGATCTCGGCTCCGCCACGCAGCGCGCTGGCCTGCCGCCCGATCGACATGCCCCCGACGACCGTCGCCAGCCGCAGCTTCAGCGAACGGGCGTACGGCGTGAGCGCGTCGGTGACCTGCTGCGCCAACTCCCGTGTCGGGACGAGGACCAGGGCCAGCGGCTGGCGGGGCTGGGCGCGCTGCCCGGCGGTACGGACGAGCATGGCCAGGCCGAAAGCGAGGGTCTTGCCCGAGCCCGTACGCCCGCGGCCCAGGACGTCACGTCCGGCCAGCGAGTTCGGCAGCGTGGCCGCCTGGATCGGGAAGGGCTCGTTCACGCCGAGGCCGGTGAGAACGTCCAACAGCTCGGCCGGCAGGTCCAGTTCGGCGAACGACGCCACCGCGGGCAGGGCGGGGGTGATCGTGACCGGGAGAGCGAATTCCTTCGGCGCCGCCGACCGGCGCCCGTAGCCGCCGGAACGGCCGGGGGCTCCCGAACGGCCCTGCGAACCCGACCGGTTCGGAGCCTGCGAACCGAATCGGCCGCCCCTGCCGGAGCTGGAACCGGCGGGTCCTCCCGTACGCGTACGGGAGGAGCGGTCGTTCGTGCGTGCGGTGCGGTTCATTGAGAACCTTTCTCGATGCGGCACGTATCGAGAATTCCTGGCAGGAACAACCGCACGAAGAATCGCAAGAACGAGCCGGATTACATACAGAAACGGAGTCACGTCGGCGCGCTCCGCACAAAGCAACGAGCTGGGGCCCGCATGTGCGGGCCCCAGCTGCGTCATTCGACCTGCGTCAGGCGGGAACGATGTTCTCCGCCTGCGGGCCCTTCTGGCCCTGCGTGACGTCGAAGGTGACCTTCTGGCCTTCCTGGAGCTCACGGAAGCCCTGGGTCGCGATGTTCGAGTAGTGAGCGAAGACGTCGGCGCCGCCGCCGTCCTGCTCGATGAAACCGAAGCCCTTTTCGGCGTTGAACCACTTCACGGTGCCACTGGCCATGTCTGAATCTCCTTCGGGGCATTGCCCGGGGGCCCGCACTGTGCGAACCCCGCATCGCCGCGATGATTACCCCGTCCGGAAAACAACACCGGAAATACAAAAGCGCACCCACCAGCACATTGAGCCGGTAAGAGCACTTGAAGTCTTTGGGAACCACAAACGCAACTGAGATCAACAGTAGCACGGTGCAAGCGGGCGGGTACGGCAGGTGTTATCGCTCCACCTGTCACGACATAAATCCTCACCGCACATCGGGTTGAATCCTGTAGCGACGACCGTAGATATTCAGGAACCGGCGGAAACGTTAACCTCCCAGGAGAGGCATATCTGTGACCGGCGGACCAGATTTCCGCGCACTGGAGCCGGAGGTTCACACGGAGGTTCCACGGCTGATTCGGACACCGCATCCGGGCACCGGTCGCGGACGGCGCACGATACGCGTTATCTGATGGTCCATCGCTGTTCGATGCTTCTGGGTGGCTTCATGTGCTGGAGCGCGACCGCCGACCTCGTGGCGGGCGCCGGTATCGCCACGATCGGCGTGGTCTGCGTCGCGCGGGTGCGCCGGGCCCGCGACCTGCCGCTCGCCGCGCTGCCGCTGCTCCTCGGCGCCCATCAGATCGTCGAGTCGGTCGTGTGGCGCTCCGGCGGCGGCTCGGGCCCGGCCACCCTCGCGTGGGCCGTCATCGCCCTGCCGCTCCCGCCGGTGTGGGTGCCGCTCGGCGTGCTGCTCGCCGCCCCGGCACGGCTCCGGCGCCGGCTGCTGGTCCCGGCGCTCGCCGGGTTCGTCACCGCCGCGGCGCTCGCGTACTGCCTCGCCACCCGGACGGTCACGGCCGATGTCCGGGGCCACACCGTCGGGTACGCCCTCGACGTTCCGTACGCCCCCCTGGTCGTCGTGGGCTACCTTCTCGCCACCATCGGCTCCCTGCTGCTGGGCGGTGATCCGGCGGTACGGCTGCTGGGCGTGGTCGTGGCGTGCGGCGCGGTCCTCTGCGCCGCGCTCTGGCGCCTGGAGTTCATCTCGACCTGGTGCGCCCTCGCGGCTCTGGCGTCCGTCCTCATGCTCCTACGGGTACGAGGGCGCGGGGCCGGTCCTGCCCCACCGGCCCCCGAATGACGCATCGGACCTGCTGAGGTTCGACCGCGGACCCTGCGTCGGCCCCATCGCGGATCGTCGCCGCGGCGAGTGAACACGCCGGGGGAATTGCCCGTATCCCTCTGCGTACCCCGTATTTGTTCCGCGGTGCGCGGCCTTCCCCGCCAGGTCCCGCCCGCCCGAGACCCAGAGGACCCGCTCATGAATGACCCCGTCAACGGCCACGGCAACGCCCCGCTCCACGCTCTCCCCGGCGGGGAGGCCGAACTCCGTCTGGTGGTGCGGCTGGCGTGGGAGGACGTTGCCGCGCTGGGGCAGGAGGCCAGTCGGCTCGCCGCCCAGATCAAGCGTCCCGTGAGCCTCGACGAAGCCGCGAGCCACCGGCTGCGCACCCGGGCCGCGCACCACGCGAAGCCCGCACAGGACTGGCCGACCACCGCACCGGCCGCCACACCGTCCGCAGCGCTGCCCACCGCCGCGCCGCCCACCGCGGCCTCCACCGTCTCGTCCCTGACGGCCCGGACACCCGGTGAGCACGCGCGGCAGGCGATCGAGAAGATCAACGGCACCGCCGGCGGTGAACCCGGCCACGGGCAGACTTCCGCGTGACGCCCCGCACGGCGTCCCGAAGCCGTACGACGCCCTAGAACCGGCGTGCGGGCGCACGGCCGGTGCGCGAGACTCGACGGGATGAACCACGACGATCAGGAGACGACGTCACGGCCCCAGGGCGAGTGGGGCGAGGAGTATCTGCCGATCGCCGGGCACGGCCTGATCGGGGACCTGCGCACCGCCGCCCTGGTGGGCACCGACGGCCGCATCGACTGGTTCTGTGTGCCCCGCTTCGACTCCCCCAGTGTCTTCGGGGCGCTGCTCGACGCACGCCGGGGCGGCTTCTGGACCATGGAGCCGATGTACGAGAGCGCCACCTGTGACCAGTTCTACTTCCCCGACACCAACATCCTGATCACCCGGATGCTCACCGCCGACGGCATCGTGGAGGTCCAGGACTTCATGCCGATCCGGCGGGAGCGGGACCCCGAGCACCGGCAGCGACTCGTCCGGCGGGTGGTCAACGCACGCGGACGGATGCGGCTGGCGGTGCGGATCGCGCCGCGCATGGACTACGGCCGGGACCGGCACCGGCTGGACCGGACACCCGACGGCGTGCGGTTCACCGGCGAGTCCCTCGCTCTCCTGCTGCGGGCCTCCGTCGGGCTGGACCTCGACGACACCGACGCCTACGCGGAGTTCGACCTGTCCGAGGGCGAGACGGCGCTGTTCGTCCTCGAAACGACCGACGCCTCCGACTGCCCCGGCGCCTCGGACTTCTCGGGCCCCTCGGGCGCCGGTACGGGCACGGTCGACGCGGTGGCCGCCGAGGAGCTCTTCGAAGCCACCGTGGCCTTCTGGCGCCGCTGGCTGAGCCAGTCCATGTACACCGGCCGCTGGCGGGAGATGGTCCACCGCTCGGCGCTGACCCTCAAGATGCTGACCCACGAGCCGACCGGCGCCATCGTCGCCGCGCCCACCCTCGGACTGCCCGAGCAGGTGGGCGGCGCACGCAACTGGGACTACCGGTACGTGTGGATCCGCGATGCCGCCTTCTCGCTGTACGCGCTGCTGCGGCTGGGATTCACCCAGGAGGCCCAGGGGTTCATGGACTGGCTGACCGAGCGCCTGCGCTCGGCGACCGACGGCCGCGAGGGCCCGCTGCGCGTCGTGTACTCCATCGACGGTAACGCCGATCTCCCCGAGGAGACGCTCGATCACCTGGAGGGCTACCGGGGCTCGCGCCCGGTCCGTACCGGGAACAACGCCAGCGGTCAGCGGCAGCTGGACATCTACGGCGAACTGATCGACTCGATCTACCTGTTCAACAAGTACGGCGCGGGTATCTCGCACGAGAGCTGGACGGATCTCTGCGCCATTCTGGACTGGCTGCTGGAGCACTGGGACAGCGTCGACCAGAGCATCTGGGAGACCCGGGCCGGCCGGCAGCACCACACCTATTCGCGGCTCATGTGCTGGGTCGCGGTCGAGCGCATGATCAGGATGGCGCGCCAGCGCGGCCTGCCCGGCGATCTGGGCCGCTGGACCTCCGTCCGCGACCAGATCTACCACCAGATCATGGCGCGTGGCTGGGATCCGCGGGCGCGCACCTTCGTCCAGCGCCTGTCCTCGGACGCCGACGGTCCTCCCGAGAACATCCTGGACGCCTCGCTGCTGCTGATGCCCATGGTCAAGTTCGTCTCGCCGGTGGATCCGCGTTTCCGGTCCACCGTGGACGCCATCGCGGGCCGGCTGGTGGTGGACAGTCTGGTGTTCCGTTACGACCCGGAGCAGGCCCCCGACGGGCTGGACGGCACCGAAGGCACCTTCTCCATCTGCTCGTTCTGGTGGGTGGAGGCGCTCGCCCGTACCGGCGAGGTGGAACAGGCACGGCTGGCGCTGGAGAAGATGTTCACCTACGCCAACCATGTGGGCCTGTACGCGGAGCAGATCGGGCTCACCGGTGAGCACCTGGGCAACTTCCCGCAGGCGTTCACCCATCTCGCCCTGATCAGCTCGGCGATCAACCTCGACCGCGCCATGGGCTGAACCCGCGCCGAATCCGCGGGCTCCCGGCTCCGCCTCCCGGCGGTGCCGACATGCGCGGTGGCACGGCCGGAGGAAGCATGACCACGAGGAACGGATCAGGTGCGTCCCACCCACGAGACACGCGAAGGGAGAGGACCAGAGCATGCCGGCGTCGCGTCATCCCGTGCCCGGGGCCCCGTGCTGGGTGAGTCTGATGGCCCGTGATCTCCAGGCCTCCCAGGAGTTCTACGGGTCGGTCCTCGGCTGGACCTTCCGGCCCACGTCCCTGGGCGACGAGTTCTCCGTCGCGCTCGCCGACGGGGCGCCCGTCGCGGGGATGGGGGCGCTCGCCTCCAGCCTCCAGGCCGCGGTCGCGTGGACTCCGTACTTCGTCGTGGACGACGCCGACGCGACCACGGCCCGGGTCCGGGAACGAGGCGCCACGGTGGCCGTGGGCCCCCTCGCCATGAACACCGGCCGCGCGGTCCTCGCCGCCGACCCGGACGGCGCCGTGTTCGGACTCTGGGAGGGACGGACCATCCCCGGCTGGTCCGTGGGGCAGGGCAGTGGGCCCGCCCGGCTGGAACTGCGGACCCGGGACGCGTTCTCCGCCGCCATCTTCTACGGCCAGGTCCTCGACTGGGGGTCGGACGAACAGGACAGCTGCGAGGTCCGGTACGAGAACGAACAGGTGCTGGTGCGCGACGGCACGCACATGGTCGCGGCGCTGCGCGGCGGAGCGGTCGAGAGCGCCCCCGACCCGCAGGTCCGGCCGCGCTGGCATGTGTCCTTCCGGGTGGCCGACGTGGACGCGGCGGTCGAGGCGGCCGGCGCCGCCGGAGGCATCGTCCTCGCCTCACCGGTCACCGCCCGCGGCGGGCGCGAGGCCACGGTCCGTGACCCCGACGGCGGTCTGTTCACCGTCACCACCGTCTGACACGGCCCCGGCAGCCGGACCGGGTCCCCGGGCGGACCGCTTACGGGGTGTCGCGCTGTGCCGGGTCGCGTCGTCCTTTGTCGCGTTGTGCGGCGTCGCGCGCGTGGCGGTGGTTGCGGCGGACCGAGGACCAGAAGGACCAGCCGATCAGAACGACTCCGACGAGGCCGGTGACGACCTCGCTGATCTCGTACCGGATGGTGACGAGCAGGATCACGGCGAGCGCGCCGATCGCGTAGTGCGCTCCGTGCTCCAGGTAGACGTAGTCGTCGAGGGTCCCCTGGCGGACCAGGTAGACGGTGAGCGACCGGACGTACATGGCGCCGATTCCCAGGCCGAGGGCCATCAGCACGATGTCGTTGGTGATGGCGAAGGCGCCGATGACACCGTCGAAGGAGAACGACGCGTCGATGACCTCCAGGTAGAGGAACGTGAAGAACGCGGCCCTGCCGGTCAGCGCGGCCACCGAGCCGCTCCCGCCGTCGCTCCTCCCGGCGGCCCGCGCGGCCGCCGCTCTCTCGGCGGCCGCCTCCTCGGCCTCGTCCTCGCGTTCCTCCTCTTCCTCGATCCGGTTCTCGAAGAAACTGGAGAGACCGCTCACCACCAGATAGGTGATGAGACCCGCGACGCCGGAGGTCAGTACCGTCTGGGCCTTGTCGGCGTGTTCACCGCCGTGCTGATGGGCGTGGGTGGCGACCGTCATCGACGCGACGAGCAGTACGACCAGCGCGACGCAGACCGCGAGCATGTCGACCTTGCCGAGCTTGGCCAGGGGCCGCTCCAGCCATGCCTGCCACTTGATGTCCCGGTCCTCGAAGATGAAGTTGAGGAAGATCATCAACAGGAAGACACCACCGAAGGCGGCGATCGACGGATGCGCGTCGGTCACCAGCTGCTGGTATCTGTCCTTGTCGTTCAGCGCCAGTTCGACCGCCTCTACGGGGCCGATCTTCGCGGTGATCGCGACGATCAGGACAGGAAAGACGAGCCGCATGCCGAAGACCGCGATCAGCACACCGATCGTGAGGAAGATGGTCTGCCAGAAGGCGCTCATCCTCTTCAGGATCCCGGCGTTGATCACCGCGTTGTCGAAGGACAGCGAAACCTCGAGGACCGCCAGGACGGCGACGATCCCCAATGCGGCCCAGCCGTCGTAGAGTCCCCCGGCCGCGAGGCCGGCGGCGGTGACGGCGAACGACCACCCGAACGTCTTCAGAACCACTGGCCACCCATTCCTTCCTGTACCACCGCGCACGCGGCGCCCCCGGGTCCCTCACGTCTCTTCCCGGGTACCCATGGGCGTCTTTCGCGACCCTCACCGAGGGGCCCGGCAGGCTCTCACCGTAGGTGATCACGCCTCTCGTCCGCCCCGCGAATCACCCTCCGCCCCGATCAGCCGCACGACGCGGTGCGCGGTCACGCGAAGACGCACGGGATCGTCGGCGGACGCTCACCGTGGCGGTGTCCTCACCCTTTCCGCTCCATGTGATTTCTGATGCGCACGCGCTTCATGTGATTCTTGCGTTTCGCCTCCTCCGCGCATTTTCCGGAAGCACCTCCGCCGCTTTTGCCTTTTCTTTGCCTTTTCGTCAACCATTTCCCTCCCTGTCACCCTGGGAACAAAAGCGCGACCTCCCGCGAATCACCCCGAGTACCAAGCCGAATAGGTGAGTCTCGCGACGTGATTTCCCGCTTCTCCGCATTATTGATGTGCCACCGGTGGTGGCCGGTCGGCGATACGCTCTGCCAACAACATCTGGTGAAGAGATAGTTGATCTCATGATCAAGTCACAAGGCCGTGGTGAACCCGACAGAGCCCACTGCCCGATGCCCTCGCACCCGGCAGTCATACTGCCCTCGCGCCGCCTTCGCTCCCCGTGACGACTTCCGGGTGATATCCGCCAGACCATGATTCTCAGCCAACTCGAAGGTTTTCCATGGCACGTTCCCCCGCGCCCTCTCCTCAGTCCCGCAGGTCGCAGTGGCTTTGGCCGACAGCACTGGTGGTCGCCCTCGCCGCGTTCTCCGGATCGGTGGTGCCCATCGCGCACTTCGATGCCGGCGCGGCCGTGGCGTACGGCGTGGTTTCCCTGCTCGTGCTGATCGCTCTGGCGAGCCTGCGCACACAGCACCTGCGCGCCGAGTCCGACGTGGCCCGCTACCGGGACGAGATCCGGGGGCGGGAGGCGGACGCCGCCCGGCGCGACGCCGGCTGGCGGTCCTATCTCGAGCAACGCGCCAGCCAGCAGACCGAAGTGGTCCGGGAAGAAGTCGAACATCTCGTCAAGGAGCGGCTTCCCGCCGCGCTCACCAGGACGGAGATTCCCGCACCGCTGCACAGCGGTGAGTGGCTGGGCGAGGCGGTGTCGGAGTGGTTCGACCGGCTGCTGACCGAGGTCTCCGAGGCGGTCGACAACCGCGAGGAGTCGCAGCGGCTGGCGCTGGTCGAGCTGGCGAGCCGGGTCCAGACCTCGGCGCACCGGATCCAGGCCGCGGTGACCGGGCTGGCCGACCGCCACCCCGGTGACGCCGATCTCCTCGAGACCACGATGCGGGTGGACCACGCGGCGACGCAGCAGGCCCGGCACGCGCAGAGTCTCAAGGTGCTGTGCGGCGAGTGGCCCGGACAGCAGTGGCAGAAGCCGCTGGCGATGGTGGATGTGGTCCGGGCCGCGTCCGGGCGGATCGTGGCCTTCAACCGTATCGAGGTCACCGGCGACCCCGACGTCGGTGTCACACCGTCGATCGTCGAACCGCTCATCCACCTCCTGGCGGAGTTGCTCGCCAACGCCACCGAGTACTCACCGCCGCGTACGGGTGTGCCGGTGACGGTGCGTACGGTGCAGCGCGGCGCGGTCGTCGAAGTGGACGACGGCGGACTGGGCATGGACGAGTACCGGCTGTCCGAAGCGCGCGAGATCGTCTCCGGCCGCCGGCTCCTGGGCGTCGGCGAAGTCGGCGAGATCCCGCAGACCGGCTTCGCCGTCGTCGGCCGCTTCGCCGACCGGCACGGCTTCGACGTCGACCTGGGACCGTCGCCGTACGGCGGTATCCGCGCCGTGGTCCTGGTCCCCGCGCACGCGCTGGAGACGCTCGCCCCGGCCGGTACCGCGCCGCCCGCCCGGTCCGCGCCCCCGACGCTCCGGTTACCCCATCCCGCGTCCCCGCCCGACACGGTCCGCACCCCGTACGGGCCGGCTCTCACCGGGCGCCTGGCGGTGACCGGCGCCGTACCGCCGGTCGCCGGCTCGGTGATCGTGGGCACCGCGGGACCCGAGGCGCCGTCCGATCCCGGACAGGCCGTCCCCCGGCTGCCCCAGCGCCGTTCGCGACGCGACGAATACGCTCCCGCGGTCGAGGCGGCCCCCACCGCCGTCACACCGCCGGGCACACCGGAGGAGGCCGGTGACTGGATGGAGCAGTTCCTTGAGGGCGGCCTGTCCGCCCCGCCGTCCGGCTCCGTTCTGTACGAGGGCCAGGACGGCCCTTCCTCCCTCACCGCCGATTCCCCGGAAGGACAGAGCTGAGCATGAGTTATGTGGAGAACCCGGAGCAGCGCGGCTGGATGATCGCTGAGGTCGCCGCGGTGCCGGGGGTACGAGAGGTGATCGTCTTCAGTGCCGACGGTCTGCTCCTGGCCAGTTCCGAGGGGATGGACCGGGACTCGGCCGACCGTCTGTCGGCGAACTGTTCGGGCCTGCAGTCCCTCGCGCGCAGCCTGGGACGGGAGTTCGGTGAGGAGGGCGGAGCCGTCCGTCAGCAGATGGTGGAGTTCAACGGCGGTTTTCTGTTCATGCGGAGCGCGAAGGGGGCCCACCTCGGGGTGGTGACGGGCCCTGTGGTGGACCCGAAGCTGGTCGCCCGGCAGATGCAGGCGCAGGTCATGAAGATCGGCGCCGGAAACCTGAGCAGTCCGCCCCGACGGGAATCCGCTCGGTGAGTGGGCCGGACGGTGAATACGCGGCCAGTGCGTTACGTCCTTATGTCATCACCAAGGGGCGCTCCCGACCCAGCAGTAACACCGTAGGTATCGAGGCCCTCCTCATCGCGGCGGATCCCGTGCCCGAGCTGCCGGTCTCCGCGACACGGGAGGAACGTGCCCTGGTGCGGATGTGCGAGCGGCTGCTGTCCCTCGCGGAGGCCGCCGCCCATCTCGAACTGCCGGTCAGCCTGGTGAAGGTGCTGGCATCCGATCTCGTCGACAGTGGTCATCTGTCGGCGCGTTCCAGCATTCCGCAGGCTGTTCTGCCCGAATCGCAACTGCTTCAGGAGGTACTGGATGGTCTCCGTCGGCTCCGCTGACCGCTATTTGCCCGACACTGTCCAGCAGGCCGTCAAGATCCTCGTGGTGGGCGCGTTCGGCGTCGGGAAGACCACACTGGTCGGCTCTGTCAGCGAGATCGAACCGCTGCGCACCGAGGAGGTGATGACCGAAGCCAGTGTCGGCGTGGACGATCTGGCCTGTACGGACACCAAGACGACCACCACCGTCGCCATGGACTTCGGCAGGATCACCCTCAACTCGCGCCTTGTCCTCTACCTGTTCGGCACCCCGGGCCAGCGGCGGTTCTGGGACCTGTGGGACGGGCTCGCGGAGGGCGCTCTCGGTGTGCTCGTGATCGTCGACACCCGCAGGCTGGAGGACAGCTTCGACGTCCTGGAACAACTGGAGCTGCGCGGACTGCCGTTCGCGGTCGCCGTCAACCAGTTCCCGGACAGCGAGATGTACGGACCCGAGGAACTGCGGCGCGCACTCGACCTGTTGCCGACGACACCCGTGGTGATGTGCGACGCACGGGAGCGCACCCCGTCGGTGAACTCGCTGATCAGCCTGGTCGAATACGTACTGAACGTCGGCGCCGTGCGGGCCAGGGAGACCGCCTCATGAACAGTCTCCCGCCGGACTACCCGCCGCCGGAATGTCCCGCGCACGGCTACGGTACGGACCTGCTCCCCCTGTCCGCGGCGACCGGCGCGACCGAGCCACGCGAGGTCTACCGCCAACTGCGCGAGGACTGGGGCAATGTGGCCAAGGTGGAGCTGGAGCCGGGCGTGCACGCCTGGCTCGTCATGGGCTACCGGGAACTGCTGACCATCACCCGCCAGGAGCAGGTCTACTCCCGCGACGCCCGTAACTGGCGGGACCTCAACGACGGTGTGGTCTCGCCGCGTTCGGGACTGCTCCCGATGATGGCCTGGCGGGCCAATGTGGTCGGGGCCGACGGCCCCGAGCACCGTCGGCTGCGTCAGCCACTGGACGACGGGGTCGCACGCATCGACCAGCGCAGGGCACGCCGCCAGGTCGAGTCGGTGTGTACGGAGCTGATCGCGGAGTTCTCCCAGCACGGCCGGGCGGACCTGGTGAGCGAGTACGCGACGATCGTGCCGTTGTTGTCCATCGCGTCGCTGTTCGGCCTCGACAGCACCGAGGGCCAGGAGCTTCGGCGCGCGCTCATCGCGCTGTTCGGCAGCGCCGGCGACTCGCAGGACGGCAACCGTCACTTCGAGGAGATCCTGATCGACACGCTGCGCGAGCGGCAGAACACCCCGACCGACGATCTCACCACGGCCTTCATCAACCACCCGAATCTCAACAGCGAGGCGGAACGCCTCCAGTCGATGGTGGTGATGATCTCCTCAGGTACCGAGGGCGTCAACGCCTGGATCTCCCACACCCTCCGGCTGATGCTCACCGACCCGCGGTTCGCCGCCCGGCTGCACGGTGGCCGGCTCGGTGTGGACGACGCACTCGACGAGGCGCTGTGGCGCGATCCCCCGATGAACAACATGCCGGCCCGGTACGCGCTGCGCGACACGGAGTTGGGCGGCCGGCTCATCCGGCGCGGCGACGTTCTGATCCTGGGGATCGCCGCCGCCAACGACGATCCGGCGATCCGTCCCGACGACGACAGTGCGGGAGACCCGGGCAACCGTGCGCATCTGGCCTTCTCGGCCGGCCCTCATGTGTGCCCGGCACAGGTGCCCGCGCGACTGATCACCCGTACCGCGGTGAACACCGCTCTGCATCTGCTGCCGGACATGATGCTCAGCATCCCGCCCGACAAGGTGGCCTGGCGTCTGTCGCCCTGGACCCGGGTCCCGGTCTCCCTGCCCGTGGAGTTCTCCGCGGCCCGCATCCCGATCCGGTCCTCCCGGTAGGCCCGATCCCGCCGAAAATCGCTTGTGATGACTCCTCGTCACGCTCGTAACATTCTCAGACGTACCCGGGCGGGCCCCCATGAACAGGACGCCCCCGAGCCTAGGAGACCGTGTGAACAAGCTCAGGATGTGGACGGCGGCCGCAGTGCCCTTCGTACTGGCAGCGAGCACTCTGATGGTGACGGCTCCGTCGGCCGGCGCGACGGCCCAGGCGTGTCAGAGTCCGGGCTGGTCGAACAAGTCGACCGGTGTCGGACACGCGAAGGGCGCCTCCGAGCCGGTCCACACCGGTCCGAACGCGGGCTGCACGATCATCGCGTACGTCGGTCAGAACATTCAGATGGATTACGACTGCTGGTTCAAGAACTCCGCCGGCAACAAGTGGACGCATGTCCAGAGCAGCGTCGACGGCTGGGTGTGGAACGGGAACCTGGACGACGGCGGCTCCGTGGCGGCCGGCAGCAAGTGCTGACCGGCTGAGGGGCCTTGGCCGGTGCGGCACGCCGACAGCGGTCATCGTGGGGGACACGGTGACCGCGCCGCCCGTCGCCCGGCGGGGAATCCCGACGGCCGGACGCCGTCGAACGGGCATGGCGCCAGTGGCGCGCTCGCGGTCAGTCGTGCAGAGGCTGTCCCGGCCCTCTGGGTCCCGGTCTCTCATCGAGCATCTCCGGGAACTCCCGGTCGTGCCGCTGTGGAGTCTGCGGACCGTGGTCGGTCATGATCACGGTCTCCTCGACGCGTACGAGCCGGTATACGTCGTCGCCGATGATCACCTGGTCCTCTCCCTCCGCCACCGCCTCGGCGGCACGCGCGAAGCGCGAGCTCAACTCGCCCCCGTCCAGGGCCCGTACACGCAGGACGTCACGGAGATCGGTCCGCGCCTCGTCCTCAGTGGGAAGGGCCGGAAACAGCTGCCGCCAGCCCCGGTCCTCGTGGAGCATGGCGGCATACGCGGTGTAGTGCGAGACCGCCGTACGCTCCCACACCGGGCCGTCCACCGGGAACTCGCGTCGCAGCGCCTCCTCCCGCTGTCCCAGCTCCAGCAGCCGCCGGGCCGCCGCGTCGTCGAATGCCTCGTCCGCTGCCTCTTCCGAGTTCGTGCTCACACGAGCAGACTGCCTCATCGCCACGGCCCCCGAGGCTTCAATACGAGGATTATCCCTGGTAAATCCGGCCATGTTTCGGCGCGCTCGCACTCAACCGTCTCCGCCGTCCCACCGCCGGAACGTGAACCGGTTCCGATCCGTACGGGGCCCGGGAGCGCGCTCCTGGCGGTCGAACGGTCGCATGAGAGAGCCGAGTACGGGAGTATCCCGCCATGGACCACGGAATGAAGCAGGCCGTCACACTCACCGGTGTCCCCGAGACACTGCTGTGGAATCTGTACCATCGCGCGTTCGCGGCGCGGCAGCCGGACCCGGTGCTCCAGGATCCCAAGGCGGTCGAACTCGTCGGCACCGTCGACTACCCGTTCGCCGAGACCTTCGGTCCGCCGAGCCCCTTCCTCGCCCAGGGCCAGGCACTGCGCGTGCGTACCTTCGACTCCGTGGTGCGGGACTTTCTCGCCGAACATCCGACCGGCACGGTCGTCGCCCTGGGCGAGGGGCTGGAAACCCAGTTCTGGCGTGTGGACAACGGCCGGATGAGGTGGATCGCCGTCGAACTCCCGGAGACGGCCGCCGTCCGGCGGCGGCTGCTGCCCGACGGCGACCGGCGCCGTACTCTCGCCTGCTCCGTACTGGATCGGGCATGGCTCGCCGAGGTCGACACGGCGGACGGGGTACTGGTCACCGTCCAGGGCCTTCTGATGTACCTGCGGCCGCCCGAGGTCCGGGAACTGATCGCCACCTGCGCCGAGCGCTTCGCCGGTGGGTCACTCGTCTTCGACGCGGTCCCGAGGTGGTTCAGCGCCGCAACCGTGAACGGCGCGATGAGGAACGCCCAGGGATACGCCACGCCCCCGATGCCGTGGGGCATGAACGCCGGTGAGCTGCACAAGGTGTACAGCGCCCATCCTCGGATCAGGGACGTACGTGAAGTACCGCTCCCCCGGGGCCAGGGCGTGTACTTCGGTGCCGTGGCCCCGGTCGGGCGTCTCATTCCGGGCGTACGGAATCTCCGCCCGACGATGACCGTACTGGCGCGCTTCGCGGAGCGCTGAGCTCCTGGATCAACCGGGCGCCGGTGCTGGGCGCCGGGCGTGGGGCACTCGCCGTCATCCACGGCCGCCCGGGAAGTACCGGTCCACGAGGTCGTTGCGGAAGGTGCCCCGGGGGTCGAGCTTCGCCGTCAGCGCCTCGAAGTCCGCGTAGCGCTCGTACAGGCCTCTCACCCGCTCCGGGCCCATCGTGAACAGCTTTCCCCAGTGCGGCCTGACGTCGAACGGTGCCAGCGCCTCCTCGATGGCGTCCAGCACCGGCGTCACAGCGGCGGTGTCCGGGATCCAGGTGAAGTGGAAGGCCACCGAATCGCGTCCGTACACCGGGCTCAGCCACAGACTGTCCGCCGCGACGGCGCGGATCTCCCCGATCTGGAGGACCGGCGCGATGCGCTCGCCGATCCGGGCCAGCGCGTCGAAGGCCGCGAGGCCGTCCTCACGCGCGACGAAGTATTCGCTCTGCAGCTCCTCGCCGCTGCTGGGTGTGAACTCGGGCCGGAAATGCGGCAGTCGTTCGTGCCAGGGCCCGGGGACGCCGGACTGCTCGGTGCAGGTCGCCGGGTCCATGCCGGGGACCGGGTGGCGGGGGCCGTCCGCGAGCGCGGCGCCGAGCCAGTTGTCCGGTGCGGGCCCCGGATCACCGTCGCCGACACGCTGCTTCAGCCACACCTGGTCAATCCGCGCGGTTCGCCAGCTGGTGAAGAGACTGACGCTGTAGGCGGCGGAGAGTACGTCGTCGAACCGCTCGCGCAGTTGCCCGTGCGAGAGCCCTTCGTACGCCCACTGCCGGATCTCGTACCCCGGCACGAGGTCGAGCGTCATACGGGTGACGATGCCGGCCGCACCCAGGGCGACCACGGCCCCGGCGAAGTCCTCGTCGCCCCGGTCGAGCCGGAGCAACTCGCCGTCGGCCGTGACGAGTTCCAGCGCACGGACCGCCGAGGCCAGCGTGCCGTTGCCGACGCCCCCGCCGTGGGTTCCGGTGGAACAGGCTCCGGCGACCGAGATGTGCGGGAGCGAGCCGAGGTTGTGCAGCGCCAGACCCGCTTCATGTACGGCACCGGTGAACTGGGCGAACCGCAGGCCCCCGCCGACCGTGACCGTGGCCGCCGCCTCGTCCACCTCCACGATCCGGGGCAGTGCGGCCACGGAGACCAGATCACCGCGCGTGTCCGCGATGGTGTTGAACGAATGGCCACTGCCCAGCGCGCGCACCGAACGGCTCCCGGCGACGATCTCCCGTAGCCGCTCGACGGACGAAGGGGCGTGCACGCGTGCCGCGTTGAAGGTGATGTTGCCGGCCCAGTTCCGCGTCATCGGAGCGACCCCAGTGGCGGAGGCGGCGGGATCGGCCGGAGCCGACGGATCCGCGGAAGCAGCGGGAGCGTCTGGTGCGACGGGAACATCGGGGGATCCGGGCGTGTGGGGCACGGAGTTCTCCTTCGCTGCGTTCGGACGTGGCGGCCATACCCGCCCACGTTCTTCATACCCCATGTACCGACGGCGGCGACCTGTGTGGTGACAACGAGCGGGCCGCCGCGCCGGAGCCAAGGGCTGTCCCGCAATCCCCGGCGGGACAGCCCTTAGGGTGTGGGCTGCTTCGAGCCCCGAACGGAAAGTAAGAAGGTGTCTCCGTGCCCGAGGAACTGCCCGTGGACCGGCGATGGGCCGTGGGGGCGCTCCTGATCATGACGTTCGCGACCGGCCTGGTGGACGCGGTGAGCTTTCTGCGGCTGGGTCATGTCTTCGTCGCCAATATGACCGGCAACGTCGTCTTTCTCGGGTTCTCCGTCGCGCACGGATACGGGCTGCCGGTGGTGGCGCCGATCGTGGCGATGGTGACGTTCGTGCTGGGCGCGTTCCTCGGCGGCCAGCTCAGCAGGCTCCTCGGCGCGAGGCCACGGCTCTGGCTCGGCGGCTCCTTCGCCGGCCAGGCCGGCGGGCTCACACTGACGGCGCTGCTGATCGGCACCGGCGTCCTGCGCCCCGAGGGGCGGCTGTTGCTGGTGATCATCGCCCTGCTGGGCGCCTGTTGCGGTCTCCAGAACGCGACGGTGCGTCTGCTGGCTCCCCGGGATCTCACGACGACCGTGCTCACCCAGACCCTCACCGCCCTCACCGCGCAGAGCGTGCTCGGGGCCGGGACCGGCACCGCTCCGCACCGCAAGGTGGGATCGCTGCTGGCCATGTTCGCCGGAGCGGCCACCGGAGCACTGCTGCTCCAGGTGACACTGGCGGGAGTGGTCGGCCTGGCGGCCGTGCTGGTGGCGGGCGCCGCATGCCTCTTCGCGCTGGCGCCGGTGGCGGACACCTCCCCGGTGTGAGCGGGTCGCGGCCGGTACCGTACACCTGCCCGTACCCACATACCCACCCGAGCGTCCGCCCTCCGCCCTCGTCAGCCCTGCTCCGCCCCCGCCAACAGCCGCTCCACGCGCCGCAGTCCCTCGCGAACATTGGGCTCGGAGGTGTGCTCCCGGGCCTCGGACGGGGTCATCCAGCGCAGCGGCGCGTCGGGCTTCTCCGGGCGGGCCGCGTCCGGTTCCGCCGTGGACAGGACGAAGCGCAGGTCGGCGTGTTCATGGGCGGGCTCGTCGCCGCCCGCGGCGACCGGCACGATCACCACCTGCACGGCGGACCCGTCGGGATACGGAACGAGGTCGCCGAGACCGGTCTCCTCGCGGGCCTCGCGCATCGCGATGTCGAGCGGGTCGCTCTCTCCCGGGTCGCCGTGCCCCCCGACCTGCAGCCATGAGTTCTGCCGCGCGTGCCAGCGCATCAGCACCCGTCCGCTCCCGGGATGCACGATCAGCGCGGACGCCGTCGTGTGCAGGGGGATGGACCGCGACCACGGATCGGCGGCGCTCTCCGCGAGTTCGCGTACGCGGAGGATGTCGACGGCCTCCGCCGGATCCCGCGGCCGGTACCGGGACAGCACGTCGATGATCGGTCGTCCGACAGCCCGCATTTCGTTCTCCAAACCCGTCGACTCGCAGCGTCCGGCCCGTACGACGCGTCGTAGAGCACCGCGGAGTCTACGGATGCGGCTGTGTTCGCCCGTATCCATTTTCCGCGTAGCGGCTTACGGCTCAGGGTCCGCTCGCCGGCTGGAAGCACCGCGCCCGAACCTCCGCCGACAGCTGCGCTTAGCATCGGTTGTCGTATGGACATCACATGGTGGGGATTCGCCGCGCTCGCCGCGGCGGCAGCGCTCGTCGGCTTCTCGAAGACCGCGGTGAGCGGCGCGAATACGGTCAGCCTGGCCGTGTTCGCGGCCGTTCTGCCGGCCCGTGAGTCGACGGGCGTCCTGCTGCCCATTCTGATCTTCGGTGATGTGATCGCCGTGCTCACCTACCGGCGGCACGCCCACTGGCCGACCCTGTGGCGGCTGTTCCCGGCGGTCGCCGCGGGCGTCGTCCTGGGCACGGTGTTCCTGTTCTGGGCCGATGACTCCGCCGTCCGCACCTCGATCGGGGCGATCCTGCTGCTGATGGCCGGTGTCACGATGTGGCGCCGTCGCGGTGTGAAGGAAGCGAAAGGCACGAAGGACACGAAGGAAACGGAAGAGGCCGGGAAGAGCAGCGGGCGTGACATATCCGGGCCCCCGGAGAACGGCGGTGCGGGGGCCTCGCCCGGCGGGCGGCTCAAGGCCCGTTCGTACGGTGTGCTCGGCGGGTTCACCACCATGGTCGCCAACGCGGGCGGACCCGTCATGTCGCTCTATCTGCTCTCCGCGGGCTTCAGGAAACTCGGCTTCCTCGGCACATCCGCGTGGTTCTTCCTGATCGTCAACACATCCAAGGTGCCGTTCAGTGTGGGGCTCGGCCTGATCGACGCCCGGTCTCTGCTGCTGGACGCCGCTCTCGTGCTCTTCGTCATCCCGGGCGCGCTCATCGGCAAGGCCTGTGTGGACCGGATCGACCAACGGCTCTTCGAGCGGCTGGTGATCGCGGCGACCATCCTCGGCGGTCTTCAACTGCTGCTGCGCTGAGCCTGCCCGCCGCGGCGGGATTCCCGATATGCGTGGTTTACGGTGCCTCCATGGACCCGGATCGTGAAGACCGTCCGCATTCGGGCGGCGCGCACGGCAGGCGACCGACCATGGCCGGTCGATGGGCCGCCTTCACCGCCTCGCCCTTCCTCCCCGCGACGGTTCTGCTGTTCATCCTCGCGGCGGCGGCCGGACTCTTCGCGGGTTCGTACACGTACAACATGGCGAATCCGACGCCGCGCCGTATTCCCGCGGCCGTGGTCGGCCCCACCGGCACACCGAGTGCCACCGCCTTTGTGAACGGCATGGAGAAGCAGCTCAACGCCTCGCTCGAACTCCGCCACTACGCGACGGACACGGCAGCGCGCCACGGGGTGGAGCAGCAGGAAGTCTTCGCGATCCTGACGTTCCGCGAGGGCCGTGCGGGGTTCGACGTGGCCGGCGCCGCCGGGGCCTCCGTTGCGCAGCTGCTGACGGATACGGCTGCCGCGGTGGCCAAGGCCGCGCACATCCCGTTGACGATCCGCGACATCAAGCCCCTACCGGAGGGGGATCCGCGGGGGCTGGCGCTCTTCTACATCTCGCTCGCGGCCGTGGTCATCGGTTTCCTCGGCGCCATTCAGCTGAGCATCCACGCGCGCGGCCTCGATCCGGCGGAGCGGATCGCGTTCATCCTCGCCTACGCGCTGCTCGGAGGATTCGCCATCGCCGCGGTGGTGGACTGGTGGCTCGGCGCGCTCGATCTCCCGTTCGTGGAGTCATGGCTGATCCTGGCGTTCACCATGTTCACCTCCGGCATGGTCTTCACCATGTTCAACACCCTGATGGGGCGGTGGGCGATGCTTCCGACCTGGGGGTTGCTGGTGCTGCTGGGCAACCCGTCCTCCGGGGGTGCCGTCTCCTGGCCCCTGTTGCCGTCGGTGCTGGGCCACATCGGACGCTGGCTGCCGCCGGGAGCCTCGGTCAACGCCCAGCACACCGCCGTGTACTTCGGCAGCGCACAGCATGTGTTCCCCTTCCTGGTCCTGACGGGCTGGGCCCTCGGGTCCACCGCCGTCTTCTGGTTCTGGCGTGATCGTCATCCCGGTGGCCGGGAGCACACACCGGCGCACGCCGCCACCTCGGCGACCGGTGCCGAGCAGGACACCGGACAGGACGCGGGACGGAACGACGGACGGGACGACCAGCGGAACGAGGACGCCGGAGGGGCGTGACGTCGCTGCCCCGGATCCCCTGATCGAATACCGCCGGTCCGTACAACCACCAGGCTCGTCCGCGTGTCATCTCAGGCAGGCGGCACAGCACGACCACAGCCGGAAGCACCCGCGTCCGGCGCTGCGCCGCGCTCGACGGTCCGCCGACCCGCCGGTCCTTCGATCGACCGGTCCACCGAAACACCGAAACGGGGAACCATCCATGCGTACGCGTCCCGCTCTCGCCGCCGCCGCGGCGGCCTCTCTCGCCGTGCTCCTGACCGCGACCGGTGCCTCGGCCGCCGTCTCCGCGCCAGCCGCCCCAGCGGCCGCCACCTGCGGCGAGGCTTCGGTCACCGTGACCGCGACGCGGTCCGAAGCGGCCGATGTGGTCCGTATCAGCGTCACCAACAAGAGCGGCCGGGCCTGCGTCGTCGACCGTATTCCCACCGTCACCTTCGGGGACCTGGACGGCGCGGCCCAGCCCGTACCGCCGGCGGAGAGCTCGCCCTACCGGCTCGCCGCCGGAGGGTCCGCGTACGCCGCGGTGCGTACCGTCGACCCGGCGGCCGAGGATCCCCGTACCGTCGCGTACCTGACGGTCGCGGGCGACCCGTCGCACCACGGCACGCGGTTCGACGCGTCCTCTCTGGGATCGCCCGAGGGCATCAGGGTCTGGGAGCCGGTCACCACGCTGTGGCAGCCCACCCGAGCGAAGGCGGACGCGGCCCTCGCCGCCGCCCGGCACTGACCCTCCCGGGCCACGGTCCACAGCAGGCTGCCCACGGGAACACCACGGCGGCCGTACGTCCTTGAGAGGGCGTACGGCCGCCGTGACCGTTGCCTTCACTCCACCGGCTACGGACAGAATCGGTACAACTGCGCACAGGAACGAAACAGTCCGCGGCCTGGCAGAGTAGAGAAGACGATCAGCGGCAAGACGTAGTGGCAGCCAGGTGTTCTGTCCGGCGGAGATCGGCCGGACAGGACCTGGGTCGCACAGAGCCTGGGTCGCACAGGGCCCAGGACAATCGAGAGTCGGACGTGGGCGGAGTGAGCGGTGTGCAGCAGGAAAAGATGGACTCGCGGACGGTGGCGGGGGCTCCCTGCTGGGTGACCCTTCTGTCGCGTGAGATGTCCGCCTCTCAGGCTTTCTACGGTGACGTCCTGGGCTGGACCTACCGGTCGGCGGGGCTAGGGGACGACTTCTGTGTCGCCCTGTCCGACGGTCTGCCGGTCGCGGGCATCGGGGCGCTGGCCTCCTCGCTCCAGGTCGCCGTTTCCTGGACGCCGTACTTCGCCGTGTCCGACGTGGACGAGGCGGCGGCCCGGATCAGGGAACGGGGCGCCACCGTCGCGGTGGGGCCGCTCGCCTTCCACTCGGGCCGGGCCGCACTGGCGACGGACCCCGACGGCGCGGCCTTCGGTATCTGGGAGGGAGTGGTCCGGTCCGACTGGACGGTGGGACGCGGCAGCGCACCCGCCTGGCTGGAGCTGCGTACGCGCAACACCGCCGACGCCGCCCGGTTCTACAGCCAGGTCCTCGGGTGGGCACCCGAGACCGAGGGCGGTTTCACACTCGTACACGAAGAGGATCACGCGGTGCTGCGGCAGGACGACCAGGTGGTCGCCAAGATCCGTGGCGGTGGCGTGCGGGCCACCCCCGACCCGCAGATCCGGCCCCGGTGGCATGTGTATTACCGCGTGCCCGAGGTATCCACGTCCGTCTCGGCGGCTTTGAACGGCGGCGGCGCGCTGGTTTCCCCGCCGAATGCCTCACCCACCTTGCGGGAGGCGACGCTGCGCGACCCGGACGGGGCGCTGTTCACCGTGACATCGGGCTGAACGAACCGAACACACCGAGCGAGGTGAGCGGGCTGATCTGGCTGATCTGGCTGATCGGACTCAACGAGCCGAAGGGTCCTTGAGTCGCGTCCTCGCCGCCGGAGCACCAGGCCGGGCGGGGGGGGGCGGGCGCCCCCCCCCCGCCCCCCCCCCCCCCCGGGGCCCCCCCCCCCCCCCACCCCCCCCCCCCCCCGGGGCCCCCCCCCCCCCCCCCGGCCGCACCGGCGGGACTCCCTCGACCTCGAAGACCACCTCGTCCTCGTAGCACCACCACCAGCCCTCACCGGGCTCGTACGACCGGATGAGCGGGTGACCGGACGCGTCATGATGCGCGGTCGCATGCTTGTTCTTGGACGAGTCGCAGCAGCCGATATGCCCGCAGCCCTGGCATTCCCGCAGGTGAACCCAGCTGTCGCCGAGAGCGACGCATTCAGGACAGCTGTCCTTGCTGTCCGGGGTCACCGGCTCGACATCCGCCAGATGACTGCAGATCATCCCGCCGAAGCCCTCATCGTTCGTCGCCATAACGCCGCCGCCCGTCCGACCGCACAGGTCATTTCGAGTCAGTCGCCCTCTCACCGTACGACCGGTCCCCCACACCCGCCACCGCCACCGTCCTCGTCCCGGGCGGGACGGCGGCCGGGCCGCTGTCCGGGCATCTTGACAGTCCTCACACATCGGAGAACTCTGGACATTCGGCACTCCACCGGTGCCGACGGGGGATCGGGGGGCAACAGGGTGAGACATTCGTGTGCGCGCGTATCGGGAAAGGCCACCGCGTTGAGCGCGGTCGTGGCACTCGCATTACCGCTGGCCGCGTGCGACTCGGGCGGTTCAGGGGGTGACAGCGGCGGCCAGGGATCTCCGGCCTCCGCGAGCACGACCGCACCCACGCCGAGCCCGACGCCGACCGTCGACCCCGCCGCGTACCGGCGTGCGCTCGACACCACCCTCGGCCCGCTCGACAAGGCCCTGCGCGTCGTCGACCGCGCGCGCGAGGGCGGTGCGCTGAACAAGGCCCTCGGTACGGCGGCCACCGCCGCCGTCACCGCCGCCACCCAGCTGGACACGGCCGAGACTCCGGACGACGCCCTCACCGGCAATGCCGATCTCGCCGCCTCGTTGCGCGGCCTGGGCCGGAGTCTCACCGACGCGCAGGCGGACGAAGGCCGGTGCGCCACCTCGCCACGCGTCGAACTGGGCGCGGCCGACGGCCTCCAGCCCGTACGGGACGCCGGAAGCACACTCGACGGCCTCGGCTATCCCGTACATCTGAAGCTGCCCCGGACCGAGCAGCCGAAGAAGCGCCGGCTCGGCAACGGGTCCTTCGTGAAGGACGGTTGGCGAGGCGGGCTGGGCCGGCTGACCATCGACAACGGCACCGATTCCGACGCGGTGGTGTCCCTGACGCGAGGCAAGCGGACCACCTTCACCGTGTACATCCGCAAGGGCTCCAGCACGACGGTGCGGCGCGTCGGCGACGGTACGTACACGGTGTACTTCACCGCGGGCGAGGACTGGAGTTCCGCCAAGAAGTCCTTCACCCGCGATTGCAGCTTCGAGAAGTTCGACGACAAGGCGAACTTCAAAACCGTCCAGGTCACCGGCGGTACGCAGTACACCGTGCTGACCTTCTCGCTGCAGAAGACGATCGGCGGCAACGCCACGACCACCGAGGTGCCGGCGGACGAGTTCCCGTCCTGACCGGCCCTCTTTCCGCCCTGTACGCCGGCGGTCAGCCGTCGCGCGGCGCGGTCCGCTCGCGCAGCGTGGCGGCGAAATCCTCGGCCCGCGCCAGCTGGGTCCGCAGGTCGGCCATCCGTTCGGCGGTGATCTGCTCGAACTGCCCTACGCGCGCCAGCAGTTCGTCCCGCTCGTCCGGGGTGAGCGGCTCGTCGGAGTCGAGCCGGTCGGTGGCGGCGAGCAGCGCACGCATCTCGTCCAACGAGAACCCCAGGGGTTTCATACGGCGGATCACCATCAGCCGGGCCACATCGGAGTCGGTGTAGAGACGGAAGCCGCCCTGGGAGCGCGCGGAGGGGGTGACGAGTCCGGTCTCCTCGTAGTGCCGGATGGTCCGCAGGGACAGTTCGGTACGCGCGGCCACCTCGCCGATACGCATGATGTGTTCGAAGTCCACGCCTGGGATCCCGACCCTTTCCGCTCCTGTGCTCGCGCCGCCGGTACGGCCCGACGCCCGTGCGGCCGGTAGGGCCCGCACCAATCTCTACCCTAACGTTAGGGTAGAGTCGGCCGGGCCGGGGGCAGCCACGCCGTGCCGGTGCCGAACAGCACACACAGCACGTACAGCGCGAACACGTCAGGTTGCCTTCCTTGTCCACTCCCGTACAGTCCACCGCCGCGCGACTGCGCGCCTTCCGCCCGTCCTGGTCCCGCTCACCCAAGGTGCTGCGTACGGAGGTGCTGGGCGGGCTGGTGGTCGCACTGGCCCTGATCCCCGAGGCGATCTCGTTCTCGATCATCGCCGGGGTCGACCCGAGCGTCGGCCTGTTCGCCTCGTTCACCATGGCCGTCACCATCGCGGTCGTGGGCGGGCGCCCCGCGATGATCTCCGCGGCGACCGGCGCCGTCGCCCTGGTCACCGCACCGCTCAACCGCGAACACGGGCTGGGTTATCTGATCGCCTGTGTCATCCTCGCCGGTGTCTTCCAGATCGTGCTCGGGGCGCTGGGCGTCGCCAGGCTGATGCGGTTCGTGCCGCGCAGTGTGATGGTCGGCTTCGTGAACTCGCTGGCCGTTCTGATCTTCATGACGCAGATTCCCGAACTCCGCGACGTGCCCTGGGCGGTCTACCCGCTCTTCGTCGGGGGACTGACGCTCATGGCGCTCTTCCCGAAGGTCACCAAGGCGGTCCCGGCGCCGCTGGTCTCCATCGTCGTCCTGACGGCGATCACTGTCGCCGCCGGCATCGCGGTCCCCACCGTCGGGGACAGGGGGGCGCTGCCCTCGTCCCTGCCGGTGCCGGGTCTGCCCGATGTGCCTTTCACTCTGGACACGCTCACCACCGTGGCGCCCTACGCACTGGCCATGGCCCTGGTCGGGCTGATGGAGTCCCTGATGACGGCGCGCCTGGTCGACGACATCACCGACACCCCTTCCAGCAAGACCCGCGAGTCCGTCGGGCAGGGCATCGCCAATATCGTCACCGGTCTCTTCGGCGGCATGGGCGGCTGCGCCATGATCGGGCAGACGATGATCAACGTCCGGGTGTCGGGCGCGCGCACCCGGCTGTCGACCTTCCTCGCCGGCGCGTTCCTGATGGTGCTGTGCATCGTCTTCGGGCCGGTCGTCTCCGACATCCCGATGGCCGCGCTGGTCGCGGTCATGGTGATGGTCTCGTTCGCCACGTTCGACTGGCACTCCATAGCGCCGGGGACACTCAAGCGCCTGCCCGTCGGTGAGATCGCGGTCATGCTGGTCACCGTCGCCTGTGTCCTCGCCACACAGAATCTCGCGGTCGGCGTTGTCGTCGGCACCGTCACCGCCATGGTCATCTTCACCAGGCGGGTCGCCCGTACAGCCGATGTCACCGCCGTGACCGACCCCGACGGGAAGTCGGTCGTGTACTCGGTCACCGGCGAGTTGTTCTTCGCGTCGTCCAATGAGCTCGTCGCCCGGTTCGACTACGCGAACGACCCGGAGACGGTCGTCATCGACCTCTCCGCCACCCACATCTGGGACGCTTCCTCCGTCGCGGCGCTCGACACCGTCACCGCCAAGTACGCACAGCGCGGCAAGACGGTCGAGATCACCGGGCTGAACCAGCCCAGCGAGCGGCTGCACAAGACCCTCAGCGGTGAACTGACGGGCAGCCACTGACCGTTGGCAGCGCCCCCTGGTCGATTACATGGTGTCATTGCCGGTGCGCGGGGTACGGCGAAGCGCCCGGGCCGCGAGCGACTGCACCCGTCGTCAGGGCTTGTAGACCTTCCCCGGCTCGGCGTGTCCCGGCGCCATCAGCTGGGGAACCGTCACAAAGGTGTAGCCGCGCCTCTTCAGCTCCTCGATGATCCCGGGAACGGCGGGCACGGTGCCGTCGTAGATGTCGTGCAGCAGGATGATGCCGTCCCGGCCCGCCTGGTCGAGGGTGCGCTTCTCGATGAGGGCGGAGTCCGTCGTCGAGTAGTCCTTGGCGGTGGTGCTCCACATGATCTGCGCGAGACCGAGTTCGCGGCTGACGTCCGAGACATCGTTGTCGGTACGGCCCTGCGGCGGGCGCATCAGCGTGGGCCTCTTGCCGGTGAGCTTCTCGATGGCGTCCTGCGTACGGGAGAGTTCCTCCCGTACCTCGTCGGAGCTACGGTCCGTCAGGATCCGGTGCGACCAGGTGTGGTTGGCCACCTCGTGCCCCTCGTCCGCGATACGGCGGACGAGCTCGGGATACCTGTCGACATGGTTCTTGCCAAGCAGGAAGAAGGTCGCGGGCACCTTCTCCTTCTTGAGGATGTCCAGCAGCCGAGGCGTGTGTTCGGAGGGGCCGGCGTCGAAGGTGAGGGCGATGCACTTCACCTTCTCGCAGTCGACCGGGCCGGCCTGGGCCTTCATCCCGGCCTTGACCTGCACCCCACCCTTGGCCTCGCTTCTGGCGTCGGCGGCCGAGTAGGTGTCGTACGAAGTGCAGGCACTGAGCACCAGGCCGAGCGACGCGACCGCCGCCAGGGCGCCGGCCGTACGTGACCTGAGCCTCGATATGTTCCATGACATGACAAATCCCTCTTCCTGAGGGCGAGCGGCCCATGGAAGGGCCGTGACGGGGTGGCACCGAGCCGTGCCGGGGCATGTTCGGGGGCCGACGCGCGCAGCGGGCGCCGGTGAAGCGAGCGTGGGTCAGGGAAACGCGGGTCGGGAAAGGGCCGCGAACGGGGGCCGGTCGGCCGCTACGTCGCGCGGAACGCCGGATTCAAGGGCCCGGACAGGGCATGGCCGAGTGACATACCGAGCACTATACACAGCACGTATACACGCGGTGTATAGCCGGGCGGACTCGGACGCCCTCGCCCGTCACGGATCCCACCGCGAGACCGGCAACTCCCCCTTACGGCGCGCACCAACTCCGAGAAATCGCCACGGCCTTCCCGTCGCCTCCCGCGACCATCCACCCGACCCCACGACATCTCGTGCGGCATTCAACATCCCTCGTACGCACTGTCTTCACCGGGCCTTCACCCCACCACTCGAACATCTGTCCCGCTGGGCATCACTGGCATCGGCGAGGAGCAGGACATGGGCCACGGCCATCACCACCCGCACGGTCACACGCACCACACGCACGACACCCCGGCGGACGCGGAACCGCTGCCCCCGGCCCTCGACATGAGCGTGCCGGACGGCGAGCTGTCCCCCGGTCAGCTCTCCCGCCGTTCGATGGTGCGCCGCGCCGGCCTTCTCGGCGCGGGCCTGGCGGGAGCGAGCGTGCTGGGCGGCGGCGCCTCCGCGGCCGCCGCCGCGCAGACGAGCGGTTCGGGCGGGGCCGGTGGCCGGGGCAGGGGCAACGGCTTCCTGTGGCTGGCGGGCGACCACCACATCCACACGCAGTACAGCAGCGACGGCAAGTACCGCGTCGCCGACCAGGTGCGGCAGGGCGCGCGGCACGGACTGGACTGGATGGTCATCACCGACCACGGCAGCGAGACCCACGCCAAGATCGGTGTCGACAAGGTCAATCCCGACATCAAGGAAGCCCGCGCCGGCCACCGGGACCAGCTTGTCTTCCAGGGCCTGGAGTGGAACATCCCGGGTGCCGAGCACGCCACCGTCTTCGTGCATCCCGGCCGGGGCGAGGTGGAGGTGCTCAAGAAGTTCGAGACCGACTACGACGGCAGCCTCCACCCGAGCACGTCCGCGCCCACGAACGAGGCCCTGGCCATCTCCGGCCTGCGGTTCCTCGCCGACCAGGTGCGCCGCCGCAAGGTCGACGACATCCTGATGCTCGCCAACCACCCGGCCCGCCAGGGCATCGACTCGCCCCACGAGATCCGCGGCTGGCGCGACGCCACCCCGGACGGCCACCGGATCGCGATCGGCATGGAAGGCGCCCCCGGGCACCAGGCCGGCGGTCTGCCCAAGCCGAAGGGCAGCGGCGGGGCCCGCGGCCTCTACGGGAACGGTCCCGGCCCCAACTCCTTCGCCGCCTACCCCGCGGAGAGCTACCGCACCTGGGGCGGCTTCGACTGGATGACCTCGACGGTCGGCGGCCTCTGGGACAGCCTCCTCGCCGAGGGAAAGCCCTGGTGGATCACCGCCAACTCCGATTCGCACAACGTCTACGCCGAGCCCTCCGTGGTGGGTCCCGACGACGACTTCGCGGGCAACGGCAAGCACGCCGACCCGGTGTACGGCGACGGGCTCGACCTCGCGCAGAACGACTACTGGCCGGGCCACTACAGCCGTACGCATGTCGGCGCGGAGCGGTTCTCGTACGCGGCGGTCATGGACGCCATGCGGGCGGGCCGGATCTGGGTCGACCACGGTGGCCTGATCAGCGGCCTGGACGCGCGGCTCAAGGGCGGCGGGCGCTGGGCCACCCTCGGCGGAGCGCTGCGCGTCAAGCGCGGTACGGACGTCGAGCTGAGCATCGACATCGCACTGGCCAACGGCGCCAACTGGGCGCAGTTCGTGCCGACACTGGCCCGGGTCGACGTCATCCAGGGCCAGGTCACCGGGCCGGTCGAGGACCGGGACACCTTCACCGCGCCGACCGCCGGGGTCGTCAAGTCCTTCGAGGTCAACAAGTCGAAGGGCACCATCCGGCTGACCTACCGGCTCGGCCGGGTCTCCGGACCGGTGTACGTCCGCCTGCGCGGCACGGACGGCAACCGCACCGCGGTGGGGCTGAACGGCGCCAAGGTCGACCCGGTGGGTCCCGCGGCCGATGTGCCGGGCGACGCCGACCCGTGGAAGGACCTCTGGTTCTACTCGAACCCCATCTGGGTTCTTCCGACCTGATTGTCCGGGCCGGGAACATTCGCCGGTGGGCAGCCGTTGGACCCAGTGAGGGTATGGATGGAACTGAGTCCCCGGGCCCCATATGAGAATCGCCCATGGGGAAGATCGTTCGGCTGAAGCCCCATGGAGCCTATCGCCGCGAGGCGACCGCCATCCGCACTCTCCCTTCGACGACCCCGACCGGCGCCCCCCGTCCGGTCGGGGTCTCTCGTCGGTCCAGACAGAGGCTCGGTCCGGGCACACGGCTGGGTCCGGGCACACGGCTCGGTCCAGGCACACGGTGGAGAGGCAGCGGCGGCGCGGATGACGACGGCTGGAGACGAGACGGAACGGCCCGGCGGCTTCGAGGCGGCCACCGGTGACGGCCCGGCGGCCGGAGGAACGCCGCAGGCGCGGGCGGCCGAAGTCCGGGTCGCCTTCGAGGGATTGCTGCAGATCCGGCGCCTGACGCACACCGGCGCCGGTGACCCGGCGTCCGTACCGGCCCCCTGGGAGCGGCAGCGTCCGGTCCGGGCCGTCGCGCTGGCGCTGGAGGCGTCCGGCATGGCGGCGTCGGCCGTGGACGCCTCGGGCCGGCGGACGGCCACCGGGTTCCGCGTCGGCCCCGGCGAAGAGGCCGGCACCGTACGGGTGGAGTGGCTCGGCCCGCACGGCGGCGGGGCCGCCCAGGAGGAGGAGCAGGCCCTGGCCGCGTGCGCCGCCGCGCTGGGGCGCCTGGGATGGGAGGCCCTGCTGTACCGGGGCCCCAGGCGACGGCGGTTCCTGGAGGTCGAGCCGGCCGGCACCTGAGAGGCTCCCGGCGCGCGCCTCCGGTCAGGCGGGCCCGGTGGCCGTCCGGGACGGATCGCGCAGGAACGCGGCGAGGTGTTCGTCGGTCGGGCCGGGAGCCTCCTCGGGCAGATAGTGGTCGCACGGCAGCGCGTGTCCCCGCACGTCGTCGGCGTACTCACGCCAGACGGACGGAACGTCGTACTGCCGCCCGACAAAGCTGTGTTCACCCCAGAGCGCCAGCACCGGGCAGGCGATCCGCCGTCCGGCGGCGGCGTCCTCGTCGTCGTGCAGGAGGTCGATTCCGGCGGCGGCGCGGTAGTCCTCGCAGGAGGCGTGGATGGGGTGTGACCGAGATACGCGCCAGAGGGGCAACGGGATGATCTTGAAGCCCTGAGCACCCTCTGCCCGTCACCCATTCGGCTCAGTGTCGTTGGTGGTGATGTTGAGCGTCGTCTGGGGCCTGGGGTGGGTTGTGACATCGATTGAACGGACCGCGTATCCGCGGTTCAAGCGGCTCATCACCGCGCATGAGCTGCACCTGATTCTTCTCTCCGAGCCGCGATGAGCTGAAGTGGGCGGCCGATGCCACGGACTGCGATGAGCATCTGCTGGCGCTGCTGCTGATGCTGAAGTCGTACCGGCGCATGGGGTGTTTCCCGGCGTTGGAAGACGTCCCGGAGATGGTGGTGGACTTCGTCCGGCGGGCGGTGGAGCTGCCGGAGGGCACGCTGCCGGTGTACCGGGCGGAGCGGACCGCCAAGCACCACCGGGGCCTGGTCCGCAAGCAGGCCGGCGTGACATACGACCAGGTCAGGGCTCGCGGGATCGTCGAGCAGTCGATCCGCAAGGAAGCCACGGCGAAGAACCGCCCGGCGGATCTGATCAACATCGCGCTGGAGAAGGTGGTGGAGGCCGGGCTGGAACTGCCCAGGTTCTCGACCTTCGACAAGATGGCCTCGAAAATCCGGACCGAGGTGAACGCCTCGATCCGCACGGGCATCCACGACCGCATGAGCGCCGCTCAGCGGGCGGGGCTCATGCGACTGCTGGAGGACCGCGACAGTGACGGGACGACCTGTTCAACCGGCTGAAGAAGCCCGCCAAGGGCCCGACCTGGTCGCACTTCAAGAACCTGACCAAGCGTCTGGAATGGCTGGACGAGCTCGGCGACACCGACGTGTGGATGGACGGAGTCGCCGCGGGGAAGGTCACCGACTTCGCCGGGGAAGCGGACGCGGCGGACGCCTCGGAGCTGCGGGACTTCCTCCCCGTCAAACGCATCGCGCTGGTCGCGGCCCTGACGCACAAGGCGCGGATGCGGGTGCGGGACGACCTGGCGACGATGTTCTGCAAGCGTGTGGCGACGAAGATCAAGAAGGCCAAGGCGGAGCTGGAGGAGATCCGGCTCGCCGAGCGGGAGATCGTCGAGTCCCTGATCGGGAACTACCGCACGGTGCTCAAGCACATCGACGAGGCGGCCCGGCCCAGGAGGCGCTCACGAAGGCCACGGCCATGACCGCCGAAGTCCGCCAAGCCCTGGACGGTCTGGATGAGGAGGCGCCGGTGGACGAGGTTGCGACGCGGCTGGAGGGCAGGGTCTCCCCGGCGGTCCTCGCCCTGGTGAAGGCTCAGGTGGTGCAGGCCGGCGGGTTCGGCGCGGTCACCCGCGCGGTAGACGGCTTCGGAGGGTTCGCGAAGCAGTACGAGCAGATCGAGAAGGTCTCCGCCCATCACGGCAACTTCTGGGAAGTGCTGCTGTACGGGCAGATCGGCCGGGACCGGGCGGTGATGTTCGACCTTGCCGACAACGACAAGCTGAAGTTCACCGCGACCAGCGAGGACAGCCGGGTGCTGGACGCCCTTGCACACGCCCAGCGGCACCAGGCGGCCCGCGGCGAGTACATCACCGCCTTCAACGAGGAGGGCAAGGAGGTCGGCATCTCCTTCGCCACCCAGAACTGGCGGAAGGCGGTGGTCGACAAGACCCGGACCGGGCAGTTTCGGGCACCGCAACGGGAAGTACGCCGTCCGCGCGGCGGGCCGCCCGGCGTTGGGAGGCCGGGGCGAAGCCGGACAGGTAGATCGGGGGCCGGGGGCGCTGGAGCGGCTTGGGCCCGATGTGGGCGGCGGGGAAGGCGTAGTGCCTGCCCTCGTGTCGCGCGACGGGCTCGGTGGTCCACACGGCTTCCAGCACCTCCAGACACTCGTCCAGCCGCGCGCCCCGCTCCTGCCAGGGAACGCCCACTCCCTGGTACTCCTCGGGCGACCAGCCGGTTCCGAGGCCGGGAATGAGACGTCCCCCGCTCACCACGTCGACACCGGTCAGCGACCGGGCGAGTAGCAATGGGGAGTACCAGGGTGCGATGAGTGTGGATGTGCCCAGCAGTACTCGTTCGGTGACGCTCGCGGCAACGCTCAGCGCCACGAACGGGTCGAGCATGGTGCGCAGTTGCCACGGAATCGTGTCCGTGCCCATGTAGCCCACGCGCGGATTCACGCCGGCCAGTACGCGGTCACCCACCCACAGGCTGTCGGCACCAAGTTCCTCGGCCTGTCGGGCGAAGCCGGCGAGCTTGTCGAGCTGGTCAGACATCGCGCCGTACTGAGGAAGCGAGAAACCGACGTGCATGTGAACTCCCGGGGAGACAACGGTCATTTGACCGACAGAACAGGGAAGCGTCAGCTTCGGCTTTCGGTACGTAGCTGTGCGCGGTGCGACGGATCGACAGAGTCCGCCGCACCGCGCAGATGCTCGTACTGTTCAGGACGGTGTCAGGTCAGGAAGACCGCAGGATTCTCGCCCCGCAGGCGGTAGTCGGGTCGGGGCCGTTCGAGGCGGATCGATTCCAGCACGGTGTACGCGTGGTACTTGGTCTGGGTGGTGGCTCCTGCCAGCCGTTCCCACCAGAGCCGGCCGTCGCTCGTTTCCTTCTCGAGGACGTGGCGGGTGGTGTAGTTCGTCATGGAGCTGATCCAGTTCTCGGTACCGACGAAGATCCTGTCCCAGCCGGTGCCGGTCACGATGTCGGCGAGCGCATCCGAGCGGCTGAACCGCTCGACCGCCGCAGTCGCCCCCTCGAGCACGTCGGCGAAGTACTCCACGCACAGCTTCACCTGCTCGTAGGTGCCGTAATGCATGTGGTGCCCGCCGACGAAGTAGTCGAAGTCGTATTCGAGGATCTGAGACTGAGCCTCGTACCAGCCGGAGATGTTCTGCGAGGCGTCGCAGTGCATGAACGTGACGCTTCCCGGACTAACGATGTCCACGGCTGTGAGCACCTTCTGCTGGGGTGCGTAGATGAAGATGTTGCCGGGGCAGTGGTTCTCTCCCTTGTAGGAGAGCTGCAGGCTCACGCCGCCCACTTCGAGAACGGGTTCGTCGTCGAACGTCCTCGTCGGCAGGGGACGCTTCGGGTCGGGGAAGCGCTCCAGGAGTTCCTTGGTGATGCGGTGGGCGACGATCTCGACGTCGGGACCGAACACGGAGGCCGCGCCGATGTGATCGGCGTGCCAGTGGCTGTAGATGACGTGGGTCACCGGTTGGTCGGTGACGTCCTCGATCGCCGCCAGCATGTTCTCGCCCAGCGTCGGGGGTGCGTCGATCGCGACCACGCCCTCCTCGGTCACCACGAATGCGGCGTCGTAGGGTCACCACGAATGCGGCGTCGTAGCCGGCACTGGTGACCCAGTAGAAGCCGCCGCGCAGTTCTTCAACGTGGTAGCCGTACTTCTGGAAGTGCTCGCTCTGGAAATATGGGGGGGTAATACCCCTCGGGGTCCAACGGGTCGTCCGCCCCCGCACGAGGGAACCCATAGTGGTCGATCCCGTAGAAATTCGGGGTTTCTTCGACGCTGATGGGTATCTGACTGCTCTGGCACATCGACGGGACGCCTCTCTGTGTTCTCGGAAATCTGTCGAACGGGTGGGCTATCCCGGTGACGTGAATCGAAGGATCGCCTTGGTAACGCGGCCTGAGCCTGCATCCTCGAACGCGGTGTTGATATCGGCGAAGTCGTAGAAGGACAGCAGCCGGTCGATGGGGAACCGGCCCGCTCGATAGAGCTGGGCAAGATCGTTGATCAGTAGCGACGAGACAGCGTCTCCCTGGATGATGCCCTGCAACGACTGGCCGAGCGTGAGCCGGCCGGCGTCGATCATGGCGCCTGCGCCTTCATGGAACGCCACGAAGCCGAAGCGGCCCAGCGGTGCCAGGGCGCCGACCCCGGCGTCGAGGTTCTCCGCGCGGCCGCTCGTGTCGAGGACGTACTCCAGACCGCGCTCGTCGACGGCGCGGAGCGCGCCGGTCAGATCCTCGACCTGGTCGGGGTTGACGAGGTGCGTCGCTCCGAGATCGCGGGCCAGCTCGATGCGGCCGGCGTCGACGTCGACAGCGACGATGGTGGTAGCACCTGCGACATGTGCCGCCATGACCGCCGCCAGGCCCACCGCGCCCCCGCCGAAGACCGCGAAGGACGCCCCCGCCGGAACAGCGAGGGCCTTGAGCACGGCCCCCGCGCCCGTCTGCAATCCGCACCCCACCGGCGCCATGACGTCGAGGGGCAGATCGCGGGGGACCTTGATCGTGTTCCGTTGGTGGGTCAGGGCGTGGGTGGAGAACGAGGGCTGGCCGAAGAAGTGGCCGTGTGGCTCAGTTCCGTGGGCGACGTGGAGACCGTTCGAGCCGTCCAGGCGGGCACCTGCGAAGTTGGCTGCCCAGACGTTGTCACAGTAGGCCGCGTGAGAGGACATGCACGGCTTGCAGCGGCCGCACGAGTGGTAGGAGAGGACGACGTGGTCACCGGGCTCGACGGTGGTGACAACGGCCCCCACTCGTTCGACGACTCCCGCGCCTCGTGCCCCAGCACCACCGGCAGCGGCGTCGCCATTCGCTGCGCCCGCACGTGAGCGTCGGTCGCGCATATTCCGGTCGCGACCATGCGAACGAGTACCTCGTCGGGCCGCGGGTCCTCGATCTCGATGTCGCGAAATTCGAAGGGCCCATCCTGCGCTTCGAGAACGGAGGTGCGCGCGGAGGTGGTCATACGTCGTGAGCCTGCCGCGAAGCGCCGCGAGCGCCATGGTGACAAGGGACTGAAATCATCAACGACTCCCTGATCGGGGTTGTGGGCCTCAGGAACCCTTCAGCGGGTCCGAACCTATGTCGGCTGCCCGTACTCGCGGATCGGTCGCCGTATCCGTCACGGCCCGGTTCTCGAAGGCTGCCGCCATGGGGCCCCTGGTGTCCGCGACCTTGATCGCGGACACCAGGGCCTGACTGGGTGGGGCGTCTCCGTCGGCTGTCCGTGCATCTCCGGCAGTGGTGCACGGTGCCGCGGGGTGTGGTGGCGTCAGTGCCGGACGCCGGTCTGAGCGGCTTGTTCGACTCGGACGATGAGTCGGCTGTTGTGGGCGGCGTGCTGAAATCCCGGGGTGTGGTGGGTGCCGTTCGTGATGTCGCGGGCCAGGCTGGCGTAGACCTCGCCGACGTTGATGGAAGCGCCCGTCCAGATGTCGGCGGCGGTGGGTCCCGTGCCGGTGGCGACGAGGCTGTCGGGCGGGGTGAAGTCGACGCTCGACGAGAGGGTGAGGTCGCCGACCTGAACGCCTGCGGGGTGGTCGCCGGTCAGCTTCAGCCAGCCCTCCGATCCGCGTACTTCCAGGCTGAAGTGGGCGTCGGGGGCGGGTACGCCCGCCAGGATCTGCACTCCGACGGGCGCCCCCGAGGAGGTCTTGGCGATGGCGTCGAGGTGATCCGGGACCTCGCGGACGGAAATCGCGCCGGTGTCCACCAACTTCACCTGTGGCCAGAGGAGTTCGGTGCGGGCGTCGATTTCGGTGATGTCGCCGAGAACGGCTTCGACCACATCCAGAACGTGGCCCGCGGCGATGGTGAGGAAGCCGGCTCCGGACGCTGCCTTGTCGAAGTATTCGTACGCGCTCACCGACTCCGGGCCGTTGCCGAAGGTCGTCGCGGCGACTCGCGCCGAGAACAGCCGCCCTAGCCGGCCCTGAGCGATGATCTCCGCCGCGCGGCGTACCGAGGGATTGAGCCGGCCCTGCAGGCCGATCGCGGTGTGCAGCGAGCCGGCCGCGTCAGCCATCTCTTCCGTCTGCGCAACGGTCGCGCCCAGTGGCGACTCCGCATACACGGCCTTGTTCGCCGCGAGAGCCGCCAGGACGAGCTCGCGGTGAGCCGGGACCTTCACCGCGACGGTGACGAGGTCGATCGAAGGGTCACCGATGAGCTCGTAGGGGTCCGCGAACCAACGCTCGGCGCCGAACGCCTCGGCAGCGCTGCGCGCGCTCTCCTCGTGCCGCGTCGCCACACCGGCCAGGTGGAAGTCGGGCTGCGCCGCCAGCGCGGGTATGTGCGATGCCCCCGCCCAGCTCGCCTTCGTGTCCGCACCGATAATGCCGACTCGGATCAGATTGCTTGACATGATGTGTCGTCCATTTCTTTCGTTGCAACGAGATGTGGCTGGATTCGCCCGGTGCGCCGCTTGAGGTCTGGGCTCGAAGTGCTCGATCGGCGGATCGCGCGGGGCGAATCGCCGGTCTCGTGCATCTCTCACTGGTCGATGGCGGCCATGTCGGGCTCGGCGTGGCGTTCGCCGGACGCCGGTGTCAGGTTGTTCAGGCGGGTTATCTGGCCTGCGGTGAGACGGATGCCGTCGGCGGCACTGTTCTCCTGGAGGCGGTCGACACGTTTCGTCCCCGGAATGGGCGCGATGCCGTCTCCCTGTGCGAGCAGCCAGGCCAGAGCGACCTGCGCGGGCGTGGCGTCGACTTCGTCGGCGACCTCGCGTACTTGGTCGACGATGCGCAGGTTGCGCGTGAGGTTGTCGCCGGTGAACCGGGGGTTGGTGCGACGCCAGTCGGCGGCGTCCAGACCGTCCAGGGTGCGGATGTCACCGGAGAGAAAGCCGTGTCCCAGCGGTGAGTAGGGAACCAGGCCGATACCGAGCTCACGCAGCGTGGGCAGCACTTCGGCCTCGGGGTCTCGTGTCCACAGCGAGTACTCGCTCTGGACAGCGGCCACGGGATGAACCGCGTGGGCCCGGCGGATGGTCGCCGCTGCCGCCTCCGACAGGCCGATGTGGAGGACCTTGCCCGCCTCGACCAGCTCCTTGAGCGCTCCCACCGTCTCCTCGATGGGAATGCCGGGGTCGACCCGGTGCTGGTAGTAGAGGTCGATGTGGTCGGTTCCGAGCCGCCGCAGTGAGCCGTCGACAGCCGTGCGAATGTTGGCGGGGGTGCTGTCCGGGCCCGGCCGGCCGGTGTGGGAGACGAGGCCGAACTTGGTAGCGAGAACAACTTCGTCCCGGCGGCCCTTGATCGCGCGACCCACCAGTTCCTCGTTGACGTAGGGCCCGTACACCTCGGCGGTGTCCAGATGGGTGACACCGAGGTCGACGGCGCGATGAATGGTGCGGATCGACTCGGCTTCGTCCCGACCGGCGCCGGTGTAGTACGCCGACATCCCCATGACACCCAGGCCGATGCGCGAGACATCGAGCCTGCCGAGCGACGTGGACTGCATCTGTTGTCCTTTCGTGAATCTGTCCGCCGGCCCTGCGTTTCCGTGTGGGGCAGGCCTCAGCGCCGCAGAAGGGTGCGTAACGGCGTCGATGGCACATTGCGCCGCTATCGGTTACGCGCTCGGTCGGCAGCGGAGGGAACTTGACGCGTCAAGTTCTACTCCTTCGAACTTGACGCGTCAATAAGTGCGTCTAGGATGTCCTCATGGCGAGCACGGCAGATGACACGAACGGCCAGCGCCGCCGGCGTCCACGGAACGGGTCGACATCCGAGGCGACGGCGCTTGCCGAAGAAAGCTCCGGCTCGAGGAAGTCCGCTGGTCCGGTTGCCGAGACGCGATGGCTGAACGGCGACGAGCTGGCGGCGTGGCTGGCCAACTCCGCGATCATGATCAGCCTGCCGGCTGCGCTGGATGCGCGAATGCAGCGCGAGGCTCAACTGACCTTCTTCGAGTACATGGTGCTTTCGGTCCTGTCCGAGCAGCCGGCTCGCACCATGCAGATGAGCGCCCTGGCCGCGCGAACGGCTGCGTCACTGTCGAGGCTGTCCCATGTCGTCGGTCGGCTTGAGAAGCGCGAACTGCTCGCACGGAACCGGATCCCTGGTACCGGAAGGCGCACCACTGCGACGCTGACCGAGGCCGGTTACGAGGCAGTCGTGACAGCGGCGCCGGGACACGTCGCCGCAGTCCGCGAGTACCTGATCGATGATCTCGAGCCCCAAGAGCTGGCGGCACTGCGCCGCATCGGTGCCGCAGTGGACGCGGCCATCAAGCGCGAGCAACCCGACGCGGGCTCTGCGGCTTCACCTCCGCCCGAATCACCGACGATCCACAGCGGACCGAGGCGTACCGCGGACTGATGGAGGAGCAGCGCCACGCGGTCCGCCAGCACGTCCGCGGCGCGGTCCTCGGCGTTCCAGGTCCTGTGGGGGTCGTGATCATTCGGTTGGTAGAACACTCGTGTGGCGAGGCGTGAACTGAGCGATGACGAATGGGCGTTGGTGGAGCCGCTGCTCCCGATAGGCGCCTACGGCCCGTATCCGCACCGGCTGCGGGATCACTTCGAGGGCGTGATCTGGAGTTTTCGCTCCGGGGCCCAGTGGCGGGAGGTCCCGGAGGAGTTCGGGAACTGGTCCACGGTCTACGACCGGTTCCGCCAGTGGCGCGACGCGGGCGTCTTCCAGGCCCTGATGGAGGCGGTGATCGCTGAGGCCGCACGGCGGGACCAGGTGGACCTTTCCCTGGTCAGCGTGGACTCCACCACAGCGAGAGCGCATCACGACGCGGCCGGCATGAGGGTGGACGCCAAGACGCTGTCAGCGCTGGAGAAGGCACTGGCGGAGGAAAGGGGGGCCGCGGCAAGGAACAAAAGGATCAAGGTGCCGCAGAACCTGGCGATGCGGCCGAAGCCGCCCGCCGGGACGAGCGCCGACGCCTGTACCGACGACGCCGGGCACGGCTGAAAGCAGCCGCCCTGGGCCGCTCACGCGGCGGGCTGACCAGCAAGGTCCCCGTGGCAGCCGACCGCCGCTGCCGCCCACTGGCCCTCACCCTCACCCCGGGGCAGGCCGCCGACAGCCTCCGGTTCGTCCCGGTCCTGGCCAAGGTCCGGGTCCGCGGCCGGGCCGGCCGCCCCCGCACCCGCCCCGACGCGGTGGCTGGCGACAAGGCGTACTCCTCCCGCGCCAACCGCGCCCACCTGCGCGAACGCGGCATCAAGGCCGTCATCCCGGAGAAGAAGGACCAGGCGGCCAACCGGAAGAAGAGGGGACGGCGCGGCGGACGGCCGGTCACCCACGATGCGGACCTGTACAAGGACCGCAACACCGTCGAACGCCTGATGTGCGCCACGAGGCGCCTTGTTGTATCCCCGGCTCAGCCGGGAGGAATTGGAGGGATATTCCTGGGCCTGATGGCTCACCTGGATCCGAAA
>NZ_JBIVMZ010000023.1:0-69128 GCF_044753355.1 Streptomyces sp. NPDC088400 | reverse complement strand
ACTCTATCAGACTCTTTCGTGTCCGATTCCCCGTCGGAGCGGGGTTCGCTTTCCAGTTCTTCGCTTTCGCGTTTCCCTTTCCGGCGGTTCCGACTTTATCAGAGTTATCTGAGTCGAATTTCCCGCCTCTCCGAGAGCGCTCCAGGCTTTTGATCGGCCGGGGCTTCCCCTTGAGGTGGAGCCGTAAACGTACTGGAGCGGGGGGCTTCGATGCAAATCGAAGGCCCCCCGCTCCGGACACGGGGTCAGATGTCCACCGTCAGACGGCAGTTGCCGGCGTCAGACCTCGACGACGACGGGGAGGATCATGGGGCGTCGGCGGTATGTGTCCGACACCCACTTGCCCACCGAGCGGCGCACGAGCTGCTGGAGCTGGTGCGGTTCGGCGACGCCGTCCGCGGCCGACTTGGCGATGGCGTCCACGACCTTGGGGAGCACGGCGGAGAACGCCGAGTCCTCGATACCGGAGCCGCGGGCCTGGAAGTGCGGGCCGCCGACGACCTTTCCGGTGGTGGAGTCGACCACCACGAAGACGGAGATGATGCCCTCGTCGCCGAGAATGCGGCGGTCCTTCAGGGAGGACTCGGTGACATCGCCGACCGAGAGGCCGTCGACATACACGTAGCCCGCCTGGACCTTGCCCACGATTCTGGCCTTGCCGTCGACGAGGTCGACGACCACGCCGTCCTCCGCGATGACGATGTGGTCCTTGGGGACCCCTGTCAGCGCGCCCAGTTCTGCGTTGGCCCGCAGATGGCGCCATTCGCCGTGGACCGGCATCAGGTTCTTCGGCTTGCAGATGTTGTAGAAGTACAGCAGCTCGCCCGCCGAGGCGTGGCCCGAGACGTGAACCTTGGCGTTGCCCTTGTGGATGACGTTCGCGCCCCACCTGGTCAGGCCGTTGATCACGCGGTAGACCGCGTTCTCGTTGCCCGGGATGAGGGACGACGCCAGGATCACCGTGTCGCCCTGGACGATCCGGATCTGGTGATCGCGGTTGGCCATGCGTGAGAGCGCGGCCATCGGTTCGCCCTGGGAGCCGGTGCAGACGAGGACGACCTCGTGGTCCGGGAGATCGTCGAGCGTCTTGACGTCGACCACCAGGCCGGCCGGGACCTTGAGGTAACCCAGGTCACGGGCGATCCCCATGTTGCGGACCATCGAGCGGCCGACGAAGGCGACTCTGCGGCCGTACTCATGGGCGGCGTCGAGGATCTGCTGGATGCGGTGGACGTGGCTGGCGAAGCTCGCCACGATGATCCGCTTCTGAGCGTTGGCGAACACCTGCCGCAGGACATTGGAGATGTCCCGCTCCGGCGGGACGAAGCCCGGGACCTCGGCATTGGTGGAGTCCGACAGCAGCAGGTCGATGCCCTCCTCGCCGAGCTTGGCGAAGGTGGGCAGGTCGGTGAGCCTGCGGTCCAGCGGCAGTTGGTCCATCTTGAAGTCGCCCGTGTGGACCGCCATGCCCGCGGGAGTGCGGATGGCGACCGCCAGAGCGTCCGGGATGGAGTGGTTGACCGCGACGAACTCGCAGTCGAACGGGCCGATGCGCTCGCGGTGCCCCTCGGTGACCTCAAGGGTGTACGGGCGGATGCGGTGCTCCTGGAGCTTCGCCTCGATCAGCGCGAGGGTCAGCTTGGAGCCGATCAGCGGGATGTCCGCCTTCAGCCGGAGCAGGAAGGGGACGCCGCCGATGTGGTCCTCGTGGCCGTGCGTGAGCACGATGCCGTCGATGTCGTCGAGGCGGTCCCGGATCGTGGTGAAGTCCGGCAGGATCAGGTCGATGCCGGGCTGCTCCTCCTCGGGGAAGAGGACGCCGCAGTCGACGATGAGCAGACGGCCGTTGTACTCGAAGACCGTCATGTTGCGGCCGATCTCGCCCAAGCCGCCGAGCGGCGTGACACGCAGGCCGTTCTTGGGCAGCTTCGGCGGGGCGCCGAGTTCTGGATGCGGATGACTCAAAAGACTCTCCTCACCACACGCGCCACGTACCGCTGAGGCACGTGGCGCGCATGACATTCGTGCACTTGCTGTTGTCTGTGTGGACCGATTTCTCGGTGTTGCTCTGCCTTCGCGTATTCAGTTGTGAAGTCCGTGGTCAGAGCTGTACCCCACCGGCCGCGAGATCGATCTTGAGCTGTGCGGTTTCGTGCTCCGTCAGCTCGACGAGCGGGAGGCGCAGCGGTCCGGCCGGCAGCTTCTGCAGGGTGAGCGCGGCCTTGGAGGTGATGACACCCTGCGTACGGAACATTCCGGTGAAGACCGGGAGCAGCTTCTGGTGGATCTCGGTGGCCTTCTGGACGTCACCGGTGAGGTGGGCGTCGAGGAGCTCGCGCAGCTCCGGGGTGACCACATGGCCGACGACGGAGACGAAGCCGACGGCACCGACCGAGAGCAGCGGGAGGTTGAGCATGTCGTCGCCCGAGTACCAGGCGAGGCCGGAATTGGCGATGGCCCAGCTGGCCCGGCCGAGGTCGCCCTTGGCGTCCTTGTTGGCGACGATACGTGGGTGCTGCGCGAGACGGACGATCGTCTCGGTGTCGATGGGGACGCCGCTTCGGCCGGGGATGTCGTAGAGCATGACCGGCAGGCCGGTCGCGTCCGCGATGGCGGAGAAGTGCCGGAAGAGGCCTTCCTGCGGCGGCTTGTTGTAGTACGGCGTGACCGCGAGCAGGCCGTGTGCGCCGGCGCGCTCGGCCGCGCGGGCCAGTTCCAGGCTGTGCCGGGTGTCGTTGGTGCCGACACCGGCGACGATGTGGGCCCGGTCTCCGACCGCCTCCAGGACAGCCCGTACGAGCTGGTCTTTCTCCGCGTCACTGGTGGTCGGCGACTCACCGGTGGTGCCGTTGAGTACGAGGCCGTCGTTGCCTGCGTTCACCAGATGGACGGCGAGCCGCTGAGCACCGTCGAGGTCGAGTGCGCCGTCCGCCGCGAAGGGCGTGACCATGGCAGTGAGGACCCGGCCGAAGGGGGTCTGCGGAGTGGAGATCGGAGCCATGGGTAACACGCTACTCGCTGCTCAGCCCACCGCGCCCCTTTGGGGGACTGGACAAAAGGAGCCCGGCACTGCCTGCTCGGGGGTTCAAGCAGTGCCGGGTCCGTTTGATCAGCCTAGATGAACTTCTCGAAACGCCGCAATACGGACACTTGGCTCGGCTGACCGTACATCTGTACCCGAGGGCCGCTCCGGGCGGCCCGGGACAAGCCCTCCGAGCGGCCCTGATGCCACTGCGGGAGGGGCGCCGGGGGTCCGTCGGACGGGCCCTACGGAGCGATACGGCCGTTGGCGTTGAAGGCCGCGTGAGTGAGGGGCATGAGCTTCGCCCAGTGCTCCTCCATCCGCTCTCCGACCATCTCGATCTCCCGCTGCGGGAAGGACGGGACCTTCGCCTGTTCATGCTGGGTGCGCAGACCGAGGAAGTGCATCAGCGAGCGCGCGTTGCAGGTGGCGTACATCGACGAGAAGAGGCCGACCGGCAGGACCGCGCGGGCCACCTCGCGGGCCACGCCCGCGGCCAGCATCTCCTGATAGGCCTCGTACGCCTGCCGGTAGGAGTCCTCCATCGCCCGGCTGGTCAGCTCCTGCTGCTCCGGGGTGCCGTCGACGAACACGTACTTCCCGGGGCGGCCCTCCTGGACGAGCTTGCGCGAGGCGTCGGGAACGTAGAAAACCGGCTGCAACTCGCGGTAACGGCCCGATTCCTCGTTGTAGGACCAGCCCGCGCGGTGCCTCATGAACTCGCGGAACACGAAAATCGGGGCGCTGATGAAGAAGGTCATCGAATTGTGCTCGAAGGGACTTCCATGGCGGTCCCTCATCAGGAAATTGATGAGCCCCTTCGACCGCTCGGGGTCCTTCGACAGCTCTTCCAGGGACTGCTCGCCTGCGGTGGAGACGCGCGCGGCCCACAGCACATCGGAGTCTCCCGCAGCGTGTTTCACCAGGTCGACGGTGACATCGCTGCGGAAACTCGGCTTGGTCTCGGTGGGGGTGTCGCTCACCGGCGGGGTCCTTCCATTTCACGTCGCTCGGGCGGCGCCCACTCTACGGCGCGGCACTGACAGCACAGGACCGGACAAGCCCACCGACGTTTATCGGTCAGTTCCGGGAATGCGGGCACCGAACGGCGCTGTTGTTCGTCTCACTGGGTAGCAGCTGACACCCCAGCAGCGTTCCATCACGAGATCGCAAGGAGAGCCGCTCCATGTTCCGCCGGCGAGAGGCCGTCCCGTTCGCATTCGTCGCCGAGGCCGACAGCTTCCGCAGTAACGTCACTCCCCCGCCCAAACACCGCGCCAGCAGGACCGACGTCGTCGGCCGGACGCTGATCGGGCTGGTCATCGCGGCCGGATTCGCGGGCTCGCTCCTCTTCGGGCTGCCGGCACTGGACACGAGCCAGTCGTCCGGTCACGCGCAGCAGTCCGAGGCATCCCAGGACCGCTGACTCGTCCGGCCCCCCTCGGGTGGTCCGGGCGGGGCCTGATCGGTAGCCTCACCGGGCACAGCAATCGAGCGTGCTTGTGAGTGAGGATCAGTCGTGCCCCTGCCCTTCCTGACGGCCGACCGGCCTTTTGACGCGACCACCGATGATGTCGCGTTGCCGTTCGACGATCACGACAATTGGCGGCGTCCGTACCGCCCCGGCCCCTGGCGGGTGGCGGCGGCCGCGCTGCTTCTGCTGCTCGCCTCGTTCATTCTGATCACGGCGATGATCATCGCCTTCGCGGGTGCCCTGCCGGGTGCCGCCACGTGTCTGGCTGTCGCCCTGCTGGCGATCGCCGCCTCGCTGCGCATACTGCGGATGGGCGCCTGGGTGAGCCGGCACGGAGTCCGGCGGGTGGGACTGCTCAGGACCGGCACCACGCCCTGGGACCGGATCACCGCCGTCCGTACCGTCCAGCAGCCTGTGCGCTGGCTCGGGCTGCCGCGCACCGTTCAGGGGCAGGCGCTCGTGCTCGTACTCCGGCAGGGTGAGCCGTTGCCGCTGCTCACCGATCACAACGCGGACTTCCTGTCGCGTGCCGAGGCCTTCGGGCGGGCCGCCGACGCGGTCGAGGTCTGGGGCGACGAGTACCGCACCGACTGACACCCGGGCCGGCACCTCCGGGTGCCGGCCGGAGACGAGTGGGGCCCGGCTGTCTGTCAGCCGGGCCCCACTCATGTCCGTACCGCTCTCAGGCCCGTACGGGTCTGCCGTCGTGGAGCGCGATGGCCCGCTGCATCGCCTTCCGTGCCCGCGGGGTGTCCCGGGCGTCGTGGTACGCGATCGCCAGCCGGAACCAGCAGCGCCAGTCGTCGGGGGAATCCTCCGTCTGCGCGCGGCGCTCGGCGAAGACGGCGTCCGCGGAGGCCCGGTCGATGCGGCCGCCGGGCGTACGGGCCAACTCGTCGACCGGCAGGCCGCCTTCGGCGTCCAGTTCCGTGGCGAGCCGGTTGGCGCGCTGGACGAACTGGGTGTTCTTCCAGAGGAACCAGACACCGATGACCGGCAGGATCAGCACGGCGACACCGAACGTGACGGTGAGCAGTGTGCCGTGCTGGATCAGCAGCACGCCTCGGCTGCCGACCAGGACGAAATAGAGGACCAGGACGGCGGCCGTGACACAGTAAGTGATCTTCGCGCGCATGGACGTCAGCTCAGATCCAGGAAGTGTTCCAGGCCGAACGTGAGGCCGGGGACGGAGACCACGCGGCGCACACCGAGCAGGATGCCCGGCATGAAGCTGCTGTGGTGCAGGGAGTCGTGGCGGACGGTGAGGGTCTCGCCCTCGCCGCCGAGGATGACTTCCTGGTGGGCGAGGAGGCCCCGGAGGCGTACGGAGTGCACCGGCACGCCGTCGACGTCGGCGCCCCGGGCGCCGTCCAGCGCGGTGACCGTGGCGTCGGGCTGCGGGGCGCTGCCCGCTTCCTCGCGCGCCTTGGCGATCAGCTGGGCGGTGCGGTGGGCGGTCCCGGAGGGCGCGTCGGCCTTGTTCGGGTGGTGCAGTTCGATGATCTCGACCGACTCGAAGTAACGGGCCGCGGTCTCGGAGAACTTCATGGTGAGGACCGCGCCGATGGAGAAGTTCGGTGCGATCAGCACGCCCGTCTGCGGGGAGGCGGCCAGCGAGGTGTGCAGCTGCGCGAGCCGTTCGTCGGTCCAGCCCGTGGTGCCGACGACCGCGTGGATGCCGTGGCGTACGCAGAAGTCGAGGTTGCCCATCACCGAGGCGGGCGTGGTCAGTTCCACCGCGACCTGGGCGCCGGCGTCCACGAGGGTCTCCAGCTTGTCGCCCCGGCCGAGGGCCGCGACCAGTTCCAGGTCCTCGGCGGCCTCGACGGCTCGTACGGCCTCGGAGCCGATACGGCCGCCTGCTCCGAGAACGGCCACGCGCAGCTTGCTCATTGCTCTGTTTCCTTCAGCGTCGGGGTGCGGCGTCGGGTGTGCGGCCCGGTCAGCGGGAGACCGCTTCGTCGAGGCGGGCCGCCTGCTTGTCCTTGAGCGGTCCGATGACCGACAGCGAGGGACGCTGTCCCAGTACATCGCGGGCGACCGCGCGTACGTCGTCCGGGGTGACGGCGGATATCCGCGCCAGCATCTCGTCGACGGACATCTGGGCGCCCCAGCACAGCTCGCTCTTGCCGATCCGGTTCATCAGCGCGCCGGTGTCCTCCAGGCCGAGGACGGTGGAGCCGGAGAGCTGGCCGACGGCGCGGCCGATCTCCTCGTCGCTGAGCCCCTCGGTGGCGGCGCGGTCGAGTTCGTCGCGGCAGATCTTCAGGACGTCGTGGACCTGGCTGGGCCGGCAGCCGGCGTAGACGCCGAACAGCCCGCAGTCGGCGAAGCCCGAGGTGTACGAGTAGACGCTGTAGGCGAGGCCGCGCTTCTCCCGTACCTCCTGGAAGAGCCGGGAGCTCATCCCGCCGCCGAGCGCGGTGTTCAGGACGCCGAGTGCCCAGCGGCGCTCGTCGGTGCGGGCCAGGCCCGGCATGCCGAGGACGACATGTGCCTGCTCGGTCTTGCGGTTGAGCAGTTCGACACGGCCCGCGGCGCGGACGGACCGGCTGCCTTCGCGGGGCGCGACGGGAGTGGCGTCCGTACGGGAGAGGGCGCCGGCCTTCTCGAAGGCCCGCCGGACCTGACGTACCACCGTGGCGTGGTCGACGTTGCCCGCGGCCGCGACGATCAGGTGCGTCGGGTCGTAGTGCTTCTTGTAGAAGCGGGCGATCTGGTCGCGGTCCAGGGCGTTGATGGTGTCGACGGTGCCGAGGACCGGCCGGCCGAGGGGGGTGTCGCCGAGCATGGTCTCCGCGAACAGGTCGTGCACGCAGTCGCCCGGGTCGTCCTCGGTCATGGCGATCTCTTCGAGGATGACACCGCGCTCGGCGTCGACGTCCGCGGCCTCGATGAGCGATCCGGTGAGCATGTCGCAGACGACGTCTATGGCCAGCGGCAGATCGGTGTCGAGCACCCGGGCGTAGTAGCAGGTGTACTCCTTCGCCGTGAAGGCGTTCATCTCGCCGCCGACCGCGTCGATGGCGGAGGAGATGTCGAGGGCGCTGCGCTGCCGCGTGCCCTTGAAGAGGAGGTGTTCCAGGTAGTGGGTGGCGCCGTTGAGGGTGGGCGTCTCGTCACGGGAGCCGACCTGTACCCAGATGCCGAAGGTCGCGGAGCGCACCGACGGCAGGGTTTCCGTGACGACGCGCAGGCCGCCGGGGAGGGTCGTACGGCGTACCGTGCCGATCCCGTTCTCGCCCTTGAGCAGGGTTTGGGTACGGGCGACGGCCCGCGCCTCCGAGGAGGTGCGGGCCGTCGTCCTGGAGCTGGATGTCACTTGGAAGCGTCGTCCTTCGCGTCCTCGGACTCGGCGGACTCCTCGTCCTCCATCACGGGAATGAGGGAGAGCTTGCCGCGCTGGTCGATCTCGGCGATCTCGACCTGGACCTTCTGGCCCACGCCGAGCACGTCCTCGACGTTCTCCACGCGCTTGCCACCGGCGAGCTTGCGGATCTGCGAGATGTGCAGCAGTCCGTCCTTGCCGGGCATCAGGGAGACGAACGCGCCGAAGGTGGTGGTCTTGACGACCGTACCCAGGTAGCGCTCGCCGACCTCCGGCATGGTCGGGTTGGCGATGCCGTTGATCGTGGCGCGGGCGGCCTCGGCGGCCGGTCCGTCGGCGGCACCGATGTAGATGGTGCCGTCGTCCTCGATCGTGATGTCGGCGCCGGTGTCCTCCTGGATCTGGTTGATCATCTTGCCCTTGGGGCCGATGACCTCACCGATCTTGTCCACCGGGATCTTGACGGTGATGATCCGCGGGGCGTTCGGGGACATCTCGTCCGGGACGTCGATGGCCTCGTTCATCACATCGAGGATGTGGAGGCGGGCGTCGCGGGCCTGCTTCAGCGCGGCGGCCAGGACCGAGGCGGGGATGCCGTCGAGCTTGGTGTCGAGCTGGAGCGCGGTGACGAAGGTCTTCGTACCGGCGACCTTGAAGTCCATGTCGCCGTACGCGTCCTCCGCACCGAGGATGTCGGTGAGGGCGACGTAGTGCGTCTTGCCGTCGATCTCCTGGGAGATCAGGCCCATGGCGATACCGGCGACGGGGGCCTTGAGCGGCACACCGGCGTTCAGCAGCGACATGGTGGAGGCGCAGACCGAGCCCATGGACGTCGAGCCGTTGGAGCCCAGCGCCTCAGAGACCTGGCGGATGGCGTACGGGAACTCCTCGCGCGTCGGCAGCACCGGCACGATGGCGCGCTCGGCGAGCGCTCCGTGGCCGATCTCGCGGCGCTTCGGCGAACCGACGCGGCCGGTCTCACCGACGGAGTACGGCGGGAAGTTGTAGTTGTGCATGTAGCGCTTGCGGGTCACCGGGGAGAGGGTGTCCAGCTGCTGCTCCATGCGGAGCATGTTGAGGGTGGTGACGCCCAGGATCTGGGTCTCGCCACGCTCGAACAGCGCCGAGCCGTGCACGCGCGGGATGGCCTCGACCTCGGCGGCGAGCGTACGGATGTCCGTGACGCCACGGCCGTCGATACGGACCTTGTCCTTGATGACGCGCTCGCGGACCAGGGACTTCGTCAGCGCGCGGTACGCGCCGGAGATCTCCTTCTCGCGGCCTTCGAACTGCGGGAGCAGCTTCTCGGCGGCGAGCTCCTTGACGCGGTCGAGCTCCGCCTCGCGGTCCTGCTTGCCGGCGATGGTCAGCGCCTGGGCGAGCTCGGAGCGGACGGCCGCGGTCAGCGCCTCCAGGACGTCGTCCTGGTAGTCGAGGAAGACCGGGAACTCGCCGGTGGGCTTGGCAGCCTTGGCGGCGAGGTCGGCCTGGGCCTTGCAGAGCGCCTTGATGAAGGGCTTCGCGGCTTCCAGACCGGCGGCGACGATCTCCTCGGTGGGAGCTTCGGCGCCGTCCTTGACGAGCTGGATGGTCTTCTCGGTGGCCTCGGCCTCGACCATCATGATCGCGACGTCGCCGTCCTCCAGGACGCGGCCGGCGACGACCATGTCGAAGACGGCGTCCTCGAGCTCGGTGTGCGTCGGGAAGCCGACCCACTGGCCCTTGATCAGGGCGACACGGGTGCCGCCGATCGGGCCGGAGAAGGGCAGGCCCGCCAGCTGCGTGGAGCAGGAGGCGGCGTTGATGGCGACCACGTCGTACAGGTGGTCGGGGTTGAGCGCCATGATCGTCTCGACGATCTGGATCTCGTTGCGCAGGCCCTTCTTGAAGGAGGGGCGCAGCGGGCGGTCGATCAGGCGGCAGGTGAGGATCGCGTCCTCGGAGGGCCGGCCCTCACGGCGGAAGAAGGAGCCGGGGATCTTGCCGGCCGCGTACATCCGCTCCTCGACGTCCACCGTCAGGGGGAAGAAGTCGAGCTGGTCCTTGGGCTTCTTGGAAGCGGTGGTGGCCGACAGCACCATGGTGTCGTCGTCCAGGTACGCCACGGCGGAACCGGCGGCCTGCTTGGCCAGCCGGCCCGTCTCGAAGCGGATGGTGCGGGTGCCGAAGGTTCCGTTGTCGATAACGGCCTCGGCGTAGTGGGTCTCGTTCTCCACTAGTGATTTCTCCTCGTCTTCGTCCGGTGCCCGTGTGGCAGGGGACGTGGCGGAGAAGCGCTCCTTGGTGCGGGCCGGTCTTCGATCGAAGCACCCGGGGCGGCCTGCGTGGGCCGCGCCTTTCCGGGCGCCACTACCGAGGACCGGCGGCGGCGGAGGTCGCTCCTCCTCTTCAGTTGTGCTCTTCAGTGCACGTCAGTTGTGCTCTTCAGTTCTTCGCACGTCGGTTGTGCTCTTCAGTTGTGCCTGTGCGACCAGGTTACTGAGCTTCGCCTCAGGATGACATTCCGGTCGTCCCGGGCGGGGCGCCCGATACCCGCATACGCGAAAGGAGCGGCCCCCTGGAGGTGGGAACCGCTCCCTTCACGGTGTCTTACTTGGCACCGCCGGCCGCACCGCGGCGGATGCCCAGGCGGTCGACCAGCGCACGGAAGCGCTGGATGTCCTTCTTGGCCAGGTACTGCAGCAGCCGGCGGCGCTGACCGACCAGGATCAGCAGACCACGACGGGAGTGGTGGTCGTGCTTGTGGGTCTTGAGGTGCTCGGTCAGGTCCGAGATCCGGCGCGACAGCATGGCGACCTGGACCTCGGGGGAGCCGGTGTCACCTTCCTTGGTGCCGAAGTCGGTCATGATCTGCTTCTTCGTAGCGGCGTCGAGCGACACGCGTACTCCTCGTGAGTCTTCTTGGCCACCGAGTGCCCCAGGTCGAATACTCTGGGGAGCTTCCGTTACTCGGGAGGCGGGGATCCGCTGGGCGCTGACCGCAGAGCCGGTGGCTCCGGGATCACGTACACAAACGGCCGTCGCCCAGGGTACCAGCCACCAGGTGGGCGGCCGACCGTCCCCCATCGCCCGTACAGAACAGCTAGCTCGTCATCGCGCGGGCCTTGCTGAAGACATCGAGCACGGCGAGGCAGAGCGGCACCAGGGAGAGCAGCACCGCGCCCTCGGTGAGATCGAGCAGCCTGCCCCAGAAGGGCGAGAGGCCCTTGCGCGGGATGACCAGGCCGATCGCGGTGATCAGGGCGGCGCCCGCGGCGATGCTCGCGGCGAGCCAGATCGTACGGATGTCGAGACCGCCGCGGTCGCCGTAGATCAGGAGTTCCTTGACCAGGTCGGCGGGCGGGTTCAGGGAGAGGCCGAGGATCAGCAGCGCGACCGCGGAGATGCCCGCGACCAGGACGCTGGCGACCTGCGAGGTGTAGCGGAAGAGGCGGGCGCGCATCAGCATCGCGAGGCCCGCGGTCAGGGCGAGGATCTGGCCCCAGATGTTGTCCGAGAAGCCGAGGACGGCGGCGGCGCCGATGACGACCGCCGAGCAGCCGGCGACCAGGCCGAGGAGCATCTCGTGGCCGCGGCGTGCCTGCGCGGCGATGCGCTCGGCGTCGACGGGTTCGGCGTCGGGGCCGGCGTTCGGGTCGTCGAAGGTGTCGTCGTACTCGCCGTCCGCGGCGGAGCGCAGGGAGGCATAGCCGATGGGCAGCCGGGCGAAGCGGGCCGAGAGGCCGGGCAGGAAGGCGACGATGCCGATGGCGACCGGGGCGCAGACGGCGGCGGTGCCGGTGGCCGAGGCCTCCGTAAGGATCATCACGAAGGTCGCGAGGGTGCCGACGGTGGCCAGGAAGGTCGCGGCGACGAAGGGCGCGTCACCGCTCGGGGTGAGGGCGACCAGCGCGACGGACGCGATCAGCACGACGACGCAGCCGAGCAGGAACTGGAGCCGGCCGGGTCCCTGGCCCGCGTCGGGGCCGATGATCCCGGAGCCGCCGATCAGCAGCAGCGGCAGCGCGCCGAGGCCGAGGCCCACGGCGGTGGCGCGGTCCGCGTACACCCGGGCCCGTACTCCCGCGAAGGCCGTCAGCAGCAGTCCGCCCGTGCCCGCGATGATGCCGGGCAGGCTGTGCATGTCATGGCGGACCGGGTCGGCGAACCACAGGACGAAGCCCATGAGGACGAGCAGCAGCACACCGCCGACGAGGCCGGCGCCGCGCAGCAGGTCGTCGCTCCACAGATGACGGTCGCGTTTGACGGCGGAGGCGACGGCGTCCGAGACGTCGTCGAAGACCGCGGGCGGCAGGGACTCGGCGAAGGGGCGCAGGCTGAGCACTTCGCCGTCGAGCACCTGCTGGGCGGAGAGCGTACGGGCGCCTTCGAGGACGGTGCCGTCGCGCCGCACCAGGTGGTAGCCGGTGGGTGTGCCCGCCGACTGGGTCTGGCCGGTGAGCCGCAGGATCTCCGGGTAGACGTCGGCGACGGCGATGTCCTCCGGGAGGGCGACATCGATTCTGCTGTCCGGCGCCACGACGGTGACGCGGCAGAAGCCGGTCGCTGCGGTCGTACTCACGTGTCTGGTCCCCCTGATTCGCGGTTGCGCACGATGCGCGCGTCACCCTACCGGGATGCGTGGAGCAGGGCTGCAAGTAGGATCGCCGTCGCGCGGAGGGAGACCGTCGCCACGGGGGCGTCGGTACGGAATTGCCCGTCCGGCTTGAGGGATTGATGCGCCGGTGAGCCAGATTGTCGTCAAACGCCCACCACGGTCCCTTCCGCCGGAAGTGCCCACGGATGCGCTGACCTTGGAGTCCCCGCCCGAACTGCCCCGCGGGCAGCAGGAGGGCATGCTGATGCAGGTCCTGCCGGTTCTCGGCATGGGCTCGTCGGTGGTCTTCTTCTTCTCGCCGACGGCGCCGCCGATCATGCGGATCATGGGCGTGCTGATGCTGTTCTCAACGCTCGCGATGGTCATCGCGCAGGTCGTCAGGTTCCGTCGCGGTACGCAGGGGCAAATTGCCGATGTGCGGCGGGACTACCTCAAGTACCTGGCTCAGTCGCGGCGTACGGTCCGCAGGACGGCGCGTGCGCAGCGCGACGCCCAGCTGTATCTGCACCCCTCGCCCGAGCAGCTGTGGTCGGTCGTGGCCGAGGGCTCGCGGGTGTGGGAACGGCGCGTCGGTGACAAGGACTTCGGGCAGTTGCGGATCGGGCTGGGCGCGCAGCAGCTGGCGACGCCGCTGGTCGCTCCGGAGACGGCGCCGGTCGATGAGCTGGAGCCGCTGTGCGCCGGGGCGATGCAGCAGTTCCTGGCGGTGCACGGCTCGTTGGACGGGCTGCCGATGGCCGTGTCGATGCGCGCCTTCTACCACGTGACGGTCTCCGGCGAGCAGGACTCCGCGCAGTCCGCGGCGCGTGCGATGGTCGCGCAGCTGGTGACGCTGCACTCCCCCGAGGATCTGATGGTCGCGGTGGTGGCGTCACAGCGCTCGGCCGCGCGCTGGGACTGGACGAAGTGGCTGCCGCACACGCAGTTGCCGGGGCAGGTCGACGGTGCCGGTACGAAGCGGCTGTTCGGGGACGACCTCGGAGAGCTGGAGCTGCTGCTGCACAGCAGGCTGGACGGGCGGCCGCGGTTCGGCCGGGACACCCAGCCGGTGCTGGACCAGCCGCACATCGTCGTCGTACTGGACGGCGGGATGGTGCCGCCGGACTCGCTGTTCGCGGCGGCCGAAGGTTTGCAGGGCGTGACGATCGTGGAGGTCGTGTCCGGGGAGCTGGACGAGCCGCGGGGCGGTCTGTCCGTGGTCGTCCGGCCGGGCAGGCTGTGGCTGGAGTCCGGTGCGGGCCTGGCGTACGAAGGCGTCCCGGACGGGATCTCGCTGCCGGCCGCCGAGGCGCTCGCGCGGCAGCTGGCGCCGCTGCGGACGGGTGGCGGCGACGAGGACGAACCGCTGCTCGCCAACCTCGACTTCACGGATCTGCTGAATCTGGGCGACGCGGCGGCGGTCGACGTGGCCCGTACCTGGCGGCCGCGGTCGACGGCCGAGCGGCTGCGGGTGCCGATCGGTGTCGGCGAGGACGGCCAGCCGGTGATGCTGGACCTCAAGGAGGCCGCGCAGGAGGGCATGGGACCGCACGGGCTGTGTGTCGGCGCGACCGGTTCCGGAAAGTCGGAGCTGCTGCGCACCCTGGTGCTCGGGCTCGCGGTCACCCACTCCTCGGAGACGCTGAACTTCGTCCTCGCGGACTTCAAGGGCGGCGCGACCTTCGCCGGCATGTCGCAGATGCCGCACGTGGCGGCGGTCATCACCAACCTCTCGGACGACCTGACCCTGGTCGACCGCATGGGCGACGCGATCCGCGGTGAGCTCCAGCGCCGCCAGGAGCTGCTGCGCTCGGCGGGCAACTACGCCAATGTGCACGACTACGAGAAGGCGCGGGCGGCCGGCGCCGCGCTGGAGCCGCTCGCCTCGCTCGTTCTCGTGATCGACGAGTTCTCCGAACTGCTCACCGCGAAGCCCGACTTCATCGACATGTTCATCCAGATCGGCCGGATCGGCCGTTCCCTGGGTGTGCATCTGCTGCTCGCCTCGCAGCGTCTGGAGGAGGGCAAGCTGCGCGGGCTCGACACGTACCTCTCGTACCGGGTCGGTCTGCGGACGTTCTCGGCGGCGGAGTCGCGTACGGCGCTGGGGGTGCCGGACGCGTACCACCTGCCGTCGGTGCCCGGTTCCGGCTACCTCAAGTTCGGTACGGAGGAGATGACCCGCTTCAAGGCGGCGTACGTCTCGGGCACGTACCGCACGGGCGGTCCCGACCTGTCGATCGGGGCGCTGAACATCGAGCGGCGGCCCGCGCTGTTCACGGCCGTGCCGGTGCCGGTGGTGTACGCGGCGCCGGACCCGCTGGCCGGGGCCGCGCCCCGCGCCTCGGAGGACGACGCGCTCGCCGACACCGTGCTGGATGTCATCGTGCGCCGGCTCGACGGGCAGGGGGTGCCCGCGCACCAGGTGTGGCTGCCGCCGCTGGACGAGGCGCCGACGCTGGACCAGTTGCTGCCCGGTATCGCGATGACCGCGGACCGCGGGCTGAGCGCGACCGAGTACAGCCGTCCGGGCGGGCTCACCGTGCCGCTCGGCCTGATCGACAAGCCCTTCGAACAGCGCCGTGAGGTGCTCTACCGGGACTTCTCGGGCGCGGCCGGCCATATGCTCGTCGTGGGCGGCCCGCAGTCCGGCAAGTCGACGCTGATGCGGACGCTGATCTCGTCGTTCGCCCTCACCCACACCCCGCACGAAGTGCAGTTCTACGCGCTGGACTTCGGCGGTGGCGGTCTTTCCTCGCTGTCGGACCTGCCGCATGTCGGCGGTGTCGCGTCCCGGCTCGACCCCGAGCGGGTCCGGCGCGCGGTCGCGGAGGTGCTGGGGGTGCTGAACCGGCGCGAGGAGTTCTTCCGCTCGAACGGCATCGACTCGATCAGCACCTACCGGCGCAAGCGCGCGGCCGGTGAACTGCCCGGCGAGGCCTGGGGAGATGTCTTCCTGATCATCGACGGCTGGGGCGGTTTCAAGAACGACTACGACATGCTGGAGCCGGTGATCTCCGACATCGCGGCGCGCGGTCTCGGTTACGGCGTCCATGTCGTGATCACCGCCGCCCGGTACATGGAGGCGCGCGCGGCGCTCAAGGACCAGATGCTCGGCCGGCTCGAACTGCGGCTCGGTGACGTCATGGACTCCGAGTTCGACCGCAAGGTCGCCGCGAACGTCCCGCCGGGGGTGCCGGGCCGTGGCCAGGTGCCCGAGAAGCTGCACTTCATGGGCGCGCTGCCGCGTATCGACTCGGTGAGCCGGGCCGCGGATCTCTCCGACGGTACGGCGTCGTTCGTCGGGGCGGCCAGGGAGAGCTGGACGGGTCCGGCCGCTCCGACCGTACGGCTGCTGCCGCGCAAGCTGCCCGCCGAGCAGCTGCCCAAGGGGTTCGAGTACCCGCAGCACGGCATCGCGATCGGTATCGACGAGACCAACCTGGAGCCGGTGTTCATCGACTTCGAGACCGACCCGTTCTTCATGATCTTCGGCGAGAGCGAGTCGGGGAAGACGGGGCTGCTGCGCCTCATCGCCAAGCAGATCTCCGAGCGTTACACGCCGGAGCAGGCGCGGATCGTGGTCGGTGACTACCGGCGCTCGATGCTGGAGGCCGTACCGTCCTCGCATCTGCTGGAGTACGCGCCGATGGCGTCGGCCATGCAGATGCACATGGACGCCATCGGCACGGTGATGGAGAAGCGGGCGCCCAAGCCGGACATCACTCCGCAGCAGCTGCGCGACCGCAGCTGGTGGAGCGGTCCGCAACTGTTCGTGCTCATCGACGACTACGAGCTGGTCGCGACCAACTCCGCGAACCCGCTGGCCGTTCTGGTGGAGAACCTGCCGTTCGCCCGTGATGTGGGTATCCGCTTCATCGTCGCGCGCAACGCGGCCGGTGCCTCTCGTGCGATGTATGAACCGTTCATGCAGAGGATGAAGGAACTCGGTGCACAAGGTGTGATCTTGTCCGGAGATCCCGGAGAGGGTGACATTCTGGGCAACGTCCGGGCCCGCCCGATGCCCCCGGGACGAGGCACGTTCGTCTCCCGCAAGCGCGGCGCACCCCTGGTGCAGCTGGGCTGGATGCCGGACCGGTAGACGGCGTACGTACCGATGGCCACGTGGACGACCTGCACGAAGGTCCACGTGGCCGACGGCGTACGAGGGACGACATGAACGTCAGTGCCGACGACACGAACGTCAGTGCCACGGCATACACACACCCGCTGGAGTCACTGTGAACGAGGAGAAGGACGGCCGTCCGGTCCCCGCGCTCACCGAGCAACTGCGTGCGCAGGCACGGCGGGCCCCGGGAACCTGGCTCTACTCGATCGACCCCGCGTACGATCCCGCCGGTTCCATACCGCCCCAGGCAGTCATCGGAGCCTGGCAGGTCGATGAGCACGGTGAGCCCGGGGCCTTCAACCACAACCCCGACTACCGTCCCTCACCGGTGACTCTGGGCTTCCCACAGCCCACCGACCGGGCGGACGCGGCGTTGCAGCTGGCGGCCACCGGACACGGACCGGACGACGCGGTGCTCGACGCGCTGGTCGAGGGTGTGCTGTATCTCGTACCGCACGAGGGGACGGACCTCGCGGTGTACACGGACGCGGAGGGTCCGTTCGTACCGGTGCTGACCGATCCGCGGCACGCGCCGCCCACTGTCCCGCGGCTACGGCCGGTGGGCTGTGCGGATCTGCTGCGGGCTCTCCGGGCCGATATGACGGTCAAGATCAACCCGGGCAGCCGGGTCTCCGTACGTATTCCGAGTGCCGACCTCCGGGCCGCACTGGCGCGGCGCGGCTGACGAGCAGGGACGCCGCAGGAACGACAACACGCACAGCTGAACGACAACACGCACGACAACGGGGGAAACATGACCTTCAGCGAGGAGTGGGGCCGGCTGCGCGCCGAAGCCACCGAGCGGATAAGCCGGGGCGGTACACCACCCCCTGCGGGCGCGGGCCGACCGGAGCCCTCGGGCCCACCCGAGCCGGAGATGGACGCGGCAGCCGTTCAGGACGCCCGCGAGGCCGTCCTGGAGCGCCTGGCCCATTTCCGCAGTACGGCGGTGCTGGTGCCACTGGACGCCAAGGGCGGCCTGTGGACGGCCGACTTCGGCGGGATCAGCTGGATCTGCGCCTTCGCCGACGAGACCGCGCTGGCCCGGTTCGCCGAGTCCCAGGGCGATACGGAGCGGGAGTGGCCGTACCGCGCGGTGCTCGGGGCGCGGCTGCTCGACGAGGTGATACCGGCAGTCACGTTCCCCTGTGGAGTGGCGCTGAACGCCGGGAGCTCCGACGGGGCGATGTTCCCGCCGGTCAAGGGGATCGTGCCGGACACGGCGGCGGTCGACAGCGGTACGTACGGAGGCCCGGCGTACCAGGGGAATACGGGGGATGCGGTATGACGGGGCAGGATCCGGACCTCCAGGCGTCCGAGGGCGCGCTGGGGCAGATCGCCAAGGGCATCACCGGCACTCTGGCCGAGCTCAAGGAGCTCGGCATGGTCGGTGAGGCGAGCATGGGCCGGGGGTTCTCCGACCTGGCGCTGAGCGGCATGGAGACCGGACACGAGGGGCTCACGTCCACGCTCAAGAGCTTCTGCGAGCGCTGGGAGTGGGGCGTGCGCTCGCTCGTGCAGGAGGGCAACGTGTTCGCGGCGGACGTCGGCCTGTCGGCGGGTGTCTTCCACGAGCAGGAGCAGTATCTCCAGGGCAGCTTCAAGATCATGACGAACGCGGCGATGGGCAATCCGTACGCGACCGAGGACGAGATCCTGAAGAAGGACTGGGGCGAGGTGCTCTCCGACAACGCGTACACGCAGATACGCGACGCCGACTACAGCGCCGAGTCCTTCCAGGAGGCCCGCGACAACAGCGTCCAGGCGTGGAAGAACACGGCGTGGGACGTCAGTACCGCCACCATGACACCCACCTCCGGCATCGTCGACGCCGCCGGGCTGCGCGATGAAATGAACGACTCGATGCGTGAGACCTTCGGTCCGTCCCCCGAGGAGCAGGAGAAGGCCGCCGAACAACGGGGAGGCCAGGGCTGATGGGCATCGGAGATCTCGTCGACGGCGGCAAGGACCTGCTCAACAAGGGCCTGGGCAAGCTGGAAGAGGGCGTCGACGCCGGAAAGAAGGCGCTCGGCGAGGGCATCGACTGGACCACCGACCGGGTCGGTGACGGGCTGGAGTACGTCGGCGCGGACGACTGGGCGGACAGCGTCGAGGACTGGGGCGACGACGCCGCCTCGGACCTCGGCGCCTCGGTGCGCGAACAGCAGTTGGGGCAGACCGAGGAGGCCAACGAGCTCATCCACGGCAAGCCCGACAAGATCCGCGCGAGCGCGGGCCATATGAAGGACTTCTTCACCGCGCTCGACAGCGTCGGTCAGGGCATGAAGAAGCTCGACTCGGCGCACTGGAAGGGGACATCGGCCGACGCGTTCCGCGAGAAATTCGCGATGCATCCCCCCAAGTGGCTGCATGCGGCGGACGCGTGTGAATCGGCCGGCAAGGCCCTCACCACGTACGCGTCGACGGTCACCTGGGCCCAGGGGCAGGCCAAGGAGGCGATCGCCCTCTACAAGAAGGGCAAGGAGGCCTCCCAGAAGGCGGTTGACGCCTACAACAAGAAGATCGACACGTACAACGCTGACGTCAAGGCCGACCGGGACCCCGGTCCGGTACCGGAGCCGTTCAGCGACCCCGGCAAGAAGGACCGTGACGACGCCCACGACATCCTGAAAGAGGCCCGCAGGCAGCGTGACGAGGCCGCCGGCACGGCGCAGAAGGCCATCGACGCGGCGATGGCGCACGCACCGAAGGAGCCGCCGCCGCTGGACCGGGCGGGCGCCATGTATCTGGACGGCATGGGCGCGTTGTCCGTGGAGACGGCCCATGTGGTGGGCGGCGTCGTCAAAGGCGCGGCCGGCATCGTCAACTTCGCCCGCGGTCTCAATCCGCTGGACATCTACAACATCACGCATCCGGCCCAGTACGCGCAGAACGTCAACATGACACTGGCCGGACTCGTCTCGACGGCGGCGCATCCGGAGCGCATACCGGCGGCGCTGATCGACAGTTTCAAGAAGGACCCGAGCGAAGGGCTCGGCCGGCTTCTTCCGGAGCTGATCGGCACGAAGGGGCTCGGTACCGTACGGTCCGGCGTCCGGGTCGCGGCCAAGGAGGGCGCCGAGTCGGCGGTCCAGAAAGGGGTCACGAACGCGGCGAAGGACGGCGCGAAGGACTGGAGCGATATCGCGCAGACCAGCAAGGGCGTCTCGGAGAAGGCGATCCACGCGGATTCCGTCCCGGCGGGTAAGGCAAGGAAATTCCTTGAGGACCAGTTCCCGTGGCTCAAGGATCTCAACAACACCGGGAAGGCCGGATACACACAGAACTGCACGTACAACGTGGTCACCGTCGAACGTCGACTAGACGGCGTGGAAGTGTCCGCAGCGCCACGGCCTCAAGCGGGCCCGATACCCTTCGAAGAACTCGGTGTGAAGAACTCGGCATTCACACAGGTCCACAGTTATGACGACATCGTCCGCGACCTCAGCGCCCGGGGGGACGGGGCGCGAAGTGTTGTCTACATCGCTCGTGGCGACAACACCGCACATGTCTTCAACGCTGTGAAAACGGATCACGGGGTGGTGTTCCTGGACGGGCAGTCAGGATCACTCGCGAAACTCGAATCCAGCAACATAACCCAAATCGCCCATATCCCCACCCGCTAGCACGACAGGACTCAGGAATGCTCTCCCGAACCGATGCCGTCGAGGCAGCTCGCCCCTTCCTCAGGCAGGCCTTCGCCTACGAGTCGGCATACACGATCGTCCTGCAGCCGGAATTGAGTGAGGAACATCCCATCGCCTGGCTGGTCAGGTTCGACTCGCAGGAACACCTCGACACCGGCGACATCCTGCGCGCACCGATGACGCGCGTCGTGATCGTGCCGAAGGATGGCTCACCTGTGCACTTCCCGCCCACACACCTGCCTGTCGACGAGTACCTCAGGCAGCTCGTATCCGGCGAGTGGCCGCCGACCAAGGACCAGTGAACGATGTCCGACCCCCAACACCTGGCACAGCAATGGCTCGACGCCACCTACCGCGGCCTCGTCGAGCTGGCCTCGCCCGGCCCGGTCGCCCAGGACGCGCACACCTGGCTCTTCGCCTGCCGTACCCGGCCTCAGCCCGGCTACCCCCGTACGCCGATGCTCGCCGCGTCCGTCGCCGTACCGAAGAACGGCATGCCGCCGTTCCATCCAGCCGCGAACGACCCGTGGGGTGACCTGACCGCGTTCGGCCAGGCGCCGTCGCCGCGTGATCCCGCCGAGCAGTCCCGTCGGCTCAACGCGCGCGGCTGTGTGGTGACCGTGTCGGCCGCGCTGAACGGCGGTCCCGCGAGCCCGCTTCCCTGGTCGCCCGCGCACGAGGCACCGGGCTGGTGGGAACTGCTGCTGAAGCACTACTTCCCCGGCGCCGAGCAGCTGTCCTGCACGAGCTGGGACGAGGTGATCGCCGCCGCCCAGGAACCCGGGCCCGGTACCGGGGGTGTGGTGTGGGTACGGCGAGAGATCGCCGGCCAGGAGGTCAGCGGACATCTGCTGTCCGTACACAACAAGGACGGCCAGGTCGTCCTCCTGGACGGCATGACGGGTGGTCTCGCTCGGCTGGACACCGCGGGCGTAAGCTCGCTGACCTTCGCCCGGACTCGGCCTGCCGGCACAGAGCCCGCCCCCGACCCCGTACAGCAGCCCGCCGAAGACCTCCGTACGGCCGTCGAGAAGGCGCAGGCGTGGCTGCTGCGCACCTACGACGAGCCGGTGGAGCTGGTGGATCCCGACCCGGCCGACGAGATGGCACGGGGCTGGCTGTTCGCCTGCGAGACCCGGGAGTTCCGCAACGGGGGCGACTGGTCGCGGGCCATGCTCGACGCGGCGGTGGTCGTGCCCAAGGACCGGGGCGAGCCGTTCTGTCTGCCCAACTCGGCGCCCTGGGCCTGGCTCGACGCGTGGAACAGCGGCGCAGAGCCGGGCGACGGTGCGTTGTCGCTCCCGCCGCGACCCGGCGCCGCGTCCTGGCTGACGCCGACCCTGCGTGAGCTGGGGAAGCCGGTCACTGTCTCGGAACACACCGGCTGGGACACGCTGCTGGACGCACTGTCAGCGATGCCGGTCGGGGCCCGCGCACTGGTCTGGGTGCGCCGGCGGGACGCGCGCGGGCGGGAGTCGGTGGGGCTGCTCCTCACCGGATTCCGCTCGGAGCAGGGAACCGGACTGGTCGACGGCGGGGCGGATCCGATCACCGATCTCCAGGCCGTCGGCGCGCACGGTTTCCGGTTCATCCGTTATCGCTGACACGCCTTCCGGCAGGTCGGCGCCCCAGTACTCTGAGAGCCGTAGCTCGTTCGTAACACCCCCGGGAGGGACTGCGCCGATGGCTGACGCAAGCGAGAAGGAACGTCAGAAGGATGAGTTGTACGCGCTCGACATCAGCGGTGTCGAGTGGCAGGGCGCACCCGGCACGAGCCCGGACGAGGAGCGCGTCGAGATCGCCTATCTGCCGGAGGGGGCCGTCGCGATGCGGTCGTCGATCGACAAGGAAACGGTCCTGCGCTACACGAAGGCGGAGTGGGACGCGTTCGTTCTGGGCGCGCGGGACGGCGAGTTCGACCTGAAGTAGCCGCTGGGTGGTCCGACGACGAAGGGGGTGTCCGCCGTGGCGGACACCCCCTTCGGGCCGTAAGGGATGAGCTCGATCCCCGGATCAGCCCATGTTCATACGGAAGCGGGCGGCGTTGCCCTTGTCGGTGTCCTGGTAGCCGATGACCGACTCGTCGAGCAGGCGCGCGATCCGCTGGAGGTCCTGGTTCATGCCGGCCATCTCGCGGGTGAGCAGGTCCTGGCTCTCCCGGTAGGCGAGCTTGGCCTCACCGTCCCAGCTCTCGGCGACGCGGTTGACCTGCGACATCAAGGTTTCCAGTTCGGTGCTGAGCTGCGAGGCGGTCAGCCGGACGTCACCGGCCGCCTGGGTCACGGTGTCGTAGTTGACGGCAGTGGTCATGTCATGCTCCTCAAGACGGTGTTCAGCGCGAAGTGGTGGGCGGTGGCTCAGGCCATACCGAGGATGGCGCTCTGGCCGCCCGCGGAGTCATCCATCGTCCGGAAGGACTTGATGCGGTCCTGCTCCTGCTGCGTGAAACCGTCGGCACTCATCCGCATGGTCTCCTCAAGCTCGATCAGCTTGACGCGCATGTTCCGCAGACGCGTGTTGAGGCGCTCCTGGACCGCGTCGTACTCCTTGCTGGCCGCGCCCTGCCAGCCCGCCTGGATCCGGTCCACCACACCGTTGAGGGAGGTGATACGGCTCTGGAGCTCGTCGTGGAAAGTCTGGATCTTCCCGGCGAGGCCGACCTGCTCCTCGCTGGTTACATTCAGGTCCTTGTTCGACATCTTGCCCTTCTTCCTGTCGTACTGCCGGTGCGCTCCGAGGAGCGCGATGGACGGGAAGCATCTGGATGCCGCCCCCGTGTGGGACCACTCGCATGGTCCCGCTTGTCACTTTAGCCAGTTGGTACGACAGTTCCAACTGCAAAGTCAGCTGTGGAGACTTGATTCACGAGCCTCCCGCCGGGCCGCCTTGCGACGGTTGTCGCGGATGACCGTCGCCGTACCCGCGACAACCGCGACCAGTACCCCGCCGACACCCAGAGCGTAGGTGGCATAGCGCTCCGAACGCTCCTGTGGGGTCTCGGACATCGCCAGATGCGCGGGCTCGGGAGCCGGCGCCTTGGGCGGGCCCGGGTCGGGGCGCGGGGACTCGGGCGCGGTCGCGTCCTCGGTGAGGGCGCGGACCGGGTCGATCACGCCCCAACCGACGTAGTCGTCACGGCCGTTGATGCTGCGCTCGGCGGTCTGCTCGATCTGGGCGACGATCTGATGTGCTTCCCATGTCGGGTGTTTGGCGCGCAGCAGCGCGGCGACCCCGGCGACGTACGGCGCGGAGAAGCTGGTGCCGTCGTCGGAGCACTGGCCGTTGCCGGGAACGGTGGAGACCATGTCCACGCCCGGGGCCGCGACCCCCACGAACGTCCCGGCCTGGGAGAAGGGCGCGCGTTCGTTGTTGCGATCGGAGGAGGCGACGGCGAGGACGCCGTCGAAGGCAGCCGGATAGGTGTTCTTCAGCTTGCCGTCGATACCGTCGTTGCCGGCGGAGGCGATGACGACGATCTCCCGGTCGAGCGCCCGCCGCACGGCCCGGCCGAGTTCGGAGTCCGGCGCCAGGGGCTTCGTCGTGTCCTGGGAGATGTTGATGACGTTGGCGCGCTCGGCGATCGCGTGGTCGATCCCCTGGGCCATCGTCTTGTCGTTGCCGCTGTTCTTCTCGTCGTTCTGCCGGATCGGGATGATCGTGGACTCGGGCGCGATCCCCACGAATCCGGTGCCCGCGCGGGGGCGCGCCGCGATGATCCCGGCGACCTTGGTTCCGTGGCCGACCCTGTCGTCCGTGCCGTCGGCGGGCTTGCCCTTCTCCATCTTCTTGGCCAGGATCTCGGTCCCCGCGGATGTGTCGACCGCCCCCTTGAGCTGGAGGTTGGCGTTGTCCACTCCGGTGTCGATGACGGCGACACGTACGCCCTTGCCCTTGGTGTCCTGCCACAGCTCGTCGAAGAGCACGCGCTGAAGGGCCCACGGGATGCCCGCTATCTGCTTCTTCATGGGGAAGGAGCACTCGCCGCTCCCGTCGGTCACCAGGGCCGGGAGGGGCGCCCGGCGCGGCTCGTCCGCGTACGCGGCCGGGGGCAGGGCTGTGAGGCCGGCCAGAGCCGTGGCACAGGCCAGCACAGTGGTTTTACGGGTCGCGGACTTGACGCTCGGCATCATCGCGCTCCCCTACGAACCCTGGGGCTGGCGGGCGCCGTTGGTGTCGAGCCGGGGGCCCTTGGACAGGAACTCCGACCAGGCGATCGGGATCACGCGCGGAGTGACCTTCTCGTAGCCCAGCCGTATCTGTGCCTCGCTGGGCTCGGGACGGCCGTCCTGCTGCTTCTGCTGGTCGCCGGTACCGATGTCCGAACGGGCCGCGTCGCTGTCGCCGTTGGCCTGGACCGCGTACCGCAGTCCGGTGTCCGTGACCAGGAAGAGCGATCCGTCGGGGCTGGACTGGTTGCCCTGGACCTGGGTGTACAGCAGTCCGCTGCCGGGCGTGACATATGTGCTCGTACCGCCGGCGGTGATGTCCGCGGGGTAGGTCGTGCCGGCCCAGGTGGACAGGGTCGTACGGCCCTTGTCGTCGACCTTGCGCAGCACGCTGCACACCGTGTCCCGGGCGCCTTCGCCCTGGACGGCGTTGATCTGGAGCGGCTTCTCCTCGGGCCAGTCGGTCGTCCCGTTGAAGGAGTCGGTCTCGGGCGCGAACGACTGCGCGTCCACCGTGGTCGCTTCGCCCCCCATGTTCAGATCGTCGGTCTGCGGGGAGTTGATCAGCAGCCAGGCGGTGAAGTCCGACACCGGCTGGACCTTGCCCCGCAGTACGACGTAGTGCTGCGGCCCCGATCCTGTCTGGGCGCGCAGGACCATGCCGACGCGGTCCTGCTGCGGGGAGAGGCCGCCGCCGACGCCCGCGTCCTCGCCGACCTCGCCGGGGACCACCGGGAAGTCGACGGGGTTGCCGGTGTGCAGAGTGGCCAGCCAGTCGTCGGTGACGGACTGCGGCTCGGTCCTGACGAGCGCCCGGGTCAGGTTGTCGCTCGACGTGTCGGGCAGCTGGTACTTCTTGCCGTCCGCGTCGACCAGGAAACGGTCGCCCTTCTGGCCCTTGACGTACAGCATGTGGCCACCGGTCAGCCGCTGCTTCCCGTCCGTCTTGGCGAAGTCGCGGTCGGCGAGGACGAAGGCGGCCTTCTGGACGCTGCTGCCCTTGCCGCCGCCCGGCTGCTCACAGACGGCCCACCGCTTGAACGTGCCGGCGTCCTTGTCGGCGGGCAGCCGGTCGGGAGCGTACGGAATGCCGAGGATCGGGCCGCGCGGGGGCTTGCCCGCGTCCAGGATCTTGTCCGGGACCTGAATGACCTTGCTCTGCTGCGGAGTCAGCAGCAGGCGGGCGGAGGCGAGGTTCAGCACCGGGTGGAGCAGGGTCTCCTTCGCCTTGCCCTTGCCGGAGGACAGCACGACGTAGCGGGTGGTGGAGTCCTTGGCCACGATGACGTTGGTGCCCGCCTTGGCCCAGTCCTTGGGCGCGGTGGGCTTGAACATGCCCCAGGCCGCGAAGCCGGCCAGCACGAGCGCGCCGACGATCAGACTCGGAACGACCGCGCGCAACGGTCTGGGCGCCCCCTCCTCCGTGCCCGAGGGCGAGGGTTGAAGGAAAGCTGCCACCGTGCGCTTCTTCGCGAAGGTGTACGCGTTGAGCTCATCCCGCCGTGATGCCATGAGTCCCCATCGGTGAAAAAAGGCTCGGTCTCCCCCCAGGGGCAGGGCAGGGTCGTGACGACCCCCGGGCCCCGCCGACTGTCGGACCGGCCCCCTACTATGCCTGTAGGTCGGGTGCGTTTGTGGGGCGGGTAGGGTGATCCAGCTGCCAAAGCCCTGGCCGGCCAGGGTGATCGGGACAAACTGGGGGGTTCTCCATCATGGCATCCGCGACGCAGACGCGGCCCGCCGCGGCCGCGCCGTCCTCCGCTGCCTCCCGGGCTCCGGCGGCACCCGGACTCACGGCGCGCCCAGGGCACTTCGGGCCGTTCCAAATGCAACAACTCGTACTGATCGAGGTCGCCGCGGCTCTGCTGCTGGTGGCGTGGGTGATCGACCCGCTGATGCTCGTCCCGGCGGGGATCCTCGCCGCGCTGCTGGTGCTGCTGGCCGTGCTGCGCAGACACCGGCGCTCGCTGCCCGAGTGGCTCTCCAGCCTCCTCGCGCTGCGCGCACGCGTGCGCAGGGCGGCCTCGCTGACGCTTCCCGCGGGTACGGAACCGGGCCTCGCGCCCGTCGTCGAATGCGACCCGGCGCTGCGTACGTACGCGTACAGCGACCGTGACCGTCGCCCGGTCGGGATGATCGGCGACGGTACGTTCCTGACGGCGGTGCTCCAGGTCGAGTCGGACACCACGGCACTGCGTCCCGACCGCTCCACCCGGCCGCTGCCCCTCACGCTCGTACGGGACGCGCTCGATGTGGACGGCATCCGGCTGGAGTCGGCGCAGATCGTGCAGCACACCCAGCCCGCGCCCGCCCCGCATCTGCCGCAGCAGTCGGTGGCCGCGCGCAACTACGCGCCGCTCCAGGCGCAGACCGGGTCGCCCGCGCTCAGGATCACCTGGATAGCGCTCAAGCTGGATCCGGAGCTCTGTCCGGAGGCGGTGGCCGCGCGGGGCGACGGCCTGCTGGGAGCCCAGAAGTGCGTGGTGCGGGCGGCGGACCAGCTGGCGAGCCGGCTGACCGGTGCCGGTTTCCGTACGACGGTCCTGACCGAGGAAGAGCTGACGGCGGCCGTCGCGATCTCGTCCTGCGCCAACCCGATGGCGATCGCCCAGGCGGGACGGGCGGAGACACAGCACCGGCGCACCAAGGAAACCTCGCGGACCTGGCGCATCGACGACCGCAGGCACACGACGTACTGGGTGGGCCGCTGGCCGCAGTTGGGCGGCGGCGGGGCCTCGATGCCGCAGCTGATAGCGCTGCTGACGTCGATCCCGGCCCTCGCCACCACCTTCAGCCTCACTCTGGGTCGCGGCGACCGGCAGGGGGTGACGGTCAGCGGGCACGTACGGATCACGGGGCGCAGCGACGAGGAGCTGGTGACCGCCCGCCATGAACTGGAGCGCGCGGCCCGCGGGGTGAAGACCGGGCTGGTGCGCCTGGACCGCGAACAGGTGCCCGCGATGCTCGCCACTCTGCCGCTCGGGGGTACCCGCTGATGTCCGTACCGACTTCGCACGCCGCCGCGCCCGGAGCGCCGGTGCCGGGGGGCATGCCGCCGGCCACGGGCACTCCGGTGCCCTCGCGTTCGTCCGCGCCCTCGTCCTCGCCGTCCTCCTCGTCGGCGGCGCCGGTCATGAGCGGCGGCAAGCCGCGGATCGGCTTCGGGCTGCGCGGGCCACGGCGCGAACGTCATTCCCTGTCGGCGGACCAGCTGGAAGCGCTCACGCTGCCGGTCGGTGACGACGGCGTGGTGATCGGTGTCGACGCCGGCAACAAGCCCGCCGTGCTCGGCATCAACCGGCCCACTCCGTACGACATCACACTGATCGGCGGCCTGTGGACGGCCCAGGTGCTGGCGCTGCGCACGGCCGCCACGGGAGCCCGGATCGCCGTCGAGACGGGCCGGGGTCAGACCTGGACCGCCCTCGCGCAGACGGCGGGCGGCGGACAGCCGTGCGTCACCCTGCACGACGTGGGACGGGTGCCGCCGCAGGGCGCCTCGGCCGGCAGTCCGGTGGTCGTGGTGCGGGACTGCGGAATGCGGCCGCCGCGCGGGCGAGTGGTGTCGGCTCCCTGGCAGTCGGTGATGACGCTGCTGCCGTATCTCAGTCCGGTGGCACCGCGGTTGATGGAGAAGTCGGGGCTCGTCGGCATCCAGCGGGTGTCGCCCGACGAGGCCCTGCAGATCGGCCGGATCATGAATCTGCCGCAGGCCGAGACCGAGGCACTGTCCACGCTGTCCGACGGGGTCACCCTGTGGTGCACCGCGCGGGACCGGCAGTTCGTGATGACCCAGGCGACGGACGCCGAGACCGGATTGTTGGGTAGCGCACGCCGGATGGACTGACACCGGGCCGAAGGGGCCGCGCGCGCCCGGCCTGTGTGGATTTCGACAGGATCTCATAGGGAGATATGCGGATTTGACCACTCCGCACCCGCACACTCCGCCCTGCCCCGTGCACGTGGGGGGGGGCGGGATGTGTCCCACCGACAGGCTGTTGACGAACCGTCCCGCCCTGACGTACCCGCGCCGTTGGCGATTAGGGTGGGTGTGGGCGCGGAAGCACAGACCTGTGGGCAAGCTGACCGCGTCGTCAAGGGAAGAGCCGGGCGGACCGGACGTACAGATTCGGTCGCCCCCACCCACCACGGCACAAGGGTGCTCGACCACACCAGGAGGCAAAGTGAACGGCGATCGGGACGAGAACCGCGGAGGCTGGAACCGGCCGCCCGCGGACGATCAGTCCGACGCGGAGCCCGAGATGACGGGTGAGTTCACCATCGACTACACCCCGCCCGCCTGGTACACGCAGAACGCGCCGGGGGACTCGTCCGGTGGTGGTACGCCGGTGCCACCGTCCTTCACGAACGCTCCCCCACCGCCGAACGGCGCGCCTGTCGCCGTGCCGGGGCTGCCCGCGGGCAGTGGTTACGAACCGAGCTGGGCGCCTGCGCAGCCCACTCCCCCGTCCTCGACCCACGCGCCTTCGTCCGCTCAGGCCTACCCGGCCGCTCACGCGCCTCAGGCCGCGCAGACGCCTCATGCACATCAGGCGCCTCAGGCACATCAGGCCGCGCAGATGCCTCAAGCCCCTCAGGCACCTCATCCCGCTCAGGCGCCGGACGCCTATCAGGTGGCGCCGCCGGCCGTTCCGGCCCCTTCCCCCGCTCCGCCGGTCGCCGGGACCTCGGACGCCACGTCCGGAGGGCCGCGGCCGTTCGGTGGCGGCGATGTGGAGAGCGGAGCGACCATGCGGTTCTCCCCGGCCGATCTCAAGCGGGAGATCACGGAGGCCGAGGCGGCGAGGAACAACGGAACGGGGACGCCGCCGGAGACAACCGGCACCGGTGGCTCCGGCGGGACCGAGAGCGGCGACGGCGCGGAGGCGCCCGGCGCGAGCGCCCCGTCCGTGCCGCTGCCCCTGCCGACGGACGACACGGCGGTGGCCGAGCCGTCCGCGTCCGCCGAGCCCGCCCCGTCCACCGCCCCCGTCGCACCCGTCGCACCCATCTCTTCAGCCGACGGTACGGACGGGGACACCGCCACGGGCACAGGTACAGGTACAGGTACAGGAACGGGAACGGGAACGGGAACGGCTGAGGACGAGGCACCCCTCGCGCCGGAGACCGAGGCCGGTCCGGTCGCCGAGACCGGCGCTCCGGCGCGGGCCGAGGACTCCGAAGCCACCCCGGACTCGACCGCGACGGTGGAGGACGACGAAGGCGACGGCGGCGAAGCCGCTGCCGGGGCCCCGGCCGACTCCGTACCCGTACAACCGGCCCCGGACGCCGCGCCCCAGGGCTCCACGCCCCAGGACAGCGGGCCCGCCGAGGAACCCCGGGACGGCGCCCCGGCCCCCGCGCCGGCGCAGCCCTGGTCGCCTCAGCCGCCCGCGCCCCAGGGCCCTGGTACCGGCTCCGGCTCCGCGCTGCCTCCGTTGCCGCCCGCCTACCAGCCGGTCGCGCCGACGCCCGCGCCGCAGTGGCCCGTACAGGCCCAGGGGGACGCCGGACAGCCCGCTCCCCCTCAGCCCCAGCCCGGACCCCAGGCGCAGCCGCCGGCCCAGCACCAGCCGACGCCGCCGAACGCGCCGCAGGCCCCGAACACCTGGCCGCCGCAGGGCGGTTACGGCTTCCCGCAGCAGCAGGGGCCGCCGCACCAGCCGGGTCCCGCGGCGGGTCCCCTGCCGCCTGTCGCCCCCGGGCCGGACGCGTCCGCCACGCCCCCGGGTTACGGCTTCCCGCACCAGCAGCAGGGTCCCGGAGGGCAGCCGCCCGCCCCTCAGAGTGGTTACGGCTTCCCTCAGCAGGCACAGCCCGGTCCGTACACACCCGCGCCGCAGCCGCCCGTCCAGCAAGGCGGTTACGGCTTCCCTCAGCAGCACGGGCTCCAGAACCACCAGGCACAGCAGGGCCAACACGGCCCCAACGCGCCCGCCCCGCTGCCTCCTCAGGCGCCCCACCAGCCCGGTCCCGCCTCCCCCGGTCTCCCCGCGCAGCAAAGCACGCAGGGGCACCAGGGCCCGCAAGCGCATCAGGGGCATCAGCCCCCGCAGGCTCCCCACGCGCCGCAGTCCCCGCAGCAGCCGGGGCCCGCGGGCCCGCCCACGGATCCCCGCACCGGTGCCGCCTGGCCCTCCGCCGTCTCGCACGACCAGCGCGAGCGTTCCGTTCCGGGCGCCCCGCTCGGTTACACGGCCGCCGTGGAGCTGTCCTCCGACCGTCTGCTGCGCAACAAGCAGAAGGCCAAGAGCAGCCGCGAGCCGAAGGGCGGCGCGCGCTTCAAGATCGGCGGAAAGGCCGCGGAGGCCGAGCGCCTGCGCAAGCTCGAACTGATCCGTACGCCGGTGCTCTCCTGCTACCGGATCGCGGTCATCAGCCTCAAGGGCGGTGTCGGCAAGACCACGACGACCACCGCGCTGGGGTCGACCCTGGCCACCGAGCGGCAGGACAAGATCCTCGCGATCGACGCCAACCCGGACGCCGGTACGCTCGGCCGCCGCGTGCGGCGCGAGACCGGGGCGACCATCCGGGACCTGGTCCAGGCGATCCCGTATCTGCACAGCTACATGGACATCCGCCGGTTCACCTCGCAGGCGCCGTCCGGGCTGGAGATCATCGCCAACGATGTGGACCCGGCCGTCTCCACCGCGTTCAACGACGAGGACTACCGGCGGGCGATCGAGGTCCTGGGCAAGCAGTACCCGGTCATCCTCACGGACTCGGGTACCGGCCTGCTCTACAGCGCGATGCGCGGAGTGCTGGACCTCGCCGACCAGCTGATCATCATCTCGACGCCCTCCGTGGACGGCGCGAGCAGTGCGTCGACCACGCTGGACTGGCTGTCCGCGCACGGATACGCCGATCTGGTGCAGCGGTCCCTCACGGTCATTTCCGGGGTCCGCGAGACCGGCAAGATGATCAAGGTGGACGACATCGTGCACCACTTCGAGACCCGCTGCCGCGGAGTGGTCGTCGTACCGTTCGACGAACATCTCGCGGCCGGTGCCGAGGTGGACCTCGACATGATGCGTCCCAAGACGCGCGAGGCGTATTTCAACCTGTCAGCGCTGGTGGCCGAGGACTTCGTACGGGCCCAGCAGGCACAGGGGCTGTGGACCGCGGACGGCCAGCAGCAGCCGCCGCACCTCGCGCCGCCGATGCCCGGCCCGGGCCAGCAGCCGGCGCAGGGTCAGCCGCCGTACGGACAACCGCCGTACGGCCAGCCGGGGCAGGGACAGCCGTACCCGCCCCAGCAGCCCGGACATCCCCAGCAGTACCCGCAGCCCGGACAACCGCAGCAGCCCGGTCCGTACCCCTACCCGCCGCAGCAGGCCGGGCCGGGGTCGCACCCCGGACTGCAGCAGGGCTGGCAGCAGTCGCCGCCGTCCCAGGCGCAGTCCCCCGCGAGCCCGGCCGGCCCGCCTCCGGGACAGACCGGCCAGAGCGCGTACCCGCCGTACGGTCAGCAGCCACCGCCGGGGGCGCAGCCGGAGCAGCCCGATTCGCAAGGTTCTGTCCCACCACCCGGATGGCCGCGGCAGCAGCCCCCACCAGCACCGCCAGCGCCTCAGCAGTAGGGCATCAGAGGTAGAGACCAATGAGGGGCCGCACCGTCTTCACGGTGCGGCCCCTCAGCGCATTCCCGCAGACCACAAGCGGTTTGACAACCGTTGACTCGCCCGGCGCGCGCTGATAAACCTTCGCTTCACCAGTTCGTGAATCAGTGTCAACCTGGCTTCTCCGTGCGAGTGATAACACGAGGTCACCGTCCCATGGTCGAAAGAGTCTTCCCGCGCACTCCGAGCCCCCGCCGGCAGGCCGTCCGGCAACGCCCCCGCCTCCGACTGCTCCTGGCCTCCGGTGCCGCCTCCGCCGCGCTCGTGGCCGGAACCGTGATCCCGCTCGATCCGCTGCTCCCCGCCCCTCAGCAGGCCCAGGCCGCCGTCGGTAAGGCCGCCGACGGCAAGAAGGTCCTCACCGTCGCGGTCAGCCAGAGCATCGACTCCCTCAGCCCGTTCCTGGCGCAGTCATTGGTCAGTACCAGCGTCCACCGGCTGGCGTACGAATACCTGACCAATTACGACCCCAAGGACGCGCACGCGGTCCCCGGGTTCGCCACCGCGTGGAAACCGTCCGAGGACAAGCTCACCTGGACCTTCACCATCCGCGACGACTCCACCTGGTCGGACGGCCGGAAGGCGACCGCCGAGGACGCGGCCTGGACCTTCAACAAGATGCTGACGGACCCGAACGCGGCCACCGCCAACGGCAGCTTCACCGCCAACTTCAAGAAGGCCACCGCGCCCGACCCGCAGACACTGGTCGTCGAGCTGAAGAAGCCTCAGGCCACCATGACCGCCCTCGATGTGCCGATCGTGCCCAAACACATCTGGGAGAAGGTCGGCGACTTCTCCAAGTTCAACAACGACAAGAAGTTCCCGATCGTCGGCAACGGACCGTTCGTCATCACGGACTTCAAGGTCGACCAGTACGTCAAGCTCAAGCCGAACAAGAGCTTCTGGCGGGGGGCGCCCAAGTTCGACGAGCTGGTCCTCAAGTACTACAAGGACGGGGACGCGGCCGTCGCGGCGCTCCAGAAGGGCGAGGTGTCCTTCGCCTCGAACCTCACCCCGGCCCAGGCCGCCGCGCTGAAGAGCGCCCCCGACATCAAGGTCAACGACGCGCCGGGCCGACGCTTCTACGCCCTCGCCACCAATCCGGGTGCCCGGTCGAAGGACGGCAAGAAGTTCGGCAACGGCCATGCCGCGCTGAAGGACCCCGCGGTGCGCAAGGCCCTCTTCCAGGCCGTCGACCGGAAGACCGTCGTCGACAAGGTCTTCCAGGGCCACGCCGTCGAGGGCCAGGGCTACATCCCGCCGCGGTTCGGCTCGTACTTCTGGCAGCCCTCGGACACCCAGCGGATCGCGTACGACCCGACCGCCGCGGCCCGGACGCTCGACCGGGCCGGTTACCGGAAGAACGGCGGCGGTAAACGCCTCGGCAAGGACGGCAAGCCGCTCGGCTTCCGGATCCTCTGCCACGCCACCGACCCGAACGACAAGGCCGTCGGGAAATACCTCCAGGAATGGTGGGGCAAGCTCGGTATCGGGCTGAAGGTCGAGTGCCTCGACAATGTCTCCGACCCCTGGCTCGCGGGCGACTACGACCTGGCCTTCGACGGCTGGTCCGTCAACCCCGACCCCGACTATGTCCTCTCCATTCATACGTGCGATTCGCTGCCCGCGACGCCCAAGGACAGCGGCGCCACCGACAACTTCATCTGTGACAAGAAGTACGACGACCTGTACGCGAAGCAGTCGCAGGAGTACGACACCGGCAAGCGCGCGGCACTCGTCAAACAGATGGAGTCCCGGCTCTACGACACCGGATACATGAATGTCATGGCCTATCCGAACGCGGTCGAGGCGTACCGTACCGACCAGATCAAGTCGATCACGACGATGCCCGAGGCCGCCGGCAACCTCTGGGGCCAGGACGGCTACTGGAGCTGGTGGTCCGCGGTGCCGGCCGAGAGCGACGGCAGCTCCGACAGTTCCTCCTCGACCGGTGTGGTGATCGGGATCGGGGCCGCCGTCGTGGTCGTCGCCGGGATCGGCCTCTTCGTCATGATGCGGCGCCGTTCCACCGCGGAAGACCGTGAATAACCCATGAGCACCGCAGACACCTCCGGTGTGGTGCGGGACGCCGTCGACGGCCCGGCGAAATCCGGGCCGTCCGGCGCCACCACCCGAACCGGATCCGGTAACAGAACCGCCTATCTGGTCTATGTGGCGGGCAAGTTGGGCGGCGCGGCCGTCTCGCTGTTCGCCGTTCTCGTCACCAGCTTCTTCCTCTTCCGGATCATCCCCGGTGACCCGGTCAAGGCCATGACGCATGGCGCACCGACGTCCGCCGAGCAACTGGCCACGCTGCGCAGGCAGTTCGGGCTCGACCTGCCGCTGTGGCAGCAGTTCACCGACTACTGCGGCAAGGCGCTGACCGGTGATCTCGGCACCTCGTACCAGTTCCACGCGCCGGTCGGTGAGCTGATCGCCCAGAAGGTGCCCGCGACGCTGCTGCTCACGGGCGCCGCCGTGGTGATCTACTCGGCGCTCGGCCTCTGGCTCGGCACCCGCTCCGCCTGGCACAACGGCGGGCTCGGCGACCGGCTCAGCACCGGTGTGGCGCTGACGCTCTGGTCGGTGCCCGCCTTCTGGCTCGGGCTGCTGCTGATCATCGTCTTCTCGGTGGGCATCGGCCCGGTCCCCGGCATGTTCCCCACCGGCGGGATGGAGTCCGGCGATTCGTCGGGCTTCGGCTACGTCATCGATGTGGCGCACCACATGGTGCTGCCGGTGCTGACCCTGGTCGCGGTGGGATACGCGCAGACGCTGCTCGTCATGCGGTCCTCACTGCTGGACGAGATGGGCAGCGACTATCTGACGACGGCGCGGGCCAAGGGGCTGCGGGACGACCTCGTACGCCGTCGGCACGCCGTGCCCAACGCGCTGCTGCCCACCGTCACCATGGTCTTCATCAACCTGGGCCATGTGGCGGGCGGTTCGATCCTGGTCGAGACGGTGTTCTCCTGGCCGGGGCTCGGCGGGCTGTTCTACCAGGGGCTGAGCGTGCCCGATCTGCCCCTGGTCCAGGGGCTGTTCCTGGTCTTCGCCGGCACGATGATCGTGATGAACCTGCTGGCCGACCTGATCTATCCGCTGCTCGACCCCCGGGTGGGCCGATGACCTTCGCGAAGACACCGGAATCCCCGCCCGAGAGGCCTGAGGGGTCTGAGGGGCCTGAGGGACCCCTGCCCGAAGAGCCACTGCCCGAGAAGCCGCCGCCGTCCGCGTCCTCGTACGCCTGGGCCCGCCGACGCGGCTCGGTGACCCGCTTCTGGACGAACTACCGCGCGCACCGCGCGGGGCTCTTCGGCCTCGCCGGACTCGCTCTCGTCGCGCTGACGGCCGTCTTCGCGCCGCTGCTCGTCGGCGGCGACGTACAGAGCGTGACCAACGCACCGGGCAAGGCCCTTCAGGCGCCCAGCGGCGCGTTCCCGCTCGGTACGGACCAGTTCGGGCGGTCGCTGCTGGGACTGCTGGTCTGGGGCTCCCGGATCTCACTGACCGTCGGACTGCTGGCCGCCGCGCTGTCGGTGGCCATCGGCACGCTGGTCGGCATCATCGCCGGGCACTACGGCGGCTGGTTCGCCACGGTGGTCATGCGGATCACCGACTGGTTCCTGGTGATGCCGACGCTCGTGCTGGCGATCGTGCTCGCGACGGTCATGTCCCGTTCCATCTGGACGGTGATCCTGGCGATCGGCGTCACCAGCTGGCCGACCACGGCACGGCTGGTCCGCGCGCAGACCATCGCCGTCGAGTCCCGCCCGTACATCGAACGCGCACGGGCGCTCGGCGGCGGCCACCGCCACATCATGAGCCGCCACGTGCTGCCCAATGTGATGCCGCTGGTCCTCGCCCAGACGACGCTCGGCATCTCCAGCGCGATCCTGACGGAAGCGACGCTCGCCTTCCTCGGCCTCGGTGATCCGACCATCGTCTCCTGGGGCGGCATGCTCCAGGACGCGCGTGAGGCGGGCGCGGTCTCCTCCGGGCACTGGTGGTACCTCGCACCGCCCGGCCTCGCGATCGCGTTCGTCGCGCTCGCCTTCACACTCTGCGGCCGTGCGATCGAGGCCGTGCTCAACCCGAAGCTGGGGGTGTCCCGTTGAGCCCGCAACCGACCAGCCTGCTGGAGATCAAGGACCTGCGCGTGACGTACGGCTCCGGGGCGTCCGCCGTCCCCGCCGTACGGGGAGTCAGTCTGGCCGTCGAGTCCGGCCGCAAGCTGGGCATCGCCGGCGAGTCGGGCTGCGGCAAGTCCACACTGGCGCTGGCGCTGCTCCGGCTGCTGCCGTCCTCCGCGAAGCTGACCGGCGAGATCCTGCTCGACGGTGAGGACGTCCTCACCATGAAGTGGGGCCGGCTGCGCGCCGTACGGTGGGCGGGAGCCTCGATCGTCTTCCAGGGCGCGATGCACTCGCTCAACGCGGTGCACCGGATCGGGGACCAGATCGCCGAACCGGTCCTGCTCCACCGGCGCACCACCCCCGCCGCCGCCCGCGAACGGGCCGTGGAGCTCCTCGAACAGGTCGGTCTCCCGGCCGCACGCGCCGACGCCTACCCGCATGAGCTCTCCGGCGGACAGCGCCAACGCGTGATGATCGCGATGGCCCTCGCCTGCGATCCCCGCCTCATCGTCGCGGACGAGCCGACCACCGCGCTCGATGTGATGATCCAGGCGCAGATCCTGCGGCTCATCGAGCGGCTGGTCGCCGATCAGGGCATCAGCCTCCTGATGATCAGCCACGACCTGGCCGTGCTCTCCGACACCTGCGACCGGCTGGCCGTGATGTACGCCGGCCGGATCGTCGAGGAGGGCCCGGCGCGGGAGGTCTACGACGCGGCGGAACATCCGTACGGCCAGGCGCTCTCCGCGGCCTTCCCGCGCATCGGCGACCTCGCCTCGCGCCGCGCCCCACGCGGCCTGCCCGGCGACCCGCCGGACCCCTCCGCACTGCCGCCCGGCTGTACGTTCCACCCCCGCTGCCCGATCGCACTGGACGACTGCTCGCGGGAGGACCAGGAACTACGGGACGCGGGACCCGGCCGTCGCGCGGCCTGCGTACGGGTCGGCCCGACGGTCCTGACGCAGCCGTCGGCGGCGTCCCCGGCCGCGGAGCCGCAGCTGTGACGGCCGCGCGTCATCTCCCCGCCACGGCCGTCGGCCGGCCACGCCCCAGGAGCCACCCATGACGACCACTCCCCCGGCCCCCCTGCTGTCGGCCGCCGAACTCAACGTCACCTTCCCCGGCCGGCGCGGCGCCCCACCCGCCCGTGCCGTCGACGGCGTCGATCTCGACATCGCCGCCGGGGAGATCGTCGCCCTGGTCGGCGAGTCCGGCTGCGGCAAGACCACACTGGCACGGGCGCTGCTCGGACTCGTACCGCCCACGACCGGACGCGTCACCTTCGCCGGTGAACCCCTGGAATACGGCTCCCGCGCCCTCAAGGCGTACCGCAAACGCGTCCAGTTGGTGCTCCAGGACCCCAGCGGCTCCCTCAACCCGCGCCACACCGTGTACGACGCGGTGGCCGAGGGGCTACGGATCCACGGCTACCCGGGCAACGAGCGCGAGGCCGTCGCGGAAGCCCTGTCCCGCGCCGGGCTGCGACCGCCGGAGCGGTTCTTCCTGCGCTACCCGCACGAACTCTCCGGCGGCCAGCGCCAGCGCGTCGTCATCGCGGGCGCGCTCGTCCTCGAACCCGAACTCATCGTCGCCGACGAGCCGGTGGCCTCCCTGGACGCCTCTGTACGGGGAGAGATCCTGGCGCTGTTGCTGTCCCTGCGGGACGAACTCGGCCTGTCCGCACTGGTGGTGACGCACGATCTGGGACTCGCGTGGAACATCGCGGACCGGGTGGCGGTGATGTATCTCGGCCGGATCGTGGAGACGGGCCCGGTCGAGGACGTCCTGACGTCTCCTCAGCATCCGTACACCCAGGCGCTGTTGTCCGTCCTCCCGGAATCCGCCGAGCCCCCGGTCGTCCTCACCGGCGAACCCCCGGACCCGGCTCGCATCCCGAGCGGCTGCCGCTTCCACGCGCGATGCCAGGTGCTGGCGTCGGGGGAGGCGGAGCGGGCGGGGGTCGCGGAACGGTGCCGTACGGGGGAACTGCCGGTGCTGGGGGGTGGGGCGGGGGCGGCGGTGGCGTGCCACGTCGCATCGTCGCGGGCGGGGGCCTGAACGATGCGGTGTCGCCGTCCGGCGGGGGTGCGGGGCGGTGTGTGGTGGGTGCGGGGCCCGGGGCCTCCGGAGGCGCATGTCCGGACTGCATGATTTACGCCGCGTGCGGGTGTGTTTTGCGGGTGCGGGTCCGTAAGCGGCACAAATCACGCTCTACGTCCGGACACGTCACCTCCTACGACCCCGACCCCCTCCCGCCAGTTCCCCGCCTGCCGCCCGGTGGGGCATCCCCGTCCGCCGCCTGCCCGGTGACGCGTGTGAGTGAGGGTGCCGCCCGCCTCCCCCACCCACCCCGGCGCGCGAGGGGAGTTGGTGACGGGCGGTGAAGGGGGTCGCGCAGGGGTCGTGTCCGGAACGTAAAGCGTGATTTGTGGCGCATACCGGCCAGTCAGCCAAAGAACAAACCCGCACGCGCCGTAAATCGTGCAGTGCAGGACATGACCCCGGAGCGGCACCCGGCAACAACCCGCAACGAACCACGCACCGCCACCGCAACGCACCCGGACCACGACCCGCCGGACGGCACACCGCGGCGCCCGGCAACAACCCGCACCCGAAATACCGGCCCCAGCCAACAACGCACCCCCAAGAGGCGCGCTACACGTCGTACGAGTCCGTCAGAGCCCGCGACCTCTTCACGTCGTCCCCGATCGCTTCCAGCAGTCCCTCGATCGAGTCGAACTTCCGCTGCCCCCGCACATACGCCAGGAAATCGACCGTCACATGGAGCCCGTACAGATCCAGCCCGACCCGGTCGATCGCATACGCCTCCACCGTCCGCTCGACCCCTTCGAACTGCGGGTTCGTGCCGACCGAGATCGCCGACGGCATCCGTTCACCGTCGGCCGTCAGCCAGCCCGCGTACACCCCGTCCGCCGGGATCGCGGTGTGCGGCAGGGTCTCCACGTTGGCTGTGGGGAAGCCGAGTTCGCGTCCTCGTTGCGCGCCGCGTACCACCACGCCCTCGACGCGGTGCGGGCGGCCGAGGATCTCCGCCGCGCCCGCGACGTCGCCCTCGGCGACCAGTCTGCGGGTGAGGGTGGACGAGAAGGGCTCGCCGCCGCCCGCCTCGCCGGTCACGTACAGGTCGACGACCTCGACCTCGTAGTCGTAGGTGGCTCCCAGGTCGGTGAGGACCGCGACATTCCCCGCGGCCTTGTGGCCGAAGCGGAAGTTGGGGCCTTCGATGACCGCGCGGGCGTGCAACTTGTCGACCAGGACCTTCACGATGAAGTCGGCGGGCGACAGTTTCGAGAAGTCGAGGGTGAACGGCAGGATCAGCAGCGCGTCCACGCCCAGGTCCGCCATCAGTTCGGCGCGCCGGTGGTGCGGGGCGAGCAGGGGCGGATGGCTGCCGGGGCGTACGACCTCGCTGGGGTGCGGGTCGAAGGTGACGACGACGGACGGCACGCCCAGTTCCCGCGCCCGGTCCACCGCGCGGCCGATGATCAGCTGGTGTCCGCGGTGCACCCCGTCGTAGGAGCCGATGGTGACGACGCTGCGCCCCCAGTCCTGGGGGATGTCCTCCAAGCCACGCCAGCGCTGCACTGTGACCGCTCCTCGCCCGAAAAATCTGTCCGAATTACTCATATGGTCATCGCCGATGACGCAGCTCTAAGACTGCCATGCCCGGCGCTCGCGCTTCGCATCGGCCACCGGGGTCCCGCGTCTCGGTCCGAGGAGGATCGCCGCCGAACGCGCCCCTCTGTACCCCCGTTGTGCGTTCCATGCGCCGTGCCGAAGGGGTGAATGAGCGGGGTGGGGTGGACAGACCTTCTCGGAGGGGGACGTGGAGCGGGCCGACGAACCGGCCCGCTCCACGTTGGGGTCGTACGTGCTCAGCCGAAGACCGCGAGGCTCTTGGCCTTGCCGTGCTGTTCCTCGACCAGCGCCAGGAAGCGCCCGTCGGGGCCGAACGCGGCGACCGGCCCGGTCTCGTACGCCGGCATGTCCAGCCGTACGCCGTTGAGCAGCAGCTTGCCGCGGCGTTCGTCCACGTCCCAGCGCGCGAAGGCCGCGGCGGCCGCGTCGGCGACCGGCATGACGGTCAGCTCCTGCTGGAGCTGGTCGAGCGTCCGTGCCGCGTCCAGCGCGTACGGGCCCACCCGGGTCCTGCGCAGCGCGGTGAGGTGGCCGCCGACTCCGAGACCGGCGCCCAGGTCACGGGCGAGGGCGCGGATGTACGTGCCGGAGGAGCAGACGACGGAGACGACCAGGTCGAGTACGGGGGTGCCGTCCTCGGCCACGGCCTCGCGGACGTCGTACAGCCGGAAGGACGAGACGGTCACCGGCCGGGCCGGGATCTCGAACTCCTCGCCGCCGCGCACGCGCGCGTACGACCGCTTGCCGTCGATCTTGATGGCGCTGACCTTCGACGGCACCTGCATGATCGCACCGGTCAGGGCGGCGATCCCGGCGTCGACGGCCTCGCGCTTGACGGCGGAGGCGTCGGTGCTGGAGGTGATCTCACCCTCGGCGTCGTCGGTGACGGTGTCCTGTCCCAGCCGGATCGTGCCGAGGTACTCCTTCTCGGTCAGCGCGAGGTGCCCGAGGAGTTTCGTGGCCCGCTCCACGCCGAGAACGAGGACGCCCGTGGCCATGGGGTCCAGCGTGCCCGCGTGGCCGACGCGCCGGGTCTTGGCGATTCCGCGCATCTTGGCGACTACGTCGTGCGAAGTGAAGCCCGACGGCTTGTCGACGATGACAAGCCCGTCGGGCGTCTTGTTCTGCTGAGTCATTCCGCGGCGGCGCCGTCCGTGTGGTCATCGTCGGCGTCTTCGTCCTTGCGGTACGGGTCGGCCCCGGCCGCGTAGGTCTTGCCGGTCGACACCTCCCGTACCTCCGCGTCCTTGGCACGCGCCTTGTCGAGGAGGTCCTCGATGGTACGGGCGTTGTCCGGCAGGGCGTCGGGGACGAATGCCAGCGTCGGCGTGAAGCGGACGCCGGTCTGGCGGCCCACCTCGGAGCGCAGGACGCCCTTGGCGCTCTCCAGAGCCGCCGCGGAGGCCGCGCGCTCCTCGTCGTCGCCGTAGACCGTGTAGAAGACCGTGGCCTCCCGCAGGTCGCCGGTGACGCGGGCGTCCGTGATGGTCACGAAGCCCAGTCGCGGGTCCTTGATACGCCGGTCCAGGGTCTCCGCGACCACGACCTGGATGCGATCGGCCAGCTTGCGGGCCCGCGCGTTGTCGGTCACCGGTCCGTCACTCTTCCTTCTGGGTTTTCTTGTCTTACAGGTCAGTCTTCGTCGCCGTGCAGCCGCCGTCTCACCGACAGCAGCTCGACCTCGGGCCGGCCGGCGACCAGGCGTTCGCACCGGTCCAGCACGTCCGTCAGATGGCCCCAGTCACCGGAGACCACCGCCAAGCCGATCTCGGCCCTGCGATGGAGGTCCTGGTCGCCGGTCTCCGCCGCGCTCACCGCGAATTTTCGCTGGAGCTCGGCGACGATCGGCCGGACGACGGAGCGTTTCTCCTTCAACGACCGTACGTCGCCGAGGAGCAGATCGAAGGACAGAGTCCCCACATACATGCGGATCCGGATGTCCCGCCGGTACGGGTTCAGACGCCTGCCAGCGCTTGGCAGGGGCGAGAAGAACCGTACACGCAGCGACCGGGGCCGATCGACGGAATATGTCCCGTCGACCGGCCCCGGACCGCCAGGGTCTGATCCGCGAAGCTCCGCCGATCAGACCCTTGTCGCGCGTCAGCCGCGCGGCTTCTCGCGCATCTCGTACGTCGCGATGACGTCGTCGATCTTGATGTCGTTGAAGTTTCCGAGGTTGATACCGCCCTCGAAGCCTTCGCGGATCTCGGTGACGTCGTCCTTGAAGCGGCGCAGACCCTGGATGTTGAGGTCCTCCGCGATGACCTTGCCATCGCGGACGAGCCGGGCCTTCGTGTTCCGCTTGACCTCGCCGGAGCGGATGAGAACACCCGCGATGTTGCCCAGCTTGGACGAGCGGAAGATCTCGCGGATCTCCGCCGTACCGAGCTCGACCTCTTCGTACTCCGGCTTGAGCATGCCCTTGAGGGCGGACTCGATCTCCTCGATCGCCTGGTAGATGACCGAGTAGTAGCGGACGTCCACACCTTCGCGGTCGGCCATCTGCGCGGCACGCCCCGCGGCGCGCACGTTGAAGCCGATCACGATGGCGTCGGAGCCCATCGCCAGGTCGATGTCCGACTCGGTGACCGCACCCACACCGCGGTGCAGGACACGGATGTCGACCTCTTCGCCGACGTCGAGCTGGAGCAGCGAGGACTCGAGGGCCTCCACCGAACCGGACGCGTCGCCCTTGATGATGAGGTTGAGTTCCTGCACCAGACCGGCCTTGAGGGCCTCGTCCAGGTTCTCCAGGGAGAACCGGACGCCCCTGCGGGCGAAGGCCGCGTTCCGCTCACGAGCGGCACGCTTCTCGGCGATCTGCCGGGCCGTACGGTCCTCGTCGACCACCAGGAAGTTGTCACCGGCACCGGGGACATTGGTGAGACCCAGGACCAGGACGGGCGTCGCCGGGGAGGCTTCCTCGACGTTGTTGCCGTTGTCGTCGAGCATCGCCCGGACACGGCCGTACGCGTCACCGGCGACCATCGTGTCACCGACGCGCAGCGTGCCGCGCTGGACGAGCACGGTGGCGACGGCGCCGCGACCACGGTCGAGGTGCGCCTCGATGGCGATACCCTGCGCGTCCTGCTCCGGGTTGGCCCGGAGGTCGAGCGAGGCGTCCGCGGTGAGGACCACGGCCTCCAGCAGGCTGTCGATGTTCTCGCCCTGCTTGGCGGAGATGTCGACGAACATCGTGTCGCCGCCGTACTCCTCGGCCACCAGACCGAACTCGGTGAGCTGACCGCGCACCTTGGTCGGGTCGGCGCCCTCGACGTCGATCTTGTTGACCGCGACCACGATCGGCACGTCGGCCGCCTTGGCGTGGTTCAGCGCCTCGATCGTCTGGGGCATCACACCGTCGTTGGCCGCGACCACCAGGATCGCGATGTCGGTGGACTTGGCACCACGGGCACGCATGGCGGTGAACGCCTCGTGACCCGGGGTGTCGATGAAGGTGATCTTGCGCTCTTCACCGTTGACGTCCGTGGCGACCTGGTACGCACCGATGTGCTGCGTGATCCCGCCGGCCTCGCCCGCGATGACGTTCGTCTTGCGGATCGCGTCCAGCAGCCTGGTCTTACCGTGGTCGACGTGACCCATGACGGTCACGACCGGCGGACGGGACACGAGGAGTTCCTCGCCGCCCTCGTCCTCGCCGAACTCGATGTCGAAGGACTCGAGCAGCTCGCGGTCCTCCTCCTCGGGGCTGACGATCTCCAGCACGTAGTTCATCTCGGTGGCGAGGACCTGAAGGGTCTCGTCGGAGACGGACTGGGTGGCGGTGACCATCTCGCCGAGGTTCATCATCACGGCGACGAGCGACGCCGGGTTGGCGCTGATCTTCTCCGCGAAGTCGGTGAGGGACGCACCGCGCGACAGGCGGACGCTCTGTCCGTTGCCGCGAGGCAGCATCACGCCGCCGACCGACGGGGCCTGCATGGCCTCGTACTCCTGGCGCCTCTGCCTCTTCGACTTACGGCCACGACGGGCGGGCCCGCCGGGACGGCCGAACGCGCCCTGTGTGCCACCACGGCCGCCGGGACCACCCGGACGTCCGCCGAAGCCGGGACGGCCACCGCCGCCACCGAAGCCGCCGCCACCGGGACGACCCGGAGCACCGCCGCCACCACCGGGACGACCGGCGAAACCGCCGCCGCCACCGCCACCGGGACGACCGCCGCCGCCACCGCCGCCACCGGGACGACCGCCGCCACCGGGACCACGGCCACCGCCGGGGCCACCACCGGGACGCGGACCGGCAGCGGGACGCTGCGGCATCATGCCCGGGTTCGGACGGTTACCACCGGGGCCCGCACCGGCGCCGGGACCCGCGGGACGCGGAGCCTGCGGACGCGGCATGCCGCCGGGGGTGGGACGGCCGGACTGCGCACCGGCGCCGCCCTGCGGACGGGGACCGCCCTGGCCGGAGCCCTGCGGACGCGGGCCGCCGGGGGCACCGGCGCCGCCGGGACGCGGGGCGCCGCCGGGACGGGGCGCCTGCGGGCGCGCCATGCCGGTGGAGCCACCGGAGGTGAAGGGGTTGTTGCCCGGACGCGGACCCGCGGGGCGGGCACCACCGGGACGCGGGGCCTGGCCGGGGCGCGCACCGCCGGAGCGGCCGCCCTGACGCTGGTCACCCTGGCGCTGGTCACCCTGTCCGCCACCCTGGCGCTGGTCGTTCTGACCGCCGCCCTGGCGCTGGTCGCCCTGACCGCCCGGACGGGCGGAGGGACGCGGGCCGGGGGTCGCACCGGGCCGCGGGGCGGCCGGAGCCGACGGGGGCGCGGTGAACTCCGGGGCGGCCGGAGCGGCGGGCGCCGGCTTCGGCGGGGCCGCCGCGGCGGGCCGCGGCGCGGCCGGGGCCGGACGCGGGCCGGGGGTCGGCGCACTGGCGGAGGGGCTGCTCTTGGGGGCCTCGGCGGGGGCCGGCTTGGGGGCCGGGACACCGGGCTTGGGGGCAGCGGGACGTGCCACCTGCGCCGGAGAGGGCGCGGCGGGCTTTGCGGGGGTCGCCTTGCGGGGCGCCCCGGGCTTGGCAGCGGACTTGCCGGCGTTACCGGCGGGTCCCTGCAAAGCGTCAGTCAACTTGCGCACGACCGGCGCCTCGATTGTCGAGGACGCCGAACGGACGAATTCACCGAGTTCTTGGAGCTTGGCCATGACGACCTTGCTCTCGACGCCGAACTCCTTGGCGAGTTCGTATACCCGGACCTTAGCCACTTCGCTCCTTTTAGGTCCGGGTTACCGCCGGACCGTCGCTACTTCATGGGCGTACTCATCGCGTACTCATCGAGTGCTCATCGCAATCTCGACCTACTTCCAACTCGCGAGGTACCTGAACCGCACGGGGTTCCGTGCCGTACTTCTTCTTGCGCTGCCGCCTGCTCGAGATACCGGCGCAATTCCGCGCTGTCGAGCGGTCCCTGAACCCGGAAGGCCCGGGGGAACGCCCGGCGGCGGACCGCCAGATCGAGACAGTTCAAGGCGGGGTGCAGATACGCACCCCGGCCGGGCAGCGTACCGCGTTGATCGGGAACACACTGTTCTTCGATCACCACGATGCGCAGCAGATCGTTCTTGGCCGCTCGCTCCCGACAGCCCACGCAGGTTCGCTCAGGGCAGACGCGGTCACTTGTCCGGCCAGACGCAATCAAGTCTACCTCCCCGCACCGACCTCACTCCCCTGGGGCAAGGTTCGAACACACGCTGTATCAAAAGATCACGTCAGCGTGCGGCAGGAACCTCGCCGCAGTGCGAACGAGATCCCCGCCGTGGGTCATTCCCGGTGCTGTCGCCTTATGTCAGCCGCGGTCGCGGTCCCTGCGGTCACGGTCCCCGCTGTCGCGATTCCCGCCGTCGCGGTCCCGGTCGTCCCGGCCGCCGCGGTCGCCGTCGTCGTCCGCCTGCTCCGTGTCCGGGCGGATGTCGATGCGCCAGCCGGTGAGGCGGGCGGCGAGCCGGGCGTTCTGCCCTTCCTTGCCGATCGCCAGCGACAGCTGGTAGTCCGGCACGGTCACCCGCGCGGAGCGGGCACCCAGGTCCACGACCTCGACCTTGCTGACCCGGGCCGGTGACAGCGCGTTCGCCACCATCTCGGCCGGGTCGTCTGACCAGTCCACGATGTCGATCTTCTCACCGAGCAGCTCGGCCATGACATTGCGCACACGGCCACCCATCGGGCCGATGCACGCGCCCTTGGCGTTGAGGCCCGACCGTGTCGACCGTACGGCGATCTTGGTGCGGTGGCCGGCCTCGCGGGCGATCGCCGAGATCTCGACGGAACCGTCCGCGATCTCCGGAACCTCCAGCGCGAAGAGCTTCTTCACCAGGTTCGGGTGGGTACGGGACAGGGTCACCGAAGGACCGCGCACGCCCTTGGCCACCCGGACCACGTACGTACGCAGCCGCAGACCGTGGGTGTACTCCTCGCCCGGCACCTGCTCCTGGACCGGGAGGATGGCCTCCAGCTTGTCGTCCAGCTTGACCAGCACGTTCTTGGGGTCCTTGCCCTGCTGGACCAGACCGGCGACGACATCGCCCTCACGGCGCGCGTACTCGCCGAAGGTCACGTCGTTCTCGGCGTCCCGCAGGCGCTGCTGGATGACCTGACGGGCGGTGGTCGCGGCGATCCGGCCGAAGTCCGACGGGGTGTCGTCGAATTCCTTGGGCTCCTGCCCCTCCTCCAGATCGGCCGGGTCCTCCTTGGCCCAGACCGTGACATGACCGGTGTCCCGGCTCAGCACGACACGGGCGCGCCGGTGGCTGCCGTCCGTGCGGTGGTAGGCGATGAGGAGTGCCGATTCGATCGCTTCGACCAGCAGATCGAAGGGAATCTCCTTCTCTTGTGCCAAGCCCTTCAGGAGCTTCACATCGATGTCCACGGCTACGCCTCCTCTTCCTTCTTGTCCTTGCGGTTGAACTCGATCTCGACGCGCGCCTTGGCGATCGCGGCGAACTCGACCCGGCGGGCGGTGGGCTTGCGCCCCTTCACGCCCGGCACTTCGAGATCGAGGCCTTCGTCGTCCACGGTGAGGATGCGGGCCACCAGCTCGTCACCCTCGTGCAGTTGGATCCGGGCCAGCCGGCCGACGGCGCGCAGGTAGTGGCGGCGCTCGGTCAGCGGGCGCTCCGCCCCCGGGGAGGTCACTTCGAGCTGGTATTCGTCCTCGCCCATCGCGTCCGTCTCGTCGAGCTTCTCGGAGATGGTGCGGCTCAGCTCGGCACACGCGTCGAGGTCCACGCCCTCGTCGGAATCCACCACGACTCGCAGCACGCGACGCCTGCCTGCCCGGGACACCTCGACCTCTTCCAGATCCAGGTCCTTCGCGCTGACGAGCGGTTCCAGCAGTCCGCGCAGCCTTTCGCTCTGGGTGGTGCTCATCCGGGTGACTCCTCGGCCGCGTGTGCTGTTGTGGGATCGTCGTGTGTCAGATCAAAGGGTATCCGGTCCGAAGGGGTGTTGCCGCCCACCTGCGGGTGACCCGCGGGTACGCTCGCCTGCGATGATCATCTCTACGGCCGAGGAGAGACACGTGGGGCACACGGGGACGACACGCAGGCGTGTGCTCACGGCCGCGAGTGCCACGGCCGCCGGTCTGTTGACCGCCTGTTCCTCCGACTCCGCCGACGGGCCGGGCTCGGAGGCCGCTGCCCGGGCGGAGAGCGCGCTGCGGATCCGTTCCGCGGGAACCAGCCGGAAGTTACTGGCTCAGTACGACGCGGTGCTGGAGCGGCACCCCGGGCAGAAGACCCGACTCGCCCCGCTACGGGCGGCCGTGGCGCGGCAGATGGCGGCGCTCGCCCCCAGAACACGTAAGTCCACGAACCCGTCCTCCGCCGCACCGTCCGCCTCCGTCACGGCCGCGGCCCCCGGCTCACCGGCGGTCGCCGCCGATCCGGCCCAGGCGCTCAAGGCGCTGGCCGCCGCGGAGCGCCGTACCGCCGACGCCCACACCGCCGCCCTCATGGAGGCGCCGCCGGAACTGGCCCGGCTGCTGGCCTCCGTCGCGGCGGCGAGCGCCGCCCACGCCTACCTGCTGACGGAAGGACCCCGCTCGTGAGCACCGATGCGCTGGACGCCGCGCAGGCGGCGCTCGCCGCTGAGCATGCCGTCGTGTACGGGTACGGAGTCGTCGGCGGCCGGGTCGGCGCCGCCCGCCGTGGCGAGGCCGGCACCGCGTACGACGCGCACCGCGCCCGCCGCGACGCGCTGGTGCGGACCGTGCGCGACCTGGGCGGGAAACCGGCCGCCGCGAAGGCCGCGTACGGCCTGCCGTTCGCGGTACCGGACTCCGCCGCGGCCGTACGGCTCGCCGCCGACCTGGAGGACCGGGTCGCCGCCGTCTACGCGGATCTCGTACGGGCTTCGGAAGGCAGCCTGCGCCGGGAGGCGGCGGGTGCGCTGCGCGAGGCGGCGGTACGCGCCGTGCGCTGGCGCGGGACCGGCGTAGCCTTTCCTGGGCTTGCCGAGCGCGGGTGAGCTCATGAGCCGGGAAAGGGAATCACTCACGTATGGCTTTCGAACCGCCGCAGCGTCTGATGCGCACGCTCGGCGAGAAGTACGGGGACACCGCGGCCGCTGAGTGGCTGGGACAGCTGCCCGTCCACGCCGAGGAAGCGGTCGCCCGGCGGCAGCTGGAGGTCGAGCGGGTGGTCGTGCCGGGCGGCCGGAGCAGTCTGGTGGTGCTCGTACGGCGGCCCGACGGCTCCCCCGCCACGCTCAAGATCGCCCCGCCGTTCGCCGCCCCCGGCCCGGAGCGGGCGGCACTGGCTCACTGGAAGGGCTGGGGCGCGGCGGAGGTCCTCGACACCGGCGACGACGCGATGCTGCTGGAGCGTCTGCATCCCGAGATGTCGTTGCGTTCCCTGCCCGAGGCGAAGGCCCTGCTCGAAGCGGCGGGTACGGCACGCCGGCTGTGGGTCGACCCGCCGGTGGGCCACGGCTTCGAGACGGTGACCGAACGAACCGCCCGGCAGGCCGGGGCCCTGCGGGCGACGGCGGCCGACGAGAGCCTCGCGCCCCTCGTCTCCGCCGCGCTCACCGCGCGCGACGAACTCTGCGCGTCGTCCTCCGAATCGCTGCTCCTGCACGGGGCCTTCCGCCAGGGCAAGGTGCTCGCGGGCGACCGCGCGCCTTGGCTGGCGGTCGGCCCGGAACCACTGGTCGGAGAGCGCGCCTACGACCTGGCCCGGCTGGTCCGCGACCGGGTGGAGGACTTGGTGGCCGCGGACTCGGGCGCCTCGTCGGCCCGCCGCCGCGTCAACAAACTCGCCGACTCGCTGGACCTGGACCGCGAACGCCTGCACGGCTGGACCCTCTTCCGCGCGGTGGAGTCGGGCGCCCGCGCTCTGGCGGCGGGCCGCCGCCAGAGCGCGGAACTGCTGCTGGAGTTCGCGAGCTGGCTGTAGGGCGGCCACACTCCCTGTGGCGAACGTGAGCCCCGCGCACACCGTGCGCGGGGCTCGTACCGTCAACCACTGCCGTCAACCGCGGCCGTCAATCGCGACGGTCAACCGCGGGTCGTCAGGCTGTCAGGCGCGCGAGCGCCTCCGCGACCGTCAGTTCCTCGCGCTCCCCCGTACGGCGGTTCTTCAGCTCCACGACCCCTTCGGCGGACCGGCGGCCGGCCACCAGGATGTGCGGGACGCCGAGCAGCTCGGCGTCGGTGAACTTCACGCCCGGGGAGACCCCGGCGCGCTCGTCGACCAGCACGCGCAGACCGGCCGCCGAGAGCTGCTCGGAGACGTCCAGCGCCAGTTCCGTCTGGAGCGCCTTGCCCGCCGCGACGACATGGACGTCGGCCGGGGCGATCTCCTGGGGCCAGCACAGCCCCTGCTCGTCGGCGGTCTGCTCGGCCAGGGCGGCCACGGCGCGCGAGACGCCGATGCCGTACGAGCCCATGGTCACGCGGACCGGCTTGCCCTGCTGCCCGAGGACGTCCAGCTGGAAGGTGTCGGCGTACTTGCGGCCGAGCTGGAAGATGTGGCCGATCTCGATCGCGCGGTCGAGCTTGAGGCCGGCGCCGCACGCGGGGCACGGGTCGCCCTCTTCGACGACGACCACGTCCAGGTAGTCGTCGACCTCGAAGTCCCGCCCGCACACCACGTTGCGCGCGTGGGTGTCGGGCTTGTTGGCGCCGGTGACCCAGGCCGTGCCGGCCGCCACGCGCGGGTCCGCGATGTAGCGGATCTTGAGGCCCTGGGGGCCGACGTAGCCCCGTACGAGATCGGGGCGCTCCTCGAAGTCCTCGGCCGTCACCAGCTCCACCACGGCGGGCGCGAGGTGCTCGCCGAGCTTGCCGAGGTCCACCTCGCGGTCGCCCGGGACGCCGACCGCGGTGATCTCGCCGTCGACCTTGACGAGCAGGTTCTTCAGGGTCGCGGAGGCCGGCACCCCGAGGTGCGCGGCGAGCGTCTCGATGGTCGGGGTGTCGGGGGTGTCCAGCTCCTCGACGGGGCCGTGCCCGGTGGTGTCGGCCGCCGGGGCGGCGAAGGTGACCGCCTCCGTGTTGGCCGCGTAGTCGCAGTTCGGGCAGTCCACGAAGGTGTCCTCGCCCGCCGCGGCGGGTGCCAGGAACTCCTCCGACGCCGAGCCGCCCATCGCACCGGAGACCGCGGAGACGATCCGGAAGTCGAGGCCGAGACGGGCGAAGATCTTCTGGTACGCGGCGCGGTGCAGCGCGTACGACTCGGCCAGGCCCTCGTCCGTGGTGTCGAAGGAGTACGAGTCCTTCATCTGGAACTCGCGGCCGCGCAGCACGCCGGAGCGCGGCCTGGCCTCGTCGCGGTACTTCGTCTGGATCTGGTAGAGCATCACCGGCAGGTCCTTGTAGGACGTGCACTGGTCCTTGACGACCTGGGTGAAGATCTCCTCGTGCGTCGGGCCCAGCAGGTAGTCGGCGCCCTTGCGGTCCTTGAGGCGGAACAGCAGGTCGCCGTACTCCTCCCAGCGGCCGCTGGCCTCGTACGGCTCCCGGGGCAGCAGCGCGGGCAGCAGTACTTCCTGTCCGCCGATGGCGTCCATCTCCTCGCGGACGACGCGCGAGATGTTGTCGAGCACCTTCTTGCCCAGCGGGAGCCAGCTCCAGATGCCGGCGGACGTACGGCGGACATAGCCCGCGCGGACGAGCAGCTGGTGGCTGAGGGTCTCGGCGTCCGCCGGGCTCTCGCGCAATGTCTTGACCATCAAACGGGACATGCGCTGGACCTGGGACATGGGGAGCACTCCTGCGTTCTCTCGGCTGATGCCTGGAGGTTAGCCGGGGTGTACGGGCAGGCGGAAATCAGTAACGCCGTCCCACCGGCTCAGCGGGCCCTGCGCAGCGGCAGCGGGGCGCCCATCACGGCGTACGGCTTGGGCGCGCTCGGGAACTGGACCCGGCGGGCGAGGTCCTCGTACCCGAGGGCGCGGTACAGCCGCCGGGCCGGGCTCTCGATGTCGATCGCGGACAGGATCGACCGCGGCTGTTCGACGGCGTCCGTGATCGCGGTGATCAGGGTGCGGCCGATACCGCGCGCCTGGTACGCGGGGTGGACGTGCAGTTCGGTGATCACGAAGGATCCGTCGAGCCAGTCGTCGGTGCCGGTGCCGCGCAGATACGGCTCGACGACGGTGGACCACCAGTGGGAGCGGTCGTTCGGCATGCCGTACACGAAGGCGACGAGCCGTCCTTCGCCGGTGGTGGCGCCGAGCGCGCGGCAGCCCGCGTACATGCCGTGCCGGAGCACGATGTGGCGGCGTACCTCCATCTCGTCGTCGCTGAGCCCGAAGGCGAGGGCCTGCACGGCGAGTGCCTCGTCGACGCGTGCGGGGAGGTCGAGCGGCCCTACGTGTACGTCGGGGGTCCGGGGGGTGTCTCCGGGGATGCTCAGCATGGCCGAACCCTACTTTCAGAAGAGCACGCTCATGAAGGCGCCCACTTCACGGAAGCCGACGCGGCGGTACGCGGCCCTCGCCGGGGTGTTGTAGTCGTTCACGTACAGGCTCACCACGGGCGCGACATCGGCGAGCGCGTACCGTACGACCGCCGCCATGCCCGCTTCGGACAGGCCCCGGCCGCGGTGTGCGGGATCGACCCAGACGCCCTGGATCTGGCAGGCCTGCGGGGTGGCCGCGCCGATCTCGGCCTTGAACAGCACCCGGCCGTCCTCGATACGGGCGAACGACCGTCCCGCGCCGACCAGTTCGGCCACGCGCGCCTGGTAGAGCAGCCCGCCGTCGCCCGCGAGCGGCGAGACGCCGACCTCCTCGGTGAACATCGCCACGCAGGCGGGCATGATCGTTTCGAGTTCGTCCTTGCGGATCCGGCGGACGAAGGGGTCGGGGGCGACAGTGGCGGGGAGTTTCTCGGTGACCATCAGCGGCTGGTTGCCGCGGACCTCACGGGCGGGACCCCAGCTGGGTTCCAGCAGCTGCCACAGGTACGCCGTGGGCTCGGCCGGGCCGACGATCGAGGAGCAGCGGCGGCCGGTCCTGCGGGCACGGTCGGCGAAGGCGCGCACGGCCTCGGGGGTGGCGCAGATGGGGACGAGGTTGGCGCCGGAGTAGCAGAGCGAGCGCAGCCGCCCGTCCGCGTACCAGCCCCACATCTCGCCGCCGAGGCGCCAGGGGTCGAGCCCGGCGACCTGTACACGGGCCGCCACGAAGGCATTGGCGACGGGGTCGCTCTCCAGGACTGCGAGCGCGGCGCCGAGTTCGCCGGGTTCGAGGACCCGAGTGGTGGTCTGCGTCAACACGAGGGTGCCTCACCATACGGTCTGCTGATTCTCCGCACTGTACCTGTCAGTTCCGCGCCGTGCCCCACACAGCAGCGGGTCCCCCGGCCGACGGCCGGGGGACCCGTTCACGGATACGCGGCCCAGCGATCTCCTGGAGAGCCCGGAAGGACTCAGGAGATCGGAAGGGCTCGGGAGAGCGCGCGCTGCCGAGTCAGCTGATGGAGACCTGCGGCTCGCCCGAGGCGATGCCGTCCTTCTCCATCTGCTCGGCGATCTTCATGGCCTCGTCGATGAGCGTCTCGACGATCTTCGACTCCGGGACGGTCTTGATGACCTCGCCCTTCACGAAGATCTGCCCCTTGCCGTTGCCCGAGGCCACGCCGAGGTCGGCCTCGCGGGCCTCGCCCGGTCCGTTCACGACACAGCCCATGACGGCGACCCGCAGCGGGACCTCCATGCCTTCGAGGCCCGCCGTCACCTCGTCGGCCAGCTTGTAGACGTCCACCTGAGCGCGGCCGCAGGACGGGCAGGAGACGATCTCCAGCCGGCGCGGCTTCAGGTTGAGCGACTCCAGGATCTGGAGGCCGACCTTGACCTCCTCGACCGGCGGGGCGGACAGCGAGACCCGGATGGTGTCGCCGATGCCTTCGCTGAGCAGCGCGCCGAAGGCGACCGCGGACTTGATGGTGCCCTGGAACGCCGGACCGGCCTCGGTGACGCCGAGGTGCAGCGGGTAGTCGCTCTGCGCCGCCAGCTGGCGGTACGCGTTGACCATGACCACCGGGTCGTTGTGCTTCACCGAGATCTTGATGTCCCGGAAGCCGTGCTCCTCGAACAGCGACGCCTCCCACAGCGCCGACTCCACGAGCGCCTCGGGGGTGGCCTTGCCGTACTTCGCCAGCAGCCGCGCGTCCAGCGACCCCGCGTTCACCCCGATCCGGATGGGGGTGCCGGTCGCCAGAGCCGCCTTGGCGATCTCCTTCACCTTGTCGTCGAACTGCTTGATGTTGCCCGGGTTCACCCGCACCGCCGCGCAGCCCGCGTCGATCGCCGCGAACACGTACTTCGGCTGGAAGTGGATATCCGCGATCACCGGGATCTGCGACTTGCGCGCGATGGTCGCCAGCGCGTCCGCGTCATCCTGCGTCGGGCACGCGACCCGTACGATCTGGCAGCCCGACGCGGTCAGTTCCGCGATCTGCTGGAGTGTCGCGCCGATGTCCGACGTACGCGTCGTGGTCATCGACTGCACCGATACCGGCGCGTCCCCACCGACCGCCACGGTCCCGACCTGGATCTGCCGGCTGACCCTCCGGTCGGCGAGCTTCGTCGGAACGGATGGCATTCCGAGAGAAATCGCAGTCATCTGCAGTGCAACCCCAAGGTATGGATCAAGGTCCCGAGATCGGCGGGCTTCAGCACCCGAGATTACGCCACGACGCGCGGACCGAGCACATCCCCACCTCAAGTCCATCCAAAAGTCAGCGGCCGGACACTTTTCATGTCCGGCCGCCGACAGAGGTCGAATCAACCGAATCAACTGAATCGGTCGAACCAGCGGATTCAGCACAATCGGCAGACTCGGCGGAATCGGCCGAGCCCGCGGAATCAGCTGATCTTGACGGGGTTGAACACGTCGGCGACCAGGACGAGCAGGGTGAAGCAGATGAAGATCCCCGCGACGACATACGCGACCGGCATCAGCTTCGCCACATCGAAGGGGCCCGGATCGGGCCGCTTGAACAGACGTGCCAGCGAGCGCCGCAGGGACTCCCACAGGGCTCCCGCGACATGCCCGCCGTCAAGGGGCAGCAGCGGCAGCATGTTGAAGAGGAACAGGGAGAGGTTGAAGCCCGCGAGCAGGAACAGCATCATCGCGATCTGGTTCTGCGCCGGGATGTCCAGCGTCATCACCTCGCCGCCGATACGGGCCGCGCCGACCACGCCGACCGGGGAGTCGTCCTTGCGCGGACCGTCCCCTATGGCCGCGCTCCAGAGGTCGGGGATCTTGGAGGGGAGGGCGATGATCGACTCGACACCGTCCCCGATCATGGTGCCCATCCGGTCAACGGACTGCGGGAAGGACAGCGGGACGATCTCCGTGGAGGCGGCGAAGCCGAGGTAGCCGGCGGGGACGTACTTGTCCGGGACGACCTCTCCCTTGGAGTCCTTCTGCGCCACCATGTTCTTGGCGAGTTCGGCGTGCAGGACCTTCTGCGTGCCGTCGCGGTCGACGGTGAGGGTGGCCGGGCCGATCGTCTCGCGGATGAGGCCGGAGAGCGTGCTCCAGTCCTCCACGCGCTTGCCGTTGAAGGCGACGATCTTGTCGCCGGCCTTGAGTCCGGCCGCCTGGGCGGGCGAGACGGGGTCGCCCTTCTCGCACTTCTCACGCTTCTCGCTCTGCGAGATCACACACTTCTGTACGCCGGCGACCTGGGTGGTCTGGGTCTGGAAACCGAAGCTCATCGCCACACCGATGAAGATCACGGCGGCGAGGACGAGATTCATGAACGGGCCCGCGAACATCACGATCACGCGCTTCCACGGCTTGCGCGTGTAGAAGAGCCGTTCCTCGTCGCCCGGTTCCAGTTCCTCGAAGGCGGCGGAACGCGCGTCCTCTATCATCCCGCGCCACGGCGAGGTGGACCGCACCTCGATCCGGCCGTCGGGTCCCGGCGGGAACATCCCGATCATGCGGATGTAGCCGCCGAACGGGATGGCCTTGATCCCGTACTCCGTATCGCCCCTCTTCCGTGACCAGAGGGTCGGCCCGAAACCGACCATGTACTGGGGCACGCGGATACCGAAGAACTTGGCCGTGGAGAGATGGCCCAGTTCGTGCCACGCGATGGAGAAGAGCAGCCCGGCGACAAACACAAGGATGCCGAGGACCGTCAACAGAATCGTCATGCGCGAGCCTCCGCTGGCTGTTCTTCGCCGAATTTCTCTGCCGTTTCACGGGCCCGGGCTCGGGCCCAGGTCTCCGCTTCGAGGACGTCCGCCACGGTGAGCGAGGTTCCCGTACGAGGCCGGCCGTCCGCCGCGCCGAGCGCCGCGTCGTGTTCCGCGACGACCTCGGTGACCGTATCCATGATGCCGTTGAACGGCAGCCGGCCCGCCAGGAACGCGTCCACGCACTCCTCGTTCGCGGCATTGAACACCGCGGGGGCCGTACCGCCGAGCGCTCCGACGTGCCGGGCGAGGCCCACGGACGGGAACGCCTCCTCGTCGAGCGGGAAGAACTCCCAGGCCGAGGCCTTGGTCCAGTCGAAGGCGGGGGCGGCGTCCGGCACCCGCTGCGGCCAGCCGAGACCGATGGCGATGGGCCCGCGCATGTCGGGCGGGGTCGCCTGGGCCAGTGTCGAACCGTCGCTGAATTCCACCATCGAGTGGACATACGACTGAGGGTGTACGACTACCTCAATGCGTTCGAAGGGAATGTCGTACAGCAGATGCGCCTCGATCACTTCGAGCCCCTTGTTGACGAGGGTCGCGGAGTTGATCGTGATCACCGGGCCCATGGCCCAGGTGGGGTGCGCGAGCGCCTCCCGCGGGGTGACACCGGCCAGTTCGGCCTTCGTACGCCCCCGGAACGGTCCGCCGGAGGCGGTCACCACCAGCTTGCGCACATCGGCGCGGGTGCCGGAGGCCAGCGCCTGGAAGAGCGCCGCGTGTTCGGAGTCGACGGGGATGATCTGGCCGGGCTCGGCCACGGCCTTGACCAGCGGGCCGCCGACGATCAGCGACTCCTTGTTGGCGAGCGCGAGCGTCCGGCCCGCGGTGAGGGCGGCGAGTGTGGGGGCGAGGCCGATGGAACCGGTGATGCCGTTGAGCACGGTGTGACAGTCGGAGGCCGCGAGTTCGGTGGCGGCGTCGGGACCGGCGAGGATCTCGGGGAGCGGCTCGCCCGTCCCGTACCGCTCCCGCAACGCCTCCCGGAGCGCGGGCACGGTGTCCTCGCGCGCGACCGCGACGGTACGGACCCGCAGCCGCCGCGCCTGCTCGGCGAGGAGCTCCACGCGGCCGCCGGCGGCGGAGAGGGCGGTGACACGGAAGCGGTCGGGGTTGCGCAGGGCCAGGTCGATGGCCTGCGTGCCGATGGACCCGGTGGAGCCGAGGACGACGATGTCCCGGCGGCCGTCGATGGGATCGAAGGCGATATGCGGATCGGCGAGAGGGGCTGGGCTGTCGCTCATGCCCCCATTCTTGCCTCATTCGCGAGCGCGGAGGACAGCGCGCCCCTGTGCGTGCGACTGTGCGCGCCCCTGTGCGGGGGTTCGCACGCCCCTGCGCGGGGGTTTACGCATCCCTGCGCGGGGGTTCACGGAGGATCGAGCGGGGTCCGGCCGGGTCCCGGGGGCCTGATCCTGGGGGCCTGATCCTGGGGCCGCTCCCGCCGATCCGCCGACCGTCGGCGAAGGAGACGGCGGTGAGCCGCGCCGTGGCGACGGCGCTCTGTCTCACCCACCCCTGCCGACTCATTGACACACCCCCCTCCCGGCCCGATTCTGAGAGCGCTCTCAGAACCCCCCACGTTCAGGAGGAATGCGTGCCTGCCATAAGAAAGTTACTGGCGCCCCTGGCCGCCGCGGTGATCTTCGCAACCGGGTTCACGGCCGCCGTCCCCGCGGCCGCCGCCCCCGCCGGTGACGGCGCTCCGGCCCCCGCCCGGGCCGCGGTTCCCGACACCATTCCGCTGACCATCTCGAACTCGTCCGGCCGCACGGACCCGGTGTACATCTACAACATCGGGACCCAGCTCTCGACCGGCAGGCAGGGGTGGGCCGACGCGAACGGCACGTTCCACGCCTGGCCCGCCGGGGGCAATCCGCCGACCCCCGCGCCCGACGCGTCGATCGCCGGGCCCGCGAACGGGCAGTCGATCACGGTCAGGATGCCGAAGTTCTCCGGCCGGGTCTATTTCTCGTACGGGCAGAAGCTGGTCTTCAAACTCACCACCGGCGGTCTCGTCCAGCCCGCCGTGCAGAACCCGAGCGACCCGAACCGCGACATCCTCTTCAACTGGACCGAGTACACGCTCAACGACGCCGGGCTGTGGATCAACAGCACCCAGGTCGACATGTTCTCGGCTCCGTACGCCGTCGGCGTCAAGCTCCCCAATGGCAGCACCAAGACCACCGGCCACCTCAAGCCAGGCGGCTACAACGGCTTCTTCAACTCCCTCAGGGGGCAGTCGGGCGGCTGGGGCAATCTGATCCAGACCCGCTCCGACGGCACGATCCTGCGCGCTCTCGCCCCGGGTCACGGCATCGCGTCCGGCGCCCTGCCGGCCGGTGTCATGAACGACTACATCAACCGCGTGTGGAGCAAGTACGCGAGCTCGACACTGACGGTGACACCGTTCGGGGACCAGCCGGGCACCAAGTACTTCGGCCGTGTCTCCGGCAACGTCATGAACTTCACCAACAGCGCGGGCGCGGTCGTCACCTCGTTCCAGAAGCCCGACGCCGACAGCGTCTTCGGCTGCTACAAGCTGCTGGACGCGCCCAACGACCTGGTGCGCGGGCCGATTTCGCGCACCCTGTGCGCCGGGTACAACCGTTCCACGCTGCTGGTGAACCCCAACCAGCCCGACACCAGTGCGGGGAGCTTCTACCAGGACGCCGTCACCAACCAGTACGCCCGGAAGATCCACGAGCAGATGGCCGACGGCAAGGCGTACGCCTTCGCCTTCGATGATGTCGGCAACTACGAGTCGCTGGTGAACGACGGCAACCCGCAGCAGGCGTTCATCACACTCGACCCGTTCAGCTGACGGGGCTGAGACACAGCCCGGACTGTCCTTCGGCCCAGTGGTCCACCGACAGCAGATAGTCGGTGGGCCCGCACGAATCCCCGCCGGAGACACGGTATTGGGCCCGGCCGGAGTCGCAGCCCACCGCTTCGATGTTCTGGCCGGGCTCCTCCGGGTGCCCCTCCACACAGTCGCCGACCGAGACACGGACGGGCTCGTCGTCCCCGGCCAGCAGGCCGATCACCAGGAGGGTGGGAAAGGCGAGCAGCACCAGCGCGATCGGCGTCAGGATCAGCAGGACCGGCAGTCTGCGCAGCAGCCGCTTCCCGGGATCGAGCGGCGGGCGCCACCCTCCGTACGGAGGAGGCAGTTGACGGAACCGGGAGCGTGCCCCCAGGACATTGGACAGCACGACGACGGGGGTGATGAAGAAGGAAAAGATCCCCCACCAGCCGGCCAGCAGCGTGTCCGAGGTCATCCGGCGGTAGGTGGCGAGTCCGCAGGTGCGGCAGAAGGAACCGCCGCGCTTGAGGAAGCGCATCACGATGATCATGCCCTCGTGGCCGCGCACCGTCGCCTGCGCGGCGGGCTGTGCACCGCACACGTCACAGACGAAGGCGGCCGGATGCTGTCCCCGCGGGGGCTGTTGGTACTGCGGCTGCCCCGGTGGAAAGCCCGGGAAGTGAGGGCTGCTCGCGTGAGGCGGGTACGGGCCCGGCGGAGGCGGCGTCGCCATGATGATCTCTCCCCTGTACGTACGACCGTCGCACTTTAGCCCGACCGGCAATTGGGGGGCGACGTCGCGGGGGTGGGCACGCAAGACGGCCGGGCCCCGTCCACCGTACGGACGCGGCCCGGCCGTCAACTACCGGTCCGGCAGCTCACCGGACCGGGCGGTGCACGTTCTCCCGCGCGGACGGCCCCGGTGTCGCGTCCGCGATCCAGGGGCCCTCGCCGCTCGGGTCGACGACCCCCTCCTCCAGCCACTCGTACGCACCGGCCAGAACGCCCTTCACCACCTTGTGGTCCAGGTCGTCCGTGTTGGACCACAGCCGGTTGAAAAGCTCCTCGACCCGGATACGGGCCTGCCGGCAGAAGACATCGGCCAGTTGGTACGCCTCACGGCCGTGCTCCCCGGTCGTACGGAGCAGTTCGGCCCGTACGCAGGCCGCGCTCATCGCGAACAGCTCGGCGCCGATGTCCACGATCCGCCCCAGGAAGCCCTGTTTGGTCTCCATCCGGCCCTGCCAGCGCGACATCGCGTAGAAGGTGGAGCGGGCGAGCTTGCGCGCGTTCCGTTCGACGTACCGCAGATGCGGTGACAGGTCCGGGTGCCCTGCGTGGTGGAACTCGCCGTACGAACGCGGCAGTTGGCCCGGACCCGCGACCAGCTTCGGCAGCCAGCGCGCGTAGAACTTGCCCGCCTGCGCACCCGCCTTCGCCTTGTCCGAGAAGGACTTGTCCGGATCGATGATGTCTCCGGCCACCGCGAGGTGCGCGTCGACCGCCTCGCGGGCGATCAGCAGATGCATGATCTCGGTCGAGCCCTCGAAGATGCGGTTGATGCGCATGTCGCGCAGCATCTGCTCGGCGGGTACGGCTCGTTCGCCGCGGGCCGCCAGGGAATCCGCGGTCTCGAAGCCGCGGCCGCCGCGGATCTGGACCAGCTCGTCGGCCATCAGCCAGCCCATCTCCGAGCCGTACAGCTTGGCCAGGGCCGCTTCGATGCGGATGTCGTTGCGGTCCTCGTCGGACATCTGGGAGGACAGGTCGACCACCGCCTCCAGCGCGAACGTGGTGGCGGCGATGAACGAGATCTTCGCGCCCACGGCCTCGTGGTGGGCGACGGGCTTGCCCCACTGCTCGCGCGCCGACGACCACTCACGGGCGATCTTCAGACACCACTTGCCCGAGCCCACGCACATCGCGGGCAGGGAGAGACGGCCGGTGTTGAGGGTGGTGAGGGCGATCTTGAGACCCGCGCCCTCGGGCCCGATACGGTTCGCGGCGGGGACGCGGACCTGGTGGAAGCGGGTCACGCCGTTCTCCAGACCGCGCAGGCCCATGAAGGCGTTGCGGTTCTCGACCGTGATGCCCGGGGAGTCGGCCTCGACGACGAACGCCGTGATGCCGCCCTTGCTCCCCTCCGACTTCGGGACGCGGGCCATCACCACCAACAGGTCGGCGACGACGCCGTTGGTCGTCCACAGCTTCACGCCGTCGAGGACGTACGCGTCGCCGTCCGGCACGGCCGTCGTGGCCAGCCTGGCGGGGTCGGACCCCACGTCCGGCTCGGTGAGCAGGAACGCGGAGATGTCGGTACGGGCCAGGCGCGGCAGAAACGCGTCCTTCTGCTCCTGGGTGCCGAAGATCTTGAGCGGCTGGGGTACGCCGATCGACTGATGGGCGGAGAGCAGCGCGCCGATGGCGGGATTGGCCGAGCCGACGAGCGCCAGGGCCTTGTTGTAGTACACCTGGGTGAGACCGAGCCCGCCGTACTTGGTGTCGATCTTCATACCGAGCGCGCCCAGTTCCTTGAGGCCGTTGATCACCTCGTCGGGGATCCGGGCCTCGCGCTCGATCAGGGCGCCGTCGATCCTCGTCTCGCAGAAGACGCGCAGCTCGGCCAGGAACTCCTCGCCACGCCTGACGTCGTCGGCCGCGGGCAGCGGGTGCGGATGGATGAGGTCGAGACGGAAGCGGCCGAGGAACATCTCCTTGGCGAAGCTCGGCTTGCGCCAGCCCTGCTCCCGGGCGGCCTCGGCGACCTGGCGCGCTTCGCGCTCGGTGACTTTGGGCGTGCCGTGCGGTTCCTGCGGTACGGATGCTTCGGAAGGTACGGATGGGGCGGACATGAGGAACTCACCTCGCCGCGGAGTCGGGACCAGCGGTGGTTTTACCGGCTGGTGCTACTCGTCCGTATCTACCCGATTCCTGCCGCCCGCACCAGTCGTAGGGCGGACTGTTCCGGTACGGACAGCGGGTCCGTTTCCGTACGAGTGAGGGCCGGAGCCCGCGCGGCGGCGGGCTCCGGCCCTCGTACTTCGTCTGGCTTCGTCCGTGGTTTGTCTGCGCCCCGTTTCCGCTTCGCCGAGCGGGGTGCGTGCCTACAGGTCGATGCCCGTGAACACCAGGACCCGCTCGTAGGTGTAGTCGTCCATCGCGAAGCGCACGCCCTCGCGGCCGACGCCGGACTGCTTGACGCCGCCGTACGGCATCTGGTCGGCGCGGTACGAGGGGACGTCACCGACGATCACGCCACCGACCTCCAGGGCGCGGTGGGCACGGAAGGCCGCCTTCAGGTCGTGCGTGAACACACCTGCCTGGAGGCCGTACTTGGAATCGTTGACGGCCTCGAACGCCTCGGTCTCGCCCTCGGCCCTGCGGACCGTGAGGACCGGGCCGAAGACCTCCTCGCGGGCGATCGTGACCTCGGCGGGAACCTCGGCGAGGACGGTGGGCGCATAGGTCGCGCCGTCCCGCTTGCCACCCGTGAGCAGCTGGGCGCCACCCCGCACCGCCTCGTCCACCCACGACTCGACGCGCACGGCGGCGTCCTCGTTGACGAGAGGGCCCACATCGGTCGCGTCATCGGCGGGATCGCCGGTGGCCTGGGCCTCGACGGCGGCGACGATCTTGGGGACGAGGCGTTCGTACACCGACGCGTCCGCGATCACGCGCTGCACGGAGATGCAGGACTGGCCACCCTGGTAGTTCGAGAAGGTGGCGATCCGGGTCGCCGCCCAGTCCAGGTCCTTCTCGCTCGCGTAGTCCGCGAGGACGACGGCCGCGCCGTTGCCGCCGAGTTCGAGGGTGCAGTGCTTGCGCGGGACGGAGTCCATGATCGCGTAGCCGACCTTGTCGGAGCCGGTGAAGGAGATCACCGGCAGCCGCTCGTCCTGTACGAGGGCGGGCATCCGGTCGTTCGACACGGGCAGAACGGACCAGGCGCCGGCCGGCAGCTCGGTCTCGGCCAGCAGCTCACCGATGACGAGGCCGGAGAGCGGGGTCGCCGGGGCGGGCTTGAGGATGATCGGGGCGCCCACGGCGATGGCGGGTGCGATCTTGTGGGCACAGAGGTTCAGCGGGAAGTTGAACGGCGCGATGCCGAGGACGACGCCACGGGGGAAGCGGCGGGTCAGGGCGAGCCGGCCGGTGCCACCGGCGTCGGTGTCGAGACGCTGGGCGTCACCACCGTTGAAACGGCGGGCCTCCTCGGCGGCGAAACGGAACACGGAGACGGCGCGGCCGACTTCGCCGCGGGCCCACTTGAGCGGCTTGCCGTTCTCGGCGGAGATCAGCCGAGCGATCTCCTCGGTGCGCTCGACGAGCCTGCGCGAGACGTGGTCGAGGGCGGCGGCCCGTACGTGCGCGGGCGTCGCGGCGAACTCGTCGACCACGGCGTGGGCGGCGGCGACGGCCTCTTCCACCTGGTCGTCGGTCGGCACGGAGACGGTGCCGACGAGCCGGCCGTCCCAGGGTGAGGTGACGTCGAGGGTGTCCTCGCCGGTGGCCTGGCGGCCGGCGAGCCAGAAAGCGTGGGTGGAAGTCATGACGAGTCCGGGCCCTTCCGTGCAGATGGGGGTGTCTGGTCGGTGTCTGGTCCCACGGTAGGCGGGTGGGGGCGGGGGATTGTTTGTCCGGGGTGGAGTGGTGAGGCCGGGGGCGTGCGCCGCTTTGTCGTACGAGGTGCGCCTTCCGTCAGGGCGCGGGGTGCGGGTGGGGTTCGTGGTGGGTGCGGGGCCCAGGGCCTCCGGAGGCGCATGTCCGGACTGCATGATTTACGCCGCGTGCGGGCGTGCTTTTCGGGTGCGGGTTCACGAGCGGCACAAATCACGCTCTACGTCCGGACACGTCACCTCCTGCGACCCCGACCCCCTCCCGCCGGATCCCCGCCTGCGGCCCGGTGGGACACCTCATCCGCCCGCCTGCCCGGCGGGGGTGGTCTGTGGCAGGCGGTGAAGGGGGCCGCGCAGGGGTCGTGTCCGGAACGTAAAGCGTGATTTGTGGCGCACAACAACCAGGACGCCGGGATCCGGTCCGCACGCGCCGTAAATCATGCAGTGCAGGACATGACCCCGGAGCGGCACCCGGCAACAACCCGCACCCGAAAACCGGTCCGCACCACAACGGCCCACGCCCACGCCCCCGCCGGACGGCGCACCGCACCCCACCCCGCCTACCCCATTGGCGGCGGTGTCGTCGTCTTCAAGGCCAGCCACAGTTCCATCCGTACGTCCGGGTCATCCAGCGAGCGGCCCAGGATCTCCTCCACCCTGCGCATGCGGTAGCGCAGCGTGTGGCGGTGGACTCCCAGGTCTGCCGCCGCCGCGTCCCACTGGCCGTGCCGGGACAGCCATGCCCGCAGCGAGGCGACCAGGTCGCCCCGGCCCTTCGCGTCGTGTTCGCGCAGCGCGCGGAGCATGCCGTCCGCGAAGGCGCGCACCGCGTCGTCCGCGAGGAGCGGGAGGATCGAGCCCGCCGCCAGTTCCTCGTGCTCGACCAGTGCCCGGCCGCGCCGCCGCGCCACCGAGAGCGCTTGTTCGGCCTGTTTGTACGCGCCCACCGTGGCGATCGGGCCGGTCGGCGCGGAGAGTCCGATGACCGCTCCGATCTCTTCCGCGTCCAGCGCCGCGTATCCACCGGCCTCCCGTGCCACCGCCCCGCCGTCCGCCGCGAGCACCGTGAGCCGCCCCTCGCCGTCGGGGACCACCAGCACCGCCTCTCCGGCCCGCGCGGCTGCGGCCTCCACCGCCTCGGCGAGCACGTGGAGCGGGTGGTCGGCCGCGGCCCCCGGCCTGGCGTCGGATCCGGCCCCCGGATCCGGTGCGGATCTCGACGACTCGGCCGACTCCGCGATCAGCAGCCGGAACGGCGCGTCCAGCAGACCGCCGTACAGATCGCCCGCCACAGCGCGCGCGTGGTCCGGCTGCCCGGACAGGAGCATGCGCAGTACCGCCGCGCCGAGCCGCTGTTCCGCCTCCTGAAGGGCACGTGACCGTTCCGTCGTCAGTGTCAGCAGGGCGACCGCCGAGTGGACCGCGTACCGCTCTGCTGTGCCCAGGGCCGACTCCGTGCCGACGGCCAGCGCTCCCCGTACCCGTCTGCCGGTGCCCAGGGACTGGAGCTCCACCCGGTCGTGCGAGTCCCCGTCGCCTTCGTCGTCCGCGCCCGCGACCACCGCGCTCGCCGGTGCCGTCCGCTCCCGAAGCCGCTCCACGTCGGCCGTCAGCCGGGCCGCCCGCCGCGCCGCCCACTCGGGCGCGACGGCCACGACGGCGCCGGACGCGTCGTACAGTGCCGCCCAGCCGTCCACATGCGCGGCGAGCCTGGCCAGCAGTTCGGCGGGGCCGTCCGTGAGCGCCGCGCGGGTCAGTTCCCGCTGGGCTTCGAACCCGGCGGTCACCGCGCGGTACTGGTCGGCCGCGATCGCGGCCGATACGGCCTTGCTGATCGCCAGGAACGGTGTGCGCCGGGGCACTCCCAGCAGCGGCAGACCGGCCTCCCGTGCCGCCTCGACGAGCGCCTCGGGGATGTCGCCGTAGTTCACGCCGACGGCGAAGCCGAGACCGACGACCCCGGCGCCCACCAGCCGCCGTACGTAGCGGCTCATCGACTCGGGGTCCTCGGCGTCCAGCGTCGTCGCCGTGATCAGGAGCAGCTCGCCGCCCTCCATGTACGGCACGGGGTCGACCAGCTCGCTGGCATGGACCCAGCGCACCGGAGTCTGGAGCCGGTCCTCCCCCGCGCGCACGGTGAGTTGGAGCGCCGAATGCTGGATGAGCGAGGCGAGGGTGGGCGGCATGGTGGAACCGTAGGGCCTTCGGGAGCGCAGGGGCAGGGCCGTGGACAGTGCCGTGGCCCAGTACGCCGTCCCGTATGAACGACATCCCTTAATTCTGCCAGGTTGTACGAAAAAAGGTACGCGGAGCCGCCCTCGGGCAGCTCAGCCCTCGCCGGCTCATGGCACGGCGGCGGGCCGGCTCCCGGCCCGGCCGCCGGACCGTTCAGTTCCGCAGGTCCACCAGCAGCGGCGGTGCGTGCTCGCCGTCCACCGTCCGCAGTGACAGCACCGCGTGTCCCGCCGGTACCGAATGTGCCAGCTCGGAGGCCGACCAACGCTCGCGCTCGACCTTCCGTACCGTCACCGCGTCCGTCGTCACGGCCTTGCCGGTGACCAGTTTCCGGAAGGCGTGGATGGCCCGGGTGAGTGGCTGGTCGGCGAAGACCGTGCGCTGGGTGACGTCCCGGGTCTCCACCCACTCCGTGCCCCACGCCTCCGCGAAACGCTTACCGTCCCAGGTGGTGATCCCGGAGAAGGCCATCCGGCAGCCGACGGCCCCGAGCAGGGCCGTATGCAGCGCCTCCGGTACGTCATCGAGCGTACGCAACGTGAGCACCGCGCCCGCGTTCACCGAACGCAGCCGTTGCACACCGCGCAGCGTCTCCTCGGTGAGCGTGCGGGTCGCGTCGTCCAGGACGAGGCAGGCGAAGAGCGAACGGTCGGCCCGTACCGCCGCGTTCGCCGTGAACTGGGCGAGGACGAGCCGGGCCAGCAGCCGCGAGGCCTCCGCGTGCCCGCGCTCGGGCAGGTCGATACGGACCCGCAGCGGATGTTCCAGGGAGCGCAGGGAGAACGGCCGGGTGCGGCCGCTGGTGTCGAAGAAACCGGTGAACGCGGGCCGGTCGAGCAGCGCGACCCGGTCGGCGAGCGCCCGCCCCGGGTCTCCGGCCGCGCCCGACTGCCGTTCGCGCGCGTCGAGTTCACGCCGCATGGAGTGGTGCCCGTCGGTGTCGAGCGCCTCCCGCAGAGCGGCCAGCGCGGTGGGCTCACCGTCGAGCAGCTCGCGCAGCTCCGGTATGGCGGGCAGTCGGCCGTGCGCGGCACGGAACGGGCCGAGCAGTTGGGCGAGCGCGGTGGTGGCCCGGCGGCTGTCGGTGTCCGTGAGGTCGCCGACAAGGCCCTCGGCGAGTACGGCGGCGGCCTCGTCCGGGTCGTTCGTGCCCCCGTACAGATCGAGGTCGTACACCGATTCCGGATGGCCGATCCCGACGACGACGTCATAGGCGTCGTCGGGGCCCAGCTGGGTGCCGCTGGCGCAGACGGCGATGACGGCGGCCTGCCCCGCGAGCGCCTGGAGCGAGAGCGACTCGACGACCGGCCGGACGAGGGCGCGCGTCTTGCCCGCTCCGGGCGGGCCGACAGCCAGCAGCGAGGTCCCCAGCAGGACGGGATCCAGCGCGAGACCGGTGCCCCGACGGGCATACGGGGTGCGCTCCCCGTCGTGGACCGTGCCGAGCCGGACCTGCCGGACGAACAGGTCGTGCCGGGCCGCGCGGACGGGCAGGTCGCGTTTGTTCGACGGGTGGACGCAGGCGGCGGCGCCGTTGCCCCGTACGGCCTCGGCGAACGCGGTCAGCCGCGAGGGATCGGCCCGTACGGAGTGCCAGGCGCGGCGGATCCTGGCGTAGTCGACATCGTTCATCCGGCCGTCCCGTACCTCGGACGCGAGCCGCGCGGCGACATCGCCCTGCCCCGCCGCCCGCAGCTCGGGCCACTCGGCGGGGTCGTCCTCGGGCTCCGGGGGCGGGGGGAGCGTCTCCTTCGGCAGGCTTCCGGGGCCACGTCCCACCACGCGCCCGGCCAGCTCGGGCCACCGGCCGAGCCGTCCGAAGACGACCGCCATGATGCCGATCACCAACGCGGAGTAGACGTGATCGGCCATGACACCGGTCTCCGTCCCGGGCCAGGAGTCGGGCGTGAGCACTATGAGAGGCCAGACCCAGAAGCTGCCGAGATAGCCGTTCCACAGCAGCGACCAGAGCAGCAGGCCCGCCAGGAACGAGATCAGGGCGCCTGTGATCAGCTGCCGCGTCGGCGTACGCTCCGGTTCTTCCGGGGGCCGTGGCCGGTGCCCGTAGGCCCAGGTCCCCGGCGCGTCCGCGATCCGGGGCACGTGCAGCCATTCGCGGAGCGTGGGCCCGGTGGAGGGCGCGTGCTCCGGCGCGGGAGGAGGGCCGGGCGCCGGTACGGAAGCCGCGGGCGCCTCGAAAGGCGCCGAGGACGGCATGGGAGGCGGTGGCCCTGCCGGGCGCGGCACAGGCGTGGCGCGTGCGTCCCGTGCGTCCTGCGTGCCGTCGGTGTCCATGAATCCCTGCCCCCTGCGCAGTCCGTCCGCCTTGTTGTACCCGCCTAATGTATTGCGCGGGCAATACATCAGCGGGTGGCCCAACCGTCCCGCGCACGCGGGGGTGTTGCTGCCTCCGCACCGGCGTCTGCCGGCCCCGGACTGCGCGAGGCGCTTCCGGCGCCATGTCCACCACGGACAACGACACGCCCCCACCACTCCCCAACGGCGCATGCTCGCTCCCCTTCCGCGCCCCTAGCCTGCGGAGAAAGACCTCGAAACACCCCCAGGAGCCCCTCATGACCGCTATCCCGCAGGAGCGCCGCATCGTCACCGCCATTCCCGGCCCCAAGTCGCGGGAGCTGCAGACCCGCCGTACCGCCACGGTCGCCGGTGGTGTGGGGTCCGTGCTGCCCGTCTTCGCCGCCCGCGCCGACGGCGGGGTCATCGAGGACGTGGACGGCAACCGCCTCATCGACTTCGGGTCCGGGATCGCCGTGACCTCGGTCGGCGCCAGCGCCGAGGCCGTGGTACGCCGTGCCTCCGCCCAGCTCGCCGACTTCACCCACACCTGTTTCATGGTCACGCCGTACGAGGGGTACGTCGAGGTCTGTGAGCGGCTCGCCGAGCTGACCCCGGGCGACCACGCCAAGAAGTCCGCCCTGTTCAACTCGGGCGCCGAGGCCGTCGAGAACGCCGTGAAGATCGCGCGTGCGTACACCAAGCGCCAGGCGGTCGTCGTGTTCGACCACGGCTATCACGGCCGTACGAACCTCACGATGGCGCTGACCTCGAAGAACATGCCGTACAAGAACGGCTTCGGACCGTTCGCCCCGGAGGTCTACCGCGTGCCGGTCGCCTACGGCTACCGCTGGCCGACCGGCCCCGAGAACTGCGGCCCCGAGGCGTCCGCCCAGGCCATCGACCAGATCAGCAAGCAGGTCGGCGCCGAGAACGTCGCCGCGATCATCATCGAGCCGGTGCTCGGCGAGGGCGGCTTCATCGAGCCGGCGAAGGGCTTCCTGCCCGCGCTGGCGAAGTTCGCGAACGACAACGGGATCGTGTTCGTGGCGGACGAGATCCAGTCCGGCTTCTGCCGCACCGGCCAGTGGTTCGCGTGCGAGGACGAGGGTGTCGTCCCGGACCTGATCACCACGGCCAAGGGCATCGCGGGCGGCCTGCCGCTCGCCGCCGTCACCGGCCGCGCCGAGATCATGGACGCCGCGCACGCGGGCGGGCTCGGCGGTACCTACGGCGGCAACCCGGTGGCCTGCGCCGCCGCGCTCGGCTCCATCGAGACGATGAAGGAGCTGGATCTCGCCTCGAAGGCCCGTCGCATCGAGACGGTCATGAAGGGCCGGCTCTCGGCGCTTCAGGAGAAGTACGACATCATCGGCGACATCCGCGGCCGCGGCGCGATGATCGCGGTCGAGCTGGTGAAGGACCGGGACAGCAAGGAGCCCAACCCCGCGGCGACCGCCGCGCTCGCCAAGGCGTGCCACGCGGAGGGCCTGCTGGTCCTCACCTGCGGTACGTACGGCAATGTGCTGCGCTTCCTGCCGCCGCTGGTGATCGGCGAGGACCTGCTGAACGAGGGCCTGGACATCATCGAGCAGGCACTCGCGGGCATCTGAGCCGGCGGCGGGGGCGCCCCCCCCCCCCGGGGGCCCCCCCCCCCCGGCCCGGGGGGGCCCCCCCCCCCCCGCCCCCCACCCCCCCCCCCCCCGGCCCCCCCCCCCCCCCCCCCCCAAACCCCCCCCCCCCCCCC
>NZ_JBIVMZ010000022.1:15177-92990 GCF_044753355.1 Streptomyces sp. NPDC088400 | reverse complement strand
ACCCCCCAGGTCATGCCTTCGACAGAGGGGACACAGTCATACCGGGCCCGGAGGCCAGCGGCCCCATTGCAGGACCGCGAAAAACATAACGGGGGACGCCTTCGAGATCGGGGGAGCCAAGGAGGGCGTCGGCCCGCAGTCAGCAGGGCTGCCGATGCGACGGGCGATTCCGGCGGAGTGTCGATCAGCGGCTGCGGGCAGACACCGAGCAGACGAACGGACGTATCCGCGGGTGGACAGCCGGGCAGCCCCCGACCCTGCGGCTGTCCGGGGCGCCCACTCCCTTCTCCTCCGTCCCGGCTCCGGTGGAGCAGGACTCCGGGGCAGCCCGTCAGGCGAACCCCGGTCGGATGGGCGTGCGGGGGGCAGTACGGGCACAGGCGCCTTGTGTGGTGGCGCCGTAGCGGACGATCTCGGCATCGATGTCAAGTTCGCCACGTCGAGCGCGGGCCTCGCCGTCGACGAGGTGCGGGGGTACCACCCAGCAGACCTCGAACTCCAGGCCGTCCGGGTCTTTGGCGTAGACGCCCTTGGTGGTGCCGTGGTCGGTGGCGCCGACCAGGGCTCCGCGTTTGGACAACCGCTCGGCGACGATGCGCAGGTCGCCAAGTGTCGGGACCTCCCAGGCAATATGGTAAAGGCCGGTCTCGCCCCGCCCGGCCTTCGTCTCTTCGGCCTGTGCGCCGATGCCGAACAGGCCGAGATCGTGGTCATTGTCGGATTCCGGTGCCCGGAGAAAAATTGCCTTCCGAGGGGCGTCTCCGGATTCGGCGACCACCTGGAGTCCGAGGGTTTCTGTGTAGAAACGGGTGCTGGCGTCCGCGTCGCGCACCCACAGCACCGCGTGATTGAGCCCTCGGACCGGCACCGAAATTCCTCCGAAATCCTCCTACGGCACAGCCAGTTCGGCCCCGCCTTGTTGCCACCATTGTGCATACACGTCGTCGGCCTCAACAAGGGCGAGGTAACCCTCCGAGATGTGCGCGCACAGCGCGTCCACGGCGGGGGCGACCGGGGAATCGGTGCGCCAGGCCAGCACGAGGTCGCGGACCAGCGGGTCACCGGCCAGGGTGAGAGTGGCCAGCGACTCGCGCGCCTTGCCCAGCGGGTAGAGCACGCATACCGCGTCACCGGCCGCGGTCAGCGCGAAGGCGATGTGCGCCTCGTCGGTGATGTGCCCGACGCGCTGCTCGAACCCCGTACGTCGGCAGGTATCGGCCACGTAGCCGTTCATGCCGCTGTCGTCCGGGTGCGGCATCACCCAGACGTCGTCCGCCAGGTCGTTCAGGGCGATCCGCCGGGCGCCGGACAGGCGGTGGTCCAGGGACACCCCGACGAAGATGGGCTCCGTGAGCAGGACCCGGTACGCGATTCCGGGCGGCAGCGTCACGGATGTGCCGGGAAACCTGCGCAGCACCGCCACGTCGAGCTCACCGGAGGCGAGCAGCCCGGTGACGGTGTCGGTGCGCCGCACCGTACGGCTGGTCGTGCCGCGTTCGGGCAGCAGGACAGCGAGCGCCCTGATCAGCAGGCTGAACTGCTGCGCAGGCACTCCGCCGACACGCACCGGCGTTGCCGCGTCGGCGTGGAGGGCGCGGCGGACCGTGCGGGTCAGCTCCTCCAGGTCCGTCCGGATGCGGGCGCCGTCGCGGACGAAGAGGGTGCCCGCGAGGGTAGGCACCACACCGTCCGGGAGGCGGACAAAGAGTTCGCCTCCCACGTGCTGTTCGATGCGTTTGAGTTGCGCCGACACCGCGGGCTGGGAGAGGTGCAGGCGGGCGGCAGCACGTCGCAGGCTGCCCGCCTCGGCGATGGCGAGAACCAGATCCAGATGTCGTATCTCCAGACGCATGGCTGGATCGTACGGCGGTCGCGGACTGCGGGGACAGAAGTGTTATCGCCGAATGCGATAGGGCTCCGAAACGGGACAGTGGTCGATAATTGCGGCCCTTCGGGCGCCTACCCGGCCATCTGTCTGTTGCCGCGCCTCCGCGTCGGGTGGCACGGTCGGAGACCAACCTTCGAAGAGCCGTTTTCCGTTTAAGGCGAGTGCCATGCTGACGCATACCAGGACCACGAGTGACAAAATCGCACGCTTACCGGAGAATTCCTCCGTACTATTCTCCGAGCCCGCGCTGCACCGCTTTCTCACGGCGGCCGTACGCGAATACGCGAACATCACCGAGAACGATCCGGTGCCGTGTTTCGCCGTGTTGCTGGGAACGGCGGCGGATGGTGACTGGCTGGTACACGACGTGGCGTTCGGGCGCAACGTCCGCACCACCGACCCGAGCGCGCGCCAGGAATTCGCAACAACGATCGTGCCGCGCTTCGGAGCGGCCTACGAGAACGCGGTCCGCGCGTGGTGGCTGGACCCGGCGGACCTGCTCCGCATCACGCGCGATGCAGACCGCCGGGGCTTGGATGTCTTGGGTTCGGTCCACATGCACCCCGACTGGCACCGGCTCGGCCCCGCACAGGCCCGTACTCAAACGCTGGACGAGTGCCCCACCGAGATGGACCGATACGTGTTTCGCAGTAGCGGCTGGCCGGTCAACGCCGTCTGTTATGTGGAGCGTCGACATGGGGCGCACGGTTACGCCCTGTCGGCGTGGGACGCGGAGTGCCGGCAACTGGCGCTGCGTGTGCACCGGCTGGTGGAGAGCGCCCTGCCGGAAGGCGGAGGCGACAATGGCTGACGACGACATGGACGGTGTACGCGCCCTGTGGCGGGCGATGGCCGACGGGTGGCGACGCGGTGACGCCGAGGCGTTCGGCGCGGTCTTCGACGAGGACGTCGAATTCGTGACTGTGCGCGGAGAGGAACTGCGGGGGCGCGCTGCGGTGGTGGCCGGGCACGCCCGTCTCTTCGCCGGTCCCCTCAGGAACACCCGGCTGATCCCCGACATCCGGCTGGTGCGTCCGGTCGGTGGTGAACTGACGCTGGTCCATGCGGTGACCACGATCGAGCCGGACGGACCCACCACGCACGCGCAGGCGGTGGTGGCCGGTGACGGGTCAGGCCACCGCATCATCGCCTTCCACAACATGACCGTCACAGCTCCCCGGGAGGAACAGAAGTGAACCGGCCCCGCCTCAGGCATGTAGCCCTCGTCGTCCAGGACGCCGCCGCTGCCGCCGCCTTCTATCACGGGACACTCCAGATGGAGGAGTTTCACCAGGACCCCGACGGCAGTCGGTTCATGACCGACGGCTACATCAACCTGGCGCTCATCCAGCAGCGTCTGGACGGGGATGTACCGGCCGGGTTCAACCACTTCGGGTTCGAGGTGCCGAATGTCGCCCGCGTCGCGGACCGGATGACGGGGCATGGCGTCGCTCGGCCCATGTTGCGCGGCGGCAACCGGCCGTTTGCTGAGTACCGGGCGATCGACCCGGAGGGAAACTGGTTCGACCTGTCCGAGCACGGCTTCCTGCCTCCGGACGCGACCAAGTAGCCCCAAGGCCATGCGCGGAGGTCTGTGCGGTACAGGGAGGAGTGTCACTCGGCACGCTGCGAAGCGCCCGCCGAGCTCCTCGGTTCCAGAGGGCGGCCGTCGTCGGGTACGACGACCGGCTCCGAGGCACCGCGCCGATCCGGTGGTGCAGTCACGGCAGGCAGGGCCTGGTGGGCGTGGTCGGCAACGGGGGTCAGGGGCCTCCACCAGGCACGGCGGCTTTCCGAGCGCCGGGGTTGTCGCTGGCCCGCCTGCCCCGCAGCGGCAAGTTGCGCGTTCTCCCGGTACTTCGAGATGAGCTTTACGCGAGTGAGCCGCCAGCCGTCGGCCGTACGTACCGCCTCATTGTCGTAGAAGCCGACCACCAGCCGGCGATTGGGCCCGTCGTCGGCGGCCTCCTCCGGGAGCCAGTACTCGGCACGGATGTGTGTGTGGATCTTCGCGATGTCGCCGTCGAGGTCGATGACATGGCCGCTGATGACGTGGTGGGTGGCCAAGAAGGGCGCGAAGGCGCCGCGGAGGACCTCGACGTACTGGCCGACCGGCACGGCAATCGGCGGCATCCCGGTCACCGATTCGAAGTCGAGCGTGACCTCCTCGGTGTAGGCGAGACCGGCCGGTTCACTGAACTGCTTCAGATCCGCCATGTCGGCGTACTGCTGACCGCCGGTCCTTACGCGAGCTCTCGGCCCGCCTCACGGGACGGATGCGATGGGCCGCCGACGTAGGTGCTCATGCCTGGCTACCGGTGCGGGTGTCCCCGAACCGATCCAGGCCCAGCCCCATCCCAGCCCTTCAGTGCGGTCCACCAAGGTCAGAAGCGGTCAATCCAGCCGACTCCAGCACAGCTCATCGCTCAAATAACCCCTGGTCAGGTACGCGTGGAGTTCTTAGGCGCCGTGGATTCCCAAGCTCAGAGCGCGAGTTCGATTCTCGTCACCCGCTCCACAGAAAAGCCCCAGGCCAGCGGGCCGGGGCTCTCTTGTTGTCTCAACCTCTTACGGGTCGCCGTACCCGCCGCGTGCCCGCTCACAGTTCGGCGCGATCAGCCCGCCTGACCACGCTCACCGGTGATCAGGCCGGGCGACACCGAACGGGCCGAGGCCCTGTACCCGCAGCCGGCCCTGCGTGCGTTCTTCCCGTTTCCGTCGCACGGGGCGGCGAAAGGCTTGGCGAGCGGGGTCGGCGGAACCGGGTAACGTCTTTGTCATGTTCTTCCAGACGCCGATTTACGAGTGAGAGCGTGACGGGACCCTGGTGACGCCCCTCGACGTCGCCACGCCCGTCCCCACCGATGAATCCGTAGATCACTTCACATCATTCCGGGAGAACCCATGACCGTGAGCAAGAACATCAACAACCCCGTGGGCATGGGTGGCGGCCAGCGCAAGAGGCTGTCCCGCGCCGAACGGCAGAACAACGGCCCGCACCGCAACCTCGACCGCAAGGGTGCCGCCGATCAGAAGGCAGAGCTGGTACGCAAGATGCGCGAGAAGACAGGCGCAGCCGAGGGCGCCGAGCAGACGGGCGACAACACCGCACAGAGCTGACCGCCCGCCGCCGCAGGGCGGCAGGCATCGCACCGGGCAGGGCGCGGCCGGTCCTGCTCAGCCCCCGGCCGACCACCCTCGTCTCAGCCGACCACCCGGCGTGGGCGTGCCACTACGTGCCGGTCAGGACAGCAGACGGCGGTCAGCAGAGCCCCGGGACGAGGCCACTGCGGCACGCCCCCAGCGGCTCGTTTCCCGCAGTTCAGAGGTGGGCAAGCCTCCGCAATACCGGGTGATTCCCAAACCCAGAGCGCGAGTTCGACTCTCGTCACCCGCTCCATGGAAAGCCCCGGGCCGGCCCGGGGCTTCTTTGTTGTCTAGACCTTCCTGGGTCACCGTGCCACTCGCGTTCCATAAATTCCCTCGGGTGCGTCAGGTTGAATGCCGGGCGGCACATGGGAAGCCGACCGAGGACGGAGACAGAAAGCATGCTCTCCTGCTCACCCGCACGGGCCTTGCGATCACCCGATCACCCGATGAGCAGTGTTCAGCCCGAGAAGCCAGGGTCGACTCGATGCACACAATGACTCCTGCGATTCCCGTCAGAAATTTCTCCAAAGATTGCTCCATCGCCGCCATGATGAACGTAGCGTGCATAGCCATGGGGAACCTCATACGCCCCCGGGCGTGGGCGGAACGATCAACAGGTATGCCAGTGCTGCCAGGCTCAAGGTCGACCTGGCTCATCACACTTCACGCGCTGATCAAGGAGCTGTCCGCCAACAGAGAGCCAGCCTCAAGCGATCAGGTGTCACTGCCTCGGACCGGTGGACTGAACCGGCACCAGCTTCAGCGGCTCGTCCGCGCCGGACTGCTCTCTCGCGAAGGGGCGACGGTTATGCCCAGTGCCGCTGCCGTCGCTTGGCAGCAAAGTGGCAACCCTGCCGTACTCGTGCAAGCGCTCCACTGCAACGTCAGGTTCGTGGGTGAAGCCATGGACGCCCTATCCTCGGGGCCTCGTACATATGAGCAGCTCCTGGAGCTGGCCCGCGAACAGTTTGCTCTGCGGTGGGAGACCCCGGCCCCTGTGCGTGATCGCACGGGGTGGCTCGCTGTCACGGGAATGGTCGAACTCTTCGACCGCAAAGTCCACCTGACAGCAGCGGGCCGGCGCGTCTTGGCGACCATCGCGCTGGGAGGGCCCGATCCCGACGAGACCAACACCGTCGTACAGCTCGCCCCCACACCCGGAGCCATCGCCGGGCTTGTCGAACAGCTCGACGAAGCCGGCCTCAAGGAGAGGGCAGACGGCGCGAATCTCTATATTCCGGGAGCCGCTGCTAGCGGCGGGACGCTGGATGCACTGCAGATGCTAACCGAGGCGGCCATTCCGTCGGTCAGTGACGCGGACTTCGTGCGATTCGTACAGAGCACCTTCCCCAAGGCCCAAACTGCGGCCACGGCACGAACGGCCAAGGACACCCTCAAAGCACTCGGGCTGATTCAGCGGACGTCATCCGAGAGCTGGACCGCCACGCCAGCTGCCCTTGCTTGGGTCGAGTCGGGCGAACCGCTGGACCTTGCACGCACTGTTCATTCCACGATCGCATTTTTCGGTGAGGTGCTGGGAGAACTTGACCAGACGGTTCGACCCACGACCGGCACGCTTACGGAACGCAGTTCACTTTACCTTCCCAACCGCGGGAAACCTCTGTCCCGCAGCGCGGTCAATACCCGTCTGAACCTGCTGGATGCCTGTGGGCTCGTCACCCGGCTCTCGCAGACCACTTACCGTACGACGGCTCTTGGGCGAGCGTTCAAGGAGTCGCTGCCCAGCTTCCAGCCGAACGACGCCGCGGGTCGCGCTCCGTCCGACGGAACCACCGAAAACCACCACGGCGACAGCCCTTCCGGCACCACTCACCAATCCGTTTCCCCGGGTTCGCACATCGCGGCGGTGCTGGAGGATGCCGCACGGGACAGCGCGAACCCCAAGCGCTTGGAGAAGGCCGCCGTCGTCGCGCTGGGCTACCTAGGTATGCCGGGCCAGCACGTGGGCGGCCCCGGAGCGGTGGACGGCCACGTGCGATTCGGTGTCGGTACGGACTCGCGGATCCTGGCCATCGAGGCGAAGACTTCGGCCACTGGTCCGGTCAGGGACCAGCCGTTGTTCGGGTTGTCGGAACATCGAGCGGAGGTCGGGGCACACATTCACCTCCTCATCGGGCCGGGCTTCGAACGTCGCATGCTCAAGGAAGCCGACGACGATCCCGCCATTGCCGTGATCGATACCGGGCTGCTGGCCGAAGTCGTCCGTCGCCAGGAGCAGACGCCGCTCACCCTGGCTCAACTGGCGCCCCTGATTGACCCAGCCCTGAAGGCAGCTCAGCGAGGCGACGCCATGCGCGGGTACTGGGAGGCCCAGGGCATGCGCAGCCGACTCGAGTACGCCCTGGTCGACATCTTGAATGCCGAAGCAGAGGACCCATTGGAGGAGGGGGGCTGGCTCGATCTCACGTCGATCCGACGCGAGCTTCGGACTCGTGGGTACCGCGTCCACGAGGGCACGGTCGTGGAAGCCATCGAGTTCCTGACTTCTTCCCGGATCGGCGTACTTCAACGCTCTGAGCAGCGCTACCGCTGCACGGCCAGCGTCCACACAGCAGGGCAGCGCATCAGGGCCCTCGGATACCAGTGGGTAGCAGCGACAGAACTCCATCAGCAAACGCGCTCAGGAAACCAAGCTGCCCAGGCATAGCTGACCTCTCGAGCAGATTGGGTCGCTGGGCGCTGCCCCGAAAGCAGGGTCCCATCGAACAGTCTTGAATACTGAATCACAATGCGTACGAACTGCACTACACAGCTGCGGGGGTGGGGCCGGCGCCCTGCCAGCCTCACCCCCGAATTCCGTCACCTTCGCTGGACGCCTTGGGCAGGAGCCGGAAGCGGAGGAGCCGGGGGTCGATCACCGCCGTACAACAACGGAGTCCGCGACCCTACCGCCCAGGCGCCATCGGTCATCTTCCGCAACGCTCTCCCACTCAAGCCGCTCACAACTACTAGACGTCGAGCCGTCACTACTCACGCGTCCCCCACAAGGCAGAGGGTCGGAACAAGGAGGGGAAACGCCTCACCCGAGGGCGAGCGATATAAGGCATTCATCGCCTCCGCTTCTCGTACGACATCGCCAACGGGTCCAGGAAGCCCGTGGACCTCGACGCGTTGGGCTATGACGCGCAAAGCGCCTCCACCGGCGGTACGACGGAAGCGATCTCCACCGAGAATGGGCCCGGATGATGGCCGACTGGCTCGCCCCGGGCAAGACCGGCAAGTTCACCACCGAGTACGCGCTGACCAAGAGCGACGGTTTCGGCATCGTGTTCACCATGTCCCGCATGGACCAGAACACGGACATCCTCGCCGAGGAACCGCACTGGACTGGCTCCACCGACTAGCGCCCACAGCGCTGTCAGCTGCCCCGCAGAACGCTGCAAGGTTCTCGCAAGGGTTCGTCGAGCCTTCCGTCCCCCCTGCCGGGCATCCCGTCGGCAGAAGCAGTTCGTGAAACTCGGAGAGAATCAACAGGGGGACGCCATGTCGGCGTTGAGTACGACCGGATCGAGTACGACCGAGGCGAGCAGGTTCGAGACGGGCACCATCGAGGCGAACGTGGCTGAGTCACGGCAGTGGCTGACACTGGTGGGGCGTAAGAAGGTACTCGCGGTGGTCCACACCATGACGTACGGGAAACGACTGCTCGACGTTCTTTCCCTGCTGGAAGCCGACTTCAGGCTCCAGGTCGTCTTCACGGCACCGCCGCATGCCTTCGGCGACGACGTGCCCGCATTCCTCGCGAGGCTGGGAAGCGTGGTGCTGCCGTGGGACCAGGCGACTCGCATGCCCTTCGATCTCGCCCTCGCCGCCGGGCCGCGCGGCGTGCAGTACATAGACGCGCCGCTGATCACGCTGCCGCACGGAGCCAACTACCTGAAGCGGGTGATCGAGGGAGCGAACGCAGGCGTGGCAGGGCTGCGCAGGCAGGACCTCATGCCCGGTGGGCGGCTGCCGGCCGCCGTGGTCGTGCCGCACCACGCCGAGCTGCGCGAGCTCGCGCGCGACTGTCCGGAGGCACTCCCGCTGACACACGTAACCGGCGATCCCGTACACGACCGGATCACCGCCAGCCTGCCGCTGCGCGCCGCGTACCGCCGCGCGCTCGGGCTCACCGAAGGACAGAAACTCGTCGTCGCGGTCTCAACCTGGGGAGCACACTCGTCCTTCGGCCGGTTCGACGCGCTACTGCCACGGCTGATCGGCGAGCTGCCAGCGGCGCGCTACCGTACGGCCCTGCTCGTCCACCCCAATGTGTGGGCAGGGCACGGCGCTTATCAAGTCAGGTCGTGGCTGGCACGGTGCGGTCAACTGGGAATCGGGGTCGTGCCACCTGAGGCGGACTGGCGCAGTGTCCTGATCGCTGCGGACTGGATCATCGGTGATCACGGCTCGGTCACTCTCTACGGGACTCTCACCGGGGCGCCGATGCTGCTGGCCACATCGTCGGAGCCGGAGATCAATCCGTCGTCGCCCGCCGCAGCCCTCGCCGCCCAGGCGCCGACGCTGTCCCCCACCCACCCGCTGGTGGACCAACTCGACTACGCGGCCAGGGAGTACCGTCCCGGTGAGTACGCCGCGATCAGGTCGCGCATCACGTCGGAGCCCGGCCGTTTCAACCGAAACATGCGCAGGCTGATGTACGGGCTCCTGGGGATGGGCCAGCCCGCGCACGAGCCGGTGACCGTCCCGCTGCCGGAGCCGCCGCCACTACCGCTGGCCGCGTGGGCGTCGGTACACGGGGAGGCGTCGGCGTGAAGCGTTTCGTCGTAGTCGAGGCGAGCCCCTTTCCGGATGTGCTGCACGCGCGTTGCACCGACACATCGTTCGAAGTGCGGCTGAGCCTTGCGGACCGTAACCACGGCACATCGGTCATCGACGAACACCTCGTCGTGGACGTGGACGCCTGCCGGGACGGCTCCCTGCTGGACTGCGCGGATGTACTCCAGGGAAGCCGGGCGCACTCGGCCGTCGACGCACTGCACCGGTTGGCGGAGCTCACTTCGGCCCACCCGGCTTGCGGCATCGCCGCAGTGCCCCTGGCCGGTGCTGGTGCCAGAGGCGCGAGCGGCTGGGCCGTGGTCGGCGGCTCCGACCGGTCGGTGGTCCTCGTACCGTACGGCCCCTACCGGCCGTATCAAGCCTCCGCAAAGCAGTCGTTGCTGCCGTCGTGCCTGCACGCCTGGCTGGTGGCGGGGCGTTCGTTGCGGGAATGGCCGTACGCCCACGACGCACCGTCCCACTGAGCAGCACAAGTCCGACCACCCACCGGGACTGGGCCGTCGACCACGGCCCGGTCTCACCCTGCCGGCCCGTCCCCGCCGAGCCGACGCGCGTCGGCGGGGCTCGTGGTCGCGAACAGAGCGAGGGCCCGCGCGAGGAAATCCTCCGCGGCCGTCGCGTCACCGTGCTCCGCGGCACTCTCACCCAGCATCTCCAGGGTGCGCGCCTGCCAGAAGGCCGCTCCTGACCCGGTGAAGACCGCCAGCGCCTCGTTCATCCTCGCCACGCCCTCCGCGTACGCGCCGGCCCGGACACCGGCGCGGCCCAGGAAGGCGAGAGCCCGCGCGGCGTCATGCGGGTCGTTCACCACCACCATCGCGGCATGGGCCCGGGTGAAGCAGTCGACCGCCTCGTTCGCGGCGCCCGCCGCGAGGGCGATCTCGCCGAGAGTGGTACGGGCGAGAGCCGCGCCTCGCGGGTAACCGCAGCCCTCCCACACGGAGATCGCCCGGTTCAGGTACATCACGGCATCGGCGGGCCGCCCGGCCTCGCGATGGCACGCGCCGAGGCCCAGAAGCGCCTGGCCCTCGTCCCGTACGTCCCCGGCTTCGCGCGCGGCCTGGAGGGAGTCCCGATACCAGGCGGCGGCCTCCTCTGTACGGCCGGCGGCCCCCAGGCCGATGGCCCCGGAGTTGAGCATCTGGCGCTCGGCCGCCTTGTTCCCGGCCTGTCGGGCAGCCTCCAGGCCGATCTCGTGCGCCTCGATCCACTCGGCGTAATGGCGTAATCGCAAGAAAAGGGGCCATAGCGCGTCCACGAGCATCCAACTCGTGTCGTACCAGTAACTGTTCGCCGCGAGCCTTACGGCACCCAGCAGTTGCGTCCGATGGGAGTCGAGCCAGCCGAGCGCAGCGACGTCATCAGCGAACGGCAGCGGAAGATCCGACCGGTAAACGTAAGTCCTGGGCAGCGTGAACTGCACCGGGGTCAGCCGCTCCTGAGCCGCCGTCGCCGTGCGCAGGCACCAGTCGCAGAATCGCCGCAGCGCCTCCTCGCGGGCCGCGCTCGGGTCGTCCTCCCGGGCGCGGTCGTGGGCGTGGATCCGTACGAGATCATGGAAGCGACAGCTCTCCGGGCCGACGTCCTCCACGAGGTTCGCCTCGACCAGTTCGTCCAGTCGGCGCTCCGCCCACTCCGGCGACTCACCGCAGGATGCCGCGGCGATCATCGTGTCGAAGGTACGCACAGGGAGCAGACCGAGCGTCCTGTACAGGCGCGCGGCCCCCTCGCTCAGCACCGCGTATGACGCGTCCAGAGCCTTGTGCACCGAGGTCTCCCCTTCCACTTCGAGGGCGGCCAGTCGGCCACCGCCCGCGTTCCGGGCGAGGGCGTCGGCAAGCGCCCCCACCGACTGTCTCGGCCGTGTCGCGAGCCGAGCAGACGCCAGGCAGACCGCGAGCGGAAGGCCCGCGCAGAGAGCCACCAGGCGGCGGACCGCCGGGAGTTCGCCCGCGACGCGGTCCGCGCCGATCCCACGGGTGAGCAGTTCGACACCGGCGGCCGGACCGAGCGCGTCGAGCTGATGAAAGCCCGCTCCCTCCATACGCAGGCCGGTCAGCCTGCGGCGGCTGGTGACGACCACGAGGCCGCCCGGACCGCCGAGCAGCAACGGCCGGATCTGGGCGGCCGTGAAAGAATTGTCCAGCATGACCGCGATCCGCCGGTCGGCGGTGAAGGACCGCCATAGGGACGCCAGTTCGACCGCGTCCGCGGACGGTGGCCCGGCGCCCAGTGCCCGGAGGAACTGGCCAAGGATCTCCGCAGGCCCCACCGGCCCACCCGCCGAGTGCCCACGCAGGTCCGCGTACAGCTGCCCGTCGGGGAATTCCGTGCTCAGCGAACGCAGCCATTTAGACACCAGGGTCGTCTTGCCGATTCCTGCCGGACCGCTGACGACGATCAGCGGCAGTCCCGTGTCACGAAGACCATTCAGCGACGCGAGATCCCCTTCCCGGTTGGTGAAGTGGGCGGGGACGGCCAGCAGTTGGCGCGGTGGCGCGGGCCGCGTGGGCGCGGCCGGCGCGTGGTGGAAATGAATGCCGCCGTGCACCTCACGGGCCTGGACGGTGGGTCCGTACAGTCTCGCCTCGCCACTGATCTCATTCCTGTGGGGCCCTTGCGAGGCCGCACTCGAATCACACATCCATCCGCCCCCGCAGATCGATTGCCAATTACACGGACTCTTTCGGGTCCTACCCCGGCACGGCTTGGAATGACCATCAGGAATAAGAACGGATCGCGCCAAGTATGGCAACGGTGTATGGCGGGATTCGCCGCGTGATGTCATGCTTGTGAGCCATCCGACGGACCAGCGGGGGCGCTGGTGGAATTCCAGATTCTCGGACCGGTGGGGCTTCGGCTGAACGGGCACTGGCTGACGCTCGGATCGGACAAAGAACGGGTGTTACTGGCCGCGCTCGCTCTTGATGTGGGCCGTCCTGTCGCGATCAGCGAGCTGATGGAACGACTCTGGGACGGCGACCCTCCCGCACGCGCTCGCGAAAACGCGCACACCTATGTCTCACGTATCCGCCGACGGCTGCGGGCGGCCGGTACGGGACCGGGCGCACCCACCATCGTGAGCAGGGCGCACACCTACATCCTCCGGACCGCGCGTGACTCCGTGGACCGGCAGCGCTTCCAGCACTTCGTCGACACGGCGTTCACCAGTGACGGTGACGCGCGGGCGGTCGAACTCCTCTCCCGTGCGGAGGAGTTGTGGAAGGGCGAGGCACTGGCGGGTCTGCCCGGGTTCTGGGCGGCAACCGTACGGCGAACGCTCGCGGAGACCCGACTGAGCGCCAGCGTGTCACGCATCGCAGCCGGACTGCGGCTGGGGCGCTTCGCTGAACAGGTCGGCGAGCTGTCCGCGTTGGTTGAGCGGTATCCCGGGGATGAGACCCTGCTCGGGCAGTTGATGCTCGCCTACTACGGCAGCGGACGGTACGCGGACGCACTCCGGGTCCATCAGCGGGTCCGGCAGTCGCTAATGGCGGAGTACGGGGCGCTCCCCGGCCTTGAGTTGAACACGATCCACCAGGGTGTGCTGGCCCGAGTACCGGCACGTGAGCTGGCGCACGGGGGCGGTACGGAGCGAACGGCCAGTCCGCTCACGGCTGCTGCCGGTGTGCCTGAGGCGCCCGTGCCTGCCGGACTCCCGCCCGATGTGCCGCCGCCCCGGAATCTGCCCCAGCAACCGTCGCTCGTGGGGCGCCGGTCGGAGTTACAGGCGCTGCGCTCGGTGATCGCCGACAAGGGCGCGCACGGCGGATCGGTCGTCACCGTGGAAGCAGTCAGCGGCATGGCGGGTGTCGGCAAGACGGCCCTGGTCGTCGCCGCTGCCCACCTGCTCGCCGAGAGGTACCCGGATGGTCAGCTATATATCGATTTACGCGGGCATTCACCCGCCCAGGAACCGCTCACCGCGAGGGCGGCGCTGGCGACTCTGCTGAGGCTGCTCGGAGCGCCGGCCTTCTCCATTCCGGCGGAGCTGGAAGGACGTACGGCCCTGTGGCGGAGCATGCTGGCCGAGCGCCGAGTGGTCATCGTCCTGGACGACGCGACCGGACCCGAACAACTCGGCCCGCTGCTGCCAAGCGGGTCACCGTCCCTGACAATCATCGCCAGCCGTCGACATCTGACCGGTATCCCGCAGGCGTTGTCGGTCCCGCTCGACGTCCTGTCGAAGGAGGACGCCATCACACTCTTCCGCGGCTTCGCGGGAGAGGAACGCACCCGCGACATCGCTGAGACCGCGCGGATCGTAAGATTGTGCGGGTATCTCCCCCTAGCGATCGAACTGGTGGCGCATCGATTCCGGGCCCGTACGTCTTGGACGCTCGGCGTCCTCGCCGAGCGTCTCGCCCGAAGTCCCGGGCGGCTGGCGGAGATTCGCACCGCGGATCAGGAACAGGAGATGACGCGGGCATTCGCTCTCTCCTATCGGACTCTCACCGCGCAGCAACGGGCCGCGTTTCGCCGTCTTGGGCTGTACCCCGGACCCGATTTCACCGCCGACGCGGCAGCCGCCCTGCTGGGTCTGCCGCAGGATACGACGGAGCGATTGCTCGAAGGCCTGCTGGCGTGTCACCTGCTCAGGGAGCCCGTACCGGACCGCTATCGCTACCACGATCTACTTCGCGAATATGCCTATGGTCTATCCAATTCAGAGGACAGCGAGCAGGAACGTCGGCAGGCCGTCACTCGCCTGACGGATTTCTACGTCACGACAGCCGGCTTCGCGGACCGACTGGCATATCCCCGCCGCGTACGGCTGGACGCACCGACGCCGCTCCCGTCGACACCTCCGCCGCCCTTTCCGGACTCTGCCGCCGCGCGTTCCTGGCTCGCTGCGGAACGCGGCAACCTCCTGGCCGTCGAGGACCACCTCCGGCGCAACGGCGCCCCCGAGCGGGCGGCCCAACTCGCCTGCATCCTGGCGGGGTTCCTGCAGGCGGAGTGCTACTGGCAGGATGCCAAGAAGCTCCTGCGACATGCCGTCGTCCACTGGGACCGCACGAAAGACAACGAGCTGGCACTCTGCCGTGCCCTGATCGGCCTTTGTGCGGCGGACGCGAGCATCGGGGGCTACGCGGAGGCCGCGGAGGCGGGGGAGCGGACGCTGGAGCTCGCGCGTGCGCTGGGCGACGGACCTGCCGAGGCCGAGGCGCTACGAGTCCTTGGCACGCTGAACTGGCATCTCGGCGAGAACCGCAAGGCTCTCGTCCTGCTCCAGAAATCCCTCGCCATCAAGTCACTCTCGGGTGATATCTGGGACAAGGCGCGCAGCCGAAACAATATAGCGGTGACTATGCTATTCCTCGGGGAACGTGATCGGGCACTAGCGCATTTCCGCAGCGCTCTCGCAGGTTTCCGGGAAGCGGGTGACGAGACCGCATCCGCCCAGACGCTCAACAATATCGGGGAATTACAGATGCAGGCCGGCGACTTGGCGTCGGCCCGTCGTTCGTTCGAGGTATCCCTATCTTTCCTGGAAGCCGACGGAAGCCGATACGACCGTGCGACCGTACGCAGGAATCTGGCCGAAGCCCTCACGGGGTCGGGTGAGTCCGCAGCGGCTCTTGTCCTGTTCGGTGAGACGCTTTCGGAGTTCCGGTCGCTCGGTGACCGGAAGAGCCAGGCCGAGACTCTGGTCGGGATCGGCGAGGCGTACTGGCGACTGGGGAGCGTCGAGGAATCCGTCCGACATCTCCTCGAAGCACTGAAGATCGCGCAGGACATAGGAACAGCCCACCACGAGGCCCAGGCACTGCGCTGCCTCGGGCGCGCGGACTTAGCCGACGGCCGCGTGGCCGCCGCGACGGCCCGGCTGCGAGCAGCGGTGGCTGTCGCCACCCGCACCCATGACGTCGACGAGGAAACCGCCGCGCGGACGCTGCTGGCGGAGGTGCGACTCGCGGCGGGAGACATCGATGAAGCGCGCATGACATTACGTCAGGCATTCGAATTAGTTCGACACCGAGACGGTGTTGATGCGCGTAGAATTAGCCGACGCCTGAATGATATCGAACACATAGGCGAGTATGGAACAGGGATCCGTTCCGCAGCGCGAGAAGAATAGAACAAATCTCGAACTCGCATCTGCCAATGTGTCGCGTGTTCGATATTTTGATACCCTTCCGGCTCCATGATCAACACGGAAGGAACCTCGCGCGTGCGCAAAATCCTGACGGTCACCACCCTCGTTTGCTTGACCGTCTTGGCAACAGGAGCGATGACAGGTGCCGCAACGGCATCCTCGAGGAACGCCCAGCAGAACGGCTGCATCATGATCTGAGACAGCCCGCCCGTTCCGGGCGTGACGTAGTGGCCGGGCGTCACCGGAGCGTACGGATGGATCAGCGGCAGACCCGTCTCTGTGGTGAGCAGGACGGGAAATCAGTCGGTACGCGGTGTAGGGGGCTGCAATACAGCGGTTTCTGGTTTCGCCGCGCCATGGTCGCTGGCGGTCCCCTGGTCCTCATAGTGGTGGTGTCGGGCACGTTCCGCAGCAGTGCCGCGGTCATCTCAAACAGGGTCTCCGCTTCGGCCCGGTCGTAATTGAAGTCCCTGGTGACCGCGTCGCTGTGCAGGGCGCCGCACGTCTGGCCGTACAGGGCGTCCCGGATCCGCCACCACCGCTCAACCTGGCTGCACTGGTTGCCGAGCTCCTTCGACCCGAGGTCGTCCCGGTCCACGTTCTGCCGGATTCACTCCAGCGCCCGCCTGACCTCCAGGATTGACGCCCGCATCTCCCTCACGATCAGCAGCCGCTGCGCATCCCGCAGGGTCCGGCCGATCTCGGCCCGCTCCGGATCGCCGAGCGGGTACGGTACGGCCATCTCGAACGCTGCGGACGGCCCCAGCTCGGTGATCTGCTCTTGGTGACGGTGATGTGCGCCGTAGCTCAGAGCGCGAGTTCGATTCTCGTCACCCGCTCCGCGGAAAGCCCCAGTTCAGAGACCTGGTGCTACTCGCTTGTCTAGACCTCTCAAAACCCGCGCACCGTATCGCGTGCCACAAATGCCCTAACAGTGCGTCAGATTAGCCACTGGGCAGCGCCTCGGGAGCGGGGACACGAGTCGGTGGGCGGCGACGACCGAGCCGACGCCAGATCCCGGGTCTACTGACATGCGTCGGCGGCGGACGACTGCGTCGTTGGCACCGGCGAGCCTGGGCTGGTGCTCCTTGGCCGCACCGCGCTCCCCCACGAAGTCGAGGACGTCGGGCCCGCCCCCGCATGGCCAGTCCTTCGTGGACCCTTCCTGTCTGCCCCGGCGAAATGGGCCCCGGGACCGCTGTAGGGTTTCAAGTTTCGTGTCGGAATCTCATGGCTGGTGCCGGTTGGAAGTCGGATCCGACGTGGCGCTGGGATGCGCAGGTCGCGCCTGTACCTCGTCAGCGTTGAAACCCCGACGCCTGGAAGGTCAAGCGGCCGCGCCGGGAACAACCGGTCCGGCCGACGCGGTTGCAACCGAGGAACCGGCGCCGCGCGGGCGGGGAACACGGAGACCACGAGGTCGTCCGCCCCACCAGGATCCGGGCCCCGGGATCGCGGTACGCCCACGGCCCACTCGGACCAAGACGTAGTTCTGCAGGAGGACTGTTTTTCATGACTGACCGGCCTTTGACACTCATGGCAGTACACGCCCACCCCGACGACGAAGCCACCGGAACCGGCGGGGTCCTCGCGCGGTACGCGGCGGAAGGCATCCGCACGGTTCTCGTGACGTGTACCGACGGCGGTTGTGGTGACGGGCCAGGGGGTGTCAAGCCCAGCGATCCCGGCCACGATCCGGCGGCCGTCGCCTCGATGCGCCGTCAAGAACTCGAGGCGAGCTGTGACGTCCTGAAGGTCAGCGATCTGGAGATGCTGGACTATGCCGACTCCGGGATGACGGGCTGGCCGAGCAACGACGCCCCCGGATCCTTCTGGCGGACCCCCGTGGAGGAAGGCGCGGCCCGACTCGCGGAACTCATGCGGCACTACCGACCCGATGTGGTCGTCACCTACGACGAGAACGGCTTCTACGGCCACCCCGACCACATCCAGGCCCACCGCATCACGATGGCCGCGCTGGAGATGACCGCCCTGACACCGAAGGTGTACTGGACGACGATGCCCCGCTCGATGATGCAGCGGTTCGGGGAGACCATGCGTGAGTTTCAGGAGGACATGCCGGAGCCGGATCCTGCCGAGGCCGCCGCGATGGCCGAGATCGGCCTCCCCGACGATGAGATCACCACGTGGGTGGACACCACCGCATTCAGCGGTCAGAAGTTCGATGCGCTGGCCGCGCACGCCAGCCAGGGCGAGAACATCTTCTTCCTCAAGATGGGCAAGGAGAGGTTCGGCGAGTTGATGGGTATAGAGACCTTCCTACGTGTCAAGGACGCCACCGGCGTGGCCGTACCCGAGAACGATCTCTTCGCCGGACTGCGCTGACCCGCCCGTCCGGCCGGGGCCCGGGAAAGCTCATCGCCCTCGACGGACCCACCCTCCCCGTCCCACTCCGAGGAGCCATCCGGACTTCTTCATTGACTGGATCTCTCAAGCCTTGCCGCCCCCTCCACGTGCCCCGACTCGCAGGAACACTCTGCGGGGAGGGGCTTCGCCCACCGCTCGCACCACCGGGCCGCGGGACCGTCTCGTATCGCGAGTCCCCTTTCCCGTGACTCGCGCCGCTCCATCGACACCGCCAGGGCCCACCACCGAATCAGGGCCAGCATCAGGTGAACGCGACATGAGCATGCGGGAAGCCGTGGGCGTGATCGCGAAGGCGGTGCGTGCGGACGACCTCACCTACGAGCGGCCCCGCCTCGCCGATTTCCACGCGGAACTCCGTGGTAAAGGCGTGCCGGTCAACGTCGCGGACGTGATGGTTGAGGTCGGCGAAGCCGTCAACTCCCGTCACACACGGACGCGGCAGCCGCGCACCGCCCGCGCGCTTGCCCAGATGGCATGAAATCGGCCAAATCCCGGGCGTGGCCGCTGTTCAGGATGTGTAACGTTCGGCCTGAGCGAGGATTGGTCACGCGGAGTGAGGGGGGACAGTGGGCGGGGTAGTGGTCCATGTGCCGCAGGCGAGGGGAGAAGCCGCGGGTGAGCCGTGCTGTGACGCGGTGACGCTACGGCTGGGCCCGGGGGAGGTGGCGCGTTTCGGGCGGGGTTCCGCGACGACTCCGGTCGAGCTCCGTCTCGACGACGAGGCCATCTCCCGGCTCGCGGGCGAGATCCGGGTAACAGACGATCACTGGCAGCTCAGCAACCTCAGTACGACGCAGAGCTATCTGGTGGAGAACCCCGAAGGGGCGGGGGAGTATCTGCGGGTGCCGCCACGGCGAGCCGGAGCGCCCATTCCCTTCGAGTTCTCGCGGGTCGTGCTGCCCACCCGCCGCGACACCACGGTCGCCTTCCAGGTGTTCGCGCCCGACCACGTCTACCTGGACCCGGACGCCATGGACGGGCATTGGGGAAGCCGCACCGTCACGGCGTACTCCCTGGATGAGACGGCCCTCTACTTCCTCATCCTCGTCGCGCTCTGCGAACCGCGGCTGCGTGACGAGTCACCCGTCGCGGTGCCGACCACTCCCCAAATCGTCGAACGGCTCAAGGGGCACGCCGCGTGCGGCCGGCTGACGGCCCGGGCCGTCAGCTCGCACATCGACTACCTCGCCGACGAGAAGATGCGGATCAGCGCACCGACCGAGTACGAGCCCCGCAGGGAAGCCCGCCGCAACGGCAAACGGGAGGCCGTCGTCGGGCTCGTGCTGCGGTTCGGTCTGGTACGGGAGGAACACCTCGTGCTGCTGCCGCCCCGGACCGATACGGGTGCGCGGGAGCGGCCCAGGGCGACGGCGCAGAGGAAGGCCGCGGGATGAGACGGCGCCCCGTACACCGTGACGGCCTCCCGGCCGGAGGGGGACACGGTGCGCGGCCCGGCCGACACATCGGGGAGTGACCACACGGAATTCCTTCCGCGCGGCTACCGCGTGGGCCGCTGGGAGGTCACCGAGCGGATCGGGGCCGGAGGCTGGGCAACTGTCTACGCGGGACGATTAGCCGAGGGCGGCGACGGCGACCGGACGGGGGCGGCGCGACAGGACGCTGTCGCGCTCAAGGTTCTGCCAACCGCCGGGCTGGCACCACGCCAGGCCCGCAAGGTCACCGAAACCGCCGGGCGCGAGGTCGAGTTCGGCCGCCGGTCCTCCCACCCGAGGCTGATCCGCCTGCTGGACACCCTCGTACTCGCCGAACCCGATCGCCCCCTCCTGGACGGCGCGATCGTGCTGGTCATGGAGCGGGCCGGGCGCAGTCTGCGGGATCTGCTCGGCACCGGGGTAACCGAGTCCGAAGGTGCCCGGCTGGTCGCCGAGATCTGTGAGGGCCTGGCCCATCTGCACCGCGGCGGGTGGGTGCACGGCGACCTCAAGCCGGACAACATCCTGCTCATGGCGGACGGTTCGGTGAAGCTCTCGGACTTCGGGCTGGTCACACAGCTGACCGGCACCCACGGCACCCACGGGTACGCGCCCCCGATGGGCACCTTCGACTACCTCCCGCCCGAGCGCTGGAGAGCGCCGCTCGGCGAACACGGTGTTCAGGTCCGGCCGAGCGCCGACATCTGGGCCCTGGGCATCACGATCCACGAGCTGTTCGCCTCCGGCGCCTCGCCGTTCCCCGGCGCCACACCCATGGCGCGCGGTGCCGCCGCACAGGAGTACGCCGACGGGCGGGCGCCGCTGCGCCTGGACAGCGCGGTGCCGCCGTTCTGGCGTGCGCTGGCCGTCGACTGCCTGGCCCCGACCCACCCCGCACGCGCTCAGCACACCGCCGAGAGTCTGCTGGCGCGCATCAACGACCGGCAGGCCACCGAGGCGGACACAGCGGAGCGGTCAGGACGGCCGGCGGCGCGCCGCTGGAGACGAACCCGCGCCGCGCTCGTCACCGTCGCGGTGTGCGCGGTGGGCGCGACGATCTGGCCGCACATCTGGCCGCACATCGAGCGCGACGCCGCATCCGGCAGGCCCGGCGCCACGACGGCCGAAGCCACCGGCCGGATCCGGGTGTTCAACGCCGAGCAGAGCTGCCGGGGCCGTACGGACCGGGTCCGGCAGTGCAGTCTCGGCCTGGCGATCGACCCGCTGCGGCCCTATACCGTCGACAACGTCGTACCGATCCGGGTGTGGCACGGCGACGAACTCGCTGTCGACTGCCGGCTCGCCCAGGGAACGCCCATCATCGACGAGGCGGACACACTGTCCGCCGCCTGGTACCGCGTCCAACTCCCCCGCGGCTTCGAGCGGCCCACCGCCTGGCTGCCCGCCGTGCGCACGAAGGCCCGCCCCCCAGTTCCCGAGTGCCCGCCTCCCACCCCCGGACGGTGAGGGCCCCCGTACGGTGAGGGCCCCCCGTACGGTGGAGGGCCCCCGTACGGTGAGGGACCCTCGTACAAGGACCCCCGTACGGTGAAGGACCCCCGTACAAGGACCCCCGTACGGTGAGGGAGCTCCCGGGATCGCCGGGGGCCCTCCACCGCTAGGGGCTTCCGAGCCCCGTCACCCGTCCCCCGTGCGCCGCCGGTCAACCACCCTGCCCCGCACAGCGGATGGCACGCGGCGACAGGGCATCGGCACGAACAGAGTCCATCGCGGATCCGGGCGCGTGTCACTCCGGATCGTTCCGGATACCGGGCCCCGCGCTCCCCCGACTACCTTGCCGGGTGTCGGTCCCCGGACCGCGCTCACCCCTCGGGCCACGATCCGCTGGAACGCCGACCGGGGCACCTGGATCACCCGCAACTGACCTGCGTCCACACGCACTTACCGATGATTCACCGACCAGGAGGTTGTGTTGAACGAGCATCGCCCCACCCGCAGGAATGTTCTCAGGGCCGTCGGCGGAGCCTCCGCCGCGCTGGCGCTCGGTGCCGGGACTGTCCTTTCGACGGCGTCGGCGGCGTCGGCGGCCAGTGCGGCCGACGACGGCTTCGGGCTGCGCATCGTGGAGCGCGGCGAGGGCGACCCCCGCATGTGGTACTACCGCTTCGAGACCGCCGAGATCGGCTGGAAGCCCGCGGTCAACGTCCTGCTCCCCGACGACTACCACGTCGGCGGACGCACGTACCCCGTCCTCTACCTGCTGCACGGCGGCGGTGACGGCCAGGACTTCATGACCTTCGACCGCCTGCGCATCCGCGACTGGGCGGCGGGCAAGCCGATCATCGTGGTGATGCCCGACGGCGGCCACGCGGGCTGGTACTCCAACCCGGTCGGTTCGAACGTCGGCCCGCGGAACTGGGAGAACTTCCACATCCACCAGCTCATCCCGTGGATCGACGCGAACTTCCGGACGTTCGCGGAGCACGACGGCCGTGCCGTCTCCGGCTTCTCGATGGGCGGCTTCGGCGCGCTGAAGTACGCGGCCAAGTACTGGGGCCACTTCGCCTCGGTGAGCTCCCACTCCGGCCCGGCCAGCCTGCGTGGCAACGCCGGCGGGATCGCCGGCGGGATCGTGCACTGGGCCAACGCGTCCTCCGCCGCCATCGAACTGGGCGGCGCCACCGTCTACGGCGTGCCGTGGGACCAGAACAGAGTCAGCATGGACAACCCGTGCGAACGTGTCGAGAGCTACCGCGGCAAGCGGATCTTCATGGTCGCCGGCACAAGTCCCGGGCCGACCTTCTGGGACAGTTTCAACGAGACGGCCGTGCTCGAAACCCAGCGGGAGTGGCGCGGCTTCCTCGACCGGGCCGGTATCCCGCACGAGTCGCACGAGGTGCCCGGCGGCCACTCCGTCCGCCAGGACCTGTTCATCCATGATCTCGACGGCATCATCGACCGGCTCCGCAAGGCGTAGCGCCCGGCGTCCGGGTGCGGGGCCGGCGGGCGAACGCTTGGCGTCCGGGTGCGGGGCCGGCGGGCGAACGCTTGGCATCCGGGTGCGGGGCCGGCGGGCGCTGCACCCGGCATCCTGGCGCGGGGCCGGCGGGCCGGGACCGATCGCGGCTCTGGGAGGCCCCGGAGCTGAAGCCCGTCCGGCCCCGCCGTACTGCCCCGGCCCCGCCGTACTGCCCCGGGCCACCGAGGGCGAATTCCTGAATCCCGCATGGCCTCGCGAATTATCGACCAAACTTTCAGAATCTGCTGGCACATTGAAGAACTTGGCACATATGAGTGACCCGCATCGAGAAGTCTCCCGGCTTCTCACCTGCGCTGTTCCCCGCACCAAGATCCGGAGAGGAACACACGTGAACTCCAATTGCGCCACCGAGTACCGCATCACGTGGCTAGAGTCCTCGGTTACCGGTGACTGGTGGGCTCGACAAGGGGGCGTGGAGTGATCGAATTAGCCACTGTTATCAGGGATCTTCGGCAGGAGTTGGAGCGGGCGGTCGTCGCGGCGAAGGGTGAGGTACTGCGCTTCGAGTTGGGGACGATCGAACTGGAGGTGTCGGTCGCCCTGGAGCGAACCGCGCAGGCGGGGGCGAAGGTACGGTTTTTGGTGGTGGAGTCCGGTGCGGAGGCGGCAGTGGGGGCCACCTCGACTCAGCGCATCACACTGGCATTACAGCCGACCCTCGCCGGGTCGGGCCATTCTCCGTTGGTCTCCGGGTTCGCCGATGAAGATGAGCGATGAATCCCGCGGACAACAGAGCGTCCGAGCCGGACGGGCTCGACCCACAGCGAGTGGTCCAGGTCATCACCACACAGCACGCGGGCGCGAGGAAGCTCGGGTCGGGCTACCGGGTGAGTGGGGATGCGGTGCTCACAGCCGCGCATGTGCTGAGTGACGCGGTGTCCGTGCAACTGCGTTTTCTCACCGAGGACGATCGCACAACAGAGGTGCCCGGCGAGCAGGTCTGGGCGGACTCCGCCTTGGATATCGCGGTGCTCAAGATCGCGAAGGAGGCGAGCACCGGCGGATGGTGCGCCGCCGAGGTCCCGCCCGTGCAATTCGCCGAGATTACGCGGTCCCTGGATTGTGAAGCGCTGGGATTTCCCAGGTTCATGCTGCGCCCCGATACCGCGTCACCGAACCGTGGTACCCCCACGCGGTTCCGGGATTCTCACCACGCGCGCGGCAGGACCACACCGTGGACGAACATGCGCGGGGGCGGCCTGGAGATCTCCATGGATCCTCCTGGCTCTGGCCCCGAGCCACACCGTTCCCCTTGGGAGGGGATGTCGGGGGCCGCGGTGTGGAGCGGCGGGTACGTGATCGGGGTGGTCAGCGAGCACCACCTCACCGACGGGCTCGGCAGGCTCACGGCAAGCCGGGTGCAACGCTGGTACCGCCGCCTCACTCCAGCCCAGATCAACGAACTCAACGAACTGATCGGTCTGCCGGCCCATACTGACCAACTCACCCAGATCCCGCCGCCCTCGCCACTGCCGGACACGTCGGAGCCGGACACGTCGGAGCCGGACAACACGTCGGAGCCGGACGACGCGCCGGAAGTGCAGGAGGCGACCAGGAAACTCGCCGACGATGTGCACAAGCAGTGGAATCGCGAGGCCCGGCGGCGAGTGAGCGACCCGTTCACGCTCGCCGTGCGCTTCGGGTGCACCGACCGGAATGTGTTCGATCACTGGGCCAACATCTGCCAAGCGCCGCCCGGAACGGCCCCGGAGCCCCTCCCACTGGACGGTCAACTCGACGGGATCCTGGAGGTGTACGAGTCCGTCCCGTCCCGTCGCCTGGTGGTGCTGGGTGAGGCGGGGGCGGGCAAGACGATCCTGACCTTGCGTTTCGTGCTCGACCGCCTGAGCTCCCGTGCCCCCGGCGACCGGGTACCGGTGATCTTCGCCCTGGGTTCGTGGGATCCGACCAGTACCTCACTGGATGACTGGCTGTGCGGCCAACTGGTGCGCGACCACCCCTTCCTGGAAACTCCGGCCGGGCACGGAGGAAGTCTGGCCGATGCCCTGCTCGACAAGGACAAGATCCTTCCCGTTCTCGACGGTTTCGACGAGATCGCAAGCGGCCTGCACGGCGCGGCACTCCGAGCGCTCAACCTCACCACCACGCCGCTGCTGCTCACCAGCCGCCCCGCGGAATACAGCCAGGCCGTGGACGAAACCCGCTTGCTCACCGCAGCAGCCGTCATCGAGCTGGAAGACCTCACCGTAGACAGCTACGCCGACTACCTGCACCGGGCCGGCCGACCGGTCAGAAACAGCGGCGAGGACAGCTCCGCATGGAAACCGGTCCTGGCCGAGCTGGGCGAGGAGCCGCGCAGCCCGGGCGCGGCGAACCTCGCCAAGGTGCTCACCACCCCACTGATGGTCTCCCTGGCCGGCACGGTCTATCGCGGCGCTCCCGGACACGACCCCTCGGAGCTTCTGAAGACCACCCGGTTCGCATCCCCCGAAGCCCTGGAAGCCCATCTCCTGGCAGGCTTCGTCCCCGCCGTCTACGACCCCACACCCACCGGCGGCGGCACTGGCGATCTCCGTCGCTGGAAGCCCGAACGTGCCGAGCGCTGGCTCAGTTACCTCGCCGCGCACCTGGATGAACTCGGCACCCACGATCTCGCCTGGTGGAAGTTGGGCACCACCATGCGCCGTTCGTCACGCATGCTCGTGGTCGGGTTCCTGGCCGCGCTGGCCTTCGGGGTGACGACCGCGATCGGGAACGTGCCCGTGGACTTGGTCGCCACTGAGAAGGGGCCCGGGTTCGCGATCGCCCGGGGGCTCATCGTCGGGCTCCTGCACGGGCTCGTCGTCGGACTGGTCTTCGGCCTGGCGTACGGGTACGTGTCCAGGACCGCGCCACGTGAGCCGTCGCGCGTACGCGTACAGATCTTCGGCAGGACCGGCCGGACGCGTGCCACGTTCGTCTCCAGGTTCCTGATCGGGCTCGGGCTCGGGTTCCCGGCCGCGATCGTGCTGGTGCTCCTGGACAGATACGTGGTCGGGGCGGTGGGGTTCGACGACGGACTCGACGGCGGGACCATGGGCGCGCTCCTGTTCCCGCTTGAGGTGGGGCTCGGGACCGGGTTCGTGCTCGTGCTCATGGCTTGGCTCGAAGCGCCCATCGACATCCGACGGGCGGTCAGCGCCTGGGACCTGTTGAGCACGAACCGCAAGAACGTGGTCTTCCATATGCTCGTGTGGATGCTCGTGTTCGGGCTCCCGGCCGGGCTCGCCATCGGGTTCGGGTTCGCGCTCCCGGACGGGCCCGGCATCAGGCAGGTGTCCGAGCCTGTCCGCGGGCTCCTGGCCGGGCTCGTGTTCGGGCTTGAGGCGGCGTTCGGGGGCGGGCTCGGGTACGGGCTGAGTTTCACCGCTTGGGGTCAGTGGGTGGCCCTGTCACGTGTGTGGCTGCCGCTGACAGGTCGGCTGCCCTGGGCAGTGATCGCTTTTCTGGACGACGCCCATCAGCGAGGTGTGCTGCGCCGGGCCGGCACGGTCTACCAATTCCGCCACGCTCAACTCCAAGACCACCTGGCCCAATTCTTTCACGCGCACCACACCTTTCACCGGTCGAATTCAGCAGGCCCGGCAGTCCCGGAACCATCGGCGACCAGAACAACGTGTCATTCCGGGATCAGCCCACCATCAGGTATCGACGGAAAACGCAGCGAACCAAGTAACGGAGGCGGCACATGACTGCGAAGCGCAGGACGGGAAGGCCCAGGGCGAGGATCGCCCTGGGGGTTTTTACGGCATTAGGGACCGCCGTCGGAGTCGTGGGAGTTTCCGGAGCCGGAATCGCGGCCGCACAACCGGTTTCGCTCACGCTGAAGTACACATGCGATGTCCCGGTGATCAAGGATCCGCACATCACGGCGCGGATCGACGCGAATATCCCGGCGTCGGTCGTGGTCGGCCAATCCGGCAAGAAAGTCGCCGTCGGCGCGGGGACGACAGTGGACGCGTCCCTCACACCATGGCTCGGCCGATTGGGTGTGAAGACCGTTGAGGGCAGGGTGGACGCGAAGATCAGAGTGGCCGCGCCGCAGGCCGGCAGCCAGGTCAGGGTCGTGCCCCTCCGCATCGCCAAGACCGGCGTCCCGGCATCCGGTTCGTTTGACATCGCGGCGACCGGCGCCGCGCTCACTCCCACTTTCACCCGGCCGGGCACCGCGCGGATCACCGTCGGCGACATCGTCCTGAACGTCGTGGGGAAGAAAGCGGGCGGCGACGCTCTGGACGAGTTCCGCGTGCCGTGCACGCTGGACCCCGGGCAGGACAACTTCGTCGGCTCGTTCGAGATCACGGCGAAGGGGACCGGCTCGACTCCATCGGGCGGCTCGGGCACGAACGGCGGGCGCACAACGGCCCCAGGCGCCACGCCTACGGCGACCTCCACCACCGGGGGGTCGTCTCCGACGGGAGACGCCACCAACGGTACGAGGGGTGCCATCGCGGCCACCGGCCAGGACGCCGGGGACCTGATTCCGCCGGTTGTGGGCACTCTTGTCGCGGGCATCCTCGCCTTCGTCCTCGGCTCGCGGCGGAAGAACCACCGCCGCGCCGCCGACGGCTGAGACCGACCGGCGATTGGGGGTGGGAGCAAGGAGCGGGGGCGGGTGCAAGGCGCAGGGTCGAGTCAACGCGGAGCATTGGTGAGGGACAACGCCGCAGATGCACGGGCCCACCCTCGCGACGCCGCCCTCCGATCGCCGGTCGGTCTTACGTGGGGAACTCGCCGCACCAGTTGCGCCCAAGGAGGGTGGCGGGAAGGTATTCCGACTCGACCTCGATGGGGATGCCCGCGTCGTGAGCGAAGCAGGCGATGGCGAGCGGCGCGAGCGCCACAAGGCCCGGGATGGTGAAGGCTCGGTCCTCCTCGCCCCAATACTCCTTGTGATACTGAAGGGCGTCGGCGAGCGCACGGTTGAAATCCTCGTGGTCCTTGCGGACGATCCGGTGGGACATCTCCATGGGCGGATACAGCAGCTTGCACGCCGCCTCCGGGTCGGTGACGGCTTCCGGGTCCGTGCCGTCAACTGCGGCAAACAGCTTCCGGTCGAGATCGGATCCGCCGAGCGAGCAGGTCTGGAGGGTGTCGATCCAGGCCTGGAAGAACTCGTCGTAGCGCGAACCGTTCTCGCGAAGCAGGGACAGCGGCACCCGGCACAGGGCCGTGGTCCTTTCCCGTTCCCGGCACACCACGGCCAGTTGGCCAGAGTGAGCGTGGTGCCCATGGCATCGCCCAGTCTGGTGGGGCGTTCCTCCAGGCCGTCGATCAACTCCTGCGTGTTCTCGTGGAGCACGGCCAGGCCCGCTTCCGCGCGGGAAAGGGGTGGCGAGTCACCGCACGACTCACGTGGCGAACTCACCGACCCAGGTGCGCCGCAGCAGGTGCTTGGGGAGGTACTCCGACTCGACCTCGATCGACATGTCCGCGTCAGACGCCATGCAGGCGATCGCGAGCGGTGCCAGGGCCACCAGACTGTCACCGCTGAGGGAACGGGCCTCGTTCGCGGTCCAGTACTCCTTATGCCAGGTCAGGGCCGTCACCAGGGAGTCGTTGAACGCCTGGTCCTCCCGGCGCAGATAGAGCTGGAAGAGCTCCAGCGAAGGGTAGATGATCTTCAGTATCAGTTCTGTGCCGGCGATCCGGGCGTGCTGGGGATCGGTGGCGTTGACCGCGGCGACCAGGGTGTTCCAGGTCTCCGCCCGGCCGAACCAGAAGTTCTGGAGGGTCTCGATCCAGGCGTAGACGTATTCGTCGAACTCCGCGCCTGAGGCACGCAGGAACTCCACCGGGACCTGGGCCAGTTGGTTCACCCGCTCGTTCTCGCGGCAGATGAGCGCCAAGTAGAACGCGGTGAGCCAGTTCCCGGCGTGCAAGTAGTCCTGCGGACCGGTCGCAGGGAGCTTGCGCACCTCGTCCAGAGTCCCGACCCGACAGGTCACCGGGCCTTCCTGCGCGGTGCCGGCGACGAAGAGTGCGGATCCCACCTGCATGGCCAGGACCCACGACTCCCAGGTTCTGAGATCGCCCGCCACCGAGTCCTGGAGGCAGTGCCACTTCGCCGCCGAAAGCGCGGACGGCAGCGCGTCCCAGCGGTCGTCCTCGGACGCCTCGATCCCCTCGATGGCCTCCTGGGCAGCCGCAACCACCGGCTCCATGGCCTCTGCCGCGTTGTCCGTAGGGAAGTCGTGGCGCGGAATGCGCGTTGCCATTGGTTCGCCTTCAGCTAAAACTTGAAGTCCTCGATCACGGCACCAGCGTAGAGGCCGTCACCGTTGACATCTTCTTTGGCCTTGATAAGGACGCACCGGCTTCCCCGCTTTCAACGCGGCCCGGAGGTCCTTCGCGATCTCGGCGCCCCTGCCACCGTGCGAAGTCATTTCTGCCAGGATCGTACCCATATATGGCCGGGCGGCTTGCTGAGTCCGCATGCCCTGCGCACCGCCGTGGTCGCTCGGGTCGAGCGGGTCGGGGTCGGCCTTGCCTTGGCGCCAGCCCGAACCGTTGGACGGGGCCTCCTCCTCATCGAGAAGTGCAAGCCTCCGGATGACGACTTGACGCGATCGAATTCCATTACCCCCCCCCCGCCACCAGGACGGCACGCTGTCCGCTCGTTACTCGCGATGCCAGTCACGAGTAACATTGCCGTGCTCGTCCCAGAACGTCTCGTCTCGCAGACTGTAGATGTCATCGTCAAAGAATTGCCGCGCCTTCAGAACTCCATTGGGATGCCATTCCTTGAACTCACCCCGGGGCATGCCATTTCGCACGGTTCCCAGCGACTTCCGAGAACCATCCGGGTACCACCCCTGCGACAAGCCGTCTCGAATGCCTTCAGCATAGACGTCAAGATAGACGATCTGATCGTCTATGCACTCGGCAGCTTCACCGGTAAACAACTCCCCCTGGTACAGCAGTCGCTGCCCCATGTCCATTTCAACATCCGGATCATCGATGTCGATGCGATGCACTGCGTCCATCAGGGAATCCAATTTTCACCACCTGACGGATACCCGGTAAAGCGTCCATTCCTGGTCGGCATACCGGGCAGCATATTGCAGCAGTTGGCGCAAAACGAGGCAGCAGCGTGTATCTCTCCGAGCGCATCGACCCTGGCAAGCATTCCGACCCGACCCGACCTCGATCGGAATGCGCTCATTCTGGGCGAAGCAGGCCACGGCGAGGGGACGAGACCCGAGACCCGGGCCGCCCGGCCCTCGTCGGTTCAGCAGTCCTTGTGCCACTCCAAGGCTGCGGCGACCAGGGCGGCGCGATGTCGTACGGCATCGACAACCGCTGCGCGGACATGGCTGCATGGAGGAGTCGATGGGCTCAGTACTCGTGGAGCCTGCGAGACAGGAAACCGTAGAGGCGAAGGCGGCGCGGTCATGCCTCTTCCACGTGTGCACGCAGCGCCGCCAGATCCAAGGGCCCCTCCGTGCCACGCAGCGAGCGACCCGTCAGCTCCGTGAGGGCCTGACAGGGTGACAGCCCCTGGTCGTAGGCGGAGCGCAGGCGGTCCAGCCACGTGAGAGCAGCCCGGTACCTTTCGTCGCCGTCGAGGTCGAGAGGCTCGAAGCTCGCCGCGGGCTCAGCCTCGGAGGCCCAGAGATATCCGAGCACGCCGCGGTCGTCGGCCACCGGCACATACCGGACGTCGCCGGTCACTGAACGTCGGTAGCCGATGTGCCCGAAGCCAGGCGCGTGGGTGAAGGCGTCGTACCGCCGGGGCACCTCGTACCGGGACCAGGAGTCGGACGGGGTTCCGTCCTGGCCGACATGAGGAAGGACGCCCGTCTCGGTCGGCGTGCCGAAGTAGGTGGGATCCTCAGGGTCCATACTGGATCCGAGTACGTTGGTGAGCTCCGGGAGCACGGCCTCCAGACGGGGCGCGTTCGCCTCGTACACGGCAGACTGGGCACGGCCCTTGAGGTCGAACGGCATCCAGGCATCGGAGTAGGTAACCAGCTCAACCGCGGCAAAGTTCACGTCGACGGATGCGTTGAGGTCGAGCAGGCCTTCCGTCCGGAGCTCCTCCGCACCGTTGAACAGCGAGCCGGCCAGAGTGCTCCTGGCATCCACGGATCCGATGCGCCCTGGACGCATGGCTGACCTGACCGTTCCTGCCAGCTCCTCAGCGGATCCGGCCACGGTGAGTTCGCCCTGGAACAACATGCCGGTCGGTGTGCCGGCCTCCGAGATGGTGAGATGGAACATCGGCTCGCCGATGGCAAGCCGGTGCGAGGCCAGGACGGACCGAGCCGCCATCAGATCTTTGAGGCACCGGACAAGCGGGTCCACGCCCTCAATGGCGTCGCCCCATGTCCATCGGGCTACTGGCGTACCAGCGATCACGACGCTACCTCCGGCATGAACTTACCGGCCCGGGGGACGACATGACTCCGTCCGGCGTGCTGGGCCGTTCCCGTGGCCGCCGCCCGGGATGGTGTCGTCAAGGCCGCCGCCCATGGACGGGGGCTCGTGGTGGCTGCCGCCGCCCGGACCATCGCCGTGGCCGCCCCGGCCGGTCGGTGTCCGCCAGGCCCTTCGGCCTAGCCGCCGTCCATGTCCGGGGCCTCGTCATCGATACGACGCACGTCGACTCGATCGAATTCCGTTGCCCGCCAATGACTTCCGGGAACCATCCGGATACCACCCCTGCGACAAGCCGCCCCGGATGCCTTCGACCTTACGTGGGGAATTCGCCGCACCAGTTACCGGCGAGGAGGGTGGCGGGCAGGTATTCGGACTCGACCTCGATCGGAATGCTTTCGTTCTGGGCGAAGCAGGCCACGGCGAGCGGAGCGAGGGCGACGAGACCCGAGACCCGGGCCGCCCGGCCCTCGTCGGTCCAGTACTCCTTGTGCCACTCCAAGGCTGCGGCGAGCGCACGGTTGAAGCCGGCGTGGTCCCCGCGAACGACGCGGTGGAACATCTCCATCGGCGGATACATCAGCTTGCCTGCGGCTTCCGGATGAGTGGCGACTGCCGGGTCCGTGCCGTCAATCGCGGCCACCAGCTTCGCGCTGAAACCGTCACCACCGAGCCAGTAGGTCTGCAACGCGTCGATCCAGGCGTACTCGAACGCGTCGAATTGCGCGTTGTTGTCCCGGAGCAGCGACAGCGGCACCCGGCACAGGGCCGTGATCCTGTCCCGCTCCCGGCACACCACGGCCAGGTAGAAGGCGGTCAGCCAAGTACCCGGCGTAACGTACTGCTGCGGGCCGGTGGCCCGGAGCGTACGGTCCTCGTGCGCGATACGGCACTGCACGTGGTCCTCGGCCGTGGTCGCGGCGGCGAACACGGCCGAACCGACCTGCATGGCGTCCACCCAGGCATCCCACGTCGGAAAGATCGACCCCTGCGGATCCGTCAGGCAGCGCACCTTGGCCACCATGAGCGTGGTGTCCAAGGCTTCGCCCAGACCCGTCGACTCCGCCTCCAGTCCACCGATCCACCCCTCCGCACTCTCCTTGAGTACGGTGAGCGCTGCTTTCGCGTTCTCTGTGGGGAAGGGATGGCGCGGGATGACCGAAACCAAGGCGTTTCTCCTTGCTCGTGACACTGACATGGTGACCGGCAAGGCGCTTCTCGACCTCGCCCGTGAACAGCTCGCCCCGCAGACCAGCCAGGATGCTCAGCGAGTCTGGCTACGCTCGGTAAGTGCGACTACGTCCTTGGTCATGCGGTGCTCCCCCAGGACAATGTGGACCGTGTTGGGTATTTAGCCGAATACCGCATCGGTGAGGTCCGGTCCCCGCCCGTCGATTGTGTCGGGAGCTTTGAGCCCGTGCCCCTCCGCTCGACCGTAGTACGTCGGCTCGCCGGGCTCCGCCTCGGCTCCGAGCACTTGGACGAGCTCCTGCAGGGCTGACGCGAGCCGTGGCGCGTTAGTGGCATGGACGGCCGGGTGGGGCTCGCCCTGAAAATCACACAGACCCCATACGTCGTGGTACACGGACAGTTCGGCCGAAGGGCCGATCTCGTCGGGTGACACCATGAGTTCGACCAGACGGTACTCTTTCTGGCGCGTTCCGCTCGCGTCGAACCACGCGCCGGATCCCAGCACAAGGATTCCGCCCATCTCCGCCTGCGGATGACCGGTCGGCCGACAGGCGCGGAGTTCATCGGGCAATGCCGGATCGCCGGGCGAACGCCTGACGAGGTCCAGGCGGCTATGGATACCGAGGCCGCCCTTTCCGACCTGGAACCAGTTCCACTCAAGCGCGTCCGGCTCCAGCAAAGCGTGCTTCTGGAGCACCGCACTCATGCGCCCCGCGGTGCTGAGCGCGGACTCCAGACCAGGCTCCACCACGTCGTCCAGGTCCCAGAACCACGAGCCGCACTCTCTCGGCGCGCGCATCAGCATGACCATCGAACTTCCTGTTTCAGCCCGGTGAGCCCCTCGAAATGAGGCTCACCGAACTTGCCCTGGGTGTAGTGCCGATTGCGGAAGACTGTGCCAAGCACCCTGTGAATCTCCTGCATTGCCCTGCCGTGAACTCCGGGCGTGGCCCTACTGCGGTGTGCGGTACGGAGGAAGTACCCGCACCTGTCCACCCCGCTCAGCGATCCATGCCTCGAGTTCGGTGCCGGCCAGCTCTTGGGACGATTCGCCACTGAAGACGGTGACCGGCCCGAAAACGGTGCCCGTCAAACCACGCATCACCGTAGAGTCGTCGCCTTTGATCTCGAAGATGTTCTCATCAAGGACGGCATCGGTCAGGTCCGCCCCCCTCATATCGGTGTCGATCAGCGAAGCACCGAGGAACCTCGTTGCGCGGAAGCTCGCTCCCGACGCGTCGGTACCGCACAGCGAAGCCCCGGCCATGTCCGTCCCGTTGAGCCGCGCCGATCGGAGCACGGCCTCGTCCAGGTTCGCCTTGACAAGATCCGCTCCGGTCAGATCCGCCCCGGTCAGATCCGCCGACTGAAGGTCGGCCCGGTAGAAGGAGGCGCCGACAAGTCGCACGCCCACGAGGACCGCATCGGTGAACCATGCGTTCGAGAAGTCTCCGCCCGAGAGGTCGGCGCCCCGGAAGTCGCGCTCCATGCCATTGAGGTTGTACTTCTCCGAGGCGAGCCATTCCCGCAGTTGCCGCGTGGCTTCCGGATCGGCCGGGAGCACGGTCGGCTTCCAGTTCTTACGGATACCAGATGACACGATCTCCCCAACCACGACTTTCGATCGAATTCCGTTAGCCGCCAATGACTTCCGGGGAACCATCTGGATACCACCCCTGCAACAAGCCGCCCCGGATGCCTTCGACCCTACGTGGGGAATTCGCCGCACCAGTTGCCAGCGAGGAGGGGGCTGGCAGGCGTTCGGACTCGATACCGGTCGGAATGCCCTCATTCTGAGGAGGTTTCCATCCCCTCGACGGCTTCCTAAGCGGTCGCGACGACCGGCGCCGTGGTCACGGCCATGTGTCCGTGCGGAACGCGTGGCGTGGGAGGGCGATGGTCGTGTGTGCGCCTCACGCGGGGTGCGGTGTTACGCCTCGAACTCGCCCCGCCAGGCGAAGTCGAGGAGGGCCTCGGGGAGGTAGCCGGACTCGATCTCGACCGGGATGCCGTTGGCCTTTGCCAGGCAGGCGATCGCCAGCGGAGCGAGGGCCACGACCCCCTGGATGTTGTGGGTGCGGTCCTCGTCCGCGGTCCAGTACTCCTTGTGCCAGCGGACGGCGTCGGCCAGGGCCTCGTTGAAGCCGGCCACGTCGTTGCGCAGGTAGCGGTAGAGCAGCATGATCGGTGGGTACCCGAGCTTGCTCATGGTCTCCGCGTCGAGGACGCGGGCCTGCTCGGGAGCGCTCAGGTCCACGGCGCGCACCAGGTGAGTGCGCAGATCGTCACGGTGGTGGAGCCAGAAGCTCTGGAGGGTCTCCACCCAGGCGTAGGCGTATTCGTCCAGCGTGCCGCCGAAGTCGCGCAGCAGGGACACCGGGACCCGCGCCAGCATGTCGAGGCGGGCCGCTTCACGGCAGATGACCGCGAGGTAGAAGGCGTCGAGCCAGGTGCTCGCGTTGAGGTAGGTCTGCGGCCCGGTGGTAGCGAGGTGGCGCTCCTCCTGGCGGATCTTGCAGGCGACTGCTTCCCCTTCGGGAACGGCGGCCGCGAAGACAGCCGAATGCACCTGCATGGCCAGCAGCCAGGACTCCCAGGACTCCAGCATCACGGCGCCGGGATCCCCGACACACCGGACCAGGGCCACGTTCAGGGACTTCGTGACCGCGCCCGACCTGGAGTTGTGCGAGGTCTCGATCTCCTCCAGCGCATCGGACAGTGACTCCTCCATGACGGGAACCACCGCCGCCATCGCGTCTTTCGGATAGTCCTGGCGGGACACGGTCACGACCGTGGCCCTCCCGGCCGGTGGCATCACGTGTCGAACTCACCCACCCAGGAACGGTCCAGAAGGCGGACGGGCAGGTACTCGGACTCAACCTCGATGGGGAAGCCTGCGTCGTACGCGAGGCATGCGATGGCCAGCGGCCCGAGGGCCAGGAACCCCGCGATGTCTCCCGAACGCTCCGGCGTACTCCAGTACGCCTTGTGGAGTTCCAGAGCCTCCACGAGTGCCTGGTTGAACCCGTCGTGGTTCTTGCGCAGGAACTGGTAGAAGAGGTTGATCGGCGGGTACAGCACACACCGCAGCAGATCGCGCGGCATGATCGTGGCGATATCCGGATGGGACTGCTCGATGGCCGCCGTCAGTTTCTCCGGCAGCCCCGGTTGCTCGCGCCAGTACGTCTGCAGGGCGTCCACCCAGTGGTAGAGGTACTCGTCCCCCTCCGCGCCGGACGACCGCAGGAGGTCGAGTGGAATATGGCACATCGTGCCCATACGGGGCTGATCCCGACAGATGATGACGAATCAGAGCGCAGTCAGCCAGTTGCCGGCGTTTGCGTAGAACTGGGGCCCCGTGGCGTTGATGGCGCGTATCTCGTGTGCGATGCGCGTCTCAATCGAACCTTCGGTGACGGAGGCGGCGGCAAAGGCCGCCGTACCCATTTGCATGGCGGAGACGGTGGCGTCCCACGTGGCGAAACGGTTACCGCGCGGATTGAGGGCCTGGTTCGCCTGCACCCGCAGAAGTGCCTCGTTCAGTGCCATGCCAACGACCGCAGGCGAGGCGTCCAGATTCTGAATGCTCGTCTCGAACTCCTCGGCGAGGCGCTCGGTGACCTGCTCCTCGACCGTAGGAATGGCGTGCCGCTCCACAATCACCGTCACGGATTGCTCCTGTTAGTGGCCTCGAAGAAGAAGGCTTCCTCTTTAAATGTTCCGATATTGAATCAGCGACTCTTGAAGCCCCCACAAATCGGCCCGTCGGAAACACTCTTGACGAGGATGTATTCGACCTTGTCCACTATGAGCGTCTTCTTGAGGTCAGTGTACAACTTGAGCTCGGCGGCATCTCCGTTCGCCGCTCTCTTCCACATCTCGTTCATGACGTCGAGGAAGTATTCACGCGAGCCCTGCTTTGCCTTGCATCCGGTCGGCAGCGTACGCTCGTTGATACCCGTACGGACGTCACTCTTCGCTTCGATGACGGCGAAGTCCTCGTCGTTCTTGCGTCGCCAGACCTGGTCGAACTGGTCGTTCCCGCTCTTCGGTCCGGCGGTCGGCTCCCACTTCGCTCCGTCGTAGAACTTCGAGACGACATGGTGGAGGGCGACGGACTCACCGTAGGCCTCCGTGGCCTTTGTCATCGTGTCGTGGAACGGTGCGTGCTCAGCCTTGAGAGCGTCGTATACCGCCTTGTTCTCGGGCGTTTTATTCGCTTCCCAAGCCTTCTTGGCCTTGCCAAGCGGATCGTGCAGGAGGTTGTCGGCTGACTCGCCTCATGCCGCGTCTTAGCGTCGTTGTCCAAGGTGGACTTGGCTTGCGGATCAGTGAGCTGCTGGGCGGTACCCGGACGGCCCCAGCCCGGGTGGCACTTGGCCGACGGAGCATTGTCTTTCGCGATCCACATCTTCGGATCGGCGGGGTCTCTGATCAGCTGCGGCGGTGGGAAGCCGCTCTCGTCGGGGACGTCGGTGTCGTGGCGGTAGCCGCGCTCCTCGTAGTAGTCCTTGATGTACCCCGGCCCTGTAGACCTGGATCTCCGTGATCTGCTCCAACTTGAGCGACCCGGGAGTGCCGTAGGGTTGTCCCCCTGCCGCATGAAACTCGGAGGGTCGGGAACACGGTTCGGAACGGGTGCGCCACCGCCAGGAGTCGTCGCGTCGTCAACGCCGCCCGTGCCCGAGGTTTCCAGGTGGGCGCTGCCCGGGGACGGGGGCTCGTGGTGGCCGCCGCCTACGGAGGGGCCGTCCGTGTGGGTGGCACCTGAGCCGGGGCGGTCCGTGTGGGTGCCGGCTGTGGACGGGGTGTCCGGCGGGAGTTGCCCCGGGGGGGGTGTTGTCCACGTCGTTGCGCGGCATGTTGTCCGGGGCGTGGCCGCCCGCGCGGCCCGTGGGGCTGTTGTCGAAACCCTCCGTGCCGTGCGCCCCGTTGTCCACCGCACGCACCGGGTCGGAGATCTCGCTGCCGACGCCGATGACGACTTGACGCGATCGAATTCCATTACCCGCCACCAGGACGGCACGCTGTCCGCTCGTCACTCGCGATGCCAGTCACGAGTAACATTGCCGTGCTCGTCCCAGAACGTCTCGTCTCGCAGACTGTAGATGTCATCATCAAAGAATTGCCGCGCCTTCAGAACTCCGTTGGGATGCCATTCTTTGAACTCGCCCCGGGGCATGCCATTTCGCACGTTTCCCAGCGATTTCCGAGAACCATCCGGGTACCACCCCTGCGACAGGCCGTCTCGGATGCCTTCGGTATAGACGTCAAGATAGACGATCTGATCGTCTATGTACTCGGCAGCTTCACCGGTAAACAGCTCCCCCTGGTACAGCAGTCGCTGCCCCATGTCCATTTCAACATCCGGATCATCGATGTCGATGCGATGCACTGGGTCCATCAGGGAATCCAATTTTCGTCACTTGGCGGATACCCGGTAAAGCGTCCATTCTTGGTCGGCATACCGGGCAGCATATTATAGCAGTTGGCGCAGAATGGGGCATCGCGTCCGGGAGTGCCGGTCGACCTGTTCTTCAGGAAGGGAAACTCGACAGCAGCATGTATCTCCCTGAGCGCATCGACCCCGGCAGGTATTCCGAGTCGGGTACGCGCCCACAGCAGCTCGTTCGTGGCCTTCACTTCTGCGTGCCCCAGTGGCTCGTCCGGGTGCGGCTTGCCCGGAGCTACCTTTTCATAGAGTTCACGAAGCGTGGGGTGAAGCCTTTCAAGCGAAATTACATTGTTTGATCGCCCGTTGATCCCTTCGATGACGAGGCCGGTCCGTGTGTCCATTACCGCGCCGACGCAGGCACCCACATCACCCTTGACGAACGTCTTCGCATCCTTGGCATCCCGGTAGACCTGCGCCCTCTCCTTCGCGAGGCCGTCGAGGTACTGGTCGACAGGCTTGCCGTCGATGTGTGTGACTACGTCGTCCACTACCGTCACACCGGGGCGATTCAGGTCGACCAGGTCCAGCAGTTTCTCTCCATGCCCGGCCGGAAGCCTTCCGTCCGGGTCGGGAAGTCGGGTGTCCGGGGAAATCGCGTCGGCCGGTTCCGAGACGGTGCCGCGCTCGGGGTGGCCCTCGGATCCGTCACGGGACGGGAACGGTGGGGAATCGGAATGACCATGAGGCGGAAGCGTCGGGCCGTCCGTATGGCCGGCGCCCGAGGAGTGCCCGTCACCGTGCCCCGTGCCGCCCGGACCATCGCCGTGGCCGCCGCTGCCGGGCCCGTCCAAGTGGCCGGAACCGCCGGAACTGCCAGTGTGGCCCGATGTCGAAGGGGTCTCGGAGTGGCCGCCCGCGCCCGGGATATGGTTTTCCGCACTGTTGCGGGGCATGCCGTCCGGGGCGTGGCCGCCCGGGGCCGTGTCGCCCGCGCGGCCCGGAGCGCTGTCGCTCACACGCACCGGGTCCGAGATGTCGCTGCCCACGCGGATGACGTCGTCGCCGCCTCGGGCGCCGACTCCTGCCAGGACCGGGGCCTCCTGGCGGACCGGGGTCTCCGTCCTGGGGGTGTTCGCGTTCGTGTCGGGCTTCGGGGACGGCTCCGGCCTGGCTTCGTCGGCCTTCTGGTAGAGGCTGCCGTCCTCCTTGTAGAGGTTGCCCGCCTCGTCGGCGTACTTCGCGGGGCCGTCGAAAGGCAACTTGACCGTGCCCGGGGGCAGGGAGGTGGTGCCCTCGGGGAGTCTGATGGTGTCGTCGGAGACCTTGATGGCCCCCTCGGGTATCGGGGTGTCCTTGGGCAGCTGAATCGTTCCGTCAGGCAGTTCCATGGCGCCCTCGGGCAGGCTGAACGCACCCTCGTCGATCTTGGGAACCTCGACCTTTCCCAAGCCCTTCAGACCGGCCATCACATCACCGATCTTCGAGACACCGACCCCGGCGCCCTTGAAGACGTACGTCATCGGATCGATCGCACGACCCGCCTTGCCCGCCAGCGAGATCGCCTTCGCCGCGAGCCCCGCCTTGCCCGCGCCCGCCGCCGCACCACCGGCGCCACCGGTGAACACCGTCGTCACCACGTTGAACGTGACCGCACCCGCCGCGCGGGAAGGGTTCGAACCCCATTGATCCCACGCGAGAAGCGCCTTGCCGGTCTCCTTCATCGCCGTCCGCGAATCACGAATCCACGGCGGCAGATCCTTGTCGTCCGCCATCCAGAACGCGGCCGCCATCGGCGTCGAGGTGATCGCCAGGCCCGTCGCGAGCTTCCCCAGCCCCGTCCAGGCCTGCCCCGCCGCGTCCCAGCCACTGAACCCGACCAGCGTCCCCAGACCCTTGAGCGTGCCCCACACGCCGTCGACGATCACGCCCTTGCCGAAGTCGTAGGCGTGCTCCCACACCTGCCACGCCGGAACCGACTCCTCCACCGCGTCACCCCACGGCAGGGACTTCGCCTGCTTGAGGGCCTCGGCGTCGTAGCCGTACATGCCCTCGCCGTTGGAGCCGTCGTTCACCTTCAGCGGCGCACCGCACACCAACGCCACGATCTTGTCGTGCGCGTGCCGCTCCGCCGCCTGGAACTGCGTCCACACCTCGGCGATCTTGTTCCGGCGATCGAGGTTCTCGTCGATGAGATCCCCGTCCTCGATCCAGTCCTCGTCGTTCGAGACCTTCGACTGGAACGACGCCGCCTCCGCCTTCAGCTCCTCCAGCTGCTTCACCAGAGGCCGGATCTCCTGGGAGTACGTGCCCAAGGCCCCCGCGATGGTGCACATGTCGCCGCTGAACGACAACGTGATGTCCACGACCGGCTTCGTCACCGCGAACAACTGCTCCGCCTCGGGAGCCTGGTAATACGCCGACATCCCGCCGAACGTCGTATGGACCGACGAGCCGGCATTCGCCAACGCGCCGCCATCCGCCGACAGCGCCTTCACCTTCTCGTCCAACACCGACAACTGCCCCGTGAACACGGGCACATTGCCGGCATCAACCGGTGCGTTGCTCACTTGCCGCCTCCCGCGGCGTCCTTCAACAGGTCCAGGCGCACGCTCTTCGCCGCGTCCTGGGCCTCCTTGGCCGCTTCCAGGTCACCCTGGACGTACTCGTTCGTCGCCTTGGCCGCGCCCAGGACCGCGGCCTGGATGCGGTCCACCATGGACTTGAGGTCCGTCTGCCGCTTCTCCAGGTACTGGCTGAGCGCGGCGGCCACCGGGCCCGTGCTGCCCCGGTGCGACAAGGGCACCTGCCCCGTCGGCACCGGCCCCTGCATGGCGGGTGAGGGCACCTGGGCCGCCGACCCCGGAATCGCCGTACCGGCCGCGTACGCGGCCTCCGACATGTCCGACATCAGCTTGTTCAGTGCCTTCTCCAGATCCCCCGCCCGCTCACCGGTGAGCTTGAGCTGGCCCTGCACACCCTGCGGCTTGATGTCCCACCCCGTCATGGCTCCCCCGAAGCTCTGACAATCCGCTCAGCCGATGTTGTCGACCGCGGCCTTGGCCCGCGACAGCGTCTGCTGCGCCGTCGCGTCGTTCTTCTCCAGCGTCGTCTTGAGCAGCTGGATGATGTTCTTCACCTCTTGCGAGGCGTTCTTCCAACGCAGTTCCTTGGCGTGGTACTCGTCCGCCACACCGTCCGCCGCGAAGTCCGACATCGCCGCGCGCACCTGCGCCTCACGCGCCGCGATCACCTGCTCCAACTGGCCGATGACCGCTTGGATGTTGCCTTGCGCCTCGGTCGACGCACCCGTGTCGTAGGACCGACGGTCCGTGTCACCGGCCATCACGCAACACACTCCCCGTGTGGTTGAAAGGTTCTGAAGAACAATCAGCGGCCGGAGAACCGGGCCGCGTCGAAGTTGCCCGCGCCCATCTGCGTGCGCGCGTTGTCGCCGTGCTCCTGGTCACCGGTCCCGAAAGCCTGCTCCATGCCGGACTGGCCGCCCAGGATGGCCGACAGCGAGGCGTTCAGCTCCTTCGTGATCCCGTCCGACCGCAGCTTGAACGAGTCGAAGGCGACCTTGCCCTGGCCGTTGAACTTGCCCTCCAAGGGCTGCGCCGCGTTGATCAACTGCTGGATCAGCGTTCCCAGGTCGGTACTCGAGTACCGCGACCCCGACATCAGGCTCGTCAGAACCTGCGTCCCCATGTCGAACTTCATCCCACTCCCCCGCACACTCGGACGATCGCAAGCATGTTCATCTCTATCAACTCACATCGCTGGTGCCACCAGCAACCGAGTAGCCGTGACAAATGCCTGACAAATCCGCAGTCCCGTCACTCGCCCGTCACTCGCCCTTCAGGTGCCGCACCAACCGCTCGAAGTCGCTCCACCCCGAAAGGTCCGAAGGATCGCCCGGGAACGGGTAGTACAGCGCCGGGCGGGCCTTCGGTCCCAGTGTGACCGGCCGCACTGACAGCGGCGTGCGCCGTGCGCGGTCGCCCGGCATCGCCCGGACCTCCTCGGAGCCCAGGACAAACGCCACCGGCACGCCAGGGCCCTCGAAGCGGGCCGGTACCGCCAGGTCACGCCGTGCTTTGCGGAGCTGTACGAGCATGGAGCGCAGGGGGTGGCGGGTGGCGAGCACCTCCGCGAGCCGCGGCAGCGCGTCCAACGGCGCTTCCTCATGGGCCCCGTAGCCGAACGCGAGTGTGACGTCCTCCTCCACGCCCGCCTTCGTACGCGTCACCCGGACGCCGGCGACGCCCGGCCGCGCCGGGCTCCCGACCACCACGAACCAGCTCGGCTCGGGCGACCGCGCGTGGGCGACATCGGTCAACCGTGCCGGGGACCAGGGCAGGTTGGCGGGTTCGGCGGTCGCCCAGCCCGCCGGCGCCTCGCCGGTGAGCTCTCGCCAGACCGTCTCCAGGGCGCCGCCGAGCACCAGTCGGTCGTCGGCGGGGTGCACCGTCCGGAAGGAGACGGCCAGTTGGCGTTCACCGGTGTCCGCGAACTCCCGGAACGAGGCCGCGACCGGGGTACGCGGATCGTCCTCGGTCGCGTCCGGCTGCGCGACCGTCGCGAACATGCCCTCCTGCCAGCGCAGCACGGCGCCCGTGCGGCCGTCGTAGTAGCCGTCCCGTTCGTCCTGCACGACCCAGCGCGAGGGCCAGCCGGGCAGAGCGTCGCGCACGGCCGGGGTGAGGGTGCTGCCGGCCTGACTGACGATCTGGAGTCCGCGCTCCGAGGCGGCGGCGGCCCGGAAGGCGTCCGAGAGCCAGGCCGTCATCGCGACCACGGGCCGGTCCATGATGACGACGGCGACCTTGTCGGTCAGGACGTCCACGGCGGGTTGCGCGGCGGCCTGCTCGGGGGCGACGCCCACGCCCTCGGACGGGACCACGGCCACGGAGAGCGCGGCCTCCGGCGGCCAGGCCGTACCGCCGGTCAGCGCGGCGACCCGGGCCGCGAAGGTGCCCGCCAGCCGCTCGGCCTCCGCGACGCCGGTGGTGGCGCGGGCCTCGGTCCACCAGAACGGCACCGGTGGCTCCACGGCCCCGAACAGCCGCGCGGCCTCGCCGGGGACCTGTACGAGCACCGGCGCCTCGACGGCCACCAGCGGCCGGCCCCGCGCGTCGCAGAGCTGTATGACGGCGCCCTCGCCAGTGGTGTCCACCAGCTTGTCCGGGCCGCCGGAGAGCAGCCCCGCGAGCACGCTCCAGGCGTCGGGCATCCGCGGGGTGAGGGCTATGACGTCCTTGGTCATCGGGTCGTACGGTCCTTACTCGGTCTTCGGGTCGTACGGTCCTTGGTCGGTCATGGCGTCGTACGGTCCTTACTCGGTCATCGGGTCGTACGGTCCTTGGTCGGTCATGGCGTCGTACGGTCCTTGGTGGTCCGGCGGTTTCGTCACCCGGGCGTGTACACGGTCTGGATCAGGCGTTGGGTCTGCCCCCGTCGGACGAACACACCGCGTCCGGCGGGCTGTTGCGACGCGTACACACCGGGGAAGAGCTGGCCCTCACTGCGGTCGCCCGCCATGACCACGGCCGAGGCCCCCGATTCGCGCAGCCCCTGCACCAGCGGCTCGAACATGCCGCGCGAGGCGCCGGCGACGCGACGGGTCAGCACGAAGTGCAGGCCTATGTCGACCGCCGACGGGATGTACGGCAGGAAGGGAGCGAGCGGCGACTGCCCGGCGGTGGTGAGCACGTCGTAGTCGTCCACAAGGACCACGATCCGGGGACCGCCGCCCCAGCTGCCGGGTTCCAGGTCGTCCAGGGGGACTTTGTCGTCGGGCATCCGCCGCTCCAGCTCGGTGGCGATGCCCGCGGCCAGTCCCCCGCACATCTTGGAGTTGTACGCGTAGCCCCCGTTGAACTCCTCGGGGACCGCTCCGCGCAGAGCGCGGCGCGGATCCATGACGGCGAAGACCAGCTCCTCCTCGCCGTACCGCTCGATGAGTCCGGCCGCGATGGTCTTCAGCAGGTTCGTCTTGCCGCATTCGCTGTCGCCCATGACCAGCAGGTGCTGGTCGTGCGCGAAGAGGTCCAGCAGTACGGGCGCCAGTGCCGTCTGGTCGAGGCCGATCGGCACCCGGCGGGGTTCGGCGGCGGGTCCCGGCAGCAGGTGCGGCTCCAGGACGTGCGGCAGCACCCGTACCGGCTGGGCGGCCTCTCCGCTCCAGGTGGCGCGCACCTGACGGGCCGTACGTTCCAGTACGGCGCCCAGCTCCGCCTGGTCGGCGAGGCCGTCCGTGCGGGGCAGCGCGACCTGTGCGAACAGCTTGCCGTCGGTGAGGACCCGGCCGGGCTCGTCGGGCGAGAGGGTCTCGGCGAGCTTGCGCTCGATGCTGGACTCGCCGGGGTCGTTGAGGCGCAGCTCGACCCGGGTGCCGAAGTTCGACTGGGTGGCGATGCGGACATCGTTCCAGCGGAGCATGCCCGCGACGACGTGGATGCCGTAGCCGCCGCCGCGCTTGAGGATGTCCACGACGGCGTCGTCGAGTTCCTCGAAGTCGTCGCGCAGTGCGCCGAAGCCGTCGATGACGAGGACGATCTCGGCGGAGGCCAGCAGGGGCAGCCGGCCCGCCGCGTGCAGGGTGCGCAACTGCTCGACGGAGTCGATGCCGTGCTCGCGGAAGAGGTCCTCGCGGATGGCGAGCATGTTCCGTACCTCTTCGACGGTACGGGCCGCGCGCTCGCGGTCGGCGCGGCCGGCGATGCCGCCGACGTGTGGCAGACCCGACAGGGCCTGGAGGCCGCCTCCGACCAGGTCGAGGCCGTAGACGCCGACCTCGCGCGGGGTGTGGGTCAGTGCGAGGGAGAGGACGAGGGTGCGCAGCAGGGTGGTCTTGCCGGACTGCGGCCCGCCGATGACGGCCGCGTGGCCGCCCGCGACGGTCAGGTCGAGGTACCACTCGCCCTGCCACTGCTTCGTCGGGTCGTCGAGCAGGCCGAGCGGCACGGTGAGCCGGCCGCGCCGCTTGGCGAGTTGCATCCCGCGCGGGCCGGCGTCCAGCGGGCCGGCGACCGTGTCCAGCGCGATCGCGGTGGGCAGCGGCGGCAGCCAGATCCGGCGCACGGGGGCGGCGGCGTGCTCCAGTTGTCCGACGATGACGCCCATCTCGGTGGGGCCGGTCTCGCGGCGCCGGGCGGAGGGCTGCTCCTGCGGCCCCTGGTTCTCCAGGTCGGCGAGGGTGTTGAACGCCTCGTACTCCAGGGCGAGGGGACCGGTGTCCTCCTCCTCGGTCCGTCGGACGGGCCCGCGGTAGCCGCCGGACACGTAGCTCGCCTTGAAGCGCTCGTAGTGGCTGGTGTCGACCTTGAGGTAGCCGAAGCCGGGCAGCGGGGGGAGATGGAAGGCGTCGGTGGTGTCCAGGACCGTGCGGGACTCGTCGGCGGAGAAGGTGCGCAGGCCCAGCCGGTAGGAGAGGTAGGTGTCCAGGCCCCTGAGCTTGCCGCCCTCGATGCGCTGGCTGGACAGCAGCAGGTGCACTCCGATGGAGCGGCCGATCCGGCCGATGGACAGGAAGAGGTCGATGAAATCGGGCTTGGCCGTGAGGAGTTCGCCGAACTCGTCGATGACGACGAACAGGTGCGGCAGCGGTTCCAGGTCGGGCCGCCGGTCGGCGCGCAGGGCGGCGTAGTCGCCGATGTCGGCGACGTTGCCCGCGTCCTTGAGGACCTGTTGGCGGCGCTTGACCTCGCCCGCGAGGGAGGCGTGGACGCGCTCGACGAGACCGGCCTGGTTCTCCAGGTTGGTGATGACACCGGCGACGTGCGGCAGGTCCGCGAACGGGGCGAAGGTCGCGCCGCCCTTGTAGTCGACGAGGACGAGCGCGAGGTCCTCCGGCGGGTGCGTGGCGACCAGGGCGAGCACGAGGGTGCGCAGCAGTTCGGACTTGCCGGAGCCGGTGGCGCCGACGCACAGCCCGTGCGGGCCCATGCCCAGCTCGGAGGACTCCTTCAGGTCGAGCAGGACCGGCTCGCGGGAGTCGCTGACGCCGATGGGCACGCGCAGGAAGGCGCGTTCGCCTCGCGGCGCCCACAGCCGGTCGAGGTCGAGGCCGGCCACGTCGTCGATGCCGAGCAGGTCGGCGAAGTCGACGGGTCCGGACAGCGGGGCGTCGATCAGGGACTCGGCGGACAGCCGCAGCGGCGCGAGCATCCGGGCCAGGCCCTCGGCGAAGGGGATGCCGACCTCGTCCACGGTGCCGTGGGCGCTGATCGGCTCCTCCTGGCGCAGGTCCTCGATGAGGACCCGGTCTCCCTCGACGGTGATCCGTACGCCGACGTGGCCGGGCTCCTGGATCCGCTGGTCGAGCAGGTGCAGGACGGTTGTGCCCATCTCGCGCAGGCCGACGGCCTCGTCCGGGCGCGGCAGATCGACGGCGTTCTCGCCGTGTCCGTCGGCGACGACGAGCAGCCGGGAGGTCATCGACAGGGCGTCCTTGCCGGACAGGCCGCGCCGGACTTCGGCGGCGTAGGAGGCGCGGCGGCGCAGTTCGGGGCCGAGCCGGCGGGCGAGCTGCTCCGTCGAGGGGGCGATCCGGCGGGCGGCGACGGGGCCGTCGAACTGCTCGGTGTCGAGCAGGTGCGGCATCCACTTGGCCCATTCCCAGTCGTCGAGCCGGTCGCCGGGCACGGCCAGGGCGATGGCGACGTCGTCGGGTGCGTGGGAAGCGGCGGTCTGCACCATCAGGGCGCGGGCGACGCGCAGGCAGTCCTCGCGGGGACCGATGACGGTGACGTTGCCGACGCGGTCGAGGGGGACGGTGAGCGGGAGTTCGGTGCCGTTGCGGAAGCGGGTGGTCAGGGCCGAGGCCTCGTTGAGCATGAAGAGGTCGGGCGGGGTGAGGACGGTGGAGCCCTGGTCCGCGATCCGCAGGTCGCGTACGGGCATCTCGCCGGTCCCGACGCGCACGCGCAGGAAGTCGGCGTCGACGCGGCGGCGCTCCCACAGCCGGGCCGGGTCGCGCACGATGTCGTAGAGCGCGTGGGGCGGCGGGTTGAGCACGTCGGCGCGCTCGCCCCGTTCGCGTTCCTCGGTGGCGAGTTCCTCGCGGAGGTCCTCCAGGTAGGCGAGGTACGCCTCGCGCTGGGTCCGGCGGGTGCGCTGGGCCTTGCCGCGCTGGGAGAAGACGAGTCCGACGGAACCGATGATGGTGACGACGAGGATGAGTGCGCCGAGAGCGGCGAACTGGCTGTTGCGGACGACCGTCATCATCACGACGGACGACATGACACCGGCCACGGGCAGCAGCGACATCGCGATGTTGCCCGCCTTGCCCTCGGGCAGATTCGGCGGTGCCTCGATGACGCGCGCCTCGGAGGCCGCGGGCGGCTTGACCGTCCGGGCGGGGCGGTGGATCAGTCGGGTGCTCATCTTCGTCGTCCGTCGTCGTCCGTCGTCGTCCGTCAGTGGCGCTTCTGGGAAAGCTGGAACGCGTCCGCCGCGATGCGGGTGGCGGCCGTCCTGGTCGCCCGGGCGAGCAGGTCGGTGCGGATCGCGCCGCCGTCCGCGAGGTGGCGGTCGTACGGCAGGACGTGGACGCTCGTCCCGGTGGACCGGAGCGTGCGCACCGCCTTGTCGGTGTCGATGCCCGAGTGCGGGGCCTGCTCGGTGAGGACCACGACGGTGCCGCCGATCACGTGCGGGGGCAGGCCCTGCATCCACTGGAGCACCGCGTGCGTGCTGGCGACGCCGTCGAGGGTCGCGGGGGTGGTCAGGACGCAGGCCTGGGAGGCGGTCAGTGCGACGCGGGCCACTTCCGCGGGGAGCGTCTCGCAGTCGACGACCGTGACACCGAAGTAGCGGCGCAGGGCGACCATGACGCGTTCGTAGGAGCGGAAGTCCAGCATGGCGCCGATCTGGCCCTGGCTGCCGGGCAGCAGCCAGGCGTTGTCGCGGAGCTGGACGAGGTAGCCGGTGATGTCGAGCAGCGACATCTGCGGCTGGACGATGTCGGCGACGTCCCCGGTGGTCCAGCGCAGTGACTCGGCGCCGAGACGGACGGGCAGCGAGCCGAGGGCCGGGTCGGCCTCGACGAAGAGGACGGGGTCCTGGCGGTAGTGGGCGTACGTGGTGCCCAGCAGGGCCGCGACGGTGGACTTGCCCGCGCCGCCGCGGATGGAGGTGACGGCGATCTGGCGGCCGGTGGTCACCGGCTGCTGGAGGGATTCGGCGGTACGGGAGACCTCGGCGACCTCGCGGGCCACGGATGAGGAAACCGTTCGCCAGATCGCGCGGGCGGCCCGGACCGTGAAGGGTTCGCCGTTGCGGGGCTTGCGGCTCGCTCCGGCGAGACTCGGATCGACCGCGGGACGGGAGTCGGGGGTACGGGTCGCGCGGGCGCCGGTGTGGGCGGGGCCGTGTGCCGGAGCGTGGTTCTGCGGCTGCCGGGCGGCAGGCGGGGTCTCGGGGGCGGGGTGCGGGGGCGCGTACGGGACCGGGACCTCGGGGGCGGGGTGCGGGGGCGCGTGCGGGACCGGGGCCTGCGGGGCGACGGGCAGCGCGGGATCCTGACCCGGGCCGGGGGGCACGGGCGGGGTGGCGCCCTGCCCGGTGGGTCCCGGCCCGCCCTGCCCGGCGGGCCCAGGCCCGCCCTGCGGAGCGGGCTGCCGGCCGCCGCCCCTCAGGTCCCGCAGGACATCACCCTGCCAGTTGTCCGCGTTCGACATGCCTGCCCCCTGCCCCTCTTCATTCCGACCTGCTGCCCCGCGCGGAGCGCCCGCGCGTGGACCTCAGAATTTGTCGAGCAACTGCCCGTAGATGCCGAACACTCCGACGGCCAGCGGAAACAACCCCACCACCCCGACGGACTCGACGAAGTCGGCCATGCGCCGCAGCCGTACCTGCACGTGGTCCGGCGGCTGCATCGCGAGCCCGAGCAGCGGCAGCAGCGCGGCCACGCACAGCACGGCGAGGGCTCCCGCGCCGCCGCCGTGTCCGATCCACAGCATCACCAGGCGTACGAGGAGCAACCCCGCCGCGGCGATCAGCGCCACGACCTCCGCGACCAGCGGGAAGGCCCGCGCCCTCGACAGGAGCACCAGGGCGACGAGCGACGGCAGCACCACGGTCCACACGCTCGGTTCGCCGGCCAGCGTGAGCAACCAGCCGGCCGTCGCGGCGGAGACGGCCGTCGCGATCGTGGCGAGGGCGAGGCCCCGGTGCGTGGCGGCGAGCGCGTCGCCCACCTGGTGCCGGCTCACGGACGTTCCGCCGGAGCGCCGGTCGTCGAGCGCTGTCAGCCCCGAGGCCATCAGCGCGAGGCGGGGCAGCAGGCCGAGCAGGACGACGGAGAACATGGCCATGACCGCGCCGAGTCGGGCCGGGTCGTCCTGGACGGAGGCGGCCACCTCCCACACGGCGGTGATCGTGACAATGGCTGCGGCGCCGATGAATCCGCCGCGACCGAGCGGGGAGAACCAGCCGAGCATGACGAGGGTCAGGACGAGCGCGGCCGCGACGGCGGCCAGTCGTGCGGTCCCCGCCCACTGGTAGGCGTCGGCGGCCGTCCACGCCGTGAGGACGCCGAGTCCTCCGGAGGCGAGCAGGAGAGCCGTGGCCAGGCCCCGGTTCCCGTTCCCGACGCGGGCGCCGAGGGCGCCGGCGGCGAACAGGAGGACGGTGATGACGAGCAGGGCGCCGGCCAGGGCGTCGAGTGCGAACTCGCGGCGGGCGAGCAGTGCGGCGATCACCGCGAAGGCGACGGTCGCCACTCCCGCGCTGCCCCTGCGGGCGGCGGGGCGCCAGCGCCAGGCCTGGAGGTCGAGATCGTCGGCCACCAGGTCGACGACGTCGTGAACGACGGGGGCGGGCGGCGCGGAGTGGGTCCTGACCAGCCGCAGGACCGCGCCGTCGGCTATGCCGGCGCCGGCCAGCGTGCTGTCCTGCGGCAGCGCCGAACCGTCCGACGTCACCAACTGGCGTGTCATGGGCCGCGAGGCGGCACGGTCGTCGAGCAACTGCAGGATGTCCGGAAGCAGCTGCCCCATGGGGGTGTCCGAGGGGAGGACCATGTCGGCCCGGCGTCGCTCGCCGACCAGGGTCACCCGGGACAGTTGCGCTCGGGAAGTCGTTGCTGTGCTCACCACTTGCGGGAACCTATCATCGCGGCGTTACCGCCCTTCAGGGTCAAGGTTGCTACGAATGGGCCGACTTGGGCGACTTCGTCGCCGACGGCTGCGCGTACGGCTGCTCAAGTCCCTGTTGTTGCCGCTTCTGTTCCTGCTCTTCGGCCTTCTGCTTGGCCAGCGTGGCCTGGATGAAGGACCATCCGACGCATCCCGCGCAGAGGACGGCCGCGATGGCCATCCCCGCGAACACCTTCCCGAGCCGTTCGTCCGCAGTGCGTCGCGCCCGCCCCGCCCCGAAAAGCAGCGCGTCGCGCATCCTGCGACGGCGTACCGCCACCGACTCCAGCAGTTGACTGTCGTAGTCCCGTGCCATGTGCTGTCCGTCGCCTCCCCCCGCTGTTTTGCCTGTGCAACATAGAACATCTGTCGCGTTCGGGCACACCCCGGGGGCTCCGCGCGTCGCGGTCCGGTCACTGCGGGGAGAGGCGGGGCGAGGGGGGGGAGAGGCGGGCGACCAGTGCGGTCAGCTCCACGCGGGCCTGCTCGATCTTCAGTCGGACGTTCTTCTCGGCTGGGGCATGGCCTGCGACGACACCGGCAGGAGGCCGACACCCTCCGCCCTGACCGGATGCGGTCCCTGGCCCTGGTGCGGAACGTCGCAGGGCTCGGTTCGCACCAGGGCGGGCCTTCTCGTCACTTGTAGTGGACGTCCAGGGCGTAACCGCGCCCTTCGGCGTAGCACTCGCCCCCGTCGACCTTCCCCGCGCGGCCGAGTTCCTTGAGCTTGCCCTGGCACTCGCCGTCGGTGGCGTACACGCCGTACCGCTCCCAGCCCGGGGCGATGTCGGCCGCCTGTGCGGCACTGGCCCCGCCCATACCCAGAGCGGCTGCGGCGACCAGCGTGTAAGCGATCCTGCGGAACTTCTTATGGCTCTTTTCCTCGGAGTCCGGCCGTGCCGGTGCGACGGCGATCCGTGCACCGGGGCCCTTCATTGGTTCAAGACGATCATCCGTTCGGATTCAGTTCCATGGGTTTCGGATTCAGTTCCATGGGTTGCGGTCGAATTCAGCAGGGCCACGGGACAGGGCCGCGAGGCAGGGCCACGAGACAGGGCCGCGGGAGGGGACGGCGGCATCGCGCTCGATGCCGGGATCACGCACGCAGCCGCAGTTGTTCCAGCACATCGGCGACCCGTGCGCGGTCATCGGCTTCGAGGCCGCGCAGCGGCAGCGGCAGGCTGTGGGGCGGAGTGAGGCCGAGTTGCGCGGCGGCCTCGGCGACCACGCGCAGGGAACCGTGCCGGTCGAAGAGGTCCCACAGCGGCTGGAGGCGCCGCGACTCGGCGCGGGCCTGTCCGGCGTCGCCGGACCGTGCGGCCCGGGTGATCGTCAGTGCCGGTTCGGGGAAGGTGCCGGCGACCACCGAATACCAGGCGTCGCACCCGGCGTTCAGCCCTGTCGCCCCCAGGGGATCCCCGCTGACGCCCAACGTCACCGTCCCGGGCAGGATCTGACGCAGTCGCCGGACGCGGGCCCGGGCCGCCTCGGGGTCGGCGGGCACGCCCGGGATCTTGATGGACGCCACGTGCGGCAGCTCGGCCACCCGTGCGTACAGCTCGTCGGTGAAGGCGAAGTGGGTGGTGCCGGGGTTGTCGTAGACCACGAGGGGGACGGAGAGGTGCGCCGAGACGTCCTCGTAGAGCCCGAACACATCGTCGTGGGTCAGCGGCTGATACGACATCGGTGCCAGCAGCACCCCGGCCGCGCCCGCGTTCTGCGCGTCTTCGGCCGCCTCCAGTACGTGCCGGGTACGCAGCGCGCCGATGCCCACCACGACCGGCGTCCGCTCGGCGTGTTCCACAGCGACGCGTGCCGCGCGGGCCCGTTCCTCGCGGGTCAGGTAGGCGTACGACCCCGTGGAGCCCAGCGCCCCGATCGAGTCGGCCCCGGCAGCGGCGAGCCGGGCGATCAGAGCGGCGAACGCCCTTTCGTCGACGCCGGTTTCAGTGATCGGGGTGAGCGGAAAGGCGCTCAGGCCGGTGAACATGTTTTCTCCCGGATGGCTGTACGGGCGGGTGTCTGGCGAGAGGCGACTCGTACCGGCATCAGGCGGTACGGCGCGGAGATGTGCGGTACGGCGCGGAGATGCCGGGTCATGGCCATGACCCGGAGATGCCGGGTCATCGCCATGCGTGCGTCCGACAACGCGGCGAGGTGCCGTGCCGGACGCCGCGAGCCGGTGAACCTTTCCGGTCACAGCGCTACAGGGGGTTCTCCCGCAGCCAGGTCAGAACCTGGTCGGCGTGCTCGTTCGGCGGGAAGACCGGATAGAAGACGTGCTCGACCGCGCCGTCGCGGATGATCAGCGTCAGCCGCTTGTAGAGCGTCATCCCGCCGGCCTCGAAGGTCGGCAGGTCCAGCGCCTGGGCCAGGCTCCGCGCGGGGTCGGAGAGCATCTCGAACGGCAGGTGGAGCCGCTCGACGACCTCGCGCTGATAGTCGGTTTCCTGGCTGGACAGCCCGAACACCCGGACCGCGCCCGCGTCCAGCAGCTCCTGGTAGTGGTCGCGGAAGCCGCACGTCTCGGGGGTGCAGCCGCGCGCTCCGGGGATCGTGTCCCAGCCGTCCGGCAGGTCGGTGCCCGGGCGCCCGGTGAGCGGGTAGACGTAGATCACCGTCCGGCCCGTGCCGAGCGCGTCGAGGCGGACCGTCGTATCGCCGGTGCTGTGCGGTTCCAGGGGCGGCAGCGCCCTCCCGGGCAGGTGCGCGGCCGCGCCGTCGTCCTCGGGTACGGGCAGGTCGGCCGGCAGGCTCGTGTAGTCGGTCACCAGGTGCTCTCCTTCGTCGGGCGGCGGGACACGGCTGTTGCGGTGGGCGGCCTGCCGCAGGTGCGTGATCAGTGCCGTCCGGCGCACCGTGAGTCCCTCGATGCGCCGGGAGAGCGCGTCGATCGCCTCCCGGTACTCGGCCAGGGAGGCCGGGCAGTCATCCGCGTGCCGATGACCGACCGCAAGGCAGTCCAGGAACGGCCGGGTGCGTTCCACGGGAATCCCGAGCCCGCTGAGGGCCCGGATCTCCCGCGTGAGCCGTACGTCGTGCTCGTCGTAGTCCCGGTAGCCGTTGGCCAGCCGCTCGGGCGTCAGCAGCCCCAGCGATTCGTAGTAGCGCACCGCTTTGGTCGTCACCCCGGCCCGATGGGCCAGCTCACCGATCCGCATGTCTCTCACCTCGACGAACGCTAAACCCTGCCCCCGAGGGTAAGGTCAAGCCGCTTCGCGGACGACCCCGTGTCCGCCGCCTCCCGAGCCGGGTGGACGCCGTTGCGGTTGCGGTTGCGGACCGCTGTCCGTGGACCTGTTACGCCCTCGGTCCAACGTCCGTGTCGATAGACTGCTTTGGCCATGTGGGACGGCGGTGGTGCAGCCGTGCTGGACTGAAGACGTGCCGAAGGAAGGCTGGCATGGGGGACAGGCTGAGACTCGCCGACGTCGAGCACATGCCGACGGACGAGCTCGTACAGATGATCACCGAGAGCTTCGACAACCTCGTCACGGTAGCCATCGCGGAAGCCACCAACGGCTACGTCCCGCAGCGCACCCGTCGCTTGTTGCGCAAGGCGGAATGGCGGCTGGACTGGCAGGATGCCCTGCTCTGCGCCTGCGGAGAACTCCAGGTCGCCGTCGAACGGATGCGTTACGGCCGCGACCCGCGCCTGGAACCCACCGAGCACCGCCTGCGCCGTGTCCGCAACCGCGCACACGAGGCCGGTGTGCTGGCCAAGAAGTTGCGCAGCAACGACTTCAACAACAGCGCGGAACGTAAAATCGGAACGAACTCCCACCTCACCGCTCTGGGCTGGCTGCGGACCGCGTTCCCGGGTGAGTTCGCGGAGCTGCTTCAGCAGGAGCGCGCCCGCCGGAACGTGGGCGACGAAGCCGAGAAACCCTCGTTCCGCAACGTGCACGAGCAGATCGAGTACGCCTGTGAGCACGGCCAACTCACCGCTCCGCGCACTCCGGAAGTCGACATGCTGGTCGCTGCCGATGATGCCGCCGTGCGACTCGCCACCGCCGTGGACGCGAAGGATCAAGAAGAACGCAACACGGCGCTCCGCCATCCTCTGATGCTGGGCCGCTGGGAGAACGCTCTGAGGGAGCTTGGGGAGAGGACCGCGGAACGCGCGCACGCGGAAACCCCTCATGGACTGGGAACCCTCCCCGACGACTTCTACGCCCTTCCTTCGGAGAAAGCGATCGCGGTGCTCAACTCCCGCCGCTTCCTCGCGGCCATCCAGCAGCGGCGTCTCGAGTACAAGCGATACGTCCGTCAGATCACCCAGGCATTGCGTGAACGGGAACGTGAAGACCCCCACGTCCTCGCTCTGGCCGAAACCAAGGCCGCGGCCGGCCGGCTCCTCGTCGAGAGGTACCCGTCCGAGTACGCCTACGTCCGCGCCGTGCTGCGGCCCCACGAAGAGTGCGACGGCTTTCTGCCCAGGTCGCTCGCCACCAGCCCGGAACGCTCCGAGATCAAGCGTCGTGTCCTGGAGGCCTTGGCGGACCGGACGTGGATGCGATCGGAAGCGTACGAAGCGGGGTGATCAGGTGACCACGGGACGCAGGCGCCACAGCCGTGCCGGGGGCCGGGGCCGGAACAGCCGTGCCGGGGGCCGGGGCCCGGTACCGGTGCGGGCGAGCCTTGCTCACCGCACGGGCTGGCCGAAGGAGTAGCCCTGCTGCCTCAGCCAGGGCAGCACCTCGCGCAGAGCGGCCACGGTCTGGGAGCGTTCTCCTCCCGCGTCGTGGAAGAGGACGGTCGGGCCGTTGGGGATCTCGCGCTTGACGGTGGCGACCATGACGTCCGCGCCGGGACGCTCGAAGTCCCTGGAGTCGACGTTCCAGCCCAGCGGCCGCATCCCCCGGGACGCGGCGAGCTCCCGGCTGTACGGGGTGAAAGCACCACCCGGGGCCCGGTAATACAGCGGCCGGACGCCTCCGGACGCCTTGGTGATCATGCGTTCGGCATCCAGGATCTGCTGGGACTGGTAGGCCTCGGACTTGGTGTCCATGGTGGTGTCGTGCGAGACCGTGTGGTTGCAGAGCCGGTGCCCGGCCGCTACGACCGCCTTGACCAGGTCCGGGTACGCCTGGGCCTGCGTGCCCACCATGCAGAACGTGGCCTTCGCACCGTTGTCCTTCAGCAGTCGCAGCACCTGCGGTGTCCAGACCGGGTCGGGTCCGTCGTCGATGGTGATGTTGACGCCCCGGTCGCCGGCTTCCGAGGCGTGCGCGATGTCCGCCGCCACCTTGGCCGCTGTCCCGTTCTGGTCCGGCGCTGAGACACGCGCTTGCTGCCGCCCTCCGGCGGAGTCGGCCTGCGCGGTCCATACCGAGGTGGCAGCGGCCAACGCCGTCACCCCGAGTGCCGCCGCGAGAAGCCGGCTGTACCAACCCCGTTCCTTGTGCCGTGCCATGTCCGCCCGCCCCTTTGTGCCGTCTCCGCCGATGCCGTGCACCCATGAGGACATACGAACGCCCGTGCAGGATCCCTCTGTTACCGATCACGGACGAATCCGAAGGGGGCCGGCGACAAACGCAGGAAGTCCGCGACAGACGAGGGGGGGCGACGGCCTCGAAGAGGTACCGGCGAGGGCGGCAGAGGAAGAGCCCGTCAGCAAGCTGACGGGCTCCCGCGAAGGATCGAAGCCACGACCGACCGGCGATTAGGGCCTCTCGTTTGGATCTTGCCGGGCTCGCGTGCCCTGGCACCGCGCCTCGCCGCGTTGTCGTCACTCCACGACGCTCCGCGTCGCCTCACTCCTCCGCCTTGCGATCCACGGCACCAGACCCCGCTCCCTGATCCGGCCTGATCCAAACGAAAGACCCTAGGGGGCGGTCTAACCTGCCATCAGGTCAGATCGTCGGTGTCTCATCGACGATCTCCTTGTGCGGTTCGACAATGAACTTCCAGCCTTCGCTGGGCTCCATGAACCGCACTCGGGTCGGGTAGATGTCCAAGGCGCGGCGGTCGCGGTTCTGGTTGCTCGTGTTCTTCCGCCCCCGCGCCGGCTCCTCGAACAGGTCGACCTTGACGTCCGGCACCGCGGCGACTTCCTCGCTCCAGCGCTGAACGATCCCCGCGCCGAAGGCGTCCCGCGCGGAGGAGTAGAGCGACTCCAGAGATTCCTTGTTCCCGTTGGGAACGAAGAGGGCGAGATTCAGAAGAACGCCGGCACTCTGGAGAACCTCGATTTCCTCCCCCGCCTTGTCGGCAACCCAGATCCCGCTCTCTTCGGAATTGTCCGGGAGAACGTGGATTTCCTGACCGAAGATCGTCCTCGCAGTGAAGGAACCTCCCTCGAAATTCTTACCCGGCTCCGCAAGGAAAGCCGGGGCGTAGCAGTCGAGAGGAAGGCCATCCATCTCTGCCGAGACGAAGATTCCGTCCTGGAGGCCCAACTCCGAAACCTCTCCGGCCGTAAGACGTCGAGCCGTAACCTTCTCGGTATTCACGCCATTCCCCTTTTTTCGTGGCGTCCTGTGAATTCATCAAGACTCTATCACGAAAACGTCCGGCCAGTTCCCGTTACGCATTTCTTCGCGGTCACGGCAGCACTGGTCAACCCGTCATGTAATTCATTCCGGCAGAACCGCAGACAAACCCTCCGGCATCACCGGCATCACCGGAGAAACGCAGCGCCTGTGGAGAAGCCTGTGGAGAAATAGGGTGAGCACCAAGAGGCGCCATACCCGCTTCGGCTGATTTTCGGCAACGGAGTCGGCCTTCAATCGGAATGCGAGCGGATTTAGGCGAATGGCAACCCCGCACCCCCATCGAGCGGACCACGGTGGTCGCCTCTCCGGCCTGGCACTTCACACCCCGCCCCGACGGGGCCTCACGCGGGGTTGGCCCGTTCCCATGCTTCACGGATCTCGGCGGTGATACGGCCACGGCCGGCCACTTCGTAGCCGTTGGCTCGCGCCCATTCCCTGATGGTTTCGCCGGCGACAGGTGGCCTGGCCGGGGCCTGCGGGGGCACCCAGAGGGCGGAATTCGAGGGGATGAAGCGCGACGGCCCGATCGAGGAGATCCGGGGCGAACTGCGGGACGGCAGCCGATCCGCTCAGGACTGCCGTGAGGAATGCGGTGAGGGTGCCGTCAAAGGTGAACCAGCGCGGTCCCCGGGCTTCGTTCACGGCGACGCGCCAGGCCTCGGGAGCGTCCTCCGGGTCGGTGATCCAGAAGAGATTTTCGCCATCGTCCGTCACGCCCACGGCAAAGAGGTGCCGCGGGACGTATGGGACGGGGTGTGTACCACGGTCGTGGTCCAGTTGCAGTTGCTCGCGGAGCCTTTCCGGCATGGGGCCGGCGAGGTCGACGAATTCGGTGTAGCCGTGCGGATGACAGACGTGGATGTAGCCGGCAAAGGCCCCGGGACCGTACGCGGTGGCGAGCTGCTTGTAGTCCTCGGGAAGTCGCATGCCCAGGCCGGCTTCAACCCGGCCCCCGGTCAACGGGGCGGGGCAGGCTTCGAGGGGGCGGGCAGAGCTGGGTGAGTGCGGTGATGTCTGTCACTGGGTTCCTCAACGGAGTCGCTGTCGCTGGGCGGCGTGGTCAGGTTTTACGAACCGGTCGTCACGGAGGACCCTCCTCGGATCCGCCCTCGGATCCGCCCTCGGATCCGCCCTCGGATCCGCCCTCGGATCCGCCCTCGGATCCGCCCTCGGATCCGCCCTCGGATCCGCCCTCGGATCCGCTGCGATGGGCCATTATTGACCGATCGTTCTGGTTGGACGTAGGGTCTCCGGTGTGGCCAGGACCAAGGAATTCGATCCGGACGCGGCGCTGCAGTCAGCCCTTGAGCTGTTCTGGCGACGCGGCTACGAAGCGACATCGATGGCCGACCTCGTCGAACACCTCGGCATCGGTCGCGCCAGCATCTACGCCACCTTCGGCAACAAGCACGAGTTGTACCTGAAGGCCATGGACCGGTACTCCGAGGGGCGCGATCCGGCGCTCCTCGCCGAACTGTCCCAGCCGGGACCCGCACTGCCCGCGGTGCGGGCGCTGGTACGCCGCTTCGCCTCGGAAGCCGCCTCCCCCGAGGACCGGCTGACCGGCTGCCTCATCACCAACACCGCGGCCGAACTGGCCCCGCACGACCCCGCGGCGGCCCGTCGGGTCGAGATCAGCTGGGATCGCATCGAAACCCCGCTGCACTCCGCACTCGTACGGGCCCAGGCCCAGGGCGAGTTGCCCGAGGATCGCGATCCGCGCGCGCTGGCCCGCATGCTGCTCGTCCTGCTGCAGGGCGTACGGATCGTCGGCAAGGCGTCCAGCGATCCCGCCCGGGTGCGGGACGCGGCCGAACAGGCGCTGGCACTCCTGGACTGAATCACGGGCACCGGAGCCACCAGGCTCCGTCCGCACTCCTGCCTGCCTGCCTGCCCAAATAATAGACCGATCGATCAAATATCAAGGAGTTGCCGAAATGAACCGCTTCACTGGCAAGACCGCGCTCGTCACAGGCGCGGGCTCCGGCCTCGGCCGCGCGATCGCGATCGCCTTCGCCGCCGAGGGCGCATCCGTGGTCGCCGCCGGGCGCACCGCGGCCTCCCTGGACGAGACGGTTGGCCGCATCGAGGCGGCCGGGGGTACAGCTGCCGCCGTCACCGCCGACGTCACCGACTCGGGCCAACTCCGCGACCTCGTACGCGAAAGCGTCACCCTCTTCGGCGGGCTCGACATCGCGGTCAACAACGCCGGGATACTCCGCGGCACCGTACCGGTCGGAGAGGTGAGCGAGGAGGACTGGGACGCGGTGCTGCGGACCAATGTCACCGGCGTCTGGCTGGCCATGAAGCACGAGATCGCACACATGAAGGAGAACGGTGGTGGGGTCATCGTCAATGTCTCCTCCAACCTGGGCGCACACCTGCGTATGCGGAATATCGCCGCGTACAGCACCTCGAAGGCAGCGGTCGCCGCGCTGACCCGCGCCGCCGCTCTCGACCACATCCACCAGGGCATTCGGATCAACGCGGTCAGCCCAGGCGTCTCCGCCGCTCCCATGTCGCTGCAGCCCGGCGAGACCGAGGCCGACCGTGCCGAGCGGATGAAGTCGGAGAGCCCACTCGGCCGGGTCGCGGAGGCCGAAGAAGTGGCGGCCGGGGTGCTCTACCTCGCCTCGCCGGCGGCCGGCTCGGTGGTCGGCACCGACCTGGTCATCGACAGTGGGTCATCAATCTGACGGTTCGTGAGCGGGGATGACCTCCCCGGCACCTCCCCGGCAGGAAGTTTCACCACGACGGGCCGGAAAGAGGGCCTCATCCCCTCGGGCCGCCCACATCGGCCGCGGCGTCAGCCAGTTCTCCCGCGTCCTGAACTCGACGGCACTCCCCGGGCCTGGGAAACCGCCATGTCGGCCCGGACCGGGCGCACTTCGGATGGCGTCCGCGCCACCATCGCCTTCTTCGTGGCGGCCACGAACCGTGCCGCCGCGAAGAAGGCGGCCTGTGCGACGTCCCGTCCAGCAGGACGAGCCCCTTCATGGAATGCCGTGCCCGTGATTCCCAAGCTCACAACGCGAGTTCAATTCCCCTCACCCGCTCTTCAGCAGAGCCCCAGGTCGGAGACGCGGGTCATAGTCGTTGTCCCGGGCCGCAGCGACATCACGCACTAGAGTGGCACCGATACGCAGAGCACATGTGCGCGCACAAAAGCGTGACGGGCGGGGGCCGCAGTATGCACGATGCCGATCTGGATGTGTCGGGGGACGACCTCGGCAGGCTGGTGAACGACCTCGACGAGATGCAGCGCTATCTGGAACAGCAGACCCGCAGCATGGACGAGGTCGTCGACAAGGTCGCCGCGGGCTGGCAGGGCCCCACCGCCACCGCGTATCGCTCCCTGCACCGAGGGGTCGCCGAGGACGCCGTACGCATCCGCCAGGTGGTGATCCTCCTCGAAGCGGCCATGCGCGCCTCGCGCGACGGCTTCACCGAGCAGGAGCTCGACACCCTGGCCCGGATCCGGCGGACGCAGGAGAGCGAGGACGTCTCCGCGGCCGCCCGCGCCCTCACCGTGCCCGACCCGGTGCCCGTGCCGGACGCCGGTCAGCCGAAGAGCAGCATCCTGGACGTCTGAACCACGGGGGATCAGCACCATGCCGGACGAAGACCGGATCACCGTCAACTTCGCTACTCTGCAACACCTTTCCGGGGACCTGGAGGAGATCCTCCGCGCCCTCAACGAGAGGCTGGACACGCTGTACGGACGGGCCACCAAGGTCGTACTGAGCTGGGACGGCGAGGCCCGCGAGGCATTCATCGACGAGCTGGACAAGTGGAGCCGCTCCGCCGACGACCTCAAGGCCGCCCAGGCCTGGCTCCACGAGGTCGTGGTCAAGGGGCACCTCAACTACGCCGCGGCCAACAAGTCCGTACTCGAAGGCTGGGGAGGCGGCGCCTGATGGCAGGACCGCCCACCCCCGCCCCGCCGCCGGGCGGCAACGGCACCATCGACGTCAAGCCGGGCGACCTGTGGTCGGTCTCCGGACAGGTCGCCGCGCAGCAGGACTTCCTGGTGCGGGGCGCCAACAGGCTCCTGGAGGAGCTGGGCAAGTACCCCGATGCCGGGGGCGCGGGCACCGAGGCCCAGAAGTTCGCCCAGGCGTACAAGAAGATCGGCAACCGCTGGCTGGAGGTCTGGGGCCGGTCCGTCCTGAGTGTCGGCGGTGTCGCCGTCGGCTTCACCGAGACGGCCAACGCCTACAGCAAGGCGGATGCGGCGGCCCACCCCAAGCCCGGCAAGACGGCCGAGCAGCGCCCTCGGCCGGCGGTCATCGACAAGGCACCGAGCTTCGACTCGATCCCCGACATCAAGTGGGGCGACGACGACGGCGGTGACGACCTCATGCGCGGCGCGATGGAGGGTATCCCGGAGATCGTCCGGGACATCCTCCAGCCACTGTGCAAGAACGTGTTCCGGGTCGGAAAGGTGGCGGACGTCCATCCCTTCCCACATCAGCACTACCTCAACTCCCTGTGCCACAGCTGGATGAACGTCTCCATCACGGCGACGACGGGGGCGGACCAGCTCACCCAGGCCGTCGGCGCCATCACCAACCACCAGCAAGCCGAATGGGAAGCCGCCATGCGGACCTTCTGCAGCGCTCTGTGGGGCGCGACGGCATGGGGACAGCAGCGGCACGGCGCCCAGTGGGGACAGACGGCCAGCTCAGGCCAGGGCACGCCCCGCGTCCCCACGGGCAGTCAGCCCGTCATGACCGTCCTGAAGGACACCGCCGACAAGATCGCCACCATTCTCCGGGAGTACGCGGAGGCCGCCGTCGACCTCAACCGCGACGTCGCGGCCGAGCTCCAGCGTGCCATGTTGGTGGCCGCCAAGGAGGTCATCGAGGACCTCGCCAGGCCCAAGGATCCCAAGAGCGTCCTCGGCGCGGTCACGTCCGTGCTCGGCAAGGGGGTGGGGATGGTCCTGTCGTTCGACGTCAAGACCGTACTGAACATCAACACGGCCAAGTTGAACCGGATCGTCGACACGTACACCGGCATCCTGGGGGGCCTGACCACCCGCATGGAGGCGTTGCAGGGGCCGCTGGACGAGGCGTACCTGAGCGCCCCCAAGTTCGAGGCCGGTGTTGCGCGCGCACACGGCTTCGGCGCCCGTTCGCTGGAGGAGTTCAAGGACTCGCAGGTCTGGTTGAAGGTCGACTCGAACGGCACGTACGACCTGAACCTCGCCGCCAACGAGTACCTGGAGAACGGCCACACCCTCGACAAGCACGTCGGCAAGACGGACGAGCAACTCGCGCAACGCCTGCGCGACCAGCAGTCGGGCGGCCCGACCCAGGCCTGGCCGTACGGCAAGCCCATGCCCAACAGCTCTTCGGCCTTCCCGAACTACCAGCGGGCGGAGGAACTGACCGAGTACACCCTCAACAAGAACAAGGCCGCCATCGAGGCGTGGATCAAGGGGCCGCCACCGCCGGAGGAGGGGAGGGTCGAGAAGTTCCAGTCGACCGTGCCCGACGGGGAGACCTCCGGCCGCAGCGTGAGTAAGCAGCCCGTGGACCCGAACGACCCGCTGTCCGGGTACAAACAGGGGGGATCTGACGCCAGGGCGTACGACGTGAACGGCGTTGAGGCGCGCCTCAAGTACGACAGCAGTCGCAATCCGCCGTTCACGGTCATGACCTCGATGCCCTGCAGGCCCCAGAACACGCAGACCCCTTAAGCCCCGAGAAAGGCCCACACCACATGCCGTCCGTCGACCAGTCGTCCTGGGACGCCGCGGTACGTCACCTGTACGCGGACGCGTACGCGTACATTGCCACCGGACCGCGCCGTCACGAGGACTGGACACTCGACGTCCTCGCCGTGATGGCCCGGATCCCGGACCCCCGGGGCTGGGCCGTCGTCGACGACGCGGCTGAGGATCCGGAGCGTCAGGGGTTTCCCACGTACCCCTTCTCCTGCCACCCCGCGGAGTACGTGGCGCAGCGCCTCAAGAAGATCGATCGGGACAGCGCCGAGAACCTGCTCCTGGCAATCACCGAGGGCGGCTGCACCTTGTCCAACCTCCAGTACTTCGCCGAATCCCCTGACGAACTGCGGGCGATGGCGCGCACGATTCTCGCGCGTTACGGAGACGAGGCCACTTACCACACCAACGTCAGCAAGCACGGCAGCGCGCCCGGCACACTCGACTTCACGCTGGAGACCTTCGGGTACAACCCGCTGGGCGTCTACATGGAGGACTGCGGCCTCGTCATCGTCTCGAACACCGAGGTCGGCCTGTTCTGGAACTTCACCGACTGATGATCCGGTCGCCGACCCGTTGAGCGCAGCTTCTGACCAGGCGTTTCGAGAGGATGCTCCCGTGTTGACCCGTTCCGCTTCCTATCCTGACCGGGAGACCGCCCAATGGGCCACCCAGCAGGTGGTGAGCACCAACGAGCAGGCCATCCACCGCTGGCTCGCCCAGCACACCCGGGCCCGCCTCACCATCGAGGCCTCCTGGCCGTCCCGCGAGGAGCCCGTGGGCCGGGTCCAGCTGGAAGCCGAGCTGCTGGCCGGGCGCGGGCCCGTCGATGTGCGCGCGGCGCGCGTGGTGCTGCGCCGCGAGCCGTCGAGCCCGCACGGCTTCGTCGTCCACACGACCGTCCCGTTCTACCTGTAGAGGCCGCACGCACATGTCCATGAAGCCCCTCGAACACGACCGCCGGTACGGCGAGCTGGACCAGGTGATGCGCGCGTACCTGGGTCAGCCGGCCGACGACACCCCGGAGAGGCGCAGCCGCGCGCTCGACGCGTACCTCCGTCACACCTGGCACACCCGTCCCTCGGCCATCGCGGAGGCAGAGCGCCAGCTGCGCGAGTACAGCCGCAATCCTCCGGGCCGCATCCGGCATGGCCTGGGCGAGTTCTACGCGATCCCGGACACCGGGATGCCCCAGTCGGAGATCGGCGGCTGGCTGATGGTGCTGGCCGACCACCTGAAGAAGAGCATCGAGGAAGGCGACGTCCCGGAACCGTCGTCCCCGCAGACACACTGGGAATGGCACGCACGCTTCCAGGAGACCGCGCAACTGCTCGGCGGCTGGTTCTCGCAGGACATCGTCGACGAGTTCCCCGACCACGACGCCGCCGTCGCCGACTACGCCGCCACCACCGACCCCCAGCTGGTCGCACGGCTCGTGGGCGAACTCCACGAGTTGCTCGCGCTCCCCCTGGACGAGGCGGACTACGCTCTGGCAGCCGCCGACCTCGGCATGGAGGTCAGCCCGCCCGAGCCGTTCTCCCACGGCGCCTGGTTCCAGTCGCTGGCGACGACGCTGTCCAGCAGCTGATCCAGCCTGGCCGCCGTCCGCTCTCGGACGAGACCCCAGGTCAGCGGAGTTCGTCGTTGTCCGGACCGGAGGAGCATCCCGCCCAGAAGCGATGACGCCAGGGAGGCCCGGCCGACAGTTGTGCGAACGGCCGCCGGCGATCCGCCGGCGGCCGTTCGGGATTCGTTGTCGGAGGCGACGCCGTGAGCGCCGCAGTGGATCAGTGACGCGGGTCAGTGACGCGGGTCAGTGGCGCGGATCAGTGGCGCGGATCAGTGGCGCGGATCAGTGGCGCGGATCAGTGGCGCCCGAAGATCTTCCTGCTGGAGCCGAGGTGCAGGAAGGCTGTCTCTCCGGTGGCGTCGTCCAGGCCGTCGTTGTCGGTCACGGCGTAGACCTCGCCGTCACCGGCCACGGTCAGTCCCTCCAGCTTCTCCTGGGTCCAGCCGTTCGTCGCGCGCAGGTCGGGCAGTACGTCGTGGGCGAGCTTCTTCGGCAGCACGGGCAACTGGCCCGACGGCGCCGGGGACTTCGGCAGGTCGACCGTGTACACCCGCTTGATCCTGGCGGACGGACCGTTCAGCTTGTCCCGCTCGATGACGGCGAGCTTGTCGCCGACCGCGGTGATCTCCGAGAGGCCGATCCAGTCGCCCGGGGTGGTGGTGGAGCCGGTCCTGTAGCCGTACCAACTCCAGGTGCCGGCCGCGACATCGTACCGGCCGAGCCGGACGATCCCCGACGGGTCGGTCTTGACCTCACGCTGCAGCGTGGCCCAGACCACCTCGCGACCCTTGCGGTCGGTGGTGGCGGTGACCCCCTCGAAGCCCTGTCCCCCGAGGCCCGCGGCGACGTCCGCCGGCAGGGGAACAACCTGTTCGGTACGCCCGGCGCTGTTGAGCCGGACCAGCTTGTTGCCCGCGCCGGTCGCGCCTTCCACCGCGAGCCAGAAGCCGCCCTGCGGCCGGGCGTGGATACCCTCCGCGTCGTAGCCGACCGGCCGGCCGTCGGTGCCCTTGACGGTCAACGACCGGGTGATGACCGCCGGTTGCCGCGCCGCGTCGATGGTCAGGATCTTGGTGTCGGAGTACGCGGCGTCGGTGACGCTGTAGAGCTGGTGCGACCTGCCGGGTACGGCGGAGAGCGCGCCGAGCGCGCCCCATCCGATCGGCGCGCCGGTGGAGTCCGCGGCCGAGACGATACTCGGGGACCCGGGGGCGTTCTTGCCCAGACGGAAGAGGCTCACCGACGCCCGCACGTTGGCCGAGGCGTCGTCCTCCTCGCTGGAGACCGCGAGCAGGTCACGTGACGGGATCGGCAGCAGCCCCTCGGGGCCGTTGGTGGTGGCCAGCACCTGCCGGAAGACCGGGGCGGTCGGCCGGCTCAGGTCGTAGACGGCGACGAAGTTGCTCCGCTCCGAGCCGACGAAGGCGTAGCGCACGCCGTCGAACTCGGCGATCGCCAGGCCCTCCGGCTCGGCGCCCTTCTTCTCGGCCCGGCCCTCGTTGTGCAGCCCGTAGCGCGCGGCGATCGACTCGAAGCTGTTGCCCGCGTCCCAGACGACCTTGCCGGTGCGGCTGTCGAAGACGGACCAGCCCCGGGTGCCGCCGCGCCAGTCGCCCTCGTTGGCGGTCGCCAGGTAGCGGTCGTCGATCCAGCCGACCGAGTCGGGCTCACGCGGTACGTCGGTGATCGAGCCGGTCAGGTCGATCGTGCCGTCCTCGACGGTGTCGATGCCGTCGACCGACGCCGTACCGGTGCTGAAGGCCTTGGTGATCCTGCCGGTCGGCAGGTCCAGCGCGACGACGCCGTTGTTCTCCTGGAGGGTCACCACGAGCTGGTTGCGGCTGTTGATGGAGACGTACTCCGGCTCCGGGTCCGTCGGCTCGGTGATCCCGGCGGCGGCCAGGGCGGGCAGCGCCTCGCCGTTCGACTGGGTCAGCGGCACGGCGCGGGTACGCCAGCGGTCCGGCTTGTCCCCCTTGAGGTCGACGATCCGCACGAAGCCGGCCGGAGCCTGGGGCAGGTCGCCCTCCTCGCCTCCGGGCGGGGTCGCCTCCTCGTCGCGCTCGTTCTCGATCGCGATGGCGGCGTACCGCTTGTCCTTGCTGATCGCGATGGAGTCGGGCTGGCCGCCGAGGTCGTGGCTCGCCACCCGCTTGCGGTCGCGCAGCGAGATGACGTCGAGCCGGCCGGACGGGTCGGCGTAGCCGGCGCTGGTGTTCACGACCACCAGGACGTACTGGCCGACCACCGCCACCGAGGTCGGCTCGTCCTCGGCGTTGCCGAGTTCGGTCAGCGACAGTGTTCCGAGCCCCCGCGGGGCGTCGGGGTCGCCGATGTCGAGGAAGCCGATCCGCCGGGCCGCCGCGTCGGTGTAGACGAGGGTCCGGCCGTCCTCACTGGTCGCCGAGATCTCGGCGACGGTCGGGGAGGCCGGGTCCTCGCCGGCCGGCCGGTTCTGGAAGACCGGGTAGGTGGCGGTGCGGTCGAAGGCGACCGGCCGCTGCCGCTCCTGGTGTGCGCTCGCCCCGCCCGTGCCGGCCAGCACGCCGGCGGTGACAGCTACGGCTACGAGCGCGGCGTAGGTTCTCTTCGGGGGCATCTTTTCTCCGCTGTACGACAGTGACGAGTGACAGATGTACGACAGTGACGGTGCAGGATGGTCCCACCCGGCGAGGGAGCAGGGAACGTTGTCCGGATGAACAGCCGACGAAGGTATCCGGCGCCGCTCGTTCCCGGCGAAAGTCCCTTACCGCGAAGGTCCCTTACCGCGAAGGTCCCTTACCGCGAAGGTCCCTTACCGCGAAGGTCCCTTACGGGGACAGTCCCTTACGGCGACAGATCCGCCGAAACGCTCTCCGGGAACTCCCGCGAACCGCAGGCGAACAACAACCGGCGAGCTGACGGCCATTGTCCGACGGGACGGCGAAAGCGCCCGGCGCATCCGCCCCGGCTCCGTACGGTGTGCGGACGCGTGTACGACACGCGTGCGACGTGCGAGGTGCGGGGGCAAACTCGTGGAATGGCTGAACGCAGAGAACATCGTGGCGGTGGGTACGGCGGTACTCGGCCTCGCGGCCTCCGTCGGCGTGGTCTGGTACGAGCGCCGGATCCCGCGCCGCAAACGCATCGGCTTCCGGGTCCAGATGGACACTCCGATCGGCAGCGACGCCCGTAACGGCGGACGGGGCAACGTACGGCTCGGTCTGTTCGACGAGTTCTCCGACCTGTCCGATGCCACCCTCGTCCTGCTGCGCATCGAGAACGACGGCTTCGAGGGCATCGCCGGTGACGACTACACCAGCAGTGAACGCCACGGTCTCACCGTCGTCTTCAGCGGCCGCTCCATCCGGGGCATCGCCGTCACCCAGCCCGCGAACGCCGTTCATCTGATCGAGCACTTCACCCCGATCGCGGGCCTGCACCACGACGGAAACACCCTGTACCTCCCGAAGGTTCCGCTCAACAGGGGCCAGCATTTCAAGGTGCTGGCGCTGCTGACCGGCGGCGGAGTCGGCGGAGACGTCACGGTGACCGGCGGTGTCCGGGACGGCGAGGTGACGCCCAACCGGAGTACGACGCCCGACGACAAGCCGCCCCTTTTCAGCCGCCCGGCCCGTCTGATCACGGTCCTGTTCACCGTGTGCGTCATCACGCTCGCGTCCATCATCGTCATACGCGGCAGCGACGTACCGTCCCCCATCGGCTGCGCGACGGGGACCCTGACCGTCACGGGATCCACCGCCTTCGCCCCGGCGGCTCAGAAACTGGGGGAAGGCTACGAGAAGGCCTGCCCCGGTTCCGACATCACCGTGGAACCGCACGGCAGCACCGCGGGGATACGGGCGCTGGACGCGGCGGGCGCCAAGACGCTCTCGGCCGGCGGTATCCCGTCCGTCGTCGCCCTCTCCGACGGCCCCAAGCCGAACGGCTACCCGGCACTGCGCGAGAACCCCGTCGCGGTCTCCGTCTTCACCCTGGTGGCGAACGACCGTATCCCGGTGAAGGATCTGTCCCTGGCCGAGGTGCGGAAGATCTACCGGGGCGAGATCCGTAACTGGCAGGACCTCGACGGCCCGGATCTGCCCATCCTCCTGGTCAGCCGCGACGCAAACTCGGGCACCCGCGAGGTCTTCCAGCGGCAGGTTCTGGAGCGCAACGAACCTGTCAACTCCTCCCGGGACTGCCGCACCAAGGACGACACGAGTGCCTCGGTCATCCGCTGCGAACTCGACAGCACGGCACAGGTGTTGAGGACGGTGGCCCGGCTGCCCGGCGCGATCGGCTACACCGAACCGCGCTCCGCCTCCGCCACCAAGGGCCTGCACCCGCTGCGTATCGACGGACAGTCGGCGTCCATCGAGACCATCGGCACCAGCGGCTACCCCTACCGGGAGATCGAGTACGCCTACACCTACGGCCGCCCGCCCGCCGACTCGCTCGCCGCCAGCTTCGTCAACTACCTGAGCCGCGGCGCCGGACAGGACATCGTGCGGGACCAGGGGCACTTCCCCTGTCTCACCCCGGAGGGCCTGCGGCTCTGCGCGGGGGAATAAGACCGACCGGCAATCGGGTCGGCACTGACGTGGTGGCAAACGTGGGGCGGCCAGCCGCCCGTCAGGGGCACCCGTCAAGAGCACCCGTCAGGGCGGCTGACCGTCGGCCGTGACAACGAGCCTTCGGACCGGCCCGCGCCCTACGGGACGACCAGTACGCGGCCCAGCTGTGCACGGTTCTCCAGCAGCCGATGCACCTCGGCGGTCTCGGTCAGCGGCAGCCGGGCGTGGACCGCTGTGCGAAGCAACCCCTGGGCCGCGTACTCGGTAAGTTCAGCCAGGTCCTTCACCGCACGCTCGGCGTCGGCCGCATGCGCGGCCATGAGGGAGAACCCCGTGACGGACCTCAGGGCGAACAGGTCGGTGACGGGGATACTGCCGAGTTCGCCGCTCGCGGCTCCGTACATCACCAGCCGTCCGTACGGGGCCAGTACGTCGAGGCTGCGGCGCAGGATGTCGCCGCCGACCGCGTCGAGGACGACGTCCACGCCGCCGGGCACGGCCGTGCGGACCTGCTCCGGCCAGTCCTCGTCGGTGTAGTCGACGCCGATGTCGGCGCCGTGGGCGCGAGCGAAGTCCAGCTTGGCCGGCGTACCGGCAGTGGCGATGACCGTACCCGCACCGAGTATCTTCGCGAGCTGCACGGTGAGGTGGCCGATGGCGCCCGCGGCGGAATGGACCAGTACGGTCTCGCCCTGCGCCAGCCGCCCGGCGCGCAGCACGCCCAGGGCCACCGGTGCCACCGTCGGGAGCGCGCCGGCCGTGCCCGCGTCGAGCCCGTCGGGTACCGGGACGAGCCATCGCGCGTCCGCGAGGACGAGGTCGCAGAACGCGTCCTCGGAGCTCGTGGCGACCCGCTGCCCGATCAGGGCCGGATCCGTGTCCGGCCCGACCGACTCGACCGTGCCCACCACGTCGCCGGTGAGGGATCTGGGTAAGGGCCGCGGGTAGAGCTCGGTCTGGGCCATGCCGCGCCGGAGCTGGGTGTCCACGAAGTTGGCGCCGATCGCTTCGGCCCGGATGAGCACCTGCCCCGACTCCGGGACGGGAACGGGGACTTCTTCCAGAGTGAGGACCTCGGGGCCACCGTAGGAGTGGTAGCGGATTCGTCGCATGGCAGATCTCCCCGGACAAGAGGGTGGGCTAAACTGGACCGGCGGTCCAATTCGACCGTACTGGACCGATGGTCCAGTTGTCCACGGATCATGATTCTGGATGGGGAGCGAGCCGATGGCGGAAGTCCGTCGTGAACGCGCCGACGCGGCACGCAATCGGCACGCGATCCTGAAGGCCACCGAGAGTCTTCTCTCCGAACACCCTCCGGAGCAGGTCTCGATGGAGCGCATCGCTGCCGCGGCCGGTGTCGGGAAGGGCACGGTGTTCCATCGCTTCGGCAGCCGCGCGGGCCTGATGCGGGAGCTGATGCTGAATCGAGCCGACGCCCTGCGCGAATCGGTCACGGACGGACCCCCGCCGCTGGGCCCGGGAGCCCCGCCCAGGCAGCGGCTGCTGGCCTTCCTCGACGCGGTCGTGGACGTGGTCGGCCGCAACAAGGGTCTGCTGGCCGCTCTCGGCGAGGTGACGACAGCCCCCTGCGAGGCCCAGGAGGACTCCCGCGAACAGCACTCGGTCTACGGGTTCTGGCACGGCCACATCAGCAAGCTGATCACCGAGGAACGCCCTGACCTGGACGCCGAGTTGCTGGCCCATATCCTGCTTGGCGCTCTGCAGAACGGACCGGTCGTGCGCCTGCTGGGGCAGGGAGAGGCTCGGCGGCTCGCGATGTCGCTGCGGCTGCTGGTCACCGGCATGCTGGAGGCGTGAGAGCCCACCGGGGGCCGCGGTCGTGCCCGCCCGAGCAGGCCGCAGCCCCCTTTCGTACAACAGACGTCTCGCAACGCGCGTTGTACGAAAGAGGGCTGGTGAGCGCCGGTCAGGGCTGGTCAGGCTGGCAAGGGCTGGTGAGCGCCGGTCAGGGCTGGGGAGGAAGGCCGCTGGAAAACCACTCAGCGCGCCAGCCGCCAGGTGTGTACGTGGTCCCAGGTGAGGGTCTGCCACCAGCGGCCCGCCCAGTCGTCGCTGCGGGTGCGGTAGAGGGTGACCCTGTCGCCGGGGAATGTGCCCGGGACCGCCACGGGGAGCCCCTTGACGTACTCCTCGACCTCGTCGCCCAGATCGGGGCGTACGTACATGTCGTGCGAGACCAGCGACAGGTGCGCCCGGAACGTGTCCCGGTCGAAATCGTGCATGGTGTGGTTCGGTGCCGGGGTCTGCAGGGGTGCGACGGCCTTGTCGACGCGGGCGGCGAGGTCCACGAAGTCGGGGTTCGGTGTGATGCCGTCGGCGAGGTGGTGGACGTCGTAGACCATTCCCACTCCTTGCCGTTGGGCGCCCGCGTTGTGGACGGTGAAGGCGGAGACGTCGGCCAGTCCCCGGGTCACCGCGGCGACGATCTCCTCGACGGGAGCCGTGATGTGCCGGCTGCCGACCAGGGTCGCGTGGGGCGGGAACGCGCCGGCCGAGACGATCCCGTACTGCGCCCGCAGCTGCGCGGTCACGGCCGTCACCGCGTAGCAGGTCGCGGGGTCGGGGCGGAGGTAGACGCCGTAGCGGTACGGGTCCCCGGGGGCCTGCGCGAATCGTTCGGGCGTTTCGGCCGGGTCGGGGGCCGGGGTGTGGGGCGAAGCAGGGGTCGGGGTCGGCGCCGGGGTCCTGATCGGGGTCACGTTCGCGGTCACTGCCCTGCCTGCTTCCGGTAGTTCTTGATCTTGGTGGTCGCCGCCTTCTCGGCCGCCTTCAGGGCGCTGTCGAGGGAGGCCTTGCCGCTGAACGCCTGCTGCATCGCGGGTACGACCTCGGCACGTACGCCCGACATCGCACCGGTGAGGCAGCCGGAGGCGGCCGTCGTGGCCGGGGTGTCGGCGAACTGCTTGTCGAGCACGGCGTAAGGCTCGTTCTTCGCGAGGAACCGCTTCCAGGCGGGCGAGTTGTCGACGGCGGTGTTGATCGGGGCGTAGCCGGATGCCTCGGCGAACCGCTGCTGTGCCCCGGCGGACGCCAGGTAGCTGATCAGCTTCCAACTCGCCACCTGCTCGGCCTTGCTGTGCCCGGCCTGGTCCACCCACATCGCGGCACCACCGATCGCGGGCCCCGCGGTGTCCTTCGAACCCGAGAGGGGATAGGGCAGCGCGGTGTAGTCGCTCATGCCGGCCTCCTTGATGCCGCCGATGGCACCGCTGGAGTTGAACATCATGGCGGTCTTGCCGGCGGTGAAGGCGGACAGGGCGGCGTTGCCCTCGACGCCGGTGTCGAGCGCGACGCCGTCCGTGTAGAGCTTGGCCATGGTGCCGATCGCGGCGCGCTGCGGCTCGCTGGTCAGCTTCAGCGCCGTGGCCCCGTCGCCCTTACGGCCGTTGTCCGGCGTGCAGTACGGGACCCCGGCGGCGGCGGTGAGCTGCTCGAACCACCAGCCGTCCAGCGGCATGTCGATGCCCTTGACCCCGGAGACCTTGGCGTGGATCTTGCGGGCGGCCGCTGCCACGCCCTCCAGCGTGCCGAGGGTCGAGCGGTCCACGCCCGCCCGGTCCAGCATCTTGTCGTTGACGTACAGCAGGGGCATCGACGTGTTGAGCGGTACGGCGAGCAACTCGCCGTCGGCCGTGTAGTAGTTGCGCGCCGCCGGGCGGAGCTGGTCGAGGTCGAGGTCCTTCGGGTTGGCGGCGGCCATCGCCTGGGCGGAGACCGTCTGCTTGGTGTCGCGCAGATAGCCGGTGGTGATGTCGTTGGTGACCATGACGCTCGGCGTGCCACCGTCGCGGATCGCGGAGGTGTACTTGGCGGTGGCGTCGGCGTAGCTGCCCTGGAACGACGCCTTCACCACGATCTTGCCGGTGTTGGCCTTGTTGAACGCGTCGATCTCCTTCTGGAGCGCCTTGCCGGCCGGGCCGCCGACCCCGTGCCACAGGGTCACGGTGACCGGCCCCTTCGCGGCTGCCAGCTCCGAGGGTCCCGGTGCGGTTCCGGTCGCCTCCTCGCCGGAACCGCCGCAGGCGGTGAGCGTCGTCGCGGTGATGGTTGTCAGGAGCACGGCCAGGAGGGGCAGTCTTCTGGAGCGCGGGGTTCGTGAGGACATGACGGATCGTCTTTCTTCTCGGTGCGTGTGCCGGTGCGTGTGCCGGTGCATGACGGTGTGCGTCTCAGTACGTGTGCCGGTGTGCGTGGCGGCGTTTTTCGGTACGTGTGTCGGCGTGTGTGCCGGTGTGTTTCTCGGTACGTGTGACGGAGGGGATGGCTACGTGGTGACCCGTGAGGCCAGACCCCGGACCAGATAGCGCTGCCCGAACAGGACGAGCAGCAGGGTCGGCAGCAGGACGAGCAGGGTGCCCGCGTAGATCACGGCCGGGGTGGTGGCCTGGTCGACGGCGAGTTGGGCGAGGCCCACCTGGATGGTGCGCCGCTGGGGGGAGTCGGTGATCAGCAGCGGCCAGAAGTAGCCGTTCCACGCCGACAGGGCGCACCACATCGCCGCCGTGATCAACTGCGGCCGTGCCATGGGCAGTACGACGTGCAGCAGGGCACGCAGTTCGCCGCAGCCGTCCAGGCGGGCGGCCTCCCAGGTCTCCCGCGGCAGCGCGAGGAACGCCTGGCGGAGCAGGAAGACCGCGTAGCCCGCGGCCAGGTAGGGGATGACGATCCCGAGCAGGGTGTCGCGCAGCCCGAGCGCGGTGGCGGTTTCGAAGTTGGGGATGACCAGGCTCTCCCCGGGGAACGCCAGGGTGGCCAGCACCAGCGCGAAGGCGATGCCCCGGCCGCGCCAGCGGGGAAAGACGAGGGCGTACGCGGCCAGTGCGGCGGTGGCCAGTTGGGCGGCCGCCTGGAGGGCGGTGACGGCCACACTGACCAGGTACTGCCGGGCCAGCGGAGCGGAGTCCAGCGCCTCGCGCACATTGTCCAGGGTCAACCGGCCCGGCACCGGGACGAGGCGGCCCGCGGCGACGTCGCCCGACGGAAGGAGGGCGGTGACGACCGTGACGTAGACGGGGAAGGTGACGAGCACGACCACGACGCCGAGCCACAACCAGCGCAGTACGGAACCGGCCTGAAGACGCTTTACGGAACCGGCCTGAGGGCGTTTCACGGGACCGGCTTGAAGACGTTTCACGCCCACCTCCTGAGCACCCGGAACTGGATCGCGGTGATCGCCAGGACGAGGGCCAGCAGGACCACGGCCAGGGTCGAGGCCGAACCGACCTGGGGCAGTGCCTCGCCGAACGCCCGCTGGTACAGCTCGTACACCACCGTGGACGTGGCGCCGGCCGGGCCGCCCCGGGTGAGCACCTGTACCTGGGTGAACACCTGGAGGCCGTTGATGGTCTGGGTGACCAGGAGGAACACCAGGCTCGGCCGGAGCATGGGGATGATCACCGACCAGGCGAGCCGCGGCCCCGAGGCGCCGTCGAGCGCCGCGGCCTCGATGACCTCCTGATCGAGCTGGCTCAGCGCGGCCAGCAGCACGAGGAAGGCGAAACCGAACTCGTACCAGGCGGTGGCGATCGAGATGCTGAGGATGGCCCACGTCGGTGACTGCAGCCACTGCGGCCCGGCGACGCCGAGATGGACCAGCAGTTGGTTGAGCGTCCCGACCGCCGGCGCGAACAGGCCCGCGAAGACGGCCGCCGACGCCGCCGCCGAGAAGGCGAACGGCAGGGAGAGCAGCACCGACACCACGGCACGCGGCTTCCGGGCGGCCCGGCGCAGCGGGAGCGCAGCGGCGAGCGCGCCGCCCACGGAGAGCAGCACGCTGAGCCCGGCGATCGCCCCGGTGGCGAGCAGCGCCCGCCGCAGCTCCGGGTCGGCGACGAGGTCGACGTAGTGCGCGACGCCGACGAACCGCGTGGGTTCGCCGAGCAGGTCGGTGTCGTACAGGCTCAGGACGATGCCTCGGACGACCGGCCAGTACGCGAAGACGAGCAGCAGTCCGACGCACGGCAGGACCATCAGCGGACCGACCAGGGCGGCCGGACGTGGTCCGGCCGATCCGGGCGGTCTGCCGCGCCGGCGGCGGAGTGGAACGTTCCCAATCATGAGTGGAACGTTCCCACTTCGGGTGGGACCTCCGAAGGGCCCGATGGGTGAACAACTCGCAAAATGCCCGTCGGCTGTCGCTGCGGCCCCCCGACGGTCGCTGCCGCCTCGGCTGACTCGGCGGGCTCGGCTGACTCGGTGGGCTCGGCGGGCTCCGCCGTGGGGCTGCGGCGGCGGCGCCACCCGGCAACTGCCTCTGTTGTCCCAGTCGTGGGGCTGCGGCGCCGCCGCCGTCCGGCAGATGTCTCAGCCGTCTCAGCCGTGAGTCTGCGGCACGGCCGTCGTCCGGCCCACCACCAGCGTGCCGGGCAGCGCCCGGTGGTGGTCGGGCGGCTGCTCCCCGTCGAGCAGTTGCACCACGGCGTCCACGGCCCCGCTGCCGATCAGGTCGATCGGCTGGCGCCAGTGCGTCAGGCCGATCAAGGACGTCGCCAGATCCCCGATGCCGTCGTAACCGGTGACGGACAGCTGCTCCGGCACGGGCACGCCCCGGAGCCGGAGCTGTTCCAGGAGGGCGACCGCGTGGCGGTCGCTGGGAGCCATCACCGCCGTGATCCCTGGATGCCGTAGCACCTCGGTCATCCACGCGCCGGCCGTCTCCCGGTGCTCCCCCGGAATCTCCAGCACGCGCGCCCCGCGCTCGCGCAGGCGACGGGCCATGGCCGCCGTCCGCGGCCCCAGCGTCACGGAACTGCTCACCGGCACCGTGACCACCGCGACCTCGCGGTGCCCCAACTCGACGAGGTGGTCCGCCAGGGCGACACCGCCCTCCTCCTCGTCGCAGTAGACACTGGTGATGCTGGGATGGGTCTCCGGGCGTCCCGCCACCACGGTCGGCAACCGCGCCGATAAGGGCAGGATCTGCTCGCTCGGCAGCAGCCCGCTGCACACGACCAGCGCCTCGACCCGCAGCATCGCGAGAGTCTCCAGGGCCCGGTACTCGCCGCCCACCTCGAACCGGCCGGACCCGGTCGCGGTGATCACCCGGTAGCCGTGGAAGGCGGCGCGCTCCTGCATCGCGGTGAGCAGGTGACCGTAGAAGGGCGTCGCCGCATCACGCACGAACGCCCCGACCGTGTACGTACGGTGGGCCACCATGGCCCGCGCGGAGGCGTTGACGACGTAGCCCAGCTCCTGCGCGGCCTTGAGGACCCGCTGCCGGGTCTCCTCCCCCACGCTGCCGCGCCCCGAGACGACGCGGGACACCACCGACTTGGACACCCCGGCCTGCCCGGCCACATCTATGATCGTCGGGTTGCGCGGCCGGTCAGTCATCGAGCACGCCCTCCCGGGCGAGCACCGCCACGGCCGCCTCGCCTCCGGTCCACAGATGTGCGCGCCAGCCGTGCGCGCGGGCCGCCGCGACGTTCTCCGGCCGGTCGTCGAAGAACACCACCTCCGACGGTGAGCGGCCCAGCCGCTCGTCGGCGGCCCGGTAGACGAGCGGGTCCGGTTTCATCAGGCCGAGGTCCGACGAGAAGACCAGGGTCTCGAAGGGACCACTCCACGGCGCCCGGCGGACCGCCCGCGCCAGCGAGCCCGGAGCGTTGGAGAGGACCCCCAACGGCGTTCCCCGCGCGGCCAGTCGGTCGAGCAGCGCCGTCGCTTCGGGCGCGAGGGCCGCCCAGCTCTCGGTGTCGATCCGGTCGAGCCGCTCGATCCACCCCCCGTCGAGCGGGCGCCCCAGAGCCTCGGCGATCCGTTGCCAGTACGTGTCCGGGGAATCGCCCAGGTCGTAGGCGTCCCGGTGGCTCCAGTACGGGTCGGCAAGTTCGGACTCGGATACGTCAAGGGCCTCGGCGAGGGCGGCCAGCGCACGGCCCGATGGCGCCAGGACGCCGCCGAGATCCCACATGACGATGGTCGGCGATGTTTTTTGGGAACGTTCCACATCGGGGATGATAGCGGCCTTCGTACCGTCACGGTCCAGCCCACGGCCCTCGCCTACCCGTTTGGGACCCCGGGGGGGAGGGCCTGGCTGCCGGAGGAGGACCTGCAACTCGCCAAGGGCTGTCGCGCAATCCCCGTCAGGGCACCTTGGGCACATAGGACCCTTGCTTCCCAGGATTCAGAGCGCAAGTTCGATTCTCGTCACCCGCTCCACGACGAAGTACCAGGTCACAGAGCCGGGACTTGTTTATTGTCCAGGCCTCTCTATGCCTCTTGCCCAGAACCGCACCACCTGCGGAGCTGTCGGCGGGCTTCGCGGACGAGCGCTATCGTGACATCAGAGACAGCCCGACAGGGAGAGCCGCGATGACTGCCGCCCATGACTACAGCGACCTGTACGACATCATCGAGCGACTCGAGCCAGAACAGGTTGAGGAACTGCGTCGGCATGCACTGCGCCTGGTCGAGACACCCCCACCCAGCCGTTTTCGTGTCCTGAGAACCTTCGACGGGCCGTCGAGCGACCTCGGAGCCCGTGCCAAGGGCATCGTTCGTGAGGAGCTCGGCGAGTCCGATGCTGATCGTTGACACCGGGCCCGTCGTCGCCCTGCTGAACCGGAACGACAAGGACCACGAAAGCTGCGCCGAGCTGCTGGAATCCCATGACGGCGAACTGTTGATCACTCCCTATGTACTCACCGAAGCCTGCTACCTGCTCGCCAAGTACGTGAGTCCCGACGCGGAGATCAACCTCGTCGAAGCCGTCGCCGCAGGGGAGCTGATCCAGGTAGCTACCGAGGGCGCAGATCTGTCCCGTATGACCGAACTCATGCGGCAGTACCGGGGCTTCCCTCTTGGCATCGGCGATGCCTCGGCGATCACCGAGGCATCGCCGATGCCTCGGTGATCGCCCTCGCCGAGCGTCTCAAGGCGACCAGTGTCGCCACGCTGGACCACCGCCACTTCCACGCCGTCAAACCGGTCCACGTTCCCGCGCTGACTCTCCTGCCGTGACAACCACACCGTGCCGGGTGGGATCGGGACCGAGGACCCGGCACGTCTGAGCTCCGCCCCTCACGTTCAACAGGCAGCTCCCGCAGGCTCCTCGGTCATGATTCACGAGTAGTGGGTCTGGCTCAGCTTCTGGCTTCTGTGCCGTGTGCACACTGAGGTAGCCACCGAGGACCCTTTCGGCGGCTCGGACGCCGGCCCGCAGGTCCGCATCCGACGTCGTCAATCACCGCGCCCGCCGGAGCGGGCACACGCGGCAGGAACTCACCGGTTCTGCACCGGCGGGCAGGAGCCGGACTCCTCGCCGATCGAGTTGATCTCGGCGTTCGACCTGGAGTCACCCGCGTAGTTCACCTGGTCCGTGCACTTCACGCCGTCCTTCTTGGGCGTACCCGACGACGCCCCGGCCTCCTCCGGCTCGGGGCAGTAACCGGAGTCCTCACCCATCGAGTTGATCTCCGCGTTCGACCGCGAGTCACCCGCGTAATTCACCTGATCCGTGCACTTCACGCCATCCTTCTTGGGCGTACCCGACGACGCCCCGGCCTCCTCCGGCTCGGGGCAGTAACCGGAGTCCTCACCCATCGAGTTGATCTCCGCGTTCGACCG
>NZ_JBIVMZ010000022.1:0-15080 GCF_044753355.1 Streptomyces sp. NPDC088400 | reverse complement strand
ACGCGAGTCACCCGCGTAATTCACCTGATCCGTGCACTTCACGCCGTCCCTCTTGGGCGTACCCGACGACGCGCCCTTGGCGGAGCCCTCGGCATCCTTCGTCGTTGAAGTGGCGGACTCGGAGGAACTCACCGAGGCAGATGAACCGGCGGCGGAAGAGGCATTGTCCGTCCCGCCGTTGCCACAGGCCGTGAGCGCCAAGCCGAGAGCCACAGTGGTAAGAGCGAGCATCGATGTCTTCCGAACGCGCATGATTCCTCCTCGATGGGTTCCTGCCCTGGTGAGCAAGCTTTCTGATCATGAGGAGAGGTGGGGCCGCCGGCCCAGTTGCGGAGCACCGGGCATCAAGACACGCCTGTGACACCGGGAACACAGCTGATACGGGAGTGCGGTCAAGCCCGCCGGACCGGACCGGACCAGACGCGGATGGTCGGCGCGAGGGTGCCCTGGTCACCTGCACGGTGGGCTCGGCGTGCGGTGGCCGCCGGGCTGGGGTCTGCTGGGTGAGCCAGACTCATCGGACCCACAGCTCCACGGACCCACAGCTCGACGGACCCACAGCTCGACGGACCCACGGCCCCACAGCCCCCACGGCTCCACTGAAAGGGCACCACTTCATGGCTGACAAGCCCGCGATCGTTTTGGTACACGGCGGCTTTGTGGACGGTTCCGGCTGGCGGGCTGTCTACGACCTGCTCACCCGCGACGGCTACCGCGTCGCTGTGGTGCAGAACCCGACCCTGTCGCTGCAAGGCGACGCCGCCGCGGCGCGGCTGATCATCGACGCGCAGGGCGGCCCGGTCGTGCTGGTCGGCCACTCCTATGGTGGCGCGGTCATCACCGAGGCGGGCACCGACCCGAACGTGGCGGCCCTGGTCTACATCGCGGCGTTCATGCCGGACGCGGGCGAGTCGGTGAACACGCTCCTCGCCGGTTTCCCCACCGACGTACCCGGACCGCCGATCCTGCCGCCCACGGACGGCTTCCTGTTCCTCGACCGGGGCAAATTCCCGGCAGCGTTCGCCGGTGACCTGCCCGCCGACGTGGCCGGATTCATGGCCGACTCGCAGGTCCCCTGGGGGGTGGAAGCCGTCGGCGAGCAGATCACCGTGGCCGCCTGGCGGACCAAGCCGAGCTGGTACCTGGTCACCGGCGACGACAAGATGATCCCCCCGCCTGCCCAGCACACCATGTCCGGGCGAGCCGGCGCGTCCACCGTCGAGGTGGCGGGCAGCCATGCCATCTACGTGTCCGACCCGGCCGCAGTGGCCGACCTCATCAAACAGGCCGCGTCCGCCACGCCGAAGTAGCACGCAGGTGCCGAGGGGAGGGACACGCAGGTGGCAGAAACACACGTGATCGTCCTCCCGGGCGGCGGGTACGCCGAGCACGCGCCGCACGAGGCCGAACCGATCGTCGACTGGCTCAGCGGGATCGGGGTGCGGGCCAGTGTCTTCCGCTACCCGCTCAACGCCAGGCACCCGTTACCGCTCCATGCCCTCCGCGCCGAGATCGAGCGCCGCCGCGCGAACGGGGCGGACCGCATCGGTCTGATGGGCTTCTCCGCGGGTGGCCACCTGGCCGGCCTCGCGGCCCTCGCGCCTGGTGCCGAGGCGCGGGAAGCCGTGCAGTTCGCGGTCCTCGGGTATCCGATCACGTCGATGGAGACCGAGACCTATCGCCCCGCCAGGCTGATCCTGCTGGGAGAGGACGCCGGCCCGGCGCTGCGGCACTCGACATCTCTGGACGCACTGGTGACGTCCGAGTCACCGCCGTTCTTCGTGTGGCACACCGCGGAGGACGTCTACGTACCTCCCGAGCACACCTACCGTCTCGCTGCCGCGCTCGCGGCCCACAACATCCCGCACTCCGCGCACGTGTTCGCGCACGGGCCGCACAGTCTCGGCCTGGCCGAAGGCGCGGGGGACACGGCGACCTGGACGGCTCTGGCCGCGTCGTGGATACGCGAACGCGCCGAAGCCTGAGGCCCGTTCCAGCGTGTCGGCGGGCGCGGGCCGCGGAACCGGGACGCGGCTGGCAGCGCGCCGTACGCTTGTGGTATGCGCACTGTCGGGCAGAATCTTCAGGAAGTTCGCAAGCGCCGAGGACTCAACCAGAGAGAACTGGCGGCAGCATCCGGGGTGTCGCTCTCGTACATCCGAAAGCTTGAGCAAGGCGAGCGTGAAGCCGTACGACTTGAGACACTGCGGAAGCTGGCCGCAGCACTCCGTGTGCCGACTATGCGCCTGTCTGCGGGACGCGACGAGGAAGGGCCCATCGCCGGAACTGTTGAGCGCTGGGAAGCCGTACGGCACGCGTTGGAACGTCCTCCCACACCAACAGAGTTGGATGACGAGGCGCCCACCGTTGCCGGGGTGCAGAAAGCGTTCAACAAGGCAGCACCCCTCTTTCATAAAGATCAGTACGCGGCTCTTGCCGTTGTGTTGCCACCGCTTCTCAGGGATGCCGAAGCCCTCGGAAACGAAGGTCGACGCATCCGCGTGCGCCTCTTGCAACTCGCCGGATGCCTCATGGTCCAAACAAGACAGTTCGGTGCGGCGGAAGTAGCCATCAGTCGAGCACTGGACGACGCGTCCGACCGAATGGACGGGGCTGCCACGATCAATACAAAATGCTGGCTCCTCTTGAGGCAGGGGCAATTGGAAACGGCCCTTGATCTCGCAGTGAAATGGGCCGACGAGACTGAGCCAAGGCTGAGCCGAGCAACCCCGGCCGAATTGAGCACCTGGGGGCTGATGCTCCTTCGGGTTACGGCTGCCGCAGTGCGTAACTCCCAACCCGGACAGGCTGCCGACGCGCTTCGGTTGGCAAAGGCTGCCGCCGTGGCGCTCGGCAGAGAGTACGCACCCGAAACGGACTTTCTCCGTACGTTCGGGCCGACTACCGTACACCTGAAGCGTGCCGAAAACGCGGGTATCGTTGACCGGCCAGACATCGTCCTTCGCCTTGCCGAACGTGCCCCCGTTTACTCGCTGCGTCCTCGGAGCAGTAACCGCAACCGCTATGAGCTCGGAATTGCCGAAGCGCTGGCGAAGACCGGTCAATACGCCGAGGGGTTCGAAAGAATGCAATCCATCCAGCACGCAGCCCCCGAATGGATTCCCAACCAGACGTATGCCCGCGTGGTACTCAAACGAATCATCGAAGGACGCCGGACGCTTACCCCGGACATGCGCCGCATGGCCGCCGATATTCACCTTGAGGTCTGATCATCCCTCTAGTGGCCCTTCCCCTTGACGGATAGTCAAAGTGTCACTGACAGCAAAGCAAGCATCTCCCTGGCGTGTCGTAATCACGACAACACTAGGGGTGATCGACTGTGGCACGCGGAATCATGACGGACCCCCCTTCGTCAGGCCGCATCTACCGTGACGCCGACGAACTGCACACGCTCGTCCGCGCTGGTGGCTTCTGGGGGATCGCCCCCGACTGGGTGCCGCGCGGGGGCTACGCACCACCAACTCGCCTGCTTCTCAACAGAGTTGCGCTGTGGCTCTTGGCGGAGTCTGTGCCAAGGGAGGGCGAGCGGTGGTGGTGAACCGTGATGTACCGGAAGGCGGCGATCTTCCGATGGTGTCGACTACCAAATTACCCACGTGTGCCTGCCCGTTGGGGGATGACTGCCCCGAACGGCCCGACCACGTCACGGGGGACGGCGAGCCCCAGCATTCGCGCGCGGACGACCGGTCCCACAGCCCGACCATAGAACGCCTGCGTCCCTTGTTGGAAGAGGAAAACCGTCGGGCCAGGGGTGGTTGGTGGTGAGCGACCCGGAATGCGCGCGGTGCGCGGAGCTGACGGCCAAGAAGAAGGCAGCCGAAGAGTCGGGAGATCGCACGACGGTCACCGACTGCGTGGGGCTGCTCCGTAGACATCCGCAACACGGACGCTTGGCGGTGTCGGGTCCCCTCGATGCCCATTGGGCGTGGTGGTGACGCCGAGGGAAGACGACCCGTGTGCGGGCACGGCGTACGAAGGCAGCCCGGAGGGCTGGTGGACGCGGTACGGCGGAGCACTGGACGTACGTTCCGGAGTCGTCCACATCCCGCCGGGGGCCGGCCTGCCGCATCCGCCGCCCCCGCTCCACTGTCGAAAATGCCGTGGAAAGGAGCGCTGTCAAGAATGAGTGTGCGGAAAACCGGACTGGCCTTGTTCGCTATGGGAGTCACTATCCTGATCTGCCTGGTGGCGCTCGTCTTTCTGGGCGTCGGCCTCGCCGTCATCGGTCGATCATGAAACGCATGGGAGTGCCCCACTCTCCCAGAACCGCCCTGGCTGCTCCGGTCCGCGTACGTACGTCCCCCGCTGCGGCACGGCGAGGTGCCCGCAGGGGTGTCAGGCCAGCGTCGCGTAGACGATGAGGTTGTTCACCGGGTGGCCCTGGGCGTCGAAGTCGCCGTCGCAGGTGATCAGGCGCAGCGCGCGGTCCTTGGTCGGACCGTAGACCTTGTCGGTGGGGAAGGAGTCCTTGCTGACGCTCTCGGTGCCCGTGACGGTGAAGTGCGTCGGTTCTCCCCGGTTGTTGCTGACGGTGATGTCCGCGCCCTTGGAGATCTTCTTGAGGTCGTGGAAGACGGCCTTGCCGAAGCGGGTGTCGTTGTGGCCGATGATGACGGCGGCGCCGGTTTCCCCGGGCACGGAACCGCCGGTGTACCAGCCTGCCGTCATGCCCTTCTCGGCCGGCGGGACCTCGACGGTTTGGTCGGCGTTGAGGCCGAGTTCCATCAGGGAACTGCTGACCCCGATCGAGGGGATGATGACCTTGGTGGGAGTTACGGGTTTCCCAACAGCCCCCGGAATGCTGGGTGTTGGAGTGCCAACAGCAGTTGATGAGATCGGGGCGGCCGGAGCGGACCGGGCAGTCGTGTCGGGCCCGGACGAGCAGCCGGTGAGCGCGGTGAGGACCACAGGTATGACGAGAGCGAGGCGGACAAGGGCCGGTGGGGGGCCGAAGCGCCGTACCGGATGGTGCGCAGGGAACACAACTGGCTCCAGAGCAGGACTGGGTGAATACGCGATGGCGCCGCCCGGCGAAGGGCGGCGCCACTGTTGTGCCGCGTCAGATGGTGTGTCGGGGCGGTGTGCTGGGGCAGAGTTCGCACCCCTGCCCGGACGGTGTAGCTGGTCAGATGTCGTACCTGGTCAGACGTTGTGCCGTTCGGCGGAGCGGCGACGCAGTACGAGGGTGCCGGCGCCGGCGAGCAGCAGTGCGCCGGTGGCCGAGCCCACGAGGGTGGTCATGTCGGTGTTTCCGGCCGGGGCTTCGCCCGCGGCGACGCCGCCCCGCGGGACAGCGTCGGCGGCTCCGGCCCTCTTCAGGGCTTCGGCCTTCCTGGCCGCTTCGCCCTTCCTGATTTCCTCGGCCGAGGACTCCTTCGACATCCCGGCCCTCTTGGCGGCTTCGGCCTTCGCGTCCGCGGCCTTCTTCATGGCCTCGGTGGGGTTGTCGGACTCGCTCGCCTTCGTGGACGGCGTCGGGTTCTCGTCGGAGGCAAAGGCCGCGGAGGCCGGGACGAGCAGCGCGCCGGCCGTGACGGCGGTCAGGACGGCGTAACGCAGGCGGTGATGGCGGGGCATGCGTGGCTCCAGTTCCAGCCCGGCATGGGAAGTACCTGAATGCTGAATCGCATCGGGTTCCGGGCAGGGCTCAAGACTGGCGACAGCTTATGAAGAAGCTGTCAGGACGCCATGGTCATCGCATCAGGGCCGCCGCCCGCTCCGTACCACCGCCCGGCGCGGTCGGCAGCCGCAGGGTGAAGACCGAGCCCTGCCCCTCGGTACTCGCCACGCTCGCCGTACCGCCGTGGGCCTCGGCCAGCTTGAGGACGATCGCCAGGCCGAGGCCGCTGCCGCCGGTGCTGCGGTTTCGGGACTTCTCCGCCCGCCAGAAGCGGTCGAATACGTGGGGGATGTCGTCCGCCGGGATGCCGCTGCCGGTGTCGGACACCTCCAGGGCCACCTCGTCCCCGGACTCGGTGACGTACGACCGCAGCGTCACACTGCCACCGGGCGGTGTGTGGCGTACCGCGTTGGAGACCAGGTTGCTGACGGCCTGGCGCAGCCGGACCGGGTCCGCGTCCAGCGACGGCCGAGGGGAACCGGGCGTCGCCGCGGCGACCGCCAGTGTGACGCCCTCGGTCTCGGCCAGCCCCTGGTGTGCCGCGGCGACCTGGCCGAGGAGCTCGTCGACGCACACCGGTTCCAGGTGCATGCGCAGCGCGCCCACGTCGGCCGCGCCCAGGTCCTGGAGGTCGTTGATGATGTGCTGAAGCTGGACCGCTTCCTCCAGGAGCGAGGAGACGAAGGCCGGATCCGGCTCGGCCAGACCGTCCTGTGCCGCCTCCAGCCAGCCACGGATGTTGCTCAGCGGGGTACGCAGCTCGTGGGCGACATCGCTGACCATCACCTTGCGCTGCTCCTCCAGCCGGGCGCGGTGTACGGCCATGTCGTTGAAGGCCGCCGCCAGCCGTCCGATCTCGTTGTCCGAACCGACCGGCACGGGCGCCGAGTCCAGGCCGTCCCGCATCCGCTGAGCGGCGCCGGTGAGCGCGTGCAACGGGCGTACGAGCCGGGTTCCGGCGATCACCGAGGCGCCGACGGTGAGGGCGAGGACGAGGGCCGTGACCCCGACGATACGTGCGGTGTTCGCCGGTGAGAGATCGAACCCGGGCACGCTGACCGCGCCGGGGCCGTCGATGAACAGCAGTGCGGGCGCGGCGACATAGGCCGTGAGCTGTTCGCGGCGGGCGCTGCCGACGCAGGAGGCGATGGCCCGGTCGTACCCGCTGCTGCTGGCTCGGGGCGCGCGTCTGTCAGGCGGGGTGGCGGCCGCATCCGCTTCCATCTTCTTCCTGGCGGCTTGCCGCGCGGCCGCCTCTTCCTTGCTGAGGGCGGTCTCGGACGCGGAGTAACCGTCCGGTTGGCCGACTCTTGTGGCTTCCTGCTGGTATCCCCAGGACAGGTCCAGGTTCAGTTTCACGCCCGTACGTCCCTGGCGTTTCAGACAGGCATCGGCCAGTTGGTTGAGTGTCTGGAGGGCCTTCTTCTCGGTCGGGGTGGGAGCCGATTCGTCTGTCAGGCACTTCTGTCCCATCAAGCGGTCGGGGTCGTTGCTCACGAACTGGACGCGGGACCGCCCGCTCGGGCTCTCGACGACATCCGCGGCGATGCCCACCTGGCTGAGGCACTCCACGCTCCTGGTGGTGGCCTGCCGCAGGTCGGCACGTTCCTTCGCGGGCAGCAGGAACGGCCCCACAGCACGCGGATCGACGCGATCCGCGTCGGCGGGAGTGGCATCGGGCACCAGCACTGTGTCGACGGACAGCGGGTCGACGACCGCCGAGGCCTGTGCCGGCAGATGGGCGGCGGACCGAGTGCCGGAGGATTTGGCCGAGTTGGAGGTACTGGTGGAGAAATCGGCGGCGGAGTCACGCGAGGAGTCGAAGAGCGGCCGCCGGTCCTCGGTGGTCAGCACGATCCGGCGCTCGGACTGCCGGGCCAGTTCCCGCACGGTGTCGTCGACGCCCTCCCAGCCGCGGTGGGTGGCCGCGTACCCGAGCAGGGTGTTGTAGATCTTGGCATCGGAGCTGAGGTTCTGCCCCTGCTCCTGGCGGATCGCGCCGGAGGTCGTCTGCACGGCGAGCCAGGCGGTGGCGGCGACCGAGCACGAGGCCACCAGCGCCGATACGGTCAGCAACCGGCCGAGCAGGCTCTTGCGGAGCGGCAGCCGCACCCGCCCTCCCCCTCGTTCTCGCTCTTCAGGACGACGCATGGCGTATGTCCTTCGCGGGGTCCGTCAGCTTGTAGCCGACACCGAACACGGTGAGCAGCCGGACCGGCCGCCGTGGAGCACGCTCGATCTTCTTGCGCAGATGCATGACATGCACATCCACGGTGCGGTTGCTGATGTACTTGTCGAAACCGTGCAGTTCCTCCAGGAGCCGCGGCCGGGTGAAGACCCGGTCGGGCTCCGCCGCCATCGCGGCGAGGATACGGAACTCGCCGGGCGTGCACACGACTTGCGTCCCCTCGACCCACACCTCGTACCGGGCCGGATCGACCCTGAGTGTGCCCACCGACAACACATCATCCTCGACGGCGACGACGGCGACGGCGGCGGGCGTGGGGCCGGACGCCGGACCGCCCGAACGCCGGTTGCGGCGCAGCAGCGTACGTACCCGGGCCATCAGCTCACGAGGGCTGAACGGCTTGGTCATGTAGTCGTCCGCGCCGAGGTCCAGCCCGAGCAGCAGATCGTCCTCGGTACTGCGGGCCGTCAGCATGAGCACCGGCACCTCCCGGCACTCGGCACGCAGAATCCGCACGACGTCGAGCCCGTCGGTCCGGGGCATCATCACATCGAGGACGAGCAGGTCGGGTTCCTTGTGCCGAACCACCTCAAGAGCCGCACGGCCGTCCTCGACGACCGTGACCGTATGCCCCTCGTGCTCCAGATAGCGGCGCACCAACTCGGCCTGCTTCACGTCGTCTTCGGCAATCAGAATGTTCGCGCCCACGCCGACGATCGTAGCGAGCGCGGGCCCGGTGGCGGTGGCAGTGGCAGTGGCAGTGGCAGTGGCACAGCGACGCCTGACGACGTCGGGCTTCCATACATCCCGGTACGTTCACTGGAAGTTGAGCTGGTGGGGATGCGTCGGGTCGGCTGGGCAGGTGAAGACGCGCATCTGACCGCGCCCGACGTACAGGCCAGTTGGGGTGTTGGCCCACATGGTCCGCATCGTCTCCCGATCCTCCAGCGGTACCCAGCTCATTGAGCCACCGTCCCACTCGCGGTCGCTGACGGTCAGCAACGGCCTCATGGGAGTACCGCACGAGCAGTCGATCCGGGCGGGACCGGTAAGGCCCCAGGTGGCGAACCCGCCGACCTTCCAGCCCGGCGCGATGGACAGGTCGCCGACATAGTCGAGTTCGTACGCCTCGCCTTCCGGGTACTCCGTCCCGTTCTCCTCCGCAGCGTCAAGGAGTTCCTCCTCCCAGGCCTCGATCCCTTCCTGCAACTCATCACTCAGCAACTCAGGCCACTCGTGTTCGACGACCTGTTCCGGGTCGAGAACACACGGATTCGGCACACATTCGGCCCGGCCGACGACCACCGGCTCCGGAACGTCCGTGAGGATGTCCGTCACGTCCTGCGAACGCCGCCACTTCAGCACCACGTCCATGGTCCGTCCCGGACCGTGCACCTCGAACGGACACCACAGGACCTGAAGCAGGTCATACCCTTCCGGGCCGATCAGATCCGGCACATCACGAGCGAACAACTGGGCTGCGGCCAGCATCGGAATCGGGTCCGTATCCAGCAATTCCGGTACATGCGCTTCGTGTTCGAGATCCGACAGGGTCTCGCGCTCCGCCTCGGAGGGCCCGCGCCTCGGATCCCGCCGCCACGCCTCGTGGAGGACCTGGCGCCAACGCCGCACGTGGGCCAGTCGCTGCCCCCGTCCCTTTTCGTGGACGGCGTGGCACATCGGCCACGGCTCGCTGACAGGCCACAGGAACGGCCCCGCAACCGAACTCTCCAACGGCTTCGGGGAGCCTCTTCGGGGATGCAGGCGGGTCCCCGTCCGGCGATACCCGGCAAGCGCCGGAAACATTGCTTCTCCATCGATCGGCCGCTCGGGCGTAGTACGCGTCATGTTGTCCTCATCTTGTTCAGCGGTGTCTCCGAGTCTTGTTCAGCGGTGTCTCCGAGCGGCCTCGCGTCCGCTGTTCCAGCGCGACGATGCCCCGGACAGGGACGTCCGTGTCCTCCTGGATGACACCGGCGAACAGCGTCCGGCCGCCCAGGGCCCACTTCCTGCACGCGATGAACTCGTCCGCGTCCGCCTCCGTACTCTCCGTCTCGGGTGAGATGCGCGGCCAGAGTGGACGACTCGATTTCGGGGAGAAACGCGGCGAGGAACCGCTCACCCTCCTCGTAGACCGAGTCCAGGTCATCGAAGTAGCCCGTGTCTTCGTCCGTGTCCCGCATCCAGACGGTGAACTCGACCCGGATCCCACCGTTGTACGGGTGCACCCAGCCTGCGACATCCTGCTTGTGCCACGACATCTCGAAGCCGTTCTTCGGCCGTCCTCCGGCCGTCCACTCCTGGGCCGCGAACTCCGCCGCCACACCCTCGCCGGTCAGCGGAACCTGGTTCAGGATCCCTTCCAACAACTCGACCACTACAGCCATGCGCTCATTCCACTCATGCCATTGCCCGAGCGATGGCCACAGACGTTCGCGCCCGGAGCCGACTCAGAGGCCGCAGACAGGTGGCGCGGCCTCATACTCCTCACCGTCAGTCCACGTCACCCCATGCCACGTCAGGACCGGGCAGCCAGGGCTGGGAGAAGTCGAACAACGTCGGCGCGTCGACCTCACGAACGGCCTTCCGCCAAGAAGGTCGACCGGAGATGAGAAAGCCTTTCCAGTCACCCGAGCTCAGCAGATACATTGCCGTTGGATCATTCTCGACACCATTCCGTGAGGAAATATCGGCCGCCTCTGCCCCGTTGGCCTTTCGGATCGTCAGCCCCTACATCAAGGAATTCACGAACATGCTGTCGACATGACCGACGTGAATATCGATACGGGGCGCCGGGGAAAGTTTCACGTCAGTGTCACTGCGTACCATCATCGTCTTGTGCGAGACCGTATAGCTCCAGATCTTGAAAAGACGATCGGGTTCTTGAAAAATCACCTTGCCGTCACAGCCTCCTGCGAGGCCGAGGGCGTCAGAGGTCCAGCGCTGTACCGTCGATGGCAGGGCCGCAGCCTGATGGAAGGTTGTTGACGACCAGCGCGACCGCTTCCTCCAGCGTGCCTGTCTCGCCCAGGGTCACCCCGTCCGACAACCGAATCACCGTGCATCCGCCGGCCGGGCGCGGGTACAGCGCCGGGACGTCCCTCGTCCACGGACGCTGGGTGCACCGGCTGAAATGCAGCGAGCCGTGGGTGACGAGTGGGAAGAGCTCACGCAGTTCAGGCCGAGCGTACGCCATCCGCGTCATTTTCGGATCAACCAACCCTTCATCCTCGTCCAGCACGTGCTGCCATTCGAGCGCGACCTTTTCCGCAGCACGTGAGGCGGATCCGTCGTGTGCCATCAATTAACCTTCCCCTTCTTCTGGTGGTAGTACGGATCGAGTTCCAGGATGTCCGGCTTGGGGACCTGCACCCTCTCGTTTCCCGAGTACCAGTGGATATCGTCCCACGCCCTGCCGTCCGGCGGATCACCAAACATTTCGGCCGCTCCGTGGTCGCGCACCGCCTTTGCCAGCGAACTCATTTCCCAAGCCGTCCCGTTACCGGAGTCAGGCCACTTGTCCGGACTGCTCAGACTGAAATTGTCACCGTGCGCGACTGCCACCTGGAAAGCCTCCACAATTGAATCCGGAGTATTCCACATCCCCTTCTCGCCCTGCCGGTTCGGCATTCCGTCCAGAGTCACGGAAAGAGTCGTGTTCCGATCACCAATGGCTTCCAGAACATTGGTCATCCATACAGGTCCACCACCTTCAACGCCCGCATAGTCGCTTCCGTTGTAGGTATGAGCGCCGGGATCGCCATTCTCACGGAGGTGTCTGGCCAGGTCCTCCGAATGGCCACCCGGCTTGTTGACGCCAAGCACAACGCTGTGCTTGTGATCACCCTTCCGGTGCGGGCATCCCTCCAGGCCGAGCGGATCGATCCACGTCGTCGGGTTGTCGACGTACGTGAACGCGTTCGGCGCCGGAGTCAGGCCCAGCGGGTCCGGAGAGACATAGCGCCCGGAGGCCGGGTCGTAGTGGCGGTGGCGGTTGTAGTGGAGTTCCGTTTCCGGGTCGAAGTACTGGCCCGGGAAACGGAGTGGGGTGTATCCGGTGGCCGTCCGGTTCCACGATGTGCTGCCCCAGACGGTGGCCCGGGTGTGCCAGGTCACGTCGCCACGCTCGTCCACGAGTTCGCACGGGGTACCGACCAGGTCGGTGACGATGGCGAAGAAGCGCCGGTCGATCTCCTCCTGCGGAAGTTCGGCGCCGGGTTCGGCTCTGAGCTTGCGTTCCGTCTGGGCAACCGGTTTCGCGCCGTCGTGGTCCCAGGTCAGGACCGTGGTCTCCGGCGATCCGGCTGTACGGGCCGACTGTTCGCACAGAGTGTCGCCGTCCCAGGTGAAGTCGACCCGCTCGACGGCCCCGCTGCCGTCCGGCGACAGGCGCTCCTTGGCGGTCCGCCGTCCCAGCGCGTCGTACAGGTACCGCCAGCGGGTGCCGTCCGGAGTGGTGACAGACACCAGACGGTCCTCCGCGTCCCAGCCGTAGTGCCAGCTGTCCGGCTTACGTGAGAGACGGCGTTTCTGGCGCAGAGTGACCCTCCCCTGCGCATCGTGCTCGTAGCGGACCGAGCCCGCGCGAGCGATGCGGGTCCCGGTGTACTCGCGTGGGCCCGAGGCGGAGTTGTCCGCCGCCCAGGATGCCTCCGTCTGGTTACCGGATGCGTCGTAGGCGTACCGCTCGCACCAGTTCTCGGCGGTGACGCCCGTGACCCGGCCCTCCCGAGTCAGTTCAAGCTGCCGCCGACCTCCGAGCAGGTCGTCGACCGATGTGAGGTGACCGTCCGGGCGATAGGCGTACGAGCGCTGTTGCACGGTCCGGTCGTCGGCGCCGCGTACCAGTTGACCGGTGAGGCGGCCCAAACCGTCATAGGTGTGGTCGATGGTGAGTGTGTCGCCGATGCGACGCGTGGTCTCCCGGCCCGCCTCGTCGAACTCGAAGACCATGCGGCGCCCAGACGTGTCCAGGTGGGCGCGCCGGTCCGCGGCGTAAGACCATGAGCTGACCGCGCCCGTGGGGGTGGTGCGGCTGATACGGCGGCCGGCCTCGTCGTAGACGTGAATCAGTTCCCGGCCGTCGGATATCTCCCGCAGTATCCGGCCCTCCTCGTCACGAACGAACGACAACTCGGCATCCGGAGCTATCGCACTTGCGAGTCGCCCGAAACCGTCGTACGTGAAGCGGGTGATCGCGCCTTCGACGTCCTTGACCAGCACACGGCCGGCCGCATCTCGCTCGTACCGGACCGACTGCCCGAGGCCGTTGGTCCGGGCGACAAGCCGGCCCAGTTCGTCATGGGAATAGCCGAGGGTCCGGCCGTCGAAATCCGTCTCGGAGGTCAGGCGCCCGGCCTGATCGTACGTGTAGCTCCAGGTCAGGCCCTGCGGGTTGGTGACGCGGGAGATGCGCAGCTCGGTGTCGTACGCGAACTCGTGGCGTGCCCCTTCGGGCGTGGTACGGGCCGCGACCAGGTCGAAGTGGGTGTATTCGAGGCGTGTTTCACCACCCACCGCGTCCGTGTGAACGAGGCAGTTGCCCTCGCCGTCGTACGACCAGCTCTGCCACGAGCCGTCCGGTTCGGAACGCCGGGCGAGCCGGCCCTCCACGGTCCACTCCAACTCGGTGGTACGGCCGTGGGGGTCGGTGATCCGGTTCGGGCGCCCGAAGGCGTCGCGTGTGTAGTGCGTGACGGTGCCCAGCGGGCCCCGGATCGCGATCGGGAGGCCGACCGCGTTGCAGCGAAGCCGGTCCAGTGCGCCCAGGCAGTCGTCGACACCCGTGAGGTGGCCGCGCGCGTTGTGGGTGAGGCGGGTTGTCGTACCGTCCGGGCGGGTGAAGACGACCGGGTTGCCGTGGTCGTCGTAGTCCTGGTGCCACGTCGTACCGTCGGGTCCGATGACGGTGGTCAGTTGGTTCCGCTCGTTGTAGCGCATCACGGCGGACGTACCGTCGGGGTGTGCGACGACAGTGGGATTGCCCTGGTCGTCGTAGGTGTACGAGGTGGTCCGGCCGAGCGGGTCGGTTCGGGACAGAAGACGGTCGTACCGGTCCCATGTCTGGCAGGTGGCGTTCCCCAACGGGTCTGTCTCGCGGATGACTTGGAGGTGGTCGTTGAGGTGGTAGACGGTGGTGGCACCGCGGGAGTCGGTGTAGCGGGTGACGCGGTCTCCGGTCTCCGCGTGGACGTCGTAGGCGAAGGTGGAGGAGAGGTAGCCGGCAGGCCCGATGGTGCGGACGACACGGCCGGCGGTGTCGTAGACGTAGCGGAACGTGGACTCGTTGCGGTCGGTCCAGGACGTGATGCGGCTGTCGGCGTCGTAGGTGAAACGCAGCGGCAGCCCGGAGGAGTTGGTGACCGCGTCGAGGTCTCCCCGCTCGTCGTAGCCGTACGTCATGACGGTGACCGGGCCGTCCGGTGTGCGCAGGGCGACTTCGTGGACACGTGTGTCCCCAGTGGTCAGCTGGACCGTGTAACCGCCATCGTGGGTGACCGAGGTGGGAGCGCCGTCGGGGCGGCGCCCGAAGGTGACTCGGTTGTCGTTGCGGTCGGTCAGCTCGGTCAGCCAGTACGCAGACGAGGTGCGGTACGGGCTGCCGGTGAAGGAGCGGGTCAGGCCGGTGTGCGGGTCGCAGACCGTGTAGGAGGTCTCGTCCTCGTACCGGCCGCCGTGGACGAGGGGCAGCCGCGAGCCTTCCAGGGGCAGGACGGGGTCGCCGTCGGGCAGGGGCAGCCTGGGGTAGACAAGCACCGAGCCGTCCTCGCGGGCCCATATCGCGCCCGCTCCCGAGGAGTCGAGCTCCAGCCGCTCGTCCAGGGTGGAAGCCCAACTGCGCCCGAACCAGTGGCCGTAGCGGTACTCGGACAGATGGGTGCGGCGAAGGACGAGAGGAAGGGCTCCAGGGAGGAACAGGTCGGTCTGCGAGAGAGTCATCTCGCCCGTGGCGACATCGACGGGGTCGTTCTCGCACGTCTTCTTGTTGAGGTCGATGCCGTGCTTGCGCGGGTCGGACTTGACATCACTCAGTGAGGCGGGCTTGAGGTGCGCCTCGCCGCCACCGCGTTTCTTGTTGTTGCCGGACCAGCCACGGCTGTTGTTGTTGCCCCCGGCGCCATCCTTGCCGCGTTCTTTGGCGAGGCGGGCGCGGATGTCGTCGTCGTTGTTCTTGTGGTCCTTGGATATCTGCTTGACGGTCTTGGGCAGGGTCGTGCCGACGTGGTCACCCATCGTCTTGACGGCCTTCTC
>NZ_JBIVMZ010000021.1:0-95907 GCF_044753355.1 Streptomyces sp. NPDC088400 | reverse complement strand
TGACGGCCAAGGGCGGCATCTCGGAGGCCGAAGCACGAGACGCGTCCAGGCTGGCCCGGCACGAGGGCTGGCGGTTGCCGATGCGGTACCAGCGGCCCACCGCCCGCCCCAACCACCGCCCCCAACCCCGCTGGAGCCACATCCCGGACACCGCGGTCACCAAGCTGGTGACCTTCGCCGAGCAGCGGCGGCCCGCTGTCACCCCCGTACTCATGCCACCCCGGCGCACGGCACCGGCACCGGCTGCGCCCCCGCACCCCGACCTGCTCGTGTCGGCCAAGGCCCAGGCGCTGCTGTCCCTGCTCCCTGAACGGACCCTGACCTCTACGCAGGTGGGCAAAGCACTCCAGGTGGCACCAGGGACGTTCGAGAGCCGCGGGCTGGTGATCAGGAACGTATATGACCTCCAAGCGGTCTTCGCTTCGCCACCGCAGTGGCTGGTGGGCTTCCACCGCAAGCTCGCGGCCGAGCGGACCGCCAACCTCGGCCGTCAGCTGTCACGACCGCCGACTGCCGGGCCCGAGGTCCGCACCGCACCTGTGCCGACTCCTCCGGCACCCCGGATCGGCCCGCCGCATCCCCATATGCTGATCTCGACCCGGGCGGAGCGGACTCTCGCCAAGCCGCACACCGAACAGCTGCAGCCTGTGCAGGTCACCAAGGCCCTCCAGATCGCCCACGCCACCGGCATGAAGCAGCACCTGTACGTGAGAACCGTCGGTGAACTCGCCGCTCTCTTCCACGACCCACCTGGCTGGCTTCTCGAATTCCACCGCAAGCTCGCAGCCGAGCGGGCGGCGAACCTCGTCCCGCAGACAGGCCACGACACCGAACCGGGCGAGCCAACGGGCCAGTAGAACCCGCGCATTTCGTACGTGAAGGGCTACACGCGGTGAGCCGGAGGGGGCAACCGGGGCGTCCGAACGGTGCTGTTACGCCGGTGAACGAGACCAGGACCGAGCCCCCTGCGAAGCCCGGCCGACGCGGCGTGGAACCCCGCAAAATGCCGTACTACCCCTGGTCAGCGGGGGGGGGTGCCCCCAGTGGGCCCATCGCCATAACGCGGGCCTGGCTGGTCGGGCGGCTGCGGTGCACGAGCCGGTGGTGGCAGCGGCGGCCTGGGAACCGGCAGATCGATCAGGTCACCCACCCCGGCCACCTGCTGCAGCGTCCGGGCCAGTGAACGCAGTGCCTGACGGGTGGCGTCCAGCTGGCTCCGCAGCTCGTCGGCCTCGGGCCAGGCCCGCTCGTAACTCACCGGATCCGTGCCCTCCGGCCGCAGCGCCTCGTACGCCGAGAGCCGTGGATGCCACACCGTCAGCAGAGGCCGCAGCACGCGGTTGAGCGTCACCATCGCCAGTACTCCGAAGGTGAGCCGGCCAGGCGGCACCGGCGGCGCGACGGCCGGGCCGTGTTCGTGCAGGATGCCGCGGGTGACGTCGTAGAGGGAGTACAGCGAGGTAAGAGCCTCGCGCAGCACACCCTCGTCCCGCTCCAACGGAACCACCGCGACCCGGCTGGCCAGTTGGAAGTACAGCTCCCAGGCGGCCGTGCGCTCGGCGTCCGCCGGCTCCCACAGGCCCGCCACCTCGCCGACGAACGGGATCGTCAGTTTCGCCGTGACCTGCGAAGGCCCCGTACGCCCCCGCCGCGGCGTCTCGCCGGACTGCGTCATGATCGCCTCCCCGGTTCCCCACAGTAGGGTATGGCACCGTGTGGGACGTCTTCCTCAGCTACAGCCGCAAAGACGCCGGGCACGTCCGCCGGCTCCACGAGGAGCTCATCGCGGCCGGGCTGACGGTGTTCACGGACGAGTCCGCGGTCGCCGGGTTCGCCGGCATCAGCGACACCATCCGCCGAGCGCTCGCCGGCTCCCGTGTCCTGCTGGCGTACTACTCCACCGGCTACCCCGAGCGCCCGGCCTGCCAATGGGAGCTGACCGCCGCATTCCTCGCGGGGCTCGGCGAGGGCGATCCGCGCCGCCGGGTCCTGGTGGTCAACCCCGAGCCGGACACCGCGCACATCCACCCTGTGGAGCTCCGCGACACCCGGCACGGCGAACCGGAGACCCTCGTCCCGGACATCCTCGCCCACCTTCGGCAGGTGCCCGGCCCCATGCGGCTGGGCTCCGAGCCCCCGCGTGTGCACGGCGAGCTGCCCGCCACCGTAGGGGAGTTCACCGGCAGGCTGCCCGAACTGTGGCGCCTGCACAGCGCCTTGCACGTCCAGGAAGCACCCCTCGTCACGGGCCGCACCTCGGCCCGGCCCGTGCAGCTGCGTGGCATGCCGGGCATCGGCAAAACCCGGCTCGCACGGGAGTACGCGCTGCGGTTCGGCGCCGCGTTCCCCGGCGGCGTGCACTGGGCACGCGCCGACGCGCCGCAGCCGCCGCAGACACCCGACGGCCCCTGTCTGTACGTCGTGGACGACGTGCCCCACGGCCTGCCACCCCGCGCCGTCACGGCGCTCACCGCCCCCCATCCCCTGGTCCGCACCTTGCTGATCACCCGCAGTCGCGCCTACGGGGGATACGGCGAACACCTCGACCTGGAACCGCTCCCCGAACTGGCCGCCGCCGTCCTCGCGGGCGCCCCCGAGATCGCCGATGCCGCCGCCGGGCACCCTGGGGCACTCGGACTGCTCGGCCGCGCGGTGGGCGCCGGCCAGGATCCCGCGGCCCTGGCCAGCCGGCTGTACGAACCGGGCCGTTCCCTGCTCGACGTCCTCGCCGGCGAGGAGCTCACGGTGGACCACGTGCGCGACGCCCTGACCGCACCCGCCGAGGCCCAGGACGTGCTGCGCTGCGCACTCGCCCTGTCCCCCCTGCCGGTCACTGCCGAGACCGCGGCCACCGTCCTCGCCGTGACCGATCGGCTGCCCCGTGCCGTAGCCCTGCGCCGCGCGAGTGCCGGTCTGGCCGAGCTGACCGCCCGCGGACTGCTCACCCCCGTCCCGCACCGTCTGCACCCGGTCACGGCCCATTCCTGGCTCCACCACGAAGACGACTCGGCCCGCGCCGAGAAACTGCGCCGTGCGGTTCTCTCCAGCCTCGGAGCCACGGCCGCTACGCTGGTTGCTCCCGGACTCCCGGTTCCCGGTGTACGGAAGGAGAGCATGCCGATGACGGTCAGCGAGGCCGAGCGGATGGCCGCCTTCGACCTGCAGGTCGAGCTGGTGAGCCGCATCGGCGTACAGCAGCTCCCGGACGGCAGCGGCAGCCTGCGTGAGGCGCTCACCTCCCTGAACAGCCTGTTCCCGTTCACCCGCGACACGCTGCACCGCTACAGCATCGGCCTGGAACCGAACACGGCGCCCTCCGTCCAGTCGGTGGCGGACCATCTCCTGAACGAGGTGCTCCGCCCGTTCATGACCCGCTGGCACCCCCTCCTCAAGGCTTGGGAGGCCCACCGTCCGCCCCACACCAGCCCGCTGGACCACGAGGGCGCCTGGGATCACGTGGACACGTTCCGCATGGACCTGAACGCCCTGCAGGAGCCGCTCCGGGTGGCGACGGCTTCGCTGGCGGGGATCTCAGGGGCGGAGTTCGGGATCTCAGCCGAGGTCTGAGCGGTCTCTCAGGGCCAGTTGTGCAACGACGGCCCGAATCCCCAGAAGGGTGGGGCCCTTCAACATCGTGCCCGGCGAGGCACTGGCGGAGGGTACGGGATCCGAACTCGTGAGGGGTTGCCGCCCCACACGCCTTCCAGAGGCTCGTCTGGATGGTTCGGGGCCGGTCCCTGGCATCCCGACCTGCGGCGTAGCCAGCGGCTACATGCTTGCCGAACTGTGGCGTACGCCGGTGAACGAGACCAGAGTTGAGACCAAGCGGACGCTCATTTGCCGGACTCCGGGCCGTACCACTGCATGGCCTGGCCGGTGACGGCGGCGATGCATGCGAAGTCGTGGTCGCGGTGCAGGAGGGTCAGTCCCTGAAGCTCCGCGGTGGCGGCGACGATGAGGTCTACAGCTCCGGCGCTGCGGTGTTGACCACGCTGGGTCAACAGCTCTTGAACCCGCCAAGCGCGATCGTACGCGCGGTCGTCAACGGGCACCCAGCCGAAGAGCGACTGCAGGTCCTCGATGCCACGCGCGCGGTCCGCGGCGGAGCGGGCGCTGTAGAAGAACTCCAGCTCGGTGACGGGGCAGGTCGCGATGAGCCCGGCCGAGGCAGCCTGGTCCCAGCCGTACTGTTCGGCGTCGCTGCGGAGGAATCGGGCGAGCGCACTGGTGTCGATCAGGAACTGTGCCGCACTCACCGCCGGTAGTTCCTCTTGTCCTCGAAGAGCTCCAGGTCGAAGCCTCCCTCGTCGGCCGCAGCCCGCAGCCGAGTGAGAGCGAGGGCCCGTCGGCGGTTTTCGAGTACCTCGCGCAGAGCGCTGTTGACCGTCTCCTTCTTGGTGCCGGTCCCCAGCGCTTGAGCCACGTCGGCCAGCAGTTCGTCGTCGAGGTCGATCACTGTGCGACTCATTGAGCACCTCCGGAGATATCAGCTCGCACGACAAGTATATCTCGCTGGATATATCCAGGCATCCCCGGTGAGAGTGATGGCGGGGGAGGCGGGGGATACGAGATTCGGACTCGCGAGGGGGCGCTCCCGGCAGGGGCTGTTCTTCGGCTCCAGGGCGAGAGAAGCGAAGTGGTGGTGCGGGCGCACCCTCGTGGACGGTACGAAAGTGCGTGAAGTCGTGTGTGGGGTAGTCCGCTGGAGCCCCTCGTTCGCTGTCCGGGCGCCCAGGCGCCCAGGCGTCCAGGCGTCCGGGCGTCCGGGCGTCCGGGCGTCCACGCGGAGCCACCGTGCGCCCGCGCAGAGTGCACGGCCGCCGGCCCGGTCGAGCAGTCGGCCACCGAGGTCCGGTCTGTCCTGCGTTCTCGCGAGCGATGGTGCGCTTGTTGACGAACATCGACGGCTACGACGAGGGTTGAGGAACACGTTGAAGGGCCCCACCGCAAGCGATGGGGCCCTTCAACGTTAGTGCCCGGTGAGGCACTGGCGGAGGATACGAGATTCGAACTCGTGAGGGGTTGCCCCCAACACGCTTTCCAAGCGTGCGCCCTAGGCCACTAGGCGAATCCTCCGCGGCAAACAATACAAGACGTTGGGGAGTGCTCGCGAACACGTTCAGGGGGGCCTCCCACCGGCTCGATCTGGGCCGCTGGGATCGGGTACTGTGTGCGGAGCCCCTCACGTGGCGCTATCTGACTGAACTCCCCCAGGGCCGGAAGGCAGCAAGGGTAGGTTGGCTCTGGCGGGTGCGTGAGGGGCGCTTGCGTTGAGGGGCGGTGGTCCGGGCGCGTTGTCGTAGGGGGCCGATATCGTCGTAGGTGTGTCGTCCCTTGCGCTGTACCGCCGTTATCGCCCCGAGTCATTCGCCGAGGTCATCGGGCAGGAGCATGTCACTGATCCGCTGCAGCAGGCGCTGCGGAACAACCGGGTCAACCATGCCTACCTGTTCAGTGGGCCGCGTGGCTGCGGGAAGACGACCAGCGCGCGCATCCTCGCGCGCTGTCTGAACTGCGAGCAGGGGCCTACGCCGACGCCGTGCGGTGAGTGCCAGTCCTGCCAGGACCTCGCCAGGAACGGGCCGGGGTCGATCGACGTCATCGAGATCGACGCCGCGTCGCACGGTGGTGTGGACGATGCCCGTGATCTTCGCGAGAAGGCGTTCTTCGGGCCTGCGGGCAGCCGCTACAAGATCTACATCATCGACGAGGCGCACATGGTCACCTCGGCGGGCTTCAACGCCCTGCTGAAGGTGGTCGAGGAGCCGCCGGAGCACCTCAAGTTCATCTTCGCGACCACCGAGCCCGAGAAGGTCATCGGGACGATCCGGTCGCGTACGCACCACTATCCGTTCCGGCTCGTGCCGCCGGGGACGCTGCGCGAGTATCTCGGCGAGGTGTGCGGGAAGGAGCAGACCCCCATCGCGGACGGGGTGCTGCCGCTGGTCGTACGGGCCGGAGGCGGGTCCGTGCGTGACTCGATGTCCGTCATGGACCAGCTCCTCGCGGGCGCGGCCGATGACGGTGTGACGTATGCCATGGCCACGGCTCTGCTCGGTTATACGGACGGGTCGCTGCTGGACTCCGTCGTCGACGCCTTCGCGGCGGGGGACGGGGCCGCGGCGTTCGAGGTCGTGGACCAGGTCATCGAGGGCGGTAACGATCCACGGCGCTTTGTCGCCGACCTGCTGGAGCGGCTGCGGGACCTGGTCATCCTGGCCGCCGTGCCGGATGCCGGGGAGAAGGGCCTGATCGACTCGCCCGCCGATGTGGTCGAGCGGATGCAGGCCCAGGCGTCGGTCTTCGGGGCGGCAGAGCTGAGCCGGGCGGCCGATCTGGTCAATACGGGGCTGACGGAAATGCGTGGCGCGACCTCGCCCCGGCTCCAGTTGGAGCTGATCTGCGCGCGCGTGCTGCTGCCCGCGGCCTTTGACGACGAGCGTTCGGTGCAGGCGCGGCTCGACCGGCTGGAGCGAGGGGTGGCGGCCGCCGCGTCGACCGCGGGGGCGGCGTTCTCGGCCGGCGGTCCCGGCCCGGCGGCGGGGTACGCGCCCGGCCCCCCGATGGGGTACGCCCCCGGGCCCGAGGCGCACGCCCCCGTACCGCCTGCGACGGCGGCTCAAGGAGGAGCGCCCCAGGCGGTCCCAGGCCCCCCTGCGGCCCCGGCGGCTCCCGCCGTATCCGAGTCGGCTCCGCCCGCCGTTCGCGAACCCGCTCCTGGTTCCGAACCCGTCGCTGAGCCGCCTCGGCCCGGGGCGTGGCCCGGCGCCGCCGCGCCGGCTTCCGCTCCCGAGGGTGGCCGCCGTCCCGGCGGCTGGCCCACCGCGTCGGCACCAGGACAGGGACAAGGGCAGGGGGCCGCGTCGAGGCCGGCCGCGACGCCCGCTCAGGCCGCGTCCGCCGGACCGGGTCCCGCTGCCGCCGCGCCGAGCCAGGGGATGACGCAGGGCGCCGGGCAGGTACGGAACATGTGGCCGGACATCCTGGAGGCCGTGAAGAACCGCCGCCGCTTCACCTGGATCCTGCTCAGTCAGAACGCGCAGGTGGCGGGGTTCGACGGCACGACCCTCCAGGTCGGCTTCATCAACGCGGGCGCCCGTGACAACTTCACGAGCAGCGGGAGCGAGGACGTTCTCAAGCAGGCGCTCGCCGACCAGTTCCATGTGCAGTGGAAGATCGAAGCGATCATCGACCCGTCGGGTGGGACGGCCCCGCCGTCCACGGCCGGCGGAGGTACCGGCGGTGGCGGCTTCGGCGGAGGCGGTAGCGGTAGCGGCTTCGGTGGAAGCGGTGGCGGTGGCGCCGGAGGGGCCGGCTCCGGTGGTTACGGCGGCGGGAACACCGGCGGATACGGCGGCGGCGCCCCCGGTGCGAACGGTCCAGGCGGAAACGGCCCCGGTGCGAGCGGCTCAGGTGCGAGCGGTGGATACGGCTCCGGTGGCGGCTCCGCGCCTCGTCCGACGGACCCGGGCCCGGGTCCCTTCCAGGGGCAGCGCCCCGACGGATCCGCAGTTCAGTCCTCGTCGGCGTCCGCGTCTCAGGGGTCCACGGGCTCCGGTGGCTCCGCCCCCGCGCGGCCCGAGCCGCCCAGGGACGACAACAGACCCGCCCAGCGCCCCCCGGTGTCCCTGGAGGACGACATTCCGGAGGAGGACGATCCGGACCTGGTCGACTCCGCGCTCTCCGGCCACGACCTGATCATGCGCGAGCTCGGGGCGACCGTCGTAGAGGAATATACGAACGACTAGCGGGTCTCCGTTCGGTGTCCCGTCCAAGGCCCGCAGACGGAACGGCACCGCGTCCCGGTTAGGCTGCTTTCCGTGAAGGTCCTTGTCATTGGCGGCGGCGCCCGCGAACACGCCCTGTGCCGTTCTCTCTCCCTCGACCCCGACGTCAGCGCTCTGCACTGCGCCCCCGGCAACGCCGGGATCGCCGAGGTGGCCGAGCTGCACCCGGTGGACGCGATGGACGGCGCGGCCGTGGCCCGCCTCGCCACCGAGCTGGAGGCCGGGCTCGTCGTCGTCGGGCCCGAGGCGCCGCTGGTGGCGGGGGTGGCCGATGCCGTACGGGGCGCGGGCATCCCGTGCTTCGGCCCGTCCCGTGAGGCGGCGGAGCTGGAGGGTTCCAAGGCCTTCGCCAAGGACGTGATGGCCGCGGCGAACGTTCCGACGGCCCGCAGTTACGTCTGCACCACACCGGAGCAGGTCGACGACGCACTCGACGCGTTCGGCCCCCCGTACGTCGTCAAGGACGACGGGCTCGCCGCCGGCAAGGGTGTCGTCGTGACCGGCGACCTCGCCGCGGCCCGCGCGCACGCGCTCGCCTGCGGCCGGGTCGTCATCGAGGAGTTCCTCGACGGTCCCGAGGTCTCGCTCTTCGCCATCACCGACGGCGAGACGGTCCTCCCGCTCCAGCCCGCGCAGGACTTCAAGCGCGCCCTCGACAACGACGAAGGCCCCAACACGGGCGGCATGGGCGCGTACTCCCCGCTCCCGTGGGCCGACCCCAAGCTGGTGGACGAAGTCCTGGAGACGGTCCTCCAGCCCACGGTCGACGAACTGCGCCGCCGCGGTACGCCCTTCTCCGGGCTGCTGTACGCGGGGCTCGCGATCACGGGCCGAGGCGTACGGGTCATCGAGTTCAACGCCCGCTTCGGCGACCCGGAGACCCAGGTGGTCCTGGCCAGGCTCAAGACCCCGCTGGCCGGTGTCCTGCTCGGCGCCGCCAACGGGACGCTCGCGGATCTGCCCCCGCTGACCTGGCGCGCCGACGCCGCGGTCACGGTGGTCGTCGCCTCGCACAACTACCCGGACACCCCGCGCACCGGCGACCCGATCGAGGGCCTGGACGAGATCGCGGCACAGGATGCCCCCGACGCGTACGTTCTGCACGCCGGGACCAGGCTGGACGGCGATACGGTCGTCAGCGCCGGTGGCCGCGTGCTGTCGGTCACGGCCGCGGGCAAGGACCTGAGGCAGGCCCGTGAGCGGGCGTACACGGCGCTGAACCGGATCAGCCTGGCAGGCTCCCAGCACCGTACGGACATCGCACGCGAGGCCGCGGAGGCCTGATCCCGCCTCACGACAGGCGCTTCACGGACAGGCGCATCACGTAGGCGCCTCAGGGACACGCGTCGCGCATCCGGGCCCCGGCCGTCCACGGCCGGGGCCCGGCTTGTCCCGGCGGGTCCGGTCCGGAGTGGTTCGCGCGCCCGTGCAGCCGGGCAGCAGCGGTTCGCGCGCCCGCCCGGCCGTACGGGCGTGACTCCGTCGGATCGATGTCGGATCGATCCGTCCGCGCCGTGCCCCCCCCGCTCCCCGTGGTCGGCTCCCCGCAGTCCACGGCCTGCGCCCCCCCGCCACGCACCTCACCCTCCCGATCCCCGGACCCGCCCCCCGGACACCGTCGCGTCAGCAGCTTTGACCAGAGCCATTCCATCGGGTGACGAATAGGCCATCCGGATGACGGGTCTCCGGCGTCCAACTAGGGTGCGGCGCAAGTGTTCCGGCACTTGGCCCACCGGCATTGCGATGTCAGTGGCTGGTGTCACAGTGGGGGAGTGGGCAACGCAGCCGTACGGCAGAGGGGGTGAGATCCGACGATGTCCAGTTCAGGCTCCAGTTCCAGATCCAGTACCGGCTCCAGCTCCGGTTCCGGTATGGGGGACGAGGTGGGCGCTCAGGGCGCCCGCGTCCGGGCTCTCGCCGTGCTGCGTATCCGCAGCAGGGCGCTGGCCGTCGCGCTGCTGCCCGCGGCCGTCGCCGTCGTGCTGCTCGTCGGTGGGGCCACCGGCCGTGTCCGTGGCGGGAATTGGGACGCCGTCCGCTGGGCCGTGACGGGCCTCGCGGTGGTCGTGCTGCTCCTCGCCGCCGCCGTCGCCGTCGTGATCGCCCGTGCCAGGCCCGCCCTCAGCCCCACCGTCGGGATCACCGAGCAGGCCGCCCCCGACCTCTACCGGCTGGTGCACGACCTCGCGGAGCGGCTCGATGTGCCCGCGCCCTCCGCCATAGCCCTCACCCCGGACTGCGACAGCTGGCTGGAGGACCGTACGCACCCGGCGCACGCGATCGCTGTCGGCGGCGGACACCGCCGACGGGTTCCCGCCGCGCCCGTCCTCGTGATCGGCTCGCCCTTCCTGTGGTGGATGCGGGTGGCCGAGCTGCGCGCTGTGCTCGCGCCGGTCGTCGCCGGTACGGGTCCCTCCGCGCACCCGGACATAGCCGCCGCCCGCCGTTTCGTCCGGGGGCTCGACGCGGCGGTGGCCGTCTCGGCGCGCCACGGCCGGGGGCCGGTCCGGGGGGTGCCGCTCGTCTTCGTCGGCGGCATCGCCCGCCTGCTGCTGCGCAGCTGCGGCGAGCATGCCGCCCTGATGGAGCGGGGCGTCGCGGCAGCCGCGTCCGAGCGTGCACAGGCTGTGGATTACGGCCTGCGAATCGTCGCGCAGGAACAGGTGGGCCTCGCCTACGCCGGCTGGGACCGGCTGCTGACCAGGGTCGCGCTGCCCGCCTGGCGCATGGGCCGCTGGCCCTCCCGACTGGACGCCGGCGTGGTGTCGGCGCTCACGGAGCTCTCCCGTCGCGACCGCCTGGCCGAAGGCTTCACCTCCCGGCTCGGCGAGCGCCCCGCCTGCGATCTGCTCGAAGAGCCGGGCGCGATCGACGAGGCGACGTCGCTGCTCGCCGCCCGCCTGTTCCACGGCGGCCCGGCCGACGCGGGCCCCGACTGGTCCCCGGTCGACTGGCAGCAGTATCCGGAAGAGGTCGTCGACCGTAAGTGGCGTACGGAAGCGGCCCGGCTGCACCGTGTCCTGGACGGTCTGGGGGTACGGCGTTCTGCCGACGCCGCGGGCTCCACGCTGACCCCGGGGCCCACCCTGGCCCGGGTCATGGACCACCTCTCCCGACAGGACGGCGGGACCGGGCACGGCGGCAGCGGCGGGGCGTACGGGAAGAGTGCCGGCGGCGAGGCGTACGCGGGCGGTGCCGGCGGCGAGGACGGCTTCGTCGGAGGCAGTACGGTCGGCGAGGCCCTGGCCGCCGGGATCAGCGCGGAGCTGGCCCGCGAGGAAGCCGCTGCCCCGCCCACCCCTGCCGAGGCCGCGGGCGACGCCCTCGCGCTCTGGGGCACCGACCCGCTGCCCCTCTTCCCGCTCCAGCCGCCCCGCACCGGCCGCGAGCTGCTCGCCGACCATGTCACGGCGATGGTCTGCTGCTCCGCCGTCGATACGGCCGGCGCCGCCCCCGGACTGGACTGGCTGGACGGGCCGACCCTCCTGGTCGACGGAGAGCGCCGCGCGGACCTCGGAGGACGCGTCCTCAGCCTGGTCGAGGGCGGCGACGCGGGGCCGCTCCGTTCCTGGCTGGCGGCGCTGGGCGTGCGGCCCGAGAAGCCCGTACGGCTCGTCTGAGCCGCAGAACCCACGTACGACTGTGAGCTCCGCCCCCGACTGTGAGCCCCGACTCGTGAGCCCCCACCCGTGAGCCTTCGGCATTGAGCACCCAGCGGTGAGCCCTGCCGAGCCGCGCTGACCTCCCAGGGGCGAACTCCGCCGCCCCGCCGACCTCGCAAGAGGCGGCCCCGTACCGCCCCGTACAAGCACGGCACCCCCGTACCCATACCGCCCCGCCCGCGGTCCCGTGTCCCCAGCGCCCCTCCCGGCCGCCGGATGCTCCCCCTCCTGCTTTCGCTGCGCCCCTCCGTACACCCCGCGCTCCCCCACACGCTTCTCTGCCCCTTACCACATCCCGCATCCGGAGTAGCCCGCTCCGTTAACGTCAATTCGCGACGAACGGTGACGGGATGCGTGCGTTATGTGATGTGCTGGGGGCACACGCTGAGAGTCGACCGCGATGCCGGCCGTATCCCCGGTCGGTCAAACGGTCGCAACACCGGCGCGTCGGCGCTCGTATCGACGCATATATCCACGACCGTGCCACCAACAGGCGCGGGGGCTCGGAGGAGGGGCGCACCATGGGGGCGGACCAGATCCGGCGATGGGAATCGGGCGCTCTCGCCCACGCGGTCAGCGATCCCTTCGGGCAGGGCCCGCTGCCCTGGCTGCGCGGCAGCGAGAACTACTTCGACGACACGGGGCACGTCGTGCCCTGGTACGCCGCCCCGAATCCGGACAGCGGTGGCACCCGTACCGCCGACGACGTACACCGCCAGATCAAGGGGTTCGCGTCCGCCAGTGCCGTCGCGCCCGACGAGGCGATCGACTTCCATGTGACCGTCGACCCGCCCCAGCAGTTCTCCGTGGACATCTACCGGATCGGTCATTACGGCGGCGACGGCGCCTTCAAGATAACCACCAGCCCTCGGCTCTCCGGCATCGTCCAGCCCCCGCCCCTCGCCGCCGACCGTTCCCTCTCCTGCCACCACTGGTGGCTCTCCTGGCGGCTCCAGATTCCGTCGCACTGGAAGCTCGGCGCCTACGTAGCGGTCCTCACCACCGTCGACGGTCACCGCTCCCACATCCCCTTCACCGTCCGCGACGACCGCCCGGCCGACCTGCTCCTGCTGCTCCCCGACATCACCTGGCAGGCCTACAACCTCTATCCCGAGGACGGCCGCACCGGTGCCAGCCTCTACCACGCCTGGGACGAACAGGGCCGGCTCCTCGGCGAGCGGGACGCCGCGACCACCGTCTCCTTCGACCGCCCCTACGCGGGCGCGGGCCTGCCCCTCCACGTCGGCCACGCCTACGACTTCATCCGCTGGGCCGAGCGGTACGGCTACGACCTCGCCTACGCCGACAGCCGCGATCTGCACGCGGGCCGCATCGACCCCACCCGTTACCGGGGCCTGATCTTCCCCGGCCACGACGAGTACTGGTCCGTCCCCATGCGCCGCACCGTCGAGCTGGCGCGCGACCAGGGCACCTCACTGGTCTTCCTCTCCGCCAACACCATGTACTGGCAGGTCGAGTTGGGCCCCTCGGCCTCCGGCGTCCCCGACCGTCTCCTCACCTGCCGCAAGCGGCGCGGCCCGGGGCGTGCCGCGCTCTGGCGTGAGGTGGACAAGCCCGAACAGCAGCTGCTCGGCATCCAGTACGCGGGCCGCGTCCCGGAGCCGTATCCCCTGGTCGTACGGAACGCAGATCACTGGCTCTGGGAAGCCACCGGCGCGACCGAGGGCGACGAGATCGAGGGGCTGGTCGCGGGCGAGGCCGATCGTTACTTCCCGCGCACCGCACTCCCCGAGAACCAGGAACGGATCCTGCTCGCCCACTCCCCGTACCGCGACAGCGAGAACGTCCGGCGCCATCAGGAGACCTCGCTCTACCGGGCCCCCTCCGGCGCGCTCGTCTTCGCGTCCGGGACCTTCGCCTGGTCGCCGGCCCTGGACCGCCCCGGCCATGTCGATGCCCGTATCCAGCGCGCGACCGCCAATCTCCTCGACCGGATCTGCAAAGGGGCCTGACACCAAGGGCGCGAACGAAGGGCGCGAACGCCCCCTGCGAGCTGGGGCTTCCGGCATACGGGAGAATCGAGGCGATCTCTCAGATCGGACAGAACCACCGGGAGGAACCGTGTCCGGATTCGTAGAAAAGCCCGAGCCCTCGCAGGTCCCGGGCCTGGTGCACATCCACACCGGCAAGGTGCGCGATCTGTACCGCAACGAGGCGGGCGACCTCGTGATGGTCGCCAGCGACCGTATCTCCGCGTACGACTGGGTGCTGCCGACCGAAATCCCCGACAAGGGCCGGGTCCTCACCCAGCTCTCGGTCTGGTGGTTCGAGCGGCTCGCGGACCTCGTACCCAACCATGTGATCTCCACCGACGTCCCGGCCGGCGCCCCCGCCGACTGGGCCGGCCGCACGCTCGTCTGCAAGTCCCTGCGCATGGTCCCGGTGGAGTGCGTCGCCCGCGGCTATCTCACCGGCTCGGGGCTCCTGGAGTACCAGCAGTCCCGAACCGTCTGCGGACTCGCGCTCCCCGAGGGGCTCATGGACGGCTCCGAGCTGCCGGGCCCGATCTTCACCCCCGCCACGAAGGCGGCCGTCGGTGACCACGACGAGAACGTGACGTACGAGGAAGTCGCCCGCCAGGTCGGCGCGGAAACCGCCGCCCAGCTGCGCCGGACGACCCTCGATGTCTACGGCCGGGCCCGTGATGTCGCCCGCGACCGGGGGATCGTCCTCGCCGACACCAAGTTCGAATTCGGCTTCGACGGTGACCAGTTGGTGATCGCCGACGAGGTGCTGACCCCCGACTCCTCGCGGTTCTGGCCGGCCGCCACCTGGGAGCCGGGGCACGCGCAGCCGTCGTACGACAAGCAGTACGTACGGGACTGGCTGACCTCCCCGGCCTCCGGCTGGGACAGGAAGAGCGAGCAGCCGCCGCCCGCGCTGCCGCAGGAGATCGTGGACGCGACCAGGGCGAAGTACCTGGAGGCGTACGAAGTCCTCACCGGAACGAGCTGGCGGTAAGCGGATTTCCCACGGGCGTATTTCCCAGGGTGGATCTCCCCACCGGGACAGTGGATCTCCCCACCGGGACACTCGCCCCACCGATACACGAAGAAGCCCCCGGTCGAATCCAATGATCGACCGGGGGCTTCTCCTTCTGAGCGGACGACCAGGTTCGAACTGGCGACCTCAACCTTGGCAAGGTTGCGCTCTACCAACTGAGCTACGTCCGCATGCGCCGTGGCGCGAGGCCAACTATACCCAACCTCGCTCCCGTGCGAGACGCACTGCCGTATGCCGGTTCTCCGCCCCCAGTTTGGTCGCGGCGGACGACAGATAGTTCCGTACGGTCCCGGGCGACAGCGAGGCGCGCTCCGCGATCTCCGCGATCGGCGCACCGTCCGCCGCCAGCTCCAGGACCTCGGTCTCCCGCGCGGTCAGCGGCGAATCGCCGGCGGAGATCGCGTCGGCGGCCAAGTCCGGGTCCACGAAGCGGTTCCCGGCGTGCACGGTACGGATGATCTCGGCGAGCTGCCGCGCGCTGACCGTCTTGGGCACGAACGCCCGGACCCCCGCGGCCAGCGCCCGCTTCAGATGGCCGGGCCGGCCGTGGCTCGTCACGATCATCGTCCGGCAGCCGGGCAGTTCGGTACGGATCGATGTGGCGACTTTCACACCGTCCGCGCCCGGCATCTGGAGATCCAGTACGGCCACATCGGGCCGGTGCGCCCGCGCCATCGCCAGCGCCTCGGGGCCCGAGGCCGCCTCGGCGACCACCAGCAGATCGTCCTCAAGCGCGAGCAGCGCGGCGAACGCGCCCCGGATCAGATGTTCGTCGTCGGCCAACAGAACCCGTACGGGGGCGGGTTGGGGAGCAGAAGCGGGAGGGAGAGTGAGAGCAGGATCAGGAGCGGGGCCGGGAGCGGGTGCGGAACCAGGTACGGAGGTCATGCCGCGGCCTTCTCACCGGCCGGAGAGCCGCCGGGCCCCGGCGCGGGCAGCGGCACTCGCGCCGTCACCCGGAAGCGGTCTCCGTCCGTGCGCCCGGCGTCCAGCGTGCCGCCGAGCGCGGCCAGCCGTTCCCGCAGGCCGACGAGACCGGACCCCTTCCTGGCCGGCTCGGCAGCACCCGCGCCCACGCCTGTCCCCACCCCTGTCCCCGCGCCGTCCCCAGCCTCAGTACTCACGCCCGCACCCGCCTCAGCACCCGACCCAGAACCCGTCTCCGGGCCCGGTAGGCCGTCGTTCTCGACGACAAGCAGCACTTCCCGCCCCTCCGCTCCCTCACGTCCCGCGGACTCCGTCAGCCGTACCGTGCACCGCCGCGCGTCCCCGTGCCGCAGCACGTTCGTCGTCGCCTCGCGCACCACCCACCCCAGCACCGACTGGACCCCGGCCGAAAGACCGCCGCCGCCGTCCCCCTCGATCCGGCAGTCGATGCCCGCAGCGGCCAACACCCCTCGGGCGCCTTCCAGTTCGGTGTGCAGATCCGCTTCCCGGTAGCCGCGTACGACCTCCCGTACCTCCCGCTGCGACTCCTGCGCGATCCGCTGCACCTCGGTCATCTGGGCCATGGCCTCCGGCCTGCCGCGCTCCGCGAGCTGGACCGCGAGCTCGCTCTTCAGCGCGATCACCGCGAGGTTGCGGCCCATCACGTCGTGCAGATCGCGCCCGAAACGCAGCCGCTCCTCCGCGACCGCGAGCCGCGACTGGAGTGCGCGGGCCTTGTCCAGATCCCATACGGCGTTGAGCAGCCAGGCCGAGAAGACGTAGGTGAAGACAAGGGCCGTGCTCGTCACCAGGATTCCGAAGGCATTTCCGAAGGCCTTGTTCTCCGGCAGCCCGAGCAGCAGGCTGACGGTGGCCGCGGTCGTCGTCGTGCCCAGCACGGCGTACGTCATGTGCGCGGCCTTGCGCATCCCCAGGGCAGCCGCCCCCAGGCCGAAGCTCGCGAAGCCCATCATCAGATACGCGGAGGGCACGTTCTCCCGGATCAGGCCGCCGGCGCGCAGGGCGACGACCAGGAGGAGGCCCGCCATGGACAGCGCGGTCACGGCCAGCACCAGCCGTACGGGCCGCTCACGCCGGCCGAGGCGCCAGTCCAGAGCCCTGGACTGGAGTACCCCGCACAGCCCGGCATGTGCGCCCACCAGCAGGAACAGCCAGCCGGCGGTCGGTCCCGGCTGGGCACCGACCGACGCGAGGCCGATCCCCGCGATCTCTACGAGCGTGAAGAAGTGGAACGACCATCGGGTGTACAGCTCGACCTTGAGCGGCTTGCTCTTCCGGTGCCACCAGCCTGTCAGCCTGGACATCGCGCCTCTTCCCCGTTGCGACTGTTGTGTCTGCTGCGCTCACTGTGCCGAGACGGGCCCACTGCGCCGCCTGTACCCGTCGTTATCGCCGTTCTCGTATCGAGCGCCGGACACATCGAGCGCCGGACACAACGAAGGCCCCGATCAAATTGATCGGGGCCTTCGTTTCTGAGCGGACGACCAGGTTCGAACTGGCGACCTCAACCTTGGCAAGGTTGCGCTCTACCAACTGAGCTACGTCCGCAGCGCACCAGGTAACCGGTGCGGCCATCACTCTACCTGATCCACCGGAGTGGAATGGAGAGCGATGCGGAGCGGGTGACAGGAATTGCACACTGCGCCTCCCCCTTGGAAAGGGGGCGTTCTACTACTGAACTACACCCGCACGCTCCGTGAGGTTCGGGCCTTTCGGCCTTGCCCCTCGGCGTGCTCCAGACTCTAGCCGATCAATAGGGGTGGTCCGCAACTCGGTGCGCGACCACGTCGCTCAACTGGCTTCGCGGAACGCCTCGTAGACCCGCTTGGGGATCCGGCCGCGGGCCGGCACCGCCATCTTGTGGGAGAGCGCCCAGGCGCGGACGGCCGCCGGATCGGGGGCGAGGGAGGTGTGCCGGTAGGTTGTGCGCAACTTGCCATACTTTCTGGCGTTTGTCTGCTTTCGGCCCGCTGCCACGAACGGTGCCAGCGCCTTGCGCAGTTTCTTTGCATTGGCTGGATTGAGGTCGATCTCGTACGACTTCCCGTCCAGGCCGAACATGACCGTTTCCGCTGCTTCTCCGCCGTCGATGTCGTCGGAGAGTGTGACCACTACGCGCTGCGCCACGGAGATCGGTCCTTTCTTACGGTACCCAGCTGCGCCCGACTCGTGCGGAAAACACGGTTGACGTGCGGCGATACCGGCCTTCCGGCTGTTATGGGGCAAATGATTCTTTCTTCTGTATTCCTTTGTACAGCGGAAGGCGTCGCATTGTGAAGCCCAGCCAATTGCATCAGCGTGTCCCGGGGCAATGAGATACATGATTTTTGCCCGCGATTTTCCCTGCCTTGTCCGCGGCCTTGCCCCCTGCCTTGTCCCCCGCTCTTGTCGCCGGTCTTGTGCCGGGGGTGAAAACGCCGCGTGATCGCCCCCGTTGCCGCCCCGCGTACGCCCCGTACAAACCACCTGCTCCGCGGGGGCGCCCCTCTCTCCACCCCCTCCCCGTCTCATCCCCGTACGTATCTATCCGCGTAGATTTTCCCGGCGGGTACGCTGAGGGAAGCTCGGGGGGTCTGGGGGATTCCCCGGAGAACGCAGACAACGCAGCAGCTAGAACCAGCCGCACCACACCACCGGGAGTGCCAGTGGCACGCGTCGTAGTCGACGTCATGCTCAAGCCGGAGATCCTCGACCCGCAGGGACAGGCGGTGCAGCGCGCACTGCCCCGTCTGGGCTTCGAGGGGATCGCCGACGTCCGCCAGGGAAAGCGCTTCGAGCTCGACGTGGCGGGGCCGGTCGACGACGCCGCCCTCGCGCGCATCCATGAGATGGCCGAAACGTTCCTCGCCAACACCGTCATCGAGGACTTCGTCGTGAAGGTCGAGGAGTCGAAGTGACCTCTCGTATCGGAGTCGTCACCTTCCCCGGCACGCTCGACGACCGGGACAGCCTGCGCGCTGCCCGGATCGCCGGAGCCGAGCCCGTACAGCTCTGGCACCGTGACAAGGACCTCAAGCAGGTCGACGCGGTCGTCCTGGCCGGCGGTTTCAGTTACGGCGACTATCTGCGGGCCGGCGCCATCTCGCGCTTCTCGCCGGTGATGGAAACGATCATCGAGCAGGCGAAGGCCGGTATGCCGGTCCTCGGTATCTGCAACGGCTTCCAGATCCTCACCGAGTCGCATCTGCTGCCCGGCGCGATGCTGCGGAACAACCATCTGCACTTCATCTGCCGGGATCAGAAACTGCGGGTGGAGAGCGCGGACACCGCCTGGACCGCCGATTATTCGGCCGGCCAGGAAATCTCCGTACCCCTCAAGAACATCGACGGCCGCTACGTCGCCGACGAGCGCACGCTCGACGAGCTGGAGGCCGAGGGCCGGGTCGCCTTCCGTTATCTGGACGGTAACCCCAACGGTTCGCTCCGCGACATCGCCGGCGTCACCAACGCGGCGGGCAATGTCGTCGGCCTGATGCCGCATCCCGAGCACGCCGTGGAGCCGCTGATCGGTACGGGCCGTACCGACGGCCTCGGATTCTTCACCTCGATCCTGAAGAAGCTGGTAAGCGCCTGATGACCATCAAGACCCTCGACACGGTCAAGCACGCGGGCGGGACGCCCGACGCCGATCAGCCCTGGAAGGAGCTCGGCCTCAAGGAGGACGAGTACGCCCGGATCCGCGAGATCCTGGAGCGCCGCCCCACGGGCGCCGAGCTGGCCATGTACTCCGTCATGTGGTCCGAGCACTGCTCGTACAAGAGCAGCAAGGTGCACCTGAAGCAGTTCGGCGAGAAGGCCCCCGCCAGCGACGCGATGCTCGTCGGCATCGGTGAGAACGCGGGCGTCGTGGACGTCGGCCAGGGCTACGCGGTCACCTTCAAGGTCGAGTCCCACAACCACCCCTCGTACATCGAGCCCTACCAGGGCGCGGCCACCGGCGTCGGCGGCATCGTCCGCGACATCCTCGCCATGGGCGCCCGCCCGGTCGCCGTCGTGGACCCGCTGCGCTTCGGCGCCGCCGACCACCCCGACACCAAGCGGGTACTGCCCGGCGTGGTCGCGGGCGTCGGCGGTTACGGCAACTGCCTCGGCCTGCCGAACATCGGCGGCGAGGTCGTCTTCGACGCCTGCTACCAGGGCAACCCGCTGGTCAACGCCGGCTGCATCGGCGTGATGAAGCACGAGGACATCCACCTCGCGAAGGCGTCCGGCGCCGGCAACAAGGTGATCCTTTACGGTGCCCGCACCGGCGGCGACGGCATCGGCGGGGTCTCCGTACTGGCCTCCGAGACCTTCGAGTCGACAGGCCCGGCGAAGCGGCCCGCCGTCCAGGTCGGCGACCCGTTCCAGGAGAAGCTCCTCATCGAGTGCACCCTGGAGATCTTCGCCGAGAAGCTCGTCGCGGGCATCCAGGACCTCGGCGGCGCCGGTCTGTCCTGCGCGACGTCCGAGCTGGCGAGCGCCGGCTCCGGCGGCATGCGGGTCGAGCTGGACACCGTACCGCTGCGTGACGCGACCCTCTCGCCCGAGGAAATCCTCATGAGCGAGTCGCAGGAGCGCATGTGCGCCGTGGTCGAGCCGGGCAAGGTCGACCGCTTCATGGAGATCTGCGAGAAGTGGGACGTCATCGCCACCGTCATCGGTGAGGTGACCGAGGGCGAGCGCCTGGAGATCTTCTGGCACGGCGAGCAGATCGTCGACGTACCGCCGCGTTCCGTCGCCCACGACGGTCCGGTGTACGAGCGCCCCTTCGCGCGCCCCGACTGGCAGGACGCGCTCCAGGCCGACGACGCGAACAAGCTGGCCCGCCCGGCGAACCCGACGGAGCTGCGTGAGCAGGTCCTGAAGCTGGTCGCGTCGCCGAACCAGGCCTCCAAGGCGTGGATCACCGACCAGTACGACCGGTTCGTACAGGGCAACACCGTGCTCGCGCAGCCCGAGGACGCCGGCATGATCCGGATCGACGAGGAGTCGAACCTGGGCGTGGCGATGGCGACGGACGGCAACGGCCGGTACGCGAAGCTCGACCCGTACACCGGCGCGCAGCTCGCGCTGGCGGAGGCGTACCGCAATGTCGCCGCCTCCGGCGCCAAGCCGCTCGCGATCTCCGACTGCCTGAACTTCGGTTCGCCCGAGGACCCGGCCGTCATGTGGCAGTTCGCCGAGGCCACGCGCGGCCTGGCGGACGGCTGCCTCCAGCTGGGCACCCCGGTGACCGGCGGCAATGTCTCGCTCTACAACCAGACCGGTGACACGGCGATCCACCCGACGCCGGTCGTGGCCGTGCTCGGTGTGATCGACGACGTCAACCGCCGTACGCCGATCGCCTTCACGGACGAGGGCCAGCTCCTCTACCTGCTCGGGGACACCCGCGAGGAGTTCGGCGGCTCGGCCTGGTCGCAGGTCGTGCACGACCACCTCGGTGGGCTGCCGCCGGCCGTGGACCTGGACCGGGAGAAGCTGCTCGGCGAGATCCTGATCTCGGCGTCCCGCGACGGCATGATCGACGCGGCGCACGACCTGAGCGACGGCGGTCTGATCCAGGCCGTCACCGAGTCCTGCCTGCGCGGCGGGAACGGCGCCCGGCTGGTCGTCCCCGACGGACTCGACGCCTTCACCTTCCTGTTCAGCGAGTCGGCGGGCCGCGCGGTCGTCGCCGTACCGCGCAGCGAGGAGCTCCGCTTCACCGACATGTGCGGTGCGCGCGGGCTGCCCGCGACCCGGGTCGGTGTCGTGGACGGCGAAGAGATCGAGATCCAGGGCGAGTTCAGCATCGCGTTGAGCGAGCTGAAGGACGCGCACGAGGCGACGATCCCGGCGCTGCTCGCGTAGCGGAACACGTCACTCCTGAGCCCCTGTCCGGTGTATGCCGGACAGGGGCTCAGTCGTGTGTCCGCTCGCCTGTCCCGCTTGTCGGCCCACCGACTCGGCCGACCCCCTTGCCTGGAATTACGTAATTACGTAAATTGAAGATGTGGAGGACGCGGATGGAGCTTGAGGAGCGGGTGGCCGAGCTGGAGCGCAGGCTCGCGGCCCTGGAGGACGTACGCCGTGAAACCGGTGACGGGGGCCGGGGCCAAGGTCCGGGCGGCCGGGAACCCGACCGCCTGGAGGAGGGCGACTTCTGGGCGCTCCAGCGGCTGAAGAAGGAGCTGGAGAGGACCGGATCGCCGAGCGGCGGAGTGCTGTTCACCGGCGCGGTGCGGCTGCCGACGGAGGAGCGGTACGAGTGGCAGTACGGGACGCTCACCGACGCGCTCCTCGACGCCGACTGGTCGCTCTCCGCCGAGTCCTTCGCGGCGCTGGGGCACGCGGTACGGCTCCGGCTGCTGCGCGAGATCCTCGACGGCCGGCGCACCGCGGCCGAACTGGCCGAGCTGGACGAGATCGGCACGACCGGCCAGATCTACCACCATCTGCGCCAGCTGACCGGCGCGGGCTGGCTGCACACGACCGGCCGGGGCCGGTACGAGATCCCGGGCGTCCGGGTCGTACCGCTGCTGGTGATGCTCTCGGCCGCCCGCCCGTAACAACCGAGGCAACTGCCTCCGCGACCAACGCTGTTGTCACAACCGAGGGGGAACACGAACCGATGCCCGCCCGCAAACTGATCATGACTCTCTACCGTCTGTGCTGGATCGTCTTCATCGCCCTGGTGATCGTGCACGCCGTGGCCGGCGGCCTGCCCTTCAACTGGTGGCTGATCTGGCTGCCCGCGGTCGCCGCCCTCACCCTCGGCGTCGTCCTGAGCCGCAGGACGCGCGCCGAGGAAGGGGGCACGCGGCCACCCGCGGTCGAGGTGGCCGCGCCCGTCACGGGCCGCTGGTCCGCCCTCAACAGCCCCGCCGACAAGGTGCCCAGCCATGGCACGTACGGATACGGCCAGGCCTACGCCATCGACATCGTGGCCGAGCCGAAGCCCGGCGCCCGCCCGTCCTTCTCCTGGCTGTGGCCGGTCGTCCGCCGCAGCCGTGCCTTCCCGGCCTACGGCGAACCGCTGCTCGCGGTGGCCGACGCCACCGTGGTCCACGCCACCGACCGGCAGCGTGACCACCTCAGCCGGAACTCCCTGCTGTCCCTCCTCTACCTGCTGATCGCCGAAGCCTTCGTACGCGAGCTGGGCGGGGCCCGCTGGATCGTCGGAAACCACCTGGTGCTCGACCTCGGGGACGGTACGTACGCGATGTACGCCCACCTCCAGCGCGGCTCCCTCGCGGTCCGCGCGGGCGACCGGGTGAGCGCGGGACAGCAGCTGGCCCGCTGCGGAAACTCCGGCAACTCCAGCGAACCGCACGTGCATTTCCAGCTGATGGACAACCCGGACCTGAACGTGGCCCGGGGAATCCCGTTCCGCTGGCAGGGCATCGGCGTCCCGGCGGGCGGCGAGACTTTCGAGAGCGGCCCCGAGGCGAGGGAGGCCGAGCGGGCCGAGTGGGGCGAGCGGGGCGAGCGGGGCGAGCGGGCCGAGCGGGGCGAGTGGGCTGGGCTCGGTCAAGAAGGGCCAAGGGCCACGAACTTCGGCTGATCCGAAGCTCTGGGGCCTCAGACCGGTAGCCGCCAGCTCGGTCCCTCCGGAGTGCCGAGCCAGACGGTCTGAGTCTCGTCGGTGACCGTCAGACCGAAGGCCGTCTGATCGGGGCCTCCTTCTCCTTGCCATGTGATGAGCGCCTCTTCCACCTGGTCCCACAGGCGGAGCGGCCCGTCCTGGTGCACGGTCCAGCCGGTCCCGGCGGCTTCGGTCCATGCCTGTGACCCGGTGGCCACGTCGGAGAGGACCACCTGCTCGCCCGAGGTCCAGGATTCCGCCGAGGGGGCCGCGAGTTGCGCGACGAAGTGCCCGGTCCAGTCTTCGAGAAGGCCGGGATCGACGCGGCTGGTACGGACCTCGCCCGGCAGCCGGTGGAACAGGGGACGTGGGGGACGTTCGTGGGGGCGGGCGAGCATGTACGAGACGTGGTCCCCGACGAAGCGACCGGTGGCGACTCCCTGATCGTCGAGTGTGAGCCGGATCAGCCCGGAGGCCGTCATCCAGCCGCTGAGGGTGGTGGTGATGGTCCCGCCGTCGCGGACCTGCCACAGCCAGGGGCGGGGGATGTGCCGTACGGAGCAGGTGGCGACCACGGCGTCGTACTCGGCCCCCTCCCCGTCGGCATATCCCGCAAGTCCGTCGCCCGCGACCAGGGTGGGGGAACAGTCGGCGGCTCGCAGGTGGGCGGCGGCGCTTTGCGCCAGACCGGGGTCGTACTCGACCGAGGTGACGTTCTTGTCGCCGAGGCGGTGGCAGAGGATCGCCGTGGAATAGCCGGATCCCGTGCCGACCTCCAGCACTCTGTCGCCGTCCTGGATGCCCGCGACCTCAAGCGTCCGCACGATCAGCGAGGGAAGAGTGGACGAAGAGGTGGGTCTGCCGGCCAGCGGCCCCTTGGCATCGGCCGCGTCGGTGCCGTCGACCTGGGTGACCCATGTGGTGTCGGAGTAGGCCTGGCGCAGCCACGCCTCCTCGCCTGCCTCCGCCCGGTTGACGGGTTCCCACTCGGGTCCGTCGAGGCGGTACACGTCCGTTCCCAGGAAGAGTTCGCGGGGAACCGCCGCGACGGCGGCCCGCCACGCGGGGTCGGTCAGTGATCCGCTCTCACCGATCCGGTCGGCGAGAGCGCGGCGGAGTTCGATCGCGTCGGACGTCATGTCAGTTCCCCGGATGCCGGAGTTGGTCCGCGAGGGCGGCGGCGATCCGTTCGGTGATGGGATCAGGGAACCAGGCCCACTGGCCATTGGGATTGCATTCATACATCCACCAGCGCCCGGCAGGGTCGAGACCGAAGTCGAAAGCCCCGAATACCAGTCCGAAAGCGGCCATGTAGGCCCGCACAGCCGTGACCACCGCCGACGGAGCCTCGATCAGGGCGTAGGACAGCGCCTGGTAGTCCTGGCGCCAGTCCAGACCGGTCGCCCCGTCGATGCGCACCGCGAACAGGTGCTCGCCCACGACAGTGAGGCGAATGTCGGCGACCTTGTCCACGCGGTGCTGAAACAGATGGACGGTCTCCGCCACACCGGCGTCGATGCTCGACGGGTCGACCTCGTCGACCCATACCGTGAGCGCTTGCGCGTCCTCACCGACGTAGTCCGTGTTCCGTACGGGCTTGTAGACCACGGGGCCGTGCTCCACGGCGAATCGGCGTGCCCGCTGAGTGTCGTTCGTGATCAACGTGGGCGGCACGGTCAGCCCGCATCGCGCGGCGCGGGCGAGTTGGGCCGGTTTGTACTCGGCGTCGCGGTTGCGCCAGGGGTGGTTGACGTAGTGGGCCCGGGGAAGCGCTCCCAGGATTCCGCCGAGCCCGTACCGGGCCTGGTCGACGCACCAACTGGCATCCCGTTCGGACAGTCGCGCGGCGGCGGAGTAGGCGCTGGGGCGCCGCCAGTACACCGAGCGCACCCGGTCGAGGCCAATGACCCGGGTCGTGGTGCGCACGCTGCCTCCGAGGCCGGCTTCGCCCAGAGTCGAGTTCACCGTCATCCGCTCCGGGAAGTCGCCGGGATCCAGCCGGACGACCGGGACGCGCCGTTCGTTCAGCTCCCTGACGACCAGATCGGCGGTGGCATCGTCCACTTTCGTGACAACGAGAACGACAGGACGGCTCTGCGCGTCACGCATCAGTCCGTCTCCTGGTCGGTGCCCTGATCGCTGTTGCCGTCCAGGCTGGTCCTCGTTTTCGTCTCATTCGCCGTGGAGGGCTTCTTGTGCCTGCCCGTCATCGGCACGAGACCGCCTTGCGCGTCGATCCACCGGCCGGTCTGTGTTTCCGGATCAAGCACGACTCTCGCGTAGGGGAGCCGGTCCCCGACGGGGAACGGTCGCATACGGCTGAGACCCCATGGTGTGACGGCACGATCGGTCATCTGCTCCTCCTGGTGAGTGCGTTCCAGTGGGTGAACGGTGCGCGGCGGTGCGTCCGGCGGTCGCAGCTCTCCGGCCGTCGGACACACCGGCCCGGCTCGGCCCCGTCGACGAGAAGCCACCATGAGTACAGCTCAGCGGTTCGGGCCCGTACAGGAGTTGGCTGTAGTCCCGCTGTAGCCCCGGTACGGGAGTCGGCGCGGCCCCGGCATGACGCGCAGTACGCTTCCGATCACGCAGGATGAGGGGATGGCCCCGTGGACGACCCGATCCGCCACCCCCTCGCCCACGCCCGGATCGAGCGCGGGTGGTCCCAGGAAGATCTCGCCCGGCAGATCCGGCAGGCGGCACTGTGCCGAGGACTCCGCTCCGGCGTCGCACGGCAGCGCATCTGGAAGTGGGAGAACAACCGAGCGGTGCCCGATGCCAACTCTCAGGCGCTCATCGCCGAGGTGTTCGAGGCCGACCCGAGTTCGGTGGCCGCCCTTGGCTGGCCGGACTGGCTGCCGGGCCGTGACAGCTCGCTCCCCTTCTCGCCGCACAGCGCCGTTCTTGCTCTCCGAGAGGCCCTTCGAACCGCCATGGATCGCCGTACCTTCCTTACGTACAGTTCCACCGCCCTTGCCGGGCTCGCCCAGCAGTGGGCGGCCACCGAACCGCAGACGCTCGCACAGGCGCTGGACGGGAGGCCCGTCAACGCCGAACTCGTCGACATGCTGGTGAACACCGGAACGAAGCTGACCAGCCTTGTCACCGAGCAACGCCAGCACACCCGTACGCTCGTCGATGCCCATCTGGCGACCGTGACCGACCTGATCGAAGGCGGCAACTACGCCCCAGCCGTCGGCAGACGGCTCCACGGACTGGCCGCGAGCTTGTCGCAGACCGCCGGATGGCACCGCTTCGACCAGGGAAAACACGCTGCGGCCAGTCGTTTCTGGCGGGGTGCCCTGCACAGCGCACAGGCCTCCGGTGACCGCGATCTGGGCGCGGGAATTCTCTCCGACCTCGCCTATCAGGCCACATGGCTCAAGGAGCCGAAGGCCGCTGCGGATGTTCTTGAGCACGCGGTGGACCGTACCGGGCATCCGGCCGCACGTTCCCTGCTCAGCCTGCGCCTGGCCCGTGCGCAGGCGGCCCTCGGGGAAGCCGTTGCCTGCCGCCGGTCGCTGTCGAGGGCCGAGGCGGAATTGGGCAGTGCCGCGGGAAGCGGGTCGATGCCGGCCTGGTGCTCATGGATGTCGCCCGCCGATCTTCTCGTGGACTCCGGCCAGTGCCTGCTCGATCTCGGTGCCCCTGAACGCGCACACCAGCTGATCGATGAAGGTATGCGTCTGCTGCCAGCAGCGCGGGACAAGACCCGCGCGGTGTTTCTGACCTACGAGGCGGACGGCTTCTTACGGGCGGGCGAAGCCGATCACGCGGCAGTTGCCGCGAAGGAGTCTCTGGCCCTGGCCAACCGGATCGGAGCCCCGCGCTGCGTCGCGCTGGTTGTCGGTCTGCTCCCGGAGTTCCAGCGGTACGCCGGAGTGGAGGGGGTGGCCGACTTGATGGAACTCGTGCGGGAGAGCTGATGAAGCCAGGCGCGCGGGGGGAATGCCCATCGCGGGGACCGCGGTGATCGCGGGGACTGCGGGGACTGCGGGGACTGCGGGGACTGCGGGGACTGCGGGGACTGCGGGGACTGCGGGGACCGCATCCGCCCGACGCGTCCGCGTGACGCCGACGGGTCTCCGGTCCGCCGGAATTCCCTGCCCATCCGCTCGTGGCCAGGTGGGCCGGACTGCCTCCGCCGGACGTCCGGCCGGGCCCGCCCTGCCGTTAGGCTCCCGCCATGCCACCGGCCAAGAAGCGTCTCCGCAGCTACGACTCCGCCAAGACCCGCGCCGCCGTCCTGGCGCAGTTCGGGAACGTACGCGAGGCCGTCGGCCGGCTGACCCCCGGGCAGCTCGCCCTGCCCACCGGGTTGGGGGACTGGACCGTGCGCGAGCTGGTCGCGCATCTGGCCATGGGCGTCGAGTCCGTGAGCAGGTACCTCGAAGAGCCCGAGCCCGCCGGGTCTTCGGCCGGGCCCGTGATCGCTCTGCCGGAGTGGCCGTTCGCGACCGCCGCTCACGCCGGGGCCATCGCCGACGACGTCACGGCCCTCGCCGCGTCCCGCCCGCCCACCGACCTCTTCGATCGCACCGCCGACCGCGTCGCCGGGCTCCTGCCCGGCGCGGCCGACGACCGGCTGGTCGGGGCGCGGGTCGGGGTGATGCGGCTGGGGGACTACCTCGTCACCCGGACCGTCGAGCTGGTCGTCCATACCGACGACCTGAACCGGGCGGCCGGGCTGAGCGTTCCGTACGACCGGCAGGCGCTGGCCGCCTGTACGCGGCTGCTCGCCGACGCCCTCGCCGTGAAGGCGCCCGGGGCATCGACCGAGGTGCGGATCCCGCCGTACGCCGTGGTGCAGTGCGTGGCAGGTCCCCGTCACACGCGTGGCACCCCGCCCAATGTCGTGGAGACCGACCCGCTCACCTGGATCCGGCTCGCCACCGGCCGTACGACCTGGCCCGAGGCGCTCGACTCCGCGCAGGTCAGCGCGAGCGGGGAACGCGCGGATCTCGCCGGGCTGCTTCCGCTCATGAGGTGACGGTCCGGAGACGACCACGAGGTGACAGTCCGGAGATGACGGAACCGGAGCCTCACCCGCCTCGTCTCATGGGCATGCCGAAGCAGCGGATCACCATCATCACCAAAGTCACAGCCGCCACTACCGTCGCACTGCTCACGCTGGCTGCCTGCGGTACGGAGTCCGGAACCGGGGCCGCCGCAGGGTCGGACTCGGGCTCGGGAAAGGTGAAGGGCGAACTGCCCCTCACCGATGTCCGCTGGCACGTGGACAGCGTCACCGTCGACGGCAAGAAGACGGCCGCACCCACCGGAGCCAGCGTGGAGATCGACACCAAGGGCCGGGCCAGCGCGCGCACGGGCTGCAACTCCCTGGGCGCGGAGGTCAAGGTCGACGGCGACACCATCACCGTGGGCGACAAGACCACCACGGAGATGGGTTGCGCGAAGGATCTTCAGAGCTTCGAGAAGGCCCTGAGCGGCGCGTTCTCCGGGAAGCTCAAGGCGAAGCTCGCGGACAAACAGCTCACGCTCACCACCGCCGACGGGGACGCGATCGCCCTGACCTCCGAGACTCCGGCGCCCCTCACCGGCACCGAGTGGACCGTCGACGCGCTGACCGAGGACTCCACCGCCACCGCGCTGCCCAAGGGCACCGACGGCAAGGCGCACTTCACGTTCAGTAAGGGCGAGGAGCCGGCCGGTAAGGGGAGTGGCAAGGAGAGTGGCAAGGGGAGCGAAAAGGAGAGTGACAAGGCCGCCACGGAGGGTTCCGTGAAGGGCAACCTCGGCTGCAACTCCTTCAGCGCCCCCGCCAAGGTCTCCGGATCCACCATCACCTTCGGCCGGGTCACCTCCACCCGCAAGCTCTGCCCGGGGCCGGAGATGACCGTGGAGCGCCAGGTCCAGAAGATGCTGGAGGGCAAGGTCACATATGAGCTGCACCACCGGGCGCTCACCCTCAAGGCCGCCGACGGCCAGGGCCTGAGCGCCGCCGCGGCCCCTGCGGGGAAGTAGCGGGACTCCGTGGCGGGCACCGGCAGCGGGCCTCCGAAGGGGCCTCCCCCGGGAGATCGGGGGGAGGCCCGCGGGAGGCCGGTGGGTGGGTCTGCGAGAGTCCGGCGGCAGGCGGCCGGAGGTGCCGGTGCGTATCCCCAATTCGGACCAGTGGTCGATCTCGCCTACACTCGGTGGCGTGCCTCGTGGTGATGGACGACTCAACCACGACCTGCTTCCCGGCGAGAAGGGCCCTCAGGACGCTTGCGGCGTCTTCGGGGTCTGGGCTCCGGGTGAAGAGGTCGCCAAGCTCACCTATTTCGGACTGTATGCCCTGCAGCACCGTGGACAGGAGTCCGCGGGCATCGCAGTGAGTAACGGGTCCCAGATCCTGGTTTTCAAGGATATGGGGCTGGTCTCACAGGTCTTCGACGAAACGTCGCTCGGCTCTCTCCAGGGCCATATCGCGGTGGGCCATGCCCGCTACTCCACCACCGGAGCCTCGGTGTGGGAGAACGCCCAGCCGACCTTCCGGGCCACGGCCCACGGCTCCATAGCGCTCGGCCACAACGGCAATCTGGTCAATACGGGCCAGCTCGCCGAGATGGTCGCCGATCTCCCCAAGGAGAACGGCCGGGCCACCCAGGTCGCCGCGACCAACGACACCGATCTGATCACGGCGCTCCTGGCCGGTCAGACGGACGACGACGGCAAGCCCCTCACCCTTGAGGAAGCCGCCGTCAGGATCCTTCCCGATGTGAAGGGCGCCTTCTCGCTCGTCTACATGGACGAGCACACGCTCTACGCCGCCCGCGACCCGCAGGGCATCCGCCCGCTGGTCCTCGGCCGGCTGGAGCGCGGCTGGGTGGTCGCCTCCGAGAGCGCCGCTCTCGACATCTGCGGCGCCGCGTACGTCCGTGAGATCGAACCCGGTGAGCTGATCGCCATCGACGAGAACGGTCTCCGTACGCAGCGATTCGCGGAAGCGAAGCCCAAGGGCTGTGTTTTCGAGTACGTCTACCTGGCCCGTCCCGACACGGACATCGCCGGGCGGAACGTCTACCTGTCCCGGGTCGAAATGGGCCGGAAGCTCGCCAAGGAAGCACCGGCCGAGGCCGACCTGGTCATCGCCACTCCCGAGTCCGGCACCCCTGCCGCGATCGGGTACGCGGAGGCCAGCGGTATTCCGTACGGCTCGGGCCTGGTCAAGAACGCCTACGTCGGCCGGACCTTCATCCAGCCGTCCCAGACGATCCGCCAGCTGGGTATCCGGCTGAAGCTGAATCCGCTCAAGGAGGTCATCCGGGGCAAGCGCCTGGTGGTCGTGGACGACTCGATCGTCCGCGGCAACACACAGCGTGCCCTGATCAAGATGCTCCGTGAGGCGGGCGCCGCCGAGGTCCACGTACGGATCTCGTCCCCGCCGGTGAAGTGGCCGTGCTTCTTCGGCATAGATTTCGCCACCCGCGCCGAGCTGATCGCCAACGGCATGACGGTCGAGGAGATCGGCCTCTCCATGGGCGCCGACTCGCTCTCGTACATCTCCATCGACGGGATGATCGAGGCGACCACCATCGCCAAGCCGAACCTCTGCCGCGCCTGTTTCGACGGCGTGTACCCGATGGATCTTCCCGATCCCGAGCTGCTCGGCAAGCAGCTGCTGGAGACCGAGCTGGCAGCGGGCCCGGCCTCGGCGGCCACCGACGCGCTCCGGCGCCCGTAACGGCTCGCACAGCTGCGCAAAGCCCGTACACAAAGCCCGTACAGCTCGCAACGGCCGTACAGCCCGCAACAGCCCGTTCGACGGCAGAGCACCGGTCATCAGATCTCCGATGACATCTGATGACCGGATGCTGACCGAATGCCGATGAACGGCGACCGAATACCGACCGAAATGCCGACAGGAAGTACCCCGCCATGTCCGAAACGACTACAGGTGCCAGCTATGCCGCCGCGGGCGTCGACATCGAAGCCGGTGACCGCGCGGTCGAGCTGATGAAGGAATGGGTGAAGAAGACCCGTCGCCCCGAGGTCCTCGGCGGCCTCGGCGGCTTCGCCGGCCTCTTCGACGCCTCCGCCCTCAAGCGCTACGAGCGCCCGCTCCTGGCCTCCGCCACCGACGGTGTCGGCACGAAGGTCGACCTCGCGCGCAAGATGGGCGTGTACGACACGATCGGCCACGACCTCGTCGGCATGGTCGTCGACGATCTGGTCGTCTGTGGCGCCGAGCCGCTCTTCATGACCGACTACATCTGCGTCGGCAAGGTCCACCCCGAGCGGGTCGCCGCCATCGTCAAGGGCATCGCCGAGGGCTGTGTGCTGGCCGGCTGCTCCCTGGTCGGCGGCGAGACCGCCGAGCACCCCGGACTGCTGGGCGAGGACGACTTCGACGTCGCCGGCGCCGGTACGGGCGTGGTCGAGGCGGACCGGCTGCTCGGCGCGGATCGTATCCGTACGGGTGACGCGGTGATCGCCATGGCGTCCTCCGGTCTTCACTCGAACGGGTACTCACTCGTCCGGCATGTGGTCTTCGACCGGGCCGGCTGGACGCTGGACCGCGAGGTCGCGGAGTTCGGCCGGACCCTGGGCGAGGAACTGCTGGAGCCCACCAAGATCTACTCGCTGGACTGCCTGGCGCTGACCCGCACCACCGAGGTGCACGCGTTCAGTCACATCACCGGCGGGGGCCTGGCCGCCAACCTGGCACGGGTGATCCCGGACGGGCTGCACGCCACGGTGGACCGCTCGACCTGGACGCCCGGCGCGGTCTTCGACGTCGTCGGCGCGGCCGGCCAGGTGGAGCGGCTGGAGCTGGAGAAGACGCTGAACATGGGGGTCGGCATGATGGCCGTCGTCCCGGCGGAGTCCGTCGATGCCGCGCTCACCACGCTGGCGGACCGGGGCGTGGACGCCTGGGTCGCCGGAGAGATCACCGACCGGGGCGACCACACCACGGGCGCGACGCTGACCGGTGACTATTCGAGCTGACCCGATCGCGTACGAGGGAGCTGACCCGATCGCGTACGAGCAGATCCGGTCCGGACCGATCGCTTACGGGGGACCTGAAGGAAACAGGTCCGGGCGACCTGAAGGAAACAGGTCGCCCGTAGGCCGACCGGACACCGGCATACCGACCGCGGGCAGCACAGAACCCGGTCCAGGACTGGACGTCCTGACCCGGGTCAGTGAGGTACTGCGCGAGGTATTACCGACGATCTGGACGTCAAGCGCCGCGGCGCCGCGCCGAGGATCCGGACTCGTCGCCCTCGTCCTCGTCGTCGTTGTAACGATCCGCGTACTGTGCGTACGGGTCGTCTTCCTCGTCGTCGTCGTCCTCGAACGGTTCGCTGTTCGGCGGTTGGTTCGAGGTCGACGCGCCCAGCTCGTTGGCCAGACGCGACAGGTCAGTCCCGCCGCTGTTGTACTTCAGCTGGCGGGCGACCTTTGTCTGCTTGGCCTTGGCCCGGCCGCGCCCCATGGCTCGACCCCCTCGGTGACGGGGCTCGACGGCCCCAGAGTCTTGACACGCGTTCATGAATCAGAACGAGCTCTCCGCAGAGAGACCCGTCCGTAGGGCTTCAACGGTACCTGCTTCCGCGGCCATACGGTACGCCGCCCGCATGACGCGCCCCGGTGCAGGGCCAACAAGGCGCCCTGTCCTCGCTGGTCAGCTGCGATTTTAACCTCTTCTGGGCGGGACGACCCGCCGACCGGCGTGAGTCTCGTCTCCCGGATGCCCCGCCGCCCCGCCTCCGGCCCGTCACTGAGCCGATCCGGCCCGTTCCGAGGCGCCGGAAGCCGGCCTCCGGCATGTCTCCGGCGCGCTTCCGGCACTCTCCATCCCGGCTCCGGACCGTCTCCGGGCCGCTTTCGGGCCGTCTCGGGGCTCCTGCGCGGGGTCAGGTACGGCGAGCTTCGGCCATCCTGTGCTCGGCGATCCGGTCGGCCGCGGCGGCCGGCGGAATCCCGTCTTCCTTCGCACGTGCGAATATTGCGAACGTCGTATCGAAGATCTTCGCGGCCTTCGCGCGGCACCGCTCGAAGTCGAAACCGTGCAGTTCGTCGGCGACCTGGATCACCCCGCCGGCGTTCACCACGTAGTCGGGTGCGTAGAGGATCCCGCGGTCCGCCAGATCCTTCTCGACGCCAGGGTGGGCGAGCTGGTTGTTGGCCGCTCCGCACACCACCGAGGCGGTGAGCACGGGCACGGTCGTGTCGTCCAGCGCGCCGCCGAGCGCGCACGGGGCGTAGACGTCCAGGCCCTCGGTGCGGATCAGGGCCTCGCTGTCGGCGACGGCGGCGACCTGCGGATGCCGGTCGGTGATGGCCCGTACCGACTCGTCCCGTACGTCCGTGATCACGACGTTCGCGCCGTCCTGGAGCAGGTGGTCCACGAGATGGCGCCCGACCTTGCCGACGCCCGCGACGCCGACCGTACGGCCGTGCAGCGACGGGTCGCCCCACTGGTGCTGGGCGCTCGCCCGCATGCCCTGGAAGACCCCGAAGGCGGTCAGCACCGACGAGTCGCCCGCGCCGCCGTTCTCGGGGGACCGCCCGGTGGTCCACCGGCATGCGCGGGCCACGACGTCCATGTCGGCGACATAGGTGCCGACATCGCAGGCGGTGACGTACCGGCCGCCGAGCGAGGCGACGAAGCGGCCGTAGGCCAGCAGCAGTTCCTCGGTCTTGATCTGCTCGGGGTCGCCGATGATCACGGCCTTGCCGCCGCCGTGGTCGAGTCCGGCCAGGGCGTTCTTGTACGACATGCCCCGGGAGAGGTTCAGCGCGTCGGCGACGGCCTCTTCGTCGGACGCGTACGGATAGAAGCGGGTGCCGCCGAGGGCGGGGCCCAGGGCGGTCGAGTGGAGGGCGATGACGGCCTTGAGGCCGCTGGCACGGTCCTGGCAGAGCACGACTTGCTCATGACCCCCCTGCTCCGAGCGGAACAGGGTGTGCAGGACGCCGTCGGTCACATCGGTCACGGTGGTGACTCCCAAGTACGAAGCGGCGGTGGGGAACGCCCGGAAATGCCCCTCCGGGGGTGGAGGAGGGGACGGTTCCGGGACAAGCAAGAGGGTAAGTCCTGCGGGGGCGTGGATCAGCCTCAGTACCGAGGATCACCCCCTGGAGGAGTACGGGCATGGGACGATGCGCCGCATGCCGGCGGTGACTTCCCTCCTCGTCCCTTACTCGTCCTACCTGCGGGTCTATGAACCTTTGGCGGCCTTCCCGGAGCCCGAGAGGGGGCACTGGCGCCGTTACGCCACGCGGGACCGTACGCCGACCGCACAGGACGAACTGCGGCGCTCCCTGGCCGACTTGCTGCCCACCCCGCCGATCCCCGTACCGGTGCACGAGAGCGGGGACGCATTTGTCGTCGAGGTGGACGGCGTCGTGTGCGTCTGTCCGTGGCGGACCCGGCTGCGCGGCTGGCTGGCTCTGGAGGAGCTGGGCGACCTGCTGCCCCTGCCGCTGCTGGACGCGGTGCTGCCGCCGGTGGTGCGCGGGCAGGCGGCGGGGGACTACGAGCGCTGGCGGGAGCGCAATCCGGACGCGCGGCCCTGGATCAGGACGGCGGTGTGGCAGGTCCCGGTGCGCTGGTTCGTGCTCTTCTCGGACGACGAGCGGCTGTACGAAGCGGGCGGGGCGGGACCGGGCGGAGCCGACCCGGTGGGGGCGGACGGGCCCGAGGCGCCGCTGATGCGCTACCGGACCCCGATGGTGGAGGCCCGGCGGCGGCTGGCCCGCGCGCTGAAGACCCTGCGGGACACGGTGGACGACGGGCCGTTGATCGACGGCCTGGTGGATGTGGGGCGGTGGCTGGAGGAGTTCCACCCGCGCTCCCTCGTCGAACTGGACTACGGCGGCCTCGTGCACGCCCTGCCCGGCGCCCAGTTGGCCGAGGACCGCTCGGCGGCCGATGTGGCGGCCGCGATCGCGGCGCTGCGGGACGGGGACGACGAGGGCGCCGGGGCGGCCTACGGGCGGCTCATGGAGCGGTGGCGGGCGGTCCGGGACCGGCAGTTCGCCAACTGAGCCCTATTCTGAGGAGCCACGGGCCGACGGGCAGCGAGTCACGTGACTCACTGCCACCGGTCGGCTCCATGCCCGTTCGGAGCCCGCTTCGGGGCGCCGTGGACGCGGAACGGGCACGGAGTGCACGCGAAACGGACCCGGGGGCGGAGGTCCCGATCCGGGCCTTTGCCTCAAGGGTGACGGACCGCACTAACGGGGCTCTTGCGCCCATCACCCACCCTCGTGTCAAAATAGGACAAGGAGTCCGGGGAGGGTTCCTTCCGCCCAGGTGTGGGCGGAACGCTCGGCATTGCACTGTCTATGGGGGGTCCCGTGACTCCTGATCACTCTGTGACTGATCGTATCTGTGACGTGACTGTCCGCTATGGCATGGTCCATCGGCTTCCGCCACTGATGAACACCTCAGAGGGCAATTCCATCGGTTTGGCCGACGTGGCTGGACGGATGGTGTAGTTGTAGTGCCGAGGACAAGCCGTTCGTCCTATAACCGACTCGGCCTGCGTCCGCCATTTCGGGCAACGTGGGTCAAGGTGCAGAATTTAGAGGAAAGAACCGAGATTGTTCGGTTCTCCCGAGGAGGCCGCTCATGACCGCTCGCACCCCTGAAGCCGAGGCGCTGCTGACTCCGGCTGAGGTTGCCACCATGTTCCGCGTGGACCCGAAGACGGTCACTCGCTGGGCAAAGGCCGGCAAGCTCACGTCCATCCGCACGCTCGGTGGGCATCGCCGGTATCGCGAGGCAGAGGTCCGCGCACTGCTTGCGGGTATTCCGCAGCAGCGCAGCGAGGCCTGAAACCCCCCAACAGGGCTCTTCGGGGCCCGCTGACAGGGCACTACCAGTTCCCCCAACTTGGTTGTTCCCAACTCATAGCTCAACACGACGGGCGCCTGCCCCAACAGGGCCCATGCCCTCGCAACACGGGTAAGTCGTCGGCCGCACTGGACTCCGCCGGGTCCAGTGCGGTCTTTTTTGTGCGCCCGTGGCGGTGGCGACTTGCCCCTGCTGAGTCGGTATGGGGAGGGTGTTGCGGGTGGTTTCGCAGGGTCCGGAAAGAGGGTGCAATTGCACATATTAAATTGGTCAGTTGTAGGAAGGGTGTAAGAGGCCCCATTCTGGAAACTCGTTCGGTGATGCCCGTCACAGCGCATGGCTCTTGCCAAGAGTGGCCGTAACGCCTAATGGATCATGATCGGACGGCCGGTGATCGCCGGCCGCCGGCCCGAAGTGGGAGGCGTGGAGCGCGGTGCGCGGCACGGGGTGCCGGGCCGGGGCCTACCGGCTGCCGGGTAACTCGTCGTCGTAGAGGCCGTCTTCGTCCTGCGAGGGCTCCATGGCGAGCCGCTGGAGGCGATGGCAGATCGGGCAGTACCCGGTGCGGTGCGGTCGGCCGGACACGGCCGCCAGGCGGGACGCCGCGACCAGATGGGCGCGCAGAAGAGCGCCGGTCTCGTGCTTCGTCGTCGATGTCGTCACGCACACCACCCCCGGTGCGGCCCTTGGATGCGATGAAACGTAGGGCCCTGATGCTTAGGTACCCCCACCCGGTGGCGCCGTCAAGGAGAAGAAGGCCTGGTCCCACGGATTTGAGCGTGCCATTACTGCCGCGTTACCGCGCCGTCGACGGTACTTGCCGTATGCAATGGGGTCTGTTCCGTACGGGCGCCTACTGCGAACCGGGGATCACGGCTGCGATCGCCCGCCTCCTGGGGGCGGGACGGAAGCCGGGCACGGCGAGTGGCGGCAGGGCGCCGACGGGCGCTGGCGGGGCGCCGACGGCAGCGAAAGAGCCCGCATCCGAAGGGGATACGGGCTCCATCTTTACTGCGGTCCTGACGGGATTTGAACCCGCGGCCTCCACCTTGACAGGGTGGCGAGCACTCCAAACTGCTCCACAGGACCAGGTTTCGCGGCCTTGTTTTTCTCGGCTGCGGAAACAGACTGTACAGCAGCTCAGAGGGTGCGGTCGAACTGAGCCAGGACCGGGCCGGAGGCGGGTCGGGCGGGCGGACGCGCCCTACGGCGCGGCCGCGTCGATCGCCTTCACGATGCGCTTGTCCGAGACGGGCTGGGCCGTGCCCAGCGCGTGCGCGAAGTAGCTCACCCGCAGCTCCTCGATCATCCAGCGGATGTCCAGGACCTGCTGCGGTACCGGGCGTCCCTTGGGCAGCTGTTCGAGCAGCCAGGCGTACTCGTCCTGCATCTCGTGGACCTTCTCCATCCGCGTGGTGTCGCGCTGGACGGCCGTCGGCATCTGCTGCAACCGCCGGTCCACGGCGACGAGATAGCGCATCAGGTCCGGCAGCCGGCGCAGGCCGGTGCGGGTGACGAAGCCGGCCGGTACGAGGGCCGCCAGCTGGCTCCTGACGTCCTGGACGTTGTTCACCAGGGTCAGGCTGTTCGTGGCCTTCAGACGGCGCTCACAGGCCTGCCAGGCGGCCAGGATCTGCTGGACCTGGTCGACGGTCCGTACGGTCGCGTCGACGAGATCGGCGCGGACCTTCTCGTACAGCTTCCGGAACGATTCCTCGTCCCAGGCCGGACCCCCGTGGTCCGCGATCAGCTTGTCGGCGGCGGCCGTCGCGCAGTCGTCGAAGAGCGCCTGGATCGAGCCGTGCGGATTACGGGACAGCGCCAGCTTGTGCTGGTTGGTGAGCTTGTCCGAGGCGAACTTGGCAGGGTTCACCGGGATGTTCAGCAGGATCAGCCGGCGTGTCCCGGCCCACATCGCCTGCCGCTGCTCGGCCTCCGTGTCGAAGAGCCGTACGGCCACGCTCTCGCCCCGGTCGACCAGCGCCGGGTACGCCCTGACCGGCTGGCCCGCCCGCCGGGTCTCGAAGACCTGGGAGAGCGTGCCGACCGTCCAGTCCGTCAGGCCCGTACGTTCGATCGCCTCCCCGCCCGCGCGCTCGGCGGTGGCCGCGGCGGCCTGCGAGAGCGCCTGGCGGGCCTTGGGACGCAGCTTCAGCTTCAGCGCCTCCAGATCCTTGTCCTCGGCGATCTTGCGGCGCCGCTCGTCCACGATCCGGAAGGTGATCCTGAGGTGATCGGGCATCCGGGACAGGTCGAAGTCCTCGCCCGTGACCGGCACTCCGACCATCCGCTGGAGCTCGCGCGCCAGCGTGACCGGCAGCGCCTCCTGAAGAGGCACAGCGCGCTCCAGGAAGGCCTTGGCGTAGTTCGGCGCGGGGACGTAGTGCCGGCGCACCGGCTTGGGCAGGGAGCGGATCAGCTCCATGACCACGTCCTCGCGCAGGCCCGGGATCTGCCAGTCGAAGCCCTCGGACGTGACCTGGTTGAGCACCTGGAGCGGTACGTGGACGGTCACGCCGTCCGCGTCCGTACCCGGCTCGAACTGGTACGTCACCCGGAACTTGAGCTGCCCCTGCCGCCAGGAGTCCGGATAGTCGTCCTTGGTGACGGACCCGGCCTTCTCGTTGATCAGCATCGACCGCTCGAAGTCGAGCAGTTCGGGCTCGTCCCGGCGCTTGGCCTTCCACCAGGAGTCGAAGTGCGCCCCGGAGACCACGTTCTCCGGTACCCGCTGGTCGTAGAAGTCGTACAGCGTCTCGTCGTCCACCAGGATGTCGCGGCGCCGGGCGCGGTGCTCCAACTCCTCGACCTCGCCGAGCAGTTTGCGGTTGTCGTGGAAGAACTGGTGGTGCGTACGCCAGTCGCCCTCGACCAGCGCGTTGCGGATGAACAGCTCGCGGGACGCCTCGGGATCGATCCGCCCGAAGTTGACCTTCCGGTGGGCGACGATCGGCACGCCGTACAGCGTCACCTTCTCGTACGCCATCACGGCCGCCATGTCCTTCTCCCAGTGCGGCTCGCTGTAGGTGCGCTTCAGGAGATGGCCGGCGAGGGGCTCGATCCACTCGGGCTCGATCTTCGCGTTGACGCGTGCCCAGAGCCGGGAGGTCTCCACCAGCTCGGCGGACATGACGAAGCGCGGCGGCTTCTTGAACAGCGCCGAGCCCGGGAACACCGCGAACTTCGCGCTGCGCGCCCCCAGATACTCGTTCTTCGCGCCGTCCTTCACATCCTTCATGCCGATGTGCGAAAGCAAACCGGCGAGGAGCGACACATGGACGGCCTGGTCCGCCGCGTCCTCCTCGTTGAGATGGATGCCCATCTGCTTGGCGACCGTACGGAGCTGGGAGTAGATGTCCTGCCACTCCCGGATCCGCAGGAAGTTCAGATACTCCGACTTGCACATCCGGCGGAAGGCCGAGGACGAGAGCGTCTTCTGCTGCTCCCTGACGTACCGCCAGAGATTGATGAACGCCAGGAAGTCCGACGTCTCGTCCTTGAAACGGGCATGCTGCTGGTCCGCCTGGGCCTGCTTCTCGGCGGGGCGCTCGCGCGGGTCCTGGATGGAGAGCGCGGCGGCGATCACCATCACTTCCCGTACGCAGCCGTTGCGGTCGGCCTCGATGACCATGCGCGCGAGGCGCGGGTCCACGGGGAGCTGGGAGAGCTTGCGGCCGAGGGGCGTGAGCCGCTGGCCCTTCTTCCCGCCCCGGGGGGCCGTCTGCTGAGTGTTCCCGTCCCCGGGGGTCTTCTGGTCGGCGTCGAACGCGCCGAGTTCCTGGAGCAGTTGCACGCCGTCGCGGATGTTGCGGTGGTCCGGCGGGTCGATGAAGGGGAACTTCTCGATGTCGCCGAGGCCGGCCGCGGTCATCTGGAGGATGACGGACGCCAGATTCGTACGGAGGATCTCGGCGTCCGTGAACTCCGGGCGGGACTCGAAGTCGTCCTCGGAGTACAGCCGTACACAGATGCCGTCGGACGTCCGGCCGCAACGGCCCTTGCGCTGATTGGCGCTGGCCTGCGAGATCGGCTCGATCGGCAGGCGCTGGACCTTGGTGCGGTGGCTGTAGCGGGAGATACGGGCGGTCCCCGGGTCGATCACGTACTTGATGCCGGGGACGGTCAGCGAGGTCTCGGCGACATTCGTCGCCAGAACGATCCGCCGGCCGCTGTGGCGCTGGAAGACGCGGTGCTGCTCGGCGTGCGAGAGCCGGGCGTAGAGCGGCAGCACCTCGGTGCCCCGGAGCTTGCGCTTCTCCAGGGCGTCGGCGGTGTCGCGGATCTCCCGCTCGCCGGAGAGGAAGACGAGGATGTCGCCGGGGCCCTCCGACTGGAGCTCGTCCACGGCCTCGGAGATCGCGGTGATCTGGTCGCGGTCGCCCTCCTCGCCGTCCTCCTCCAGGAGCGGGCGGTAGCGGACGTCCACCGGATACGTCCGGCCCGAGACCTCCACGATGGGGGCGGCGCGCAGGGCTCCGCCCTCGCCGCCGTCCGTGCGTGCGGAGGTGTCCGTGGTGGCGCCCGCGGAGGTGTCTGCGGAAGTGTCTGTGGTGGCGCTTGCGGAGGTGTCTGCGGAAGTGTCTGTGGTGGCGCTTGCGGTGGCGCCTACCGAGGCGAAGCGGCCGAAGTGCCGGGCGAAGCGCTCCGGGTCGATGGTCGCCGAGGTGACGACGATCTTGAGGTCCGGTCGTCTGGGGAGCAGCTGGGCGAGGTAGCCGAGCAGGAAGTCGATGTTGAGGCTGCGCTCGTGGGCCTCGTCGATGATGATCGTGTCGTACGCGAGCAGTTCGCGGTCCGTCTGGATCTCGGCGAGCAGGATGCCGTCCGTCATCAGCTTCACGAAGGTCGCGTCCTGGTTCACCTGGTCGGTGAACCGGACCTTCCAGCCGACGGCCTCGCCCAGGGGCGTGTCCAGCTCCTCCGCGACGCGCTCGGCGACGGTACGGGCGGCGATCCTGCGGGGCTGGGTGTGCCCGATCATCCCGCGGACGCCGCGCCCCAGCTCCAGACAGATCTTCGGGATCTGTGTCGTCTTGCCGGACCCGGTCTCGCCCGCGACGATCACGACCTGGTGGTCGCGTATCGCCTCCAGGATCGTGTCCTTCTTCTGGCTGACGGGCAGTTGCTCGGGGTACGAGACCTTGGGCACCCGCGCGCGCCGCCGCCGCGTCCGCTCGGTGGCCTTCTCGGCCTCACCGGCGAGCTCGTCCAGCACGGCCTGCCGCGCGTCGGGTTTACGGATGCGCCGTGCGCCTTCGAGACGGCGGCCGAGCCGCTGCGCGTCACGCAGCGAGACGTCGGCCAGCAGGGTCTGGAGGTCGGCGAAGGAAGTAGACATACCGAAACCAGGATCTCACCCGGGGCTCCGGGGTGGCGAACCCATTTCACCGGGCCCTGTCCGGTCGTTCTTGCCGGGCCTGGCAAAGAGCGACCGGACAGGGCCTGGACGGGTGTCGCCGTCCGGCGGGGCGTCTTGCGGCCGGTGGGCCGCCGCGCGGTGCGTATTGCCTGATCGGGGCCGGTAACCCTTACGATTCCCAGGCACGTACCCCCGGACTCCGGACCCCGAGAGGCCCCGCCACATGACCCACGTCGGCATCCGCCGTCTCGTCGGGGCCGGCGCTGTGCTGCTCGGGGTGCTGGTCGCCCTGCTCTTCTGTATCCACTCGCCCGCCGTGGCAGGCGCGGAGCCCGTGCCCGCCGGGGTCGACGTCGTCGCCGCCGGTGGCGGGTACAGCCAGGCTCCGGGGTGCGGGAGTGGCGAGGACGACGGGGGGATTCGGCCCGTCACCCCCTCGCGGGTCAGTTCCGTTCATGAACTGCTGCCCGGCCTGCATGATCTCCGTGGCGTTTCCGGGGGATGGGGTGACGGACAGCTCGTTCTCGCTGTCGCTCCCACGCGCGGGTCGCCTCCGCTCGCCGCGCCTTCACCTGTTGATCTCTCCGTACTGCGCGTATAGGGACCGGACAACTCTCCCCGACCCGTCCCTTTTGCTCCCTTTGTTCTGGAGAATCGCGCACCCATGCCTGCCAACTCCTCTCGCCCCTCCGGCGATTCCGGCCCCTCACGCCCCTCCCCTCGTGGAATCGCGATCGGCGCCGGTGTCGTTGTCGCCGCCGCGCTGCTCGGGTTCGTCTCGTACACCGCCACCAAGCCGGACACGTCCTCGGCGGACCGGCCCGCCACCGAGGTCTCCGTCGGGTCCGAGGAAGGCGTCTATCCCGAACTGGCCGAGCTTGCCCGGCGCGAGGCCGGGGACCCGCTGGCCGTCGGTCGCGCGGACGCGCCGGTCGTCATGATCGAGTACGCCGACTTCAAGTGCGGCTACTGCGGGAAGTTCGCCCGCGACAGCGAACCGGAACTGATCGAGAAGTACGTCGACGACGGCACCCTCCGTATCGAGTGGCGCAACTACCCGATCTTCGGCAAGGAGTCGGAGGCCGCCGCGCGCGCCGCGTGGGCCGCCGGACGGCAGGGGCGTTTCTGGGAGTTCCACTCGGCCGCGTATGCCGACGGGGCCAAGGAGAAGGGCTTCGGAGCGGACCGGCTCGACGCCCTCGCCCGGGAGGCCGGGGTGAAGGACCTCGGCCGGTTCCGGAGCGACCGGGGCGGGGACGAGGCCTCGGCGGCCGTACGGAAGGACAAGGAGGAGGCGTACGGGCTCGGCGCCACGTCCACCCCGTCCTTCCTCGTCAACGGCCGCCCCATCGCGGGCGCCCAGCCCATGGAGACCTTCACCCGGGCCATCGAGTCGGCGAAGGCCGCGGCGGGACGGGACGCCAAGGGCGACCAGGGCACCAAGGGTGACAAGGGCGCTGAGGGTGACAAGAGCGACGGGGGCGGTACGGGTGACGGGGGCGTCAAGGGCGCCGGGGGCGACGAGTGACGGACATCGGCTACCCGGTCGCACTGCTCGGCGGACTGCTCGCCCTGCTCAGCCCGTGCAGCGCCCTGCTGCTGCCCGCGTTCTTCGCCTACTCCATCGACTCGGCCGGCCGCCTCCTCGCCCGGACCGGCATCTTCTATCTGGGCCTGGCGACCACCCTCGTCCCGCTGGGTGCGGCCGGATCCATCGCCGGGCGGCTCTTCTACGGGCACCGCGATCTGCTGGTCGCCCTCGGCGGCTGGCTGATCGTCGTACTCGGCCTCGCGCAGATTCTCGGCATGGGTTTCGCGCCGCGCCGGATCGCCGAACTGTCCGGCCGGATCCGGCCGACGACCGCGCTGTCCGTGTACGCGCTCGGCCTGGTCTACGGGCTCGCGGGATTCTGCGCGGGCCCGATCCTCGGCAGCGTGCTGACGGTGGCCGCGCTGAGCGGCAGCCCGCTCTACGGCGGTCTGCTGCTCGCGGTGTACGCGCTCGGTATGGCCGTGCCGCTGTTCGTACTGGCCTTGTTCTGGGAGCGGTTCGGTCTCGGGCGGCGGCGGTGGCTGCGGGGCCGGGCCTTCCGGCTCGGCCGCTTCGAACTCCACACGACCTCGCTGCTGTCGGGTCTCTTCTTCATCACCCTGGGCGTGCTTTTTCTTGTCTTCGACGGGACGACGGCTCTGCCGGGGCTGCTCTCGGTCGACGATTCGTTCCAGGTCGAGCAGTGGGCGCGCGGGGTCGGCGGGGCCGTGCCGGACTGGGCGCTGCTGGGCGGGGTGGCGCTGGTGGCGGCGTCGGTCACGCTGCTGCGTTGGGTACGCGGAAGCGCGAGCGACAGCGGACGTGATGTGCGTGACACTCGCGACGTACCGGAGGAGGAGCGCCGTACCGAAGCGGGCGCATGAGAAAGCCCCCTGCCGAGAATCTCGGTGGGGGGCTTCTGCCCTTGCGGGCTGTGGTGGCTGGGGCCGGGATCGAACCGGCGACCTATCGCTTTTCAGGCGATCGCTCGTACCAACTGAGCTACCCAGCCACGCAACCTGACGGCTGCAAGCGGTCCTGACGGGATTTGAACCCGCGGCCTCCACCTTGACAGGGTGGCGAGCACTCCAAACTGCTCCACAGGACCTAGCAATGTGCGAGAACAAGTCTCGCACACAGTGTTGCGTGCCCCCAACGGGATTCGAACCCGTGCTACCGCCTTGAAAGGGCGGCGTCCTGGGCCACTAGACGATGAGGGCTAAGGGCCCACCTGGGCGCTTTGCAGCGCGTCGGGGACGTGAGAAGCATATGGGATGCGGGGAGCTATCGCCAAAACGGTTTACGGGGAGGGCGCGGAGGCGTTCGGCGGGAGTGAGGGGAGCGGGCTCGTGCTCCCGTCCGGGGGGAGTCCCGGGGAGCCGCTCGGGGGTGGGTTCGGAGAGCCGCTCGCGGACGGGTTTGGGGAGCTGCTCGCGGACGGGTTCGGGGAGCCGCTCGGGGACGGGCCGGCCCCCGGGATGCCCGCCTCCTTAGGAAGGTGGCGGCTGACCTCGGCCGTCGTCAGGCCCAGACCGCCCAGAGTGATCTCGTCCCACGCCTGGAGCCGTTTGGTCGTCCGGTCCAGATAGAGCACGGAGGCGCGTACCTTCTCCGGCTCGTCGTTCTGCACGGCGCGCAGACCGCCGCCGCCCGTCGAGCCCTCGATCTTCAGTCGCGTACCGAAGGGCAGGATCTCGGTCCGGCGCTGGTGGACGTGGCCCGCCAGGGCGAGCGGGACCAGGCCGTCGGTCTGCCGGGCCGCCACCGGGTTGTGGGCGACCGCGATGTCCACGGGGGTGCCGGCCGCCTCCTGGTCGCGCAGGGCCGAGGCGAGCCGGATGCCCGCCATGCGTTCGGCCGGGTCGCCCTGGGCCTCCAGCGAGCGGTCGGGGGTGAACTGCGGATCGCCCGTGCCCGCCACGCGCAGCCCGGCCACGGTGACGGCCCGGCCGTCGTCCAGGACCCGGACGTTCTTCATCCGCCGCAAGTACCGCTGGGTGGTCTCCGAGTCGTGATTGCCGCGTACCCACACATAGGGGACGCCGAGGCCGGCGATCGGATCGAGGAAGGTGTTCTCGGCGGCGGCGCCGTGGTCCATGCTGTCGCCGGAATCGATGATGACGTCGATCCCGTACTGCTCCACGAGCGAGCCGATGATGTGCCAGGCCGCCGGGTTGAGATGGATGTCGGAGACGTGCAGGACCCGGAGGGTGGCGGGGTCCGGCTGGTACGTGGGGAGCGTCGAGGTCGCGTCGTACAGCTTGGTCACATTGGTGACGAGCCGGGCCAGTTCCTTCTGGTAGACGTCGAAGTCGGTGACGATCGAGCGGGCGTTGCCCACGACCTGCGGGGCGGAGGAGAGCAGCCCGGAGAACTTCGGCTCCAGGACCGACTTCGGGTTCCAGGTGGCGTACGCGCCGATGCCGGAGGCGGCCAGGAGCGTGAGCGCGAGCCCGCCGGCGGCGAGGGCGCGGCGGGGCCGGCGGTAGACGGCGAGGCCGAGGGCGGTCGCGCCGGAGACGACGGCGACGACGGAGCGTACGGCCAGTTCCGTGGTGCCGTCCCGGACGTCGTGGGTGACCTCGCCCTGGAGGCCGGAGAGCCGCTCCGGGTGCTCGACCAGTGCCTGGGAGCGGACCGGGTCCAGCTGGTCGACGTCCACGTCGAGGCGGAGGGGAGCGGTGTGCGTGTTCATCTCCAGCGCGCCCAGCGGCGAGACATTGATCTTCGTGCCGCCGGTGACGGACGGCCGCAGCGTCATCCGGGTGTCCATCGGGCCGACCGGCGTCCGCACGCTGCCGACGACCAGCAGCCCGAGCCAGGCGCCGAACAGGACGACGGTGATCAGGCCGAGCGCGCGGGTGTACGGGTGCGGGGAGCTGACGAGGGTGCTGGTGGGGGCGGTGGAGCGGGATCGGACATGGCCCTGGATGCGGGTGAGTACGGGGTGGACGGGGAAGCGGCGTACTTCACGGGCCATTGGGCGCCTATGCCCAACGGGGCGGGCCGCCATGCCTGGACTGGGCCAGGCGGCCCTGGCCTCTCAGCCGCTCCTGCCTCGCTTCTGGCTCCCTTCCGGCTTCCTTCTGGCCCTTCCTGGTTCCTTGTTCCTTTTCAGCCCCAGCCCAGTTCGTGCAGCCGCTCGTCCCCGATGCCGAAGTGGTGCGCGATCTCGTGGACCACGGTCACGGAGACCTCGTGCACCACGTCCTCCGGGGTTTCGCAGTAGCGCAGCGTCGGGCCCATGTAGATCGAGATGCGGTCGGGCAGGACCCCGGCGTACCACTCGCCGCGGTCCGTGAGCGGGGTCCCCTCGTACAGCCCGAGCAGCTCGGGGTCGGAGGGGTCGGGTTCGTCCTCCACGAAGACGGCCACGTTGTCCATGACCCGTGTCAGCTCGGGAGGGACCTGATCCAGGGCCTGGCTCACCAGCTCTTCGAACGCCTCGCGTGTCATCTCCAGCACGGGCCCATTGTCCAGCAGATCCCCGGGCCGTTCCGGGGCGCGTCCACCGGTGGTGACGCGGGGGCGCGAGAATGGTTCGCGTGATGAGTGCGGGTGAGTCCGGTGAGTCCGGTGCTTCGCCGGAACCGGAACCGGGACCGGGACCGGAACCGGAACCGGAACCGGAACCGGAACCGGAACCGGGATCGGAGACGTCGGCCGACGCCATCGACCCGGATGTCGACCTGCTGGTGCCCGCCCAGCGCGCGGAGACCGCCGGGGCGCACAAATGGGTGGTGCTCGCCGTCATCGCGGCGGGCGGGGCGGCGGGTTCCTCGGCGCGGTACGGCGCGTCCCTGCTGTGGCCCACGGCCGCGGGGGCCTTTCCCTGGACCACTCTCGGGGTCAACGCGTCGGGCTGCCTGCTGATCGGTGTGCTGATGGTGCTGGTGACGGGGGCGGAACCGCCCGTACATCCGCTCGTACGGCCGTTCCTCGGGGTGGGCGTGCTCGGCGGGTTCACGACCTTCTCGACGTACGCCCTGGACATCTCGGAGCTGCTGCGGCGCGGCCAGACGGGCATCGCACTCGGGTATCTGGCCGGGACGGCCGCCGGGGCGCTGGGCGCGGTCTGGGCAGCTGTGACGGTCACCCGGCGGCTGACGGGCCGCCCGGCGGTGCGCCGAGGGGCGGTGACGGGCCGGTGAACTGGCTGCTGGTGATCGCGGGCGCGGCGGTGGGCGCCCCGCTGCGGTATCTGACGGACCGTGCGGTCCAGGCGCGGCACAACTCGCTCTTCCCGTGGGGGACTTTCACGGTCAACGCGGCCGGCAGCCTGGTGCTGGGCGCGGTGTCCGGGGCGGCGGTCTCCTCGGGGACGTACGCCCTGCTCGGTACGGGGCTGTGCGGGGCGCTGACGACGTATTCGACCTTCTCGTACGAGACGCTGCGGTTGGCCGAGCGCGGGCGGGGGCCGCTCGCGGCGGTGAATGTGACGGCGTCGGTGCTGATCGGGCTGGGCGCGGTGTTCCTGGGCGCGGAACTGGCGCGGGCCGTGTCGGGCTGAGGCCCGCTCCTGGTTACGGGAGCGGGCGTCGGGCGGGGCGCGCGGCAGTGCGTCGGAAGGGGCCGGACGGGGAACGGGCCGGGTCCGGGCGTGTCCCCGGCGGGGAAAAGTAAGTTGAGCAGTGCGATTCCGCCCCCGCCGTCGGCGGGGAGACCCCCTCGCCCCGGAGGTGCCACTCGTGCGCCAGTTGTCCGCCCCAGGCCGTCGTATCGCCGTCTGGATCGCCACGTCACTGGCGGTCGCTGCCTCCGCGGGCTGCATGAGTGTCGGTGACGACGGAGAACGGCCGGCGCCGTCGCGTTCGGCGGACAGCCCCGATACCGGCACCCGGCCCGACGGCGCCACCGGCGCGAGCGCCGAAGAGCCGCACGCCTTGCACGACCGTACGGCCAGGGGCGGTACGGAGCACGCCCACCCGGACGGCAAGGGCGAGGACCTGGCCAACGGCGCGTCGCCGAGCACCAGTTCGTCGGCCACGCCCTCGCCGGAGCCCTCGACGGGGACACGGCCGCGGCCCGGCCGGCCGACTCCGCCGCGCGGCGAGCCCGAACCGCCGAACGAGCCCACGCGCTCCGTACAGCCGCCCAGCACCCCGCCGCCGGCCCAGAGCCCGGCGCCCGAGCCGGAACCGCCTGAGCCGACGAAGCCGCCCACGCAGCCGTCCGAGACGCCTCCGGCGGAGGTGCGCGCGAGCGGGATGGCGCCGGCGGACGGGATGGGAATGCGGAAGGAGCTGGAGGCGTCACCACAGCTGGGGCCGGCGTAGTAGGCGGCGGCGTGGACGGTGGCCGGGTCGGACGCGGGCGGGGGTGCTGACACCGGTGCGGATCGCGTGTGTGGACACCATGTGGTGACCCGTCCCGGGCCCCTGGGCGTACCGGAATCGCGAGGGCGGTTTGCCTTGGACGGGGGAGGTGCGTATGGTAGTAGATCGTTTGATCATCGCCCGGCGCCGACACAGAAGAGCGCCGCGTGGCGCGTACTCTCCCTTGCCGTGGCTGACCGCATTGAGGCGGTCGATTTGCGAATTTCACGGAGTTTGGGCGCGTGCCGAGACTCCGGAAGGTTTCGCATTTCGCATGTCCATTTCCAGCACTGACCACGCCGTCATGCCCGAGAACGACTCCATCGAAACGGTGGAGGCCCTGGTGAGCGCGGAGGCCGTAGCGGCCCCCGAGACGGCCCCCGAGGCCACCGACACCGCAGAGGCCTCTGAGGCTCCTGAGACGTCTGAGACCTCTGAGACTTCTGGTGCGGACGAGGCCCCCGGCCTCACGTTCGGCGACCTGGGCCTGCCCGACGGCATCGTCCGCAAGCTCGCGCAGAACGGCGTCACCGCCCCCTTCCCGATCCAGGCCGCGACCATCCCGGACGCCCTGGCCGGCAAGGACATCCTGGGCCGCGGCCGTACCGGCTCCGGCAAGACCCTCTCCTTCGGCCTCCCGCTGCTGGCCACGCTGGCCGGCGGCCACACCGAGAAGAAGAAGCCCCGCGGCGTCATCCTCACCCCGACCCGTGAGCTGGCGATGCAGGTCGCGGACGCCCTCCAGCCGTACGGCGACGTGCTCGGCCTGAAGATGAAGGTCGTCTGCGGCGGTACGTCGATGGGCAACCAGATCTACGCCCTGGAGCGCGGTGTCGACGTCCTCGTCGCCACCCCGGGCCGGCTGCGCGACATCATCAACCGCGGCGCCTGCTCGCTGGACCAGGTCCAGATCGCGATCCTCGACGAGGCCGACCAGATGTCCGACCTGGGCTTCATGCCCGAGGTCACCGAGCTGCTCGACCTGGTGCCCTCCGGCGGTCAGCGCATGCTCTTCTCCGCCACCATGGAGAACGAGATCAGCACGCTGGTCAAGCGCTACCTGTCCAACCCGGTGAGCCACGAGGTCGACAGCGCCCAGGGCAACGTCACGACCATGACGCACCACGTGCTCGTGGTGAAGCCCAAGGACAAGGCCCCGGTCACCGCGGCGATCGCCGCCCGCAAGGGCCGCACGATCATCTTCGTACGGACGCAGCTGGGCGCCGACCGTATCGCCGAGCAGCTGCGCGACTCGGGCGTGAAGGCCGACGCGCTGCACGGCGGCATGACGCAGGGCGCGCGCACCCGGACGCTGGCCGACTTCAAGGACGGTTACGTCAACGCGCTGGTCGCCACCGACGTCGCCGCCCGCGGTATCCACGTCGACGGCATCGACCTCGTACTGAACGTGGACCCGGCCGGGGACCACAAGGACTACCTGCACCGTTCGGGCCGTACGGCGCGCGCCGGCAAGTCCGGTGTCGTCGTCTCGCTGGCGCTGCCGCACCAGCGCCGCCAGATCTTCCGGCTGATGGAGGACGCGGGCGTCGACGCCACGCGCCACATGGTCGGTGGGGCCGGAGCGTTCGACCCGGAGGTCGCCGAGATCACCGGCGCCCGCTCGCTCACCGAGGTGCAGGCCGACTCCGCGAACAACGCGGCCAAGCAGGCCGAGCGTGAGGCCGCCGACCTGACCAAGCAGCTGGAGCGCGCGCAGCGCCGTGCCGCCGAGCTCCGTGAAGAGGCCGACCGCCTGGTCGCCCGCGCGGCGCGCGAGCGGGGCGACGACCCGGAGGCGGCGGTGGCCGAGGTGGCCGCCGAGGCCGAGCGCGCGGTGGAGGCGGCGGCTGCCGCTGTACCGGCGCAGCGCGAGGAGCGCAGGGACAGCCGCGACGACCGCGGGAACTTCGGCCGTCGCGACGACCGCGGCGAGCGCAGTGGCCGGGGCGGCGCGCGTGGCTACACGCCGCGTGACGGCGGTGGCGACCGTGGCGGTGACCGCGGTGGTGACCGTGGTGGCTTCCAGCGTCGCGACGACCGTGGCGGCTTCCGCCGGGACGACCGCAAGGACAACGACCGCGGTGGCGACCGTGGCGGCTTCCAGCGCCGTGACGACCGCGGTGGCGACCGCGGTGGTTTCCAGCGCCGTGACGACCGCGGTGGCGAGCGGGGCGGCTTCAACCGCGACCGCCGCGACGACCGGGGTGGCGAGCGCCGTGACGACCGTGGCGGCCGCCCCTTCGAGCGCCGTGACCACCGTGGCGGCAGCGACCGTCCGTTCAACCGTGACCGCCGCGACGACCGTCCCTCGGGCGGCTTCCGCTCGGGCGGCCACGACCGCCCGTCCACCCGCCGTGACGACCACCGAGGCGGCTCCACGGGCACCGGCACCGGCTCCTTCGGCCGCCGCGACGACAAGCCGCGCTGGAAGCGCAACGGCTGACGGTCCCCGGACCTGAGAACCTGACGCTTCATCAGGGCCCGTGGTCCACCTACCAGGTGGACCACGGGCCCTGCGTCGTAACCCCCTCCAGGGGGACCCCGGCGCCCGCGTCGGGGTCCGTCACGCGCCCGCGTCGCGGTCCCCTCGTGCTCCATCTCGGTCCCCTCGCAGCCTCTTCGCAGGCGCGTGACACCCCATGGGGGGATACCCGATCGGCGCACCGTCCCCGGCGGGCTATGCTCGTGGGTGTTGTGCCGAGGGCCGTTAGCTCAATTGGCAGAGCAGCGGACTTTTAATCCGTTGGTTGTGGGTTCGAGTCCCACACGGCCTACCGACAGCGGGAGAGGGGAAACCTTTTGACCCGCGGCGGAGCGCCCCGATCGGTTTCGGCTGATCGGGGCGCTCCGTTGTTCAGGGGCACTTGCGTCTTGCACGGCTGGCCGAGCTCAGAGGAGTCTGGGGAGTCTCCCTCCACTCGCTCGTCTACCGCTGCCGCGAGCTGGGGCTGATTTCCGACGCCGGGAGCGATGCCTCGCCTCCGAGGCTTCCGGCACTGATGGCTTCCCGCAGGACGTGGGCGATCTCCTCGGGTTTGAGGTCGATATCGTCGAGCCCCTGCACGGTCAGGGGGATCTCCTCCAGCGCGTATTCGCCGCGGCCCTCGGCGCTGAACTCGGGACCGGTGCGGTCATCGAAGGACCAGGTTGCGATGCGAGCGAGATAGAAGAGCTGACGCTCGTCGTCGGACTCCATCGTGTGGAGGAGGCGGATGATGTGGGCCTTCCCTGCGATCTCCTCGTGGATCTCCCGGTGGAGGGCGGCCTCCCGGGAGTCGTCGCTGGGTTCGACGCCGCCGCCGGGCAGTACCCAGTACTCGGGGGTGTCGTGCCTGGTGCGGCGGATGACCAGCAGCGTGTCATCGGCGGTGACGAGGACGGCGCGGACTCGTTCGATCATGTCGGTCTGTCTCCTTGCTCATTGGCGGTCTCAGTGCAGCAGCCAGCCGCCGTCGACGTGGACGGATTGCCCGGTGATGAACGAGGCTGAGGGGCCCACGAGAAACGCCACCAGGGCCGCGACGTCTTCGGGCCGTCCCCTGCGTGGTACGCACTGGCGTCTGATCTGGTCCTCCGGGCGCGCACGGTGCTGGGCGGGAATGGCGTTCTCGGCCTCGACCTGGATGGCGCCGGGCACGACCGTGTTCACGCAGACCCCGTACGGGCCCAGTTCGCGGGCGAGGGAGCGCGTCAGGCCCAGCAGTCCGGCCTTCGCGGTGCTGTACGCGACGAGGTTCGTCCGGCCGGCGCGGGCGTTGACGCTGCCGATGTTCACGATCCGGCCCCACCGGCGTTCGGCCATGCCGGGGGCGACCGCGTGGCAGGTGCGGTAGTGGGCGGTGAGGTTCAGGTCGAGGGAGGAGTTCCAGGCGGTCTCGTCGGTGTCCTGCCAGGCGACGCGGGGGTAGGAGCCGGCATTGTTCACCAGGATGTCGACGGGGCCGATCTCGGCGCGGACGAGGTCGGCCATGGTCTGGACGGCACCCGGATCGGTCAGGTCGGCGTTCACCGCGATCCCGGGGCTGCCTGCGCGCTCGAAGCCGGCGAGGAGGGCGTGGGCCTCGGAGTCTTGGCCCAAGTGGTTGACGGCGACGGTCGCTCCGGCGGCGGCGAGCGCCCGCCCGATCTCGGCACCGATGCCGGTAGCCCCGCCGGTGACGAGGGCGTTGCGGCCCTGGAGCGGCCGGGTCTGGAGAGGAGTCTCAAGCAGGGGCAGGGACATTGCTGCTCCGTTCACCAGGATGGGAGTGAGGGGCCGACGTGGTGGTGAAGAAGGCGTCGATCGTCGTGAGCGGGTCCTGGCTCTCGGCGAGCTTGATCAGTACGAGCATGAGGTCGTGCCCGGTCAGCCGGGAGGCCGGGACGACCCCGAGGATGCGCAGGGCGAGGAAGGCGTGGATCTCCTCCAGGCCGCTGCCGTTCTCCCCACGAAGACCGTTCAGGGCCCGTGTGATGGCCGCACCGCGGCCGGGACCGGTGTTCCAGGAGTACCGGACGTCGATGTGCCGACTGCGCTGGTGCAGTTCCAGGTGCTCGATGCGCGGGCGGGACAGTGATGGCAGGGCGAGGCGGAGGGTGCGGGCGTACACGTCGGGCTGGTAGCGGGGGACGAGCCAGCCGCCCAGGGCCATCAGGTACCAGAGCAGGTTGGCGGCCTCGCCCGCGGCGGTGTTGCGCCCGGCGAACTCGAAGTCGAGCCAGCACAGCGGGTCGGCGATGTTGGGTTCCGTGGGGTCGCCTTGCGTCAGACCCGCAGTTCGGGGGCGGTCGGGAGCCAGGATGTGGCGGAGGCTGTTGATGATGTCGGCGACGTTCAACGTCAGCTGCCTGCCGTTGGCGGTGAGGGTGAAGTCGGCCAGCTCCCGAAGGGTGAGGGTCGTATCCGCGTGGGGCAGGGCGAGCGGCAGGTCACGGCGCAGGTACCAGCGGTCCAGCCGGCCACCGGGACGGATGCGGTCGAGGTAGAGGTCCGGAACGCATTCGGCCAGCGGCACGCTCTTCCCGGTCTCCTCGGCCGCCGCCCGCAGGTCGGCGCAGACGCCGTCCACGAGGCGGTCCAAGCGGGACTGCACGGCCGGATCGCGGTCGGCGAGGGCGATCACGTCGCCCATCAGCAGCTCGCACTGGCCGGTGGCGAAGACGTCCTCGTAGGCGACGAGATGTCTGTCCGGTAACGCGATCTCCCCGTGAAGGGCCGGAACCGCGATGCGGAAGGCGAGCCGTGCCCATCCCTTCGCCTCCGCTTCGGCCTGCTCGCGGGTCGCCACCGGCTTGTGGAAAACGCCCGCTGACGCCGAGACCCGCCGGGCGCTCGCGCTCACCGCGTCTCCCCGGGGAGGGTGTCCAGCCAAGTCTGGAGAACCAGGCGTGCGAGCGCTTCGGCGGCGGGCCGCTCGGTGCGGGCGGTGGTGACCACGCTCGTGTCCTGCCGTTCGGCGTCGAGGAGGACGGTGAGGGCGTCGCTGTCGGAGGGGCACTCGATCCCGCTGAAGCGGAGCTGGATCTTCGCGAGCAGCGCGGTGACCTTGTAGAGGCTGCGGAGGTCAGGTGCTCCCTTGAGGAGCTGGCGGCGGATCTCGATGGCGGCCTGGATGCCGTCGCGCAGGCTCACGGCGATGTCGGTGGCTGCGTCCGGGGTGGGCAGGGCCAAGCCGGGGGAGGACCACAGTGGGACCAGCGCCCCGCTGCCGATCAGCGCCAGGACGTGGAGGAGGCGGGAGGTCACGGCACCGGCCCGGCACTCGGCTCGGGTCAGTACGGTCAGACCGAGTTCGACCCCGCCGAGTTCGGCCTCCAGTTCCGCAAGGACCTGGCGCATCTCGTCGAGGGAGGAGGCGTCAGCCACGACCAGGACATCGAGGTCGCTCCAGCCGTGCTGGTACTTGCCCCGGGCGCCACTGCCGGTGACGGCCAGCAAGTCGATCAGCGGACGCGGGCCGGTGGTGCGGTCGAGGAACTCGGCCAGGTAGGACTCCAGGTGTACGGGGAGTCCCAGCGCGTTGACCGGCATGGTTCTGGGCTGATGTTCCGGCCAGCGGCGGTCGAGCACGATGCGGTCCAGCCGGCGTTCCAGTTCCAGCCGCGACCCGTCGTTACCGATGACCTCGTGGGCGATGGACGCGATCTTGTCCGCGCCCCGTCCGCTCTTGACGATGTCGCGGTCGGCGACGTCCTGGGCCCCGACTGTGCTCCGGCCTGCGCGGGTGGTCTCGGAGGCGTCCAGATAGGCGATGGTGAGCTGGGATCCGAGCATCCGAGCGAGTTCGGCGGTCGAGTCGAAGTCGTGCAGCGACTCGATGCTGACGGAGTCGAGGAAGCGGTGCGCCTGGCAGAACCGGTCCAGCGCGTCCACGATCAGTTCGGCCTGCACGATCGGGCCCACTCGGTACGGATGGGTAATCACCGCCCGCCCGGCCGCGTCCTCGATGAGATACCCGATCTTGAGCCGGGCATGGCCGTGGTGCGTACGCAGGTACTCGCCGGCCGTGCTCTTGCCGCTCTCCGACATGCCGCCCAGTGCGGTGACGTGTACGCCTGCCAGGGCCCGGCTGGGCACGTTCGAGTGCAGGGGCGCCAGGAGCCGGCGCACCTCGTCCTGGATGGTGATGGTCGGCCGGTCTCCGATACGGATCGACATCGGGAAGCGGCCCTCGGCGACGAGCCGGTTGATCTGCTCGTGCAGGTGGCGCTGGTACGCCGCATAGGTATCGGTGACGGTCACCTCATGGGCCAGGCTTCGGCGGGCGCCTTCCTCGGGGTCGTCGCAGTGCAGGAGGACGAGGGCGTATTCGTCCTCCTCGGCGGCCCGCAGGTCGGCTTCGTACGGGGCCAGCAGGATCCGAGCCCTGTCTGCGGCGTGTGCGGAGCCCAGGTTCTCCCGTACGGCGACCGTAGCGGCGACGGTCGCCTCCAGCATGGGGATGCCCCGGTCCAGCAGGCGCACCGGCGCGGAGAAGGGGTGACGGGAGCGTTCCAGGTAAGAGGTGGCGAGGACATCGGCGACCTCCTCGACCGGTCCGGTCCCGAACCACCAGCGGGCCATGCCGCCGGCCTTGATGGTGGCCCAGCGCGGGTCGTAGCGATCGAGCGGGCCCGCTGAGGTCGCGGCCGTGCCCATGCGCCGGGCGAGGATCCCGATCTGCTTGGTCTTCCCGGTGTTGTCGGGGCCGCTGAACGCGACCGACACGGGCAGGGGGTGCATGTCGCTGCTGTTCTCGTTGGACATCGTTTCTCCCTTCGCTGGTGATGCGGAGCGTGTATGCCGGCGAGGTGCCGTGGAGGACGTGCGGCGAGAGGCCGGGGCCGGCCGGGGCCGGAGTGCCTGACCGGTGCCGCAGGCCAACGAAATGCCGTCGGCGCCAAGCGGCGGACTCGCCAACGGCATCTGGGCGGCCGGGTACTTGGCGTGGACCAGGAACCCGACCATGGCGAATCCGGCGGCCGTGCCGAGCGCCCGGACCCAGCCCAGGGCCATCTCCAGCGGGCCGGTTGACGGAGAACGACGCACCGGGCCCACCCCTCGGACCGCGGAGTCCTGTGCCACAACAGGCCCTCGCGAAGGCGGGATCGAGCGGGTCCGTGCGCTGTCAGCGGTCATTGCCACCGTCGGTTCCTCTCACGTGTCCGGGCAGGCGCCGACAGGCCCTGAACAGTGCTTGTTCGAGCCATCGCAGATCTGCGGGGTGATGTTCAGTGAACGGCGGTCCGCCCTCCCAGGACAGGGCCCAGGATGTAGTCCTGCGTAATCCCGCGTAATCCAGGTGGGGAGGGTGACGAGGTGTCGAGGAACCCGGCCGTCGCGGAACTGATCAAGCAGGCATGCCAGGAACGGGGCTGGGGCCCCTCCGAGTTGGCACGCGCCCTCGGCCTGGCAGAAAGCGGTGATCCCCGGCGCCTGCAGCGCCAGCACGCGCGACGCTGGATCGAAGGAGAGCGGACTCCCGGCCACTGGTGGCCCTACATCGCGCGGGTGTTGGGGCTGGACCCTGAGTCGATCAACCTTCCGGAGCCCATGCCGGCGGCACTCCACGCCGATACCGTTGCATCAGTCCTGCACCTGGGAAGGAGCGACGTGGAACGTCGGGAGTTCGTCCTCGCCTCCAGCGGATACGCGCTGTCCGCACTCGGCCTGCCCGATATGGACAGCATCACCCGCCGGACCAAGGCCGCCCTTCCCGGAGCCGTCCGCATCGGCCAGGGCGAGGTGGCCGCCGTACGCCACATGGTGAAGGCCCTCGGCGACTCGGCCTCCGAACTCGGTGGCGGCCATGCCCGCCATCTGGCCGTCCGCTACCTCACCCAGGACGTCGCACCGTGGCTGGAAGGGCGCTTCTCCGAGGACACCGGCCGCGAACTGTTCGCCGCCGCCTCCCAACTCGTCCACCTCGCCGGCTGGATGGCCCAAGATGAAGGCGACACCCCCGAACTGCGCGGACTTGCCCAGCGCTACTACGCGCACTCCTTCCGCCTGGCCGTCGAAGCTGGCGATCCCGAGCTGTCGGCGACCGCTCTCCGCGGTCTCGCCGTGCAGTGCGTCGACCTCGGCTACCGGGCCGAAGCCGTCCAACTCGGCGAAGCCTGCGTGGACTACGGCCGTCACCTCGACAACCCGCGTGCCGTCGCTTACTACGAGGCCACCCTCGCCAACGCCGCTGCACAGGACGACGACCGCCGCATGGCCACCAAGCACCTCGCCATGTCCGAGACCGCCATCGGCAAGCCGGCCGCCGCAGTCGGCGACTCCTGGGCCGCCCACTACTCCCCGGGGCGCTGGGCCCACGAATCCGGCATGATCCTCGCCCGACTCGGCGACCTCGACGCCGCCGAGGAACATCTCCACCTCGCCCTCGATATCCACGGCCTTGACCGCCGCCGCACGCGAGCCATCGTCCTTGCCGATCTAGGCGGCGTGCGCCTCCGCCAAGGCGACGTCGACGGAGCCATGGCCACTTGGCGTGACTTCCTCGACTGCGCCGACGGCATCCGCTCGGTGAAGGTTCAGGCAGCGCTCCAGGACATGCGGGTCCGCCTGCGCCGGTACAGCGGAGTTCCGGAGGCGCAGGAGCTTCGCATGCTTGCCGCTGACATCGAGACCTAGCCGCAATTCATTAGCCTCACGTGCGAGGCGGTTCGGGAGCGTACGCGCTTCGGAGTCCCACCGCCGAGTGACGGTGGGGGATGAGTAGGTTCGGACCGGCTCAGGGGGCCGGGCGTGGCTCCCAGTCCGTCGAAGGCATCGAGAACGAGACGTTCGAACTCCTCAGACGTCTTCCCTCCCAAGGTTTCGTTGCCTTCTTCGGTTTGGACGTAGTTCAAGAGGACTTCGCCGGCGAGTTTCGTTCTGCTCGGTTCTTCGACGCGGTTGCACGCGGCCGGTGGCTTGCCCTCGGCTCCGGACTCCATGGCGTCCGCGAGCGCTTCGGCCAGAGCGGTCTTACACGCGGCCGGATCGGCGCGGGGGATGGTTCGCGCACGCGGTGAGCGTGGCGAGTACGGCGAGTGCAGCATTGGTGCGGTAGCGCATGGTCCCCCCCCAGGACTGTGCAGTTGAGTGAGGCATCGATACATGACGGAGGCCCCGCGCCGACGCGGCCTCCTGGGGCGCACCATCGGTGGGTATCGGCGGGGCACGACCTCGCAACATGGCTGCGACTGTGAGTTCGATTGCCGCAGCCGGACAGTAACCGGGCCGACACGAATTCGGCCTCGCCCCATACCCTGACAGTGACGAAGCTGTTCAGAGAGGGGCAAGGCCGCTATGCCTACAGATGCCACCCCGGACCCGTACGCCAACCCGATTGCATTCGGGCAAAGGCTGAAGATCCTGCGCACCCGCAAGGGCATGACACGAGCCCAGCTCGGCGGACTGGTCGGCGACAAGACCGCTTCCTGGGTCAGGGCAGTGGAAGAAGGACGTCTCCAGACACCGAAGCTGCAGACGGTCCTGCGCTTGGCCGAGGTACTGCGTGTCAGGGATCTCGCCGAACTTACTGGGAATCAGTCTGTGCCCGTCGCTCTCTTCACCGGTCCTGGCCACCCACGGCTCCGCGCGGTGAAGGACGCCATCGACGCCTTCCCGTTCACCACCGCGCGCGAGGCGCCACCGATTGCCCATATCCAAGCCAGGCTCGCCAGCGCCTGGACCGCGCGCCACTCGGCGAAGAACCATCGCGAAGCCATAGGGGCGCTGCTACCAGACCTGATCCGGGATGCACAGCTCGCCGTGCGCCAAGCAGACCGTGCGGCCGAGCGCCGGTCCGCGCAGGCCGCGCTCTCCGAGGTCTACAGCCTCAGTCAGTTCTTCGTGGCCTACCAGCCAGACGCACCCCTGCTGTGGCGCGTCGCCGATCGCGGCATGATCGCCGCCCAGGAGTCCGAGGACCCGCACACCATCGGCGTTGCCGCGTGGCTGACCGCACAGGCTCACCGGGACTCCGGCCCCGACCACTACGACGCGGCCGATGCCGTCGTCGAAGACGTACTCCGCTTCCTCACCCCGCTGCTGCCGAACGCGTCGGACGAGGTTCTCGCCATTACCGGCGCCCTGACTTTCGAGGCTGGATACACGGCTGCCCGCCGCCGCGAAACCGGTACTGCCTGGCGTCACTGGGACAAGGCGCGAACCATGGCCAAACGACTTCCCGATGACTACTACCACCCCGTCACATCGTTTTCTCAGGCCATCATGGGCGCGCACGCCGTCACCGTGGCCGTGGAACTGCACGCGGGCGGGGAGTCCGTACGTCAGGCCACCGCCTCCGACGCCACCGCGATCCCGTCCCGGCCGCGCCGTGCCCGCCACCGAATCGAGAAAGCGCGCGGTTACCAACTCGACGGACAGCCCGACGTAGCCCTCGACACCCTGGCTCGGGCACACGAAGCCGCCCCGGAGACCATCAAGTACAACGGCTACGCCAAGGCGATCGTCCTGGAGGAAACGGAGTCGAAGATCCCGGACCGTCGGCGCCGCGCATCCGAGCTCGCCGTGAAGCTGGGCCTGCTGGCCGCCTGACTGACGAGGGCGCACATTGTGTGCGCCTGCTGCCAGTTGACCGCTCCTACCGTCGTCATCAGAGCTGATCCATCGACGACAGGGGCAGCCATGAGTACCACTCAACCTCGGACCGAGGCCGTCTCCCGGTGGCTGACGTCCACCACCCGACACCCCGACATCGCAGAGAAGGACTGGGCGGCCGGGCGCCCAGCCATCCTGCGGACCGGCATCCTGTACGACACCGTGCGCATGCCCCAGGAATTGGTCCACGCGGCAGTCGGGAGCACCGTCCCGGATTCCGTGAGTGTCGCCCTGGCGGAAGCCCTCGACGGGCCGGTGGTGTGTCACCCGGGCCAGTGGTATTACGCGTTGGTGTCGCCCGGGACGTGTGAGGTGTGGCGGTCCCCGGTGGCTGCGGCTCGTGGCCGGGGCGGGTGGCTCGCGATCCCGAGGGTGGACCGTACAGAGCCCGCGCCGGTTGATCCCTACTGGGCCGTGCCTGTGGAGCGGATCGACCGGTTGTGCACGCCGGCCGCCGTGAGCGAGTTGCTGCGCGTTGGACGCGAGCGATGTGAAGGGGCCGCTGGCGGGGGCCACTCGGCGGCGTACGTCGCTGTGCTGGAGCACACGGAAGAGTGCACCGCATGCGCCACGGCCACCTCGACCTGCGCCGTCGGCACGCGGTTGCGTAAAGCGGAACGGGCGGCCCGCCGGTGAACGGCGTCCGGCCCGCCGCTCTGGCCCCGGCGCCCCTGTGTGACTACTGCGGGCACGCCCACGACACGCTCATCGTCGTCGGCGTCGTCCACTCGGCGAGCGGCCCCGGGCGAACCATGCGCGCCTGCCCGCCATGCCGTACCGCGCGCCGCCTCCTACCCCTGGCCGACCACCCCGCCGACAGCCTCGGACTCGTACTCGTGGAACCGCGCCTCTGACCCCCGCTCGTCGCTGTCACACAGCGGCGGGCGGGTGCGACCGCCCCGGCCGGCCGTCGCCCCCCGTCGGCGCCGGCCGGGGCTCCTCCCTGATCTGCCGCGACCGGATGCCTGTCCCCCCGACAGACCGGACGGAGCGTGAGAGCCTCCAGCCGTGCGCTCCCGTTCCGCGAATCGTCGCCGGGTGGCGCGTGCCTTCTCCGATGAGCTTCGCTGGATCAGGGGCAGGCGTGGACGACCAGCCGCTTACCGGGCGACCGTGGCCAGTTGAGGGCTCGGCCCGGCGGAGTCGGTTCGAGTCCAGTCAGTTCCAGTCGGTCAAGTCGAAGGCGGCGACGCAGTATGGATCGTCCGCAGGCGTGCGGAATCGATCGAGGTCGTTGTGGGACGCCAGGGTTCGCAGGACGTGGCCGACCGTCCCTCCTCGACTCTCGACCGAGCCGTCCGCGTTGCGGATGCGGTAGTCCAGTCCCCACGCTGACGTGTTGTCGGCCCAGCGGACGTAGTAGCGGCCGTAGAAGTTGTCGCGGAGAAGGAAGCCTACGAGGGTGAACGTGGTGGGGGCTTCGGGCACGCCCCCTTGGAGGGGGATCAGCGGCAGGTACAGGGCGTCGCCGGGCGTTTCAGTGGGGCGTTGGGCGAAGGCATGTACGGCAGCGCGGGTGTCGAAGACGGGAATCCCACTCGCAGGGTCTTCGGAGGGCGCACCGAGCGTGTCGGTGGACCGGGTGCAGGCGCGCAGCGCCGGAATCAGAACGGTATGCGGGATGGGCTCTCCGCGGGTATCCGTGAGCGGCATGTCGTAGGCGGCCTGGGATCGTTCTCCATCCCACAGGACCACTCTGAGTGCACCGGGGTCTTCGAGGACCGGTAGCACGCCACGGACGGTCAGTGATCCTGGTGTCAGCGGGGGCGCGACGAACTGCCCGAGCCTGAAGAGGGCGGTCGTTCGTAGATCATCCAGTTCCTCTTGGTCCCAAGTCGCCATGGCATTGCCCTTGTGGTCAATTATTCACGGCTGATGGGCATTTGTTCACGCCTTGACAGTACGCTGTGATGGTTCCGATCTATTCTTTCCGGGGAACTGTGTATTTTCCGTCCTCGGTTCGGTGGTGGTATTGGGCCACGCCTACAACCTTCGCCACAATCCTTCTGTTGTGGATCACCATGGCGTGGTACTCAAGGTGGTGCCCGTCCCTCTTGTCGACCTTGTCGTCATCTGCTTGGGCGGCCGGGTACTTGGCGTGGACCAGGAACCCGACCATGGCGGATCCGGCAGCCGTGCCGAGCGCCCGGATCCAGCCCAGGGCCATCTCCAGCGGGCCGGTCAACGGACGGCGTGCCAGGAACGGGGCTGGGGCCTGTCCTGTCTCACCCAATCGAGTCGCTTCTCAATGAACCGAGTCGTTCGGGCTTCTGCCTCAGCGAACCCAGTCGCGCGGCCGAGTGCTGGATGGCTGTACCAGTCGGGGTGGAACCGGCGGACCCGTCCGTAGAGATGTCGTACATGGACGCCGTCGGCGTCCGCTGCGGGACTGCGGGACGAGTCGGTTCGAGAAGGTAGGTCCGGTACCCGATTCGCTGGTCGCGCGGCGAGAGTCACTTCCCGGGCTGGTACTGGGCGGCGACGACTGGGAGCGTCGCCACGCCCCGGACTGCTTCGTCCGCCGCACACCGTCAGTTCCGGTCTGCCGGATGCTCCCTGCCGGGAGGCAGTCGAGCGGTGTCAGCTCAGGCTGGGGTGGAGTTCGGGTGGTCCGCCCAGGGCGTAGCGCAGGGAGGGTGGGGTGCTGCCGTCGATGTCGGTGATACCGAGGTGTGCTCCCAGTTCAGCGCCGATCAGCGCCCTGCCGGAGAGTTGCATGAGATCGTCGGCCGTGTAGAGGGCCGAGATCACCTGGCCGGTGAACTGCGTGGATTCGCGCCTGTTGGTGGGCCGGGCTTCAGCGGGCAGTGTTGCGAAGTGCGCGCGTGCGCGCTCGGTGTCCAGGCCGCCCATCCAGATCGAGACGGCGGCAACGTTGTGGGGGCGCAGATCCTTGGCCATGTCGGCCGCCATCTTGTCGGCGCCTGCCTTCTGGGCGCCGTAAGCGGGGCCCAGGTGGTAGGCCACAGCACCGTAGTGACCTGTGTTGACGATCAGTCCTCGGCCATTGGCGATCAGCAGGGGTGCGGCGTGGAAGCTTGCGACGTAGTGCGATCGCAGGCCGACCGTGATGAGATCGGCTGCTTCCAGCGGCTGTTCCCAGAACCTCCCAGGGGGCGGGGCGTTGAGCACCTGGGCCGCGTTGTTGACCAGGATGTCGAGTCGGCCGTGATCGCGTTCTACCCGGGCGAACAGTTCCGCCACGGCTTCATCGTCGGCGTGGTCGACGGCCACCGCGACGCCTCTGCCGCCGGCTTCGTCGATGAGCGCAGCGGTCTCCGCGACTGTGCCGCCGTAGGGCGAGTCGGAGGATTGCCGGCTGCGTCCGGTCACGTAGACGGTCGCGCCCGACTGTCCGAGGGCGAGGGCAATTCCCTTGCCGGCTCCCCGGCTGGCTCCGGTGACCACCGCCACCTGCGGTCCGCTGTTGATCGGCGCTGACATGGCACGCCCCACTGAGTTAGATACGGATCGAACACTTATGACTGTACGATGAGGATCGAACATGTCAAGTCGAGGAAGGATCCGCCATGGCCGAGCCGGTCGCGCGGCGCGTCAGGAACCTGGTCCACGCCGACCTGGAAGAGGTGAGCCTGCAGGCCGCACTCGATGCTCTCTCTGACCCGGTGCGGCGCTCGATCCTGCGCAAATGCGCCGGTGAACCGGACTTCACTTGGGCATGCGGAACATTCGACCTGCCGGTCTCAAAGGCAACGGCAAGCCACCACTTCGCGGTACTACGTGCCGCCGGACTCCTGGAGCAGGTGGACAAGGGATCACGCAGGCTCAACCGGCTTCGCCGGCCCGAGTTTGACGCGCGGTTTCCTGGACTGCTGACACTCGTTCTCGCAGAAGGTGCGCAGCCCCGACCACCCCAGGTTTGAGAGATTGCCGACGGCAGGCGCGGACGAGATCGTTTCAACGAACTCAGTCCGCGTGTCTCACCCAATCCAGTCCATGCAGGTCAGCAGCGCGTGGGCGACCAACTTCGTTGAGACAGGGCAGGGCCCTTCCGAGTTGGCACGCGCCCTCGGCCTGGCAGAAAGCGGTGATCCCCGGCGCCTGCAGCGCCAGCACGCGCGACGCTGGATGGAGGGAGAGTGGACTCCCGGCCACTGGTGGCCCTACATCGCGCGGGTGTTGGGGCTGGACCCTGAGCGGACCAAGGCCGCCCTTCCCGGAGCCGTCCGCATCGGCCAGGCCGAGGTGGCCGCCGTACGCCACATGGCGCGAGCAGGCAGCGCACATCGCAGGCTGACTCTTTGGTCCAGCTCTGTCATGGAGTGACATCGTCCGGGGGACAGCCGCCGCGCGCTTGAGCCTGCTGCCGGGCAGAGCGTGCCTTCAGTACCTCCGTGGTGCCCCTGCGGTTGCGTCCACCGATCGAGGCCGCGGTCGTCCTCAGCCCACCTGTGCTGACGAAAATCGGTCGCGCACGCCAATGCGAACTGAAAGGTTTCGTCCGGCACGCCAGGGCCTCAGCCACCGCCCTCTGCCTCTCCCGGCTCCGGTGTACCAGCACGACCGGCACGGTGATCCGCGATCTGGGCGACATCGCGGTCCACAACGCATCGACGGCTTACCGGAACAACAAGGAGATCATCATGTCCACTCCTGTCAGCGCCGAACTCCGTCCGTACTCCGGCTCGGACCCGGACAAGTACAAGGCTGTGGTGAAGATCGGCATCGAGCCGGGTGAGCCGATTTACGGCGATCTCGGCCCGGCTGACCGCCAGGCTGTCCTCGAAGCCGCGATCGCGGCGATACGCGCCGCCCTTCCCGGCTACGAGGTCCCGGCCACGATCACCGTGCAGGACGTGACCACAGCCTGATCCGCCCGCGGTCGACGACCCGGAGGGGTACACGCGATCATCGAAGGTCTTGGGTATGTGCCGGTCGTCGCCTTCGGGAAACGTTGCCGGAATTACCAGTTCGAGTTCGCGGGCCGGAAGAACCCCGGCATCGGCCCGGAGCCTCTGACTCGGGAGTTGTGCACCGACGCGGTCATGACGTACGCCACCGCCAGACCTGACCCCGGGTGTGGCGGAGGCGCGTTCCCGCCCCCCTCGCCCGCGAGAGTCGGCCCGGGGCCGCAGATATGGGGGAAATGTACGATTACATGGTGAACGTACGGTTGGCTTTGCTCGACACAGTGGAACAGGGCGTCACGGAGAGCGAAGTGTTCCGGCTGGCCCTTCAGCATGCCGTCGGAGAGCTGGGCGGCCTGGGGGGAATGGTGCATCTGCGTGGGCCCATGTCCGCGCTGCGTCTGGTGTCGGCGACCGGGCTGCCGCCCGCGCTCAGCCGGACCTGGGAGATCGTCGACCAGGACGGGCCGCTGGCCCCGGCCCGCGCCGTGCGGCAGGGGAGTGGCGTGTGGGTGGGCCTTGAGGCCGGGGGCGAGGACGGGGCCGGGGCGGGCGTCGGCACCGAAACCGGCCCTGCCCCCGAGGGGCGCACGGACCCGGCGCCGTTCCCGTTCCCGCAGGACTCCGCCCCGCCGCCCGTCGTCGCGTGGCCCGGGACCGGGCTGGCGTCCGTGCCCGTGTCCAGTGGGGACCGTACGATCGGCGCCCTCACCGTACTGATGGGCGCCCGGGGCGAGCCGACCGAGGAGCAGTGGGGCTTCCTGCGGGCCGTGGTCAGCTGGGCCGAGGAGCGGATGAGTCAGGCGCCGCCGCCCACCGCGCCGCCCCAGAAGGAGTTCGGCGGCGGTCGGCTGCGGCAGGCGCTGAAAGAGGTCCAGGTCGGCTCGTGGGACTGGAACATCCAGACCGGCGCGCTGGACTGGGACGAGGACGCCATGGCGCTCTACGGCACCGAACCCGCCGACTTCGTGCCCGTGATCGCGAGCTGGATGAAGATCGTCCACCCCGACGACCTGGCGTGGACGCTGGCCGCCGCGCAGCGGGCGATCCGTGACCGGAGCCTGTTCGAGGCCGAGTACCGGGTGCGGCGCCTGGACGGTACGTACGGCTGGACGCAGGCGCGCGGCAAGGTGGTGCTCGACGACAAGGGCGAGCCGCTCAGGATGGTCGGTATGGGGTGGGACAGCAATGAGTCCCGCTCCGCCCGCGACGCGCTCAGCCGTGCCCTGCGGCACATGAGCGACGCCTTCCTCTCGGTGGACGACCACTGGCGGATCACGTTCGTCAACCTGGAGGCCGAGCGCATGCTGGGCTCCTCCGAGGAGGAGCTGTTCGGCCGCGTCCTGTGGGAGCTGCCCTCCGTACGGCAGGTTCCGGACCTGGAGGCCCGCTGCCGGGAGGCGGCCGCCGCGGACGCCCCCGTCGGCTTCGACGTGGGGATGCCCGACACCGGGCGCCGCTACCACCTGCGGTTCGTTCCCGTGCCCGACGGCGTCATCCTCTACTTCACCGACGTCACGGAGCGGCGGCGGCACGAGGCCGAGCGGGCCGCCGCCGAGCGGGCCGATTCCGAGCGCTCCACCCGGATCGCGGAGCTGACCGAGGCGCTCGCCGTGGCGACGACCTCACGGGACGTGGTGGACGCGGTCGCCCGGCGCGTGCTGCCGCCGTTCGGCGCCGCCGGTCTGGTGGTGCAGGCCATCGAGGGCGACCGCGCGTACAACGTCGGGGCCGTCGGCTACCCGCCCGAATTCCTCGAAACGCTCGACGGCCGCCTGCGCCGGGCACCCGACCCGCTCTGGGAGGCGATCCTGACCGGGGCCCCGCTGTTCATCTCGTCCAGGGAGATGTACGCGGCGCGCTACCCCGATCTGGCCGACCGGCCCGCGGCGGGCGGCAAGTGGGCATGGGCGTTTCTGCCGCTGACCGCCTCCGGGCACACCTTCGGTGTGTGCGTCATCGCCTTCGACCGGCCGCGCCGGCTCACCGGCGAGGAGCGCACCCTCCTGACGGCGATCAGCGCGCTCGTCGCGCACGCGCTGGAACGGGCCAGGCTCTACGACGCCGAGTACGACCGCTCCCGCGAGTTGCAGCGCGGCCTGCTCCCGCGCGGGCTGCCCGAGGTGCCCGCGTGCACGGCCGCCGCCCGCTACCTCCCCGCCGGGCAGGGGATGGACGTGGGCGGGGACTGGTACGACATCATCCCGCTCTCCGCCGGCCGGGTCGCGCTCGTCATCGGGGACGTGATGGGGCACGGCCTGTCCGAGGCGGCGACCATGGGGCGGCTGCGCACCGCCGTCCACACGCTGGCCCACCTCGAACTGCCTCCCGACGAGATCATGAGCCACCTCAACGAGATCGTCGGCGGCCTGGGAGAGGACTCGTACGCCACCTGCCTGTACGCGCTGTACGACTCCACCACCGGCGTCTGCGCCGTCGCGCGCGCCGGGCATCCGCCACCGGCCGTGGTCCATCCCGACGGCACGGTGTACTTCCCGGACCTGGTCCCGGACCCGCCGCTGGGCGCGGCGGAACCACCGTTCGAAACAGTCGAGTTGGAGGTGCCCGAGGAGAGCCTCCTCGTGATGTACACCGACGGTCTGGTCGAGTCGGCCACGCGCGAGATCGACGTGGGCATGGCGGACCTCGCTCGGCTGCTGCGTACCGCCGTCGGCGACGGCGGAGATGACGACAACGAGGGAGGGGAGCGTGAACACGGAGAAAGCGGTGGGGACTTGGGGCTGCTCTGCGACTCCCTCACCGCCGGTCTGCTTCCCGCCGAGCAGCAGACCACCGACGACGCCGCCCTCCTCGTCGCCCGCCTCCACGCGCTGACCGCCGACCAGATGGCCTCCTGGCCGCTCCCCGAGAACCCGCAGGCCGCCGGCGAGGCGCGCAGGCACGTCCGGGAGCAGCTCTCCACCTGGGGCCTGGACGACCTGGCGACGACCACGGAACTGCTGGCCAGCGAGCTGGTCGGGAACGTCGTGCGCCACGCGAAGGGCCCGGTACGGCTACGGCTGCTGCACAGCGCCGACCTGGTCTGCGAGGTCTCCGACGGCAGCCTCACCACGCCGCGCATACGCCGTGCGCTGGAGACGGACGAGGGCGGGCGCGGTCTGCAACTCGTCACCGCGCTCTCCCAGCGGTGGGGCACCCGCTACACGTCGACCGGCAAATGCATCTGGACCGAGCAGGCGCTGCCCGGCACGGACGGTAACGGCCCGCTGTCCGATCAGGCGGAGCTGATGGCTCTGGGCGTGGGGAAGTTCGACGGTGACCTGGACGCGCTTCCCTTCACGGACGAGGGCCTGCCGGGCGCGGGCGCCCAGCGGTGAGGTGGCGAGGCGGGGGTGCCCGAAGCGAACCGTTGGGAGAACAGACACGTACCAGAGGCTGCGGACCGGGCGGGATCGTCGCACGCTTGAGCGTATGAGTGATGTACCGATCGTCGTGCACCGGGCGTCCGGGACGGGCGGGCGGCGAGTCACCGTCCGTGGCCGGATCATGGGGCTCGCGCACAGCGACGACCATCTGATCGAGTTCCTGCGCCTGGCCGGGCTGCCCGATGCCTGGGATCTGCTGGACGACCCGAACTGGGTGGAGTGGCAGGGCGGTCCCGCGCATGAATACGGGGTGGTGTGAGGGAGGGGCGGGGTGTGAGTGGCCGCAGGTGGGCGCGCGTTCGGTCGGGTCCCGTGTCGGGTCCCGTGTCCGGTCCCGTTGGGTCCTGTCGGGTCCCCCCCCAGGGCTCCCCAGCCCCCTGTGCCCGGCCCCGATGGCGATCAGCCGCGTATGCCGCGGTGGCGTACCTGCCTCCCGTACGTCTGCCTCCCGTACGTCTGAGTCCCGTACGTCTCAGCCCTGTACGCCTGAGTCCCGTACGTCTCAGCCCTGTACGTCTCAGCCCTGTACGTCTCAGTCCTGTATGGCCTCGTCCCGTACGCCCGCCTCCTCGGCCTGTAGGTCCGCGTCCGCTCCGACCCTGCCCGTCACATCCGCGCCCGTCACATCCGCGCTCGTCGCCGTCCAGTCCGCGGCGATCGACGCGAGCTGCGTCAGTTTGTCGATCCGCCAGTCCGCCGCTTCGACCACATCCGGGTCGTCCGCCCACAGGTAGCCCCAGGGCCCCCGCCGCAGATGGATCGTGCGCAGGCCCGCCTCGCGGGCGGGGAACAGGTCGTACGCGGGATGGTCGCCCACGTACACGGTCCGCTCCGGTGTGGTCCGCGCCGCCTGGATGACATGGGCGAAGAACTCCGGGGACGGCTTGGCGACGCCCCACTCGCCGGAGGTGGCGACGAGGTCGGCGGGCAGATCGAGGCCGCGCAGCAGTTCACCGGCCTTGACGGTCTGGTTGCCCGCGATGACGACGCGCAGGCCGAGCGCCCGGAGGCCGGCGAGGGCGGGCCGGACGTCGGGATAGAGGTCGGACTCGTCGAGGTGTTCGCCACGCCCGGCCGCCTCTCTGGCCCGGTAGGCCTCGCCGACGTCCATGCCGGGCTTGATCAGGCGGAGGGCGTCGGCGTTGTCCCGGTTCTGGACGGTGGCGGCGCCGACGAGAGCGGAAATGGTGTGGCGGGGGATCCCCAGCCAATCGGCCCAGGAGGCCCAGTAACGGTCGTCGCGGACGAGGGTCTCCCCGACGTCGAACACGATGGTTTCGATCACCGGTCCAAGCGTAGGGGGACACGCTCTGCCGATTGTCAGTGGCTGGCCGTAGCCTGGGTCTTATGTTCGCTTCCTCGCCCGATTCTTCCGGTGCCCGTGGTTCCGTTCGGTCCGCCGCTGTCGTCAATTCGGAGATCCGCGCCCTCTGGGGGCGGGCCGGCAGCGCGCTCTCCCCCGCTGAGCAGGAGCGTTACCAGCGGCTTCTGGTCGAGTGGGCCGCGGCGGTGCGGGCCGATGTGGTCGAGGCGGCCTGATTCGTTCCGTGGGGCAGGTGGTTTTGATCTTGCTCCAGATGGCGTAGAGTTGCATTCAACGGCGCGGGGTGGAGCAGCTCGGTAGCTCGCTGGGCTCATAACCCAGAGGTCGCAGGTTCAAATCCTGTCCCCGCTACTGGAAGAAAACGAAGGCCCGGATCCTTGAGGATCCGGGCCTTCGTCGTGCTTGCCTCCCCTTCCCTTCGCCGTCCCTCGTCATGTACGTCCACATGGTCCACCCCTCGGACGTGTAGCCCACTCGGCGGACGGCGAGTCGCCGCCCGGCCCGACAGCGGCCAGCCTGGGTAGGCGGGGCGCCGTACGGTCCGTCGCCGCGGGCGACCGGGCAGGAGACCACTGGTGGGCAAGCAGACGAAGCTCACAAAGTTCACGGAGCGCATCGGCGGCAGGCGTCGCCGGGCGGCTCAGGACGCCCTCTGGGCCGGTGACGGGCGGGGCTTCTGGGTGGTCGGCGATGCCCCGCGGGTGGTGGGCGGTCGCCCCGGGCGGACCGGCCCGGGTGCCCGTACCGGACGCCGGCTGGTGCGCTATCTGCCCGCCCTGGTCATCGCGGTCGGGGTGCTCTTCGACATCACGACGCCGACGCGCGTCACCTCCGGCCCCCTCTTCGCCGCGGCCCCGCTGGTCGCCGCCCCGTTCTACTCGATGTTCGGCACGTCCCTGGTCGCCCTCGCCTCGCTGATCGCCGAGCTGGCGCTGCGTCTACGCAGCGAATCGCTGCTCACGGTCGAGGCGACCAGCGAACTGCTGACGGTGGTGGTCGTCTCCGTCCTCGCGCTGTACATCAACGCAGTCGTGCGCCGCAGCGGTGAACGGCTCGCCTCCGCCCGCATCATCGCCGAGACCGCGCAGCGCGCCGTGCTGCCCCGACCCGCCGAGCGGATCGGCGGGCTGCGTGTCGCGGCGCGGTACGAGGCGGCGCAGGAGGGGGCGTACATCGGCGGTGACCTGTTCGCCGTACAGGACACGCGGTACGGGGTGCGTCTGGTGGTCGGGGACGTACGGGGGAAGGGGCTCGACGCGGTCGAAGCGGTGGCGGTGATCATCGGGTCGTTCCGGGAGGCCGCCGAGCAGGAGAGCTCGCTGGAGGGGGTCGCGCAGCGGCTGGAGCGTGCCCTGACGCGGGAGGGTACGCGGCCGGGCGGGCTCGACTCCTTCGAGGGGTTCACGACGGCCGTGCTCGCCGAGATCCCGCACGGTGAGGGTGTGGTGCGGCTGGTCAACCGGGGGCATCCCGAGCCGCTGCTGATGTGCGGCGACGGAACCGTACGGATGCTGGTGCCCAGCGACCCCGCGCTGCCGCTGGGGATGAGCGAGCTGGGCTCGTGGCCGGACCGCGCCGAGCAGTCCGCGTATCCCGCCGGCGCGACGCTGCTGTTCTACACGGACGGGCTCACCGAGGCGCGCGACGACCGGGGGGTTTTCTACCTTCCCCGCGAACGGCTCGACGGGCGGACCTTCCCGGGGCCCGACGAACTGCTCCAGGCGCTGATCGACGACGTACGGATGCATACGGGCGGCGGGAGCCAGGACGACATGGCGCTGCTGGCGGTCAGCCGGCCGGTGGAGGGGGAGCCGGAACGGCGCAGGAGCACGCCGGTCGTTCCGTGACGGTGTCCCTGGGGTCCGCCCGGTCCGTCGGGGGGCTGCCGGGGCCCGAGGGGCCCGTCCGGCCCAGTCCTGCCCGTCCGGCCCGGTCCGTCGGGCCGCAGGGCCTGCCCGGCCCGTCAGAGCCCGTCGGCGGGTGCTCGTGGAGCCTTCATGGAGCCCTTCACGATGCCTTCACCGGGTTCGCCACCGTGGGTAGTCAACAGATGCCCCTCCGCATAGCAATTGACGGACCGTCAGAATTGACTGTGACCCCGAATTGCTGTCAACTCGCCCCGTTGCGCGCGCTTGTGCCCTGGTGTGTCCGTTGCGAAGTTGTTAACGATCATCAGGAACAGCTTGGAATAAGGCCCTGCTCTCTATTAACGTTCGATAACGCAGCGCGGTCGTCCCAGCCGTCGCCAGAGATGGCACCGTGCGCAGCGCCGAATTCCGCAAGGGAACCGGGGAACCACCAATTGGGGTGAATCGGACGTTCTTTGCTGCCTCCGTGCGGCAGAAGCGCCCGTAGGAGACCTTCCTGCTCCGAACCCGTCAGCTAACCCGGTAGGCGAGAAGGAAGGAAAGGAGCGCGCCCCCGTGGCGTCCAACAAGCCTGCCCCGGCAGCCCCCTTCGAAACTCTCTCCTACGGCAAGGAGCAGCCGGAACCGGGCTGGGGAGAATGGAATCCCACCGAGGAGACCATCCGCCCCGTACGCGGCAGACACCGCGTGGCCGCCAAGCGCAACAACGGGCTGGCCCGCAGCTCCACGGTCCTCGGTGTCGGCGTCATCGCCGCCGTCGGCGCGGGCGGCATCGCCACCGCGCAGGACAAGCCCGCGGTCTCCATATCCCTGCCCGATGTGGTCGCGGACAACCTCCCGGACGCCAAGTCGCTGCCCGGTATGGGCTCCCTGGCATCGGACGACTCCGGGACTGACGTCCTGGCCAGCGCCCCGCTCACCTCCGCCGGTCTCACGGAAACGGACAGCGAACAGGGCGCCAACGCGGGCGAGGCCCTCCGCGCCCGCATCCTCCAGCAGGCGGAGCAGCAGCAGGGCGCCGCCGACGCCGCGCAGAAGGCGGCCACGGAGACGGCGGCGGCCGAGAAGGCCGCCTCGCAGGCCAAGGCGCGGCAGACCGACGCCGAGAAGAAGATCGAGGCGGCGAAGAAGAAGGCCGAGGCGGAAGCCAAGGCCAAGGCGGAGGCGGAGCGCCTCGCCAAGCTGGCCGCCAGCTACTCCCTCCCCACCTCCTCGTACACGCTCACCTCCACCTACGGTGAGGCCGGTTCCCTGTGGTCCTCCGGCCAGCACACCGGCCTGGACTTCGCCGCCCCGACGGGTACGCCCGTCAAGGCCGTGCACAGCGGCACCATCAAGTCCGCCGGCTGGTCGGGCTCGTACGGCTACCGCACGGTCCTGGAGCTGGATGACGGTACGGAGGTCTGGTACGCCCACCAGTCCTCGATGACCGTGAGCGTCGGCCAGAAGGTCACCGGCGGCGAGGTCATCGGCCGGGTCGGCGCGACCGGCAACGTGACCGGCGCGCACCTGCACCTCGAAGTCCACACGCCGGGCGGCTCGGGCATCGACCCGATGAGCTGGCTGCGCGGCAACGGCATCAATCCCTGACGGTTCCGGCTGCCGCCCCGGCATCGGCATCGGGGCGCATGGCGGTACGCAGTTCGTCGACCCGGGCGCGGATGCGCTCGGGCGGCACGGCTCCCGGGGGCGCGGCGGGCGGCATCTCACCCCGGCAGGCACGGCACAGGCCGTCCGGGAGCTGCGACGGCTCGCCGGGGACGCCGCAGTCGGTGCACTCCATCACCCGGCGCGGGCGCGGCAGTTCGGGCGGCAGCTTGTCGCGGAGCCGTGCCCGTACGAACCGGTACGGCACGGCCACGACGGGCGGCAGCCCGGCGGTGAGCGCCTGTACGAGTTGAGCCTGCCCGGCACCCCGTTCCAGCCAGAGCCCGGCTTCCGCCGTCAGCGCCCGGCATTCGGGCTCGGACAGGGTGAGCCGGGGATCGACGCGGCCGAGCCGGGCGAGGATGTCGTACGCGACCGTACGGGCCAATGCCGAGGTGCGCTCGGGGCCTTCGGGCTCCTCACGTTCCTCGGAACCTGAGGGTTCTGCGGAGACGCCGGGTTTTGGGGGGATGCCGGGTTGTGCGGGGATGCTGGACCCCGAAGTGAAGGCGTTCCACCAGGAGTTGTCGCGGGCGGCGCGCGACCAGTGCGTACGCCAGATCCACCGCTGCTGCCCGTTCGCCCCGATGACCGCTTCGCGGTGACGCCGCAGATGCCCGGCGCGGGACAGCTCGTTGAGCGCGGTCCGCAGGGCGCACTGGCCGTAGTCGGCGAGCTGCTTGGCGAGCGTCTTCACGGAGATGTCGGCGCCCTCGGGCAGCCGGTCGATGTACCCGGCGATGGCCGCTTCCCGTCTGGGCAGGTGTGCGAAGTCGTCAGCCGTGCGGGGGGATTGGCCGGGCGCGAGCCGTTTTCCGTAGCCCGGCCGGGCGGGAGGATGGCCGGACGGGAGCGGGGCGGGGATAAGCTGCTGAGAAGCCATGGGATCGCCTATTTCGGTCTTGTTGGTGAGGCCTCCGCGTGGTGTCGGATCACCTGCGGGGGCCGCTTTACGTTCTGATGCGCCGCACGCTACCGGCTCACGAGACGTGTGGCGAACCGGTCACCGAAAGTCATATTGGCTGGCCGGGGGCTCGTGTTGGGGCTCTGTCGCGGCATTTCGGGGGCGTCCGGAAAGAGGGGTGGGAGGGTGGGGGTAAACCTCACCACCCCATCCTTGAAAAAGCGGCTCGCGACCCGAATTCCGAAGCTCACGCGACGATTCGCTGTCCGGTACGGGACGATTTCGGCGCCCTGAAAACGCGCCTCCGGCAGCCCCGAGCCCGGAACTTCGAGCGTCGGGCCGGAGCGGCCGGGCACGTCCTACCGGAGCCGCGTTTCCGTCCGCCTATTCATGGTCGCGGGCCTTGCGGGTGTCTTCGAGGAACTGGTGGGCGAGTTCGGTCAGGGGGTGGTCGGGGCCGTAGAGGCGTTCGCGGTCGGCAAGCACCCTCTCGAAGAGGGCGATGGCCGCATCAACGTCGCCCGCGAGCTTGTGGGCGTAGGCGAGGTTGCTGCGGGCGGTGACGGTCTCGGAGTGGTCTGGCCCGTGAACCCGTTCGTAGTCGGTAACGGCGATGCGGTGGAGGTCGATGGCCGTTTCCAGGTCGCCCATGTCGCGGTAGCAGCCGGCCAGGTTGGCACGGGCGTTGATGGTGTGCGGGTGGTCGGGGCCGTGCAGGCGCCACATGTCCGTCAGGTTCTGCTGGTGCAGGTCCCGCGCTCGCGCCGGCTCGCCTCGCAGGGCATAGAGGTAGGCGAGATTGGCGCGGGCGACGAGGGTGTCGGGGTGATCGGAGCCGTGAACGCGCTCGTGGTCGGCCAGGTTCCGCTGGTGCAGAGGGGTGGCTGTCTCAAGGTCACCGGCGGCCCGGTGGGCGCTGGCGAGGAAGCTGCGGGCGGCGAAGGTGGCCGAATGGTCAGAGCCCTGGAGCCGGGTGCAGATGTCCACCGCGCGCTGAGCACAGGCTATGGCCGTGCTGGTGTGACCGTCGCCCTGAAGGTATCCGGAGGCGGCCACGAGCAGGCCGGCGGTGTGCAGGTCCTCCTCCTGCGCCGGAGTCCGGTCGGTCAGGGCCAGCAGGTGCGGCAGGAGCTCGCGCCACCGTGGCCAACCGGGGACGTTGAACAGCGGGTTCTCCGGCAGTACCTGCTCCAGCAGCAGGGTGGCTCGTTCGCGGGCGGACGTGATGGCCTGGACGGTGCGATGGGGGTCGGCAGGGTCTGCGACGCGGGCCACGCCCTGGACCAGGCGGTGGACTTGTACGGTCCTCCGGGTCAGGGTGATCATGCTGTACCCGTGGAGGAGAGCCAGGGCCTCGTCGACGGCGAACGGGTCTTCTCCCAGGCCCTCGTGAAGGCCTTCGAGGATGTCGCGCGGCACCGGAGCGGGAGCGAGCCAGGCGAACAGCCGCAGCAGATCCCCGGCCAACGGCTGCTGAGCGGTGATCGCTTGGAGAGACAGTTGCCAGATCCGGGCGATGGTGCGCTGGTTGTCGGCCTCATGACCGCTTGCTCCGGCGGCGAACATACGGCCCGGGTAGCGACGGAGACGGTCGAGGTAGGTGGCCGGGCTGATGGCAGTGGACTCGATGTAGGCGGCGGCCTGTTCCAGGGCCAGGGGGAGATGCCCCAGTTCATCGGCAAGGCAGGCAAGGACCCGCTCGTCGTCGGGCCCGTCCGGTTCGATGATGCGCATGAGCAGTTCCACCGCGGCGTCGGATGGCAGGGTGTCCAGCGGCAGAGGCTGGGCCGAGCGGCGCCAGCCGGTGGTCCGCCGGCTGGTGATGATGTGCCGCCCCGTGGTCATGCCCAGCACAGGGGTCAGGTCATGCGGGGAGGCGGCATCATCCAGCACGAGGAGCCAGTCCTGGTGAGTCCGCAGCCAGCTCAGGGCCCACTCCGCGCGCTCGGCGCTGGTCGCGGTGGCCAGGTGCTGGTGGGGGGCGAGCCGGGTGGCAAGGTCGGCGAGCCCGTGAGTGAGGCTGGAGGCGGAGTCTGCGGTAACCCACCACACCGGGTTGAACCGGTGCCGGTGCCGGTGTGCGACCTGGAGAGCCAAGGCGCTCTTGCCTGTCCCGCCCAGGCCGTGCACGACCGGCGGCAACGTCGGGCAGTCCACACCCAGTACGGCCTCCAGGCGGGCCAGCGGTTCGACGCGGTCGACGAAGTCGGGGTTGGCCGACGCGGGCAGGTTGCTCGTCCCCCGAGGGGCCTGCACTTCAGCCGGCTGCCGGACGGCGTCGGCCGGCAGGTGGACCGTGCGGGCGTCGATCGTGGCGTGGGCGCCGGTAGAGACGATTCCGCTGTTGGTGCCGACGGCCACCGCCCGCTCGCCGGAGGCCTCGACATGGGGCCTCTCGCTCACCGCTGGATGGTGGCGCCGTCGCCGGTGCTGATGACACCGCTGTTCGTCTCGACCGCGACGGCGCCATCACCCGAGGCGGTGAAGGTGCGGGTGGGCAGGAGCCGGGCCAGTTCCGTGGCCAGCTCGGCGTCCTGCCGCAGGATGCGGCGCACCTGGACACGCAGGGCCGCCTGGGCGTCGGCGTCCTGCGGATCCTCTGCCACCTCCTCGATGGCCTGCTCCAGCCCATCCCGGTTCTCCTCCCGGCTCCACAGCCGTTGCGCGATGCGCTGGCCCAGAGACACCGTCGCGTCGACGGCCGTTTCGCTGGTCCGGGTGACCACGGCCGTCCCGTAGGCGGCGACGGCGGCAGTGACGTACGGCACCACGTCGTTGGCGACGGTCAAGGCGTCCACGATTTCCCCCTCTGTCGGTTCACCCGAGCATGCCACTGCCATCCCGACTCGATGGTCCGGTTGGTGGGAGGGCCGGATCGATGCAGAGCGGAGCAACGGCAGCGTGAGCGCGATGAGCAGCTACACGGTGGCCGTTGGTGAATCAAGCGTGCGGGTTCGATCCATCCAGGAGGCTCAGGGAGTCGTGATGGAGCGCGCATCACCGATCTGCCGGCCCGCGACCCGGAAGCGGCCTCGCAGGGCGCTTTGATGGCTGACGAGGCGTTCTCCGCCGGCACCGTGGACCACGCCCTCGACGCCCACGGCAGTTGGCAGACTGTCATTTCGGTCCAGGGCGAACAGGTCAAGGTCTCGATCACCAAGCGACGCTGGTGGCGATGACGAAACGCCGCCGAGACCACTGACCTCTCGCCACAGTCATGTCCGTAGCGCGCTGCTCCGCACCGGACACGACCGGCTCACACGCCTCCGCTCAGGGGATCACGATCGGCGCACGCGCCCGCGCTCCACGGAATGGGACGATCCTCGTCCGCGTTGAATTGACGCATGACTGAACTGCGTACGCTCGGTACGTCCGACCTCCAGGTCTTCCCCCTCAACCTCGGCGGCAACGTCTTCGGCTGGACCGCGGACGAGGCGGAGTCCTTCGCCGTACTCGATGGTTACGCCGCCGCCGGCGGGAACTTCGTCGACACCGCGGATGCGTATACCTACTGGGTCCCGGGGCACGAGGGCGGTGAGTCCGAGACGGTCATCGGCAAATGGCTCGCCGCTCGCGGCAATCGTTCGGACGTGGTCATCGCGACGAAGGGCGGCGCCCACCCGCAGTACAAGGGGCTCTCAGCGGCCACGATCAAGGCCGCCGCCGAGGCGTCGCTGACCCGGTTGGGTACGGACTACATCGACCTCTACTACACGCACTTCGACGATGAGACCGTGCCCGTCGAGGAGATCATCACCGCTCTCGACCAGTTGGTGAAGGACGGCAAGATCCGCGCGATCGCCGCCTCCAACATCAGCCCGGAGCGGCTGAACGCCTCGCTCGCCTTCTCTGAGCGGGAGGGGCTGGCCCGCTATGTGGCGCTTCAGCCGCACTACAACCTGGTCTCCCGCGACACCTACGAGGGCGCGCTCCAGGACACCGTGGCCGCTCAGGGGCTCTCCGCCGTCCCGTACTTCGGGCTCGCCTCGGGCTTTCTGACTGGCAAGTACCGGCCGGGGACGGCTGTGGACAGCCCGCGGGCCGAGGGCGCCACGAAGTATCTGGAGAGCGACCGGGGTGTACGGGTGCTCGCCGCGCTCGACCGGGTCGCCGAGGCGCACGGCGCCGAACTCGCGAGCGTCGCACTCGCCTGGCTGGCGGCGCAGCCGACCGTCGTCGCGCCGATCGCGTCCGCCCGGTCGGCCGCGCAACTGCCCGCGCTGCTGGCGGCGGCCGAACTGAAGCTGACGGCCGGGGAAGTGGCAGAGTTGACCGCCGCCTCCGACTGACGAAAGCACCGAGTCCTGCGGATGCCCGGCAGGCTCGGTGCCGCGAGGTCGGCGGGGACAGGTGCTGCGGGGCCGGCGGGGCTCAGTACTGAATCTGCCGGGCCGGCGGGACTCAGTACTGCCGTATACGCAGGAGTCAGTACTGCCGGTACGGGTTGTAGCCGTCGTAGTCGACGTACGGCGGCGGCACCCGCACCCGGCCGGTCGCCCGCGCCGCGAACGTCAGCGCGGGCCCCGCTATGTCCTTGCGCTGCCACAGGTGGTGCAGCAGTTCCCGCTCGCGCTCGATGAAGTCCGGGCCCACCGGGTCGCGGTGGGCCCGGTGGCGCAGGAACGCCAGGGACGTCGCGAACGCCTCGTACTCCCCGACCGATCTCGCCGCCCCCGATCCGAACGTACGGCCCGCGAAATGGCGGGCCATGGTGCGGGCCCGCATCGAGGAGAGCGCCTGGGGCGCGGCCGGGGTCAGCCAGCCCGCCTCGGCGTACGCGGGGAGCTCGGCCGAGATCGTGCGCAGCTCGCGCTGCCGGGTCCATATCGCCAGCCAGGTCAGCAGGGCGAAGAGCGGGACCATGAACGCCGCGTACACCACGTAGAAGCCGTACGGGCCGAAGAGCGCCGACGAGCCGTTCCACAGCGCGTGCATGCCCATCGACAGGGCCAGGCCGAGCAGCGGGAAGACGAACCGGCGGATCCGGTGGCGCCGGGACGCCATCGCCGCCAGGCCGAAGCCGATGCCCGCCAGTACGGTGAACAGCGGGTGCGCGAACGGCGACATGACGACCCGTACGAAGAACGTCGCGGCCGTGACGGAGGCGAAGCCGGAGCTGCCCATGTTCTGGTCCTCACCGAACGCGCTGCCGAGATACAGGATGTTCTCGGTGAACGCGAAGCCGGTGGCGGTGAAGCCCGCGACCACGACACCGTCGACCAGACCCGTGAAGTCCCGTCTGCGGAAAAGGAAGATCAGCAAGATCGCCGTGGCCTTGGCGCTCTCCTCGACGACCGGCGCTATGACCGTGGCACCCAGGGATTCCGCGCTCGCCGGGTCGGCGGTGGCGGTGGCCAGCCACTCGGTCGCGAAGGAGTTCGCGATGATCGCGACGAGGGCGGCCGCACAGGCGCCCCACGCGAACGAGAACCACAGATTCGCCCAGGGGCCCGGCTCGACCCGGTCCAGCCAGCGGAAGGCGGCCATGAGGAGCGGCACCGGCAGGACGGCCAGACCGAGGCCGACCAGGAAGCCCTGGGTGCCGGTCTGGTCACGGACGAGCGCGAGGATCACCAGGCCGCAGAGCGCGAGCAGCGTGAACACGGCCCCGGCCCGGAGCGCCCGGTGACGCCAGAACGCGCGGCGCGGGCGGTAGCGCCTGCGGGCAGGCTCCGGCACGGCGGTCCACAGGTCGCCGAGCCGCTCCTGCTGCTCGTAGACGGGGATCGCCGGACTCGGATCGAGGCGTTGCGGGCACGGTTCTGACACGCATTGACCCTAACGAGGGCCACTGACACTGGCGATGGTGCCTGTGCCGCGCGGCTGTCGGTACGAGCGCCATGGCTGTCGGTACGAGTGCCATGGCTGCCGATACGAGTGCCATGGCTGCCGGTAGGAGAGCCATGGCTGCCGGTAGGAGAGCCATGGCTGCCGGTACTGGAGCCATGGCCGCCGGTGAGGGCAACCGTGCCGACCGGGTCCGGCTACGAGACGAGCGGTTCCCGTACGCGCCCGAACAGCAGGTCATGCACGACATGCCCCTTGTCCAGCCCCTGTCCCTCGAACCGGGTCAGCGGACGGAAGGCCGGCCGTGGCGCATAGCCGCCATCGCGCTGGGTGTTCTCGAACCCGGGGTGCGCGGTCAGCTCCGCCAGCATCTGCTCGGCGTACGGCTCCCAGTCCGTCGCGCAGTGCAGCACGGCCCCGGGCCTCAGCCTCTCCGCCGCCAGCGTGAGGAACTCCGGCTGGATCAGCCGCCGTTTGTGATGCCGCTTCTTGGGCCAGGGGTCGGGGAAGTAGACCCGCATCCCGGCGAGGGAGCCGGACGGCAGCATCTCCCGGAGCAGGATGATCGCGTCACCGTTGGCCACCCGGATGTTGGACAGGCCGTCCGCCTCCGCGAGGCGGAGCAGGTTGCCCTGGCCCGGGGTGTGCACGTCGACGGCGAGGATTCCGGTGGCGGGGTCGTCGGCGGCCATCCGCGCGGTGGCCTCGCCCATCCCGAACCCGATCTCCAGGACGACCGGAAGACCGCCGAACATCTCGTCCAGGTCGATGACGCGTTGCCCGTCGATGTCCAGACCCCAGTCGGGCCACAGCCGCCGCAGGGCGTCGCCCTGGCCGAGGGTCACCCGGCTCCGGCGCGGCTGGAAGCTGCGGATGCGCCGCTCGAAGTGGGATCCGGCGGGGTCGGCGGCGGGGCCGGTGCCGTCCGGGAACATCCGGCTCGCGGTGCGGATCCCCGACACAGGCGTGGCGCCGTTCGCCGGCACGGGCGCGGGGTGGCGCGCCGAATCGCTCGGGGTGCGGTTCTCCGGCCCGGGGGCGGTCTCGGCCGCCGCGTCAGCCACCTCGGCCGCGTCAGTCGTGTCAGCCGTGTCAGTCGTGTCAGCCGTGTCAGCCGTGTCAGCCGTGTGGGTGGTTCCGGCCGTCACTGCCGTCACTGCCGTCACTGCCGTCACTGCCGCCTCAGCCGTCACGGCTGTTCCGGCTATCTCGGCTGTTCGGACTGTCGTGCCCACGTCGGTGATCTCGGCCATCTCGGTCATCTCGGTCTTCTCGCGCTCGGCCACAATGGCTCCGATTCTACGGAGCCGGGCCGCGCTCCCCGTTTTCGGTGCCCGGCTCAGTCCTCCGCCAGCACCGCCAGCGCCCGCCTCGCGACCTCCCGGCCGATGGGCAGGGACGCGGTCGCCGCCGGGGACGGGGCGTTCAGCACATGGACCGTGCGGGAGGTCTGCCGGATCAGGAAGTCGTCGGCCAGCGTGCCGTCCCGCAGCACCGCCTGGGCCCGTACGCCGGACTGTGCCGGGCGCAGGTCCGCGTCCGTGACCGCGGGGAGCAGGCGCCGTACCGCCGTCGCGAAGGCGCGCTTCGACAGGGAGCGGTGCAGCTCGCCGGCGCCGTACCGCCAGTGCTCGCGCGCGGTCCGCCAGGAGCCCGGCCAGCCGAGGGTGCCGGCCAGCTCGGCGAGGCGTACGTCCGACCACGCGTACCCTTCACGGGCCAGCGCCAGAACGGCATTGGGCCCGACATGGACGCCGCCGTCGATGCCCCGGGTCAGATGCACGCCGAGGAACGGGAACGCCGGGTCGGGGACCGGATAGATCAGCCCCCGTACGAGACCGGGCCGGGCCAGTTCGTAGTACTCCCCCCGGAAGGGCACGATCCGCATGCCCGGGTCGTCGCCCGCCAGCCGCGCCACCCGGTCGCACTGCAGCCCGGCGCAGTTCACCAGCGTCCGCGCCCTGACGATCTCCCCGGACGCCGTACGGACCGCGACTCCCCAGGGGCGGCGGTCGATGGCGGTGACCTCCGCGCCGTACCGGACGGACGCCCCCGCCGCGGTCGCCGACTCGGCGAGCTGCCCGGCGACCGCCGTGAAGTCGCACACCCCGGTCGTACCGACGTGGATCGCCGCGAGGCCCCGCGCCATCGGTTCGTACTCCGTGATCTGTGCCGGGCCCAGCTCCCGCACCGGAATGCCGTTCTCCCGGCCGCGCTGGACCAGGGCGTGCAGCCGGGGCAGCTCGTCCCGGCGCGTCGCGACGATCAGCTTGCCGGTGACCCGGTGCGCGATGCCGTACTCCGCGCAGAACTTGACCATCTCGGCGGCTCCGCGCACCGCGAACCGCGCCTTGAGCGAACCGGGGCGGTAGTAGACCCCGCTGTGGATCACGCCGCTGTTGTGGCCCGTCTGGTGGCGTGCGGGGCCCGGCTCCTTCTCCAGCACCACGACCCGGGTGCCGGGGGCGGTGCGCGTGATCGCGTACGCCGTCGACAGGCCGACGATGCCGCCGCCGATCACCAGCACATCGCAGTCGAATCCAGCGCGTCCGCGCATCGCGTCTCACCTCCCACCCCGATAGTGCACTGGCCCGCTGACAACGCGCTTAAACCCAAGCGCCGAACAACGGACCGGCAGACTCCGGCGGCCCTGCCACGCGGGCCGGTGCACTCCGGCGCGGACCGACGGACTCCGGCGCACGGCGCGGACCGGCGCATCGCGGCGCGGTCCGGTGGCCTCCGGCGCGACCGGCGCACTCCGCTGCGCTCCGGGCGCTGTGCTCTACGCGCTCCGGGCGCCGCGCTCCGGGCGCCGAGTGCCGCGCTCCGGCCGTCGAGTGCCGTACGGACATCTACGAGCCGGACCAGCCCCCGAAACCGCCCGACCCAGTCCCCGCCCCTGCCCCGCCCCGGCTACGCCTGCGCCACCAGCAGCGGTCGCGCCCGCTCCCGCAGTTCCATCACGCGCGGTTCGTCGCCGTACGGCTCCAGGCGGTGCAGCAGATCCCGTACGTACTCGGTCGTCCGCGCCGACGAGATCCGCCCGGCCACCTCCACCGCACGTGTGCCCGCCGCGCATGCCGCGTCGAGATTGCCCGATTCCAGCTCGGCGACCGCGCTCACCACCAGCCGCAGGCCGTGCGAGCGTACGAACTCCTCCGTCGGCTTCGACAGCGCCTGCTCCGTGAACTGCCGTGCCTGCCGCGGTGCTTTCAGGTCGCGATAGCACTCGGCGGCGTCGGCCGCGAACCGGTCGTACGAGTAGAAGCCCAGCCACGACGGATCGGCGTCGCCGTCGCGCGAGCGCTCCAGCCACCCCTCCGCCGCCTTCAGCGCCGCCCCGGCCGCCACCCCGTCGCCCGCCTTCGCGTGCGCCCGCGCCTCCACCAGCCGGAAGAAACTCATCGTGCGGGCGGTGGCGAGCCCGCGATTGCGCTCCAGCGCCGCCTGCGCGAGGTCCACCCCCTCGTCCGCGAAGCCGCGGTAGATCGCCTGGAGCGACATGGAGGCCAGGACATAGCCGCCGAGCGGTACGTCGGCCGCCGCGCGGGCCAGCCGCAGCGCCTGGATGTAGTAGCGCTGCGCGGCCTCCTGCTGCCCGGTGTCGAAGGCCATCCAGCCGGCCAGCCGGGTCAGTTCGGCGGTCGCTCCGAAGAGCCCCCGGCCCACCTCGTCGCTGTACGCGCCGAGGAGCAGCGGTGCCGCGTCGACCCGCAGACACTCCGGCACCATCGATGAACGCCAGTCCCCGCCGCCGTACTTGGAGTCCCAGCGCCGGGCGTCGGACGCGGCCTCCCGCAGTTTGGCCACGTCGCTGTGGCCCACACGCAGGGATATCTCCCCGGTGCCGTCCGCGCCCTGGCCACCGCCCTGGCCTCCCGCCTGGGATCCGGCCGGCCCGGAGCCCTGTCCGCCCCCTCCATGCGCTCCCTGCGCCGCCTCCGCGACCGCCGCGTCACGGGCGACCGAGGAGTCGGCGGGTGTTATCAGCCACCGGGACGCGGGGGTCGCGTAAGCGCTCACTGCGAAAGATCCGGCCAGCGACTGCCAGATGCCCCCGCTGCCCGCCCGGCGGCCCGCCAGGTCCAGCCGGTACAACTCCGTCGCCGCGTGCACCGCCGCACCCACGTCGCGCGGGAAGGCGAGCCCGACCTCGGGGGCCGGATCCGCGTCCGCCAGACCGATCTCGTGGAGCGGGACCGGGCGTCCCAGCTTGGCCCCGATGGCGGAGGCGATGAGATGAGGCGCCGCACCCTGCGGAACCATCCCCTTCGACACCCATCGCGCCACCGAGGTCTTGTCGTAGCGAAGTGTCAGACCGCGCTGCGCCCCGAGGTCGTTGACCCTCCGGGCGAGACCGGCGTTGCTGATTCCCGCGAGGGCGAGAACGGTGCCGAGCTTCTCGTTCGGCCCGCGTAGCTCTCTGGACATGCGCCACCCCTCGACACAGACGGCCGCCGCGTCGCGGCATAGGCGCGCGGCATTCGTAAACCCAGCGTAGTTCGACACATCCCGACCGTTAAGGGGCGGACTTCCGTATGGCGGGATTGTTGTCCGTGCGGGGACGGCGTCCGCGGGCCCCGAGCGGCGGGCCGTGCTCCACCCGTGTGGCCGTGCGCCCGGCCGTGCGCTCTTGGCCCCGGAGAAGCGAGAGCGCTTCCATGAGTCCTGCGTGGGTCGGCCCGCTGCGTACTGGAACCAGTGGGCTGGGGGATACCGCCGCCCCAATCCCCGCGGGCGGTGGATCAGTCCGGGAGGCGTTTTCCGCCTCCCGGACTGAACGCGAGCCGGTGCTGAAGAGCCGTACCCGGTCCGGAGATTGGCTGAATGCTGCCTATCCGCGAAAGGCCACATCTCCGCCAAATGGCGAATGCCAGGGGCGCATTCGACTTCCCGCTCGCGCTTCCGCGGACCCTCCTGTGCGCTGTTGTCATGGCAGCATGTCCCCGAACGGCTTCGGTTCGAGCTTCGGTTTGGTCGTGTGGGCCGTGGCTCAACTTGTCCACAGGCTGTGGAGGCGGCGATGCGCTGGTTGGTGGGTTGGAGCAGTATCGCCGCGCGTTTCGGCACGGCCGGTGCCGTCGGGCCCGTCGGCGACTCCGACGGCGGCAGCGTGCATCCCGTCGGCTCCCAACTCCTGTGGGGCGACCCGGATCCGCTCTGGGCCGTCGGCGACTGGCGGCCCGACGAGGTCCGCGTCGTGACCGTCGACCCCTTCACCCGGCTCGCCGTGCTCGGCTGCTGCGGGGCCACCGACGACGAACTGCGGGTCGGGCTGTTCGCCGCGCGCGGCGGCGCCCTGCGCCATCTCACCGCCTGGCCGGGCAGTTACACGGCCGTCGCACAGATCGGCCGCCGGATCACCGTCGCCGGCGATCTGGCCGGGGCGCGCCCCGTCTTCTACACGCCCTGGGCGAGCGGTACGGCGTACGCCACCGCCGCCCTGCCCCTCGCAGATCTCATCGAGGCCCAGCTGGACATCGGGCATCTGGCCGCGCTGCTCGCCTGCCCCGAGACCCCGGAGGCGCTGCGCGACTCCACTCCGTACGACGGCGTCAAACGCATCCCGCCCGGCCACGCGCTGGTCCTGCGCGAGGGATCACGGGAGATCACCGGGTACGAACCGGTCGCCTCCCTCGCCGTCGCCGGCCCCCAGAAGGACCCGGAGCGGGCCGTCGAGGGCATACGGGACGCACTCGTCGAATCCGTACGCGCGAGACTCCTGGCCCCGCGCCACGCCCCGGAGACCCTGCCGCCCGACCCGGGCCCGGTCCCCGGCATGGGGCCCGCCGAACGACGCGCCGCCCGCGGGGCGCCGGTCCCCGGGATCGGCGCCGACCTGTCGGGCGGCAGCGCGTCCGGCACCCTCGCGCTGCTCGCGGCGGGGCTGCCGGGGGCGCCCGGCACGGTCCTGGGGCACGGCACCGGCGCGGGGGAGCGGCTGCTCGCCGTCACCTTCAACGACCTGTCCGCCGGTGGCCGCGACGAGGCCGAACTGGAACGGGCCCGCGCCATCGCCGCCAACCCCCGGCTGCACCACGTCGTCGTCGCGGCGGGCGAAGAGGCCCTGCCGTACGCCGAGTTGGAGGGCCCGCTCACCGACGAGCCGGGCCCGTCCCTCGTCACGGCCGAACGGCACCGGCGCAGACTCGCAGCCGGCAGCGCCGACCACTTCACCGGCGCGGGGGCGCGCGAGGTGCTCGACGCGCATCCGGCGCGTCTGGCCGATCTGCTGCTCGACCGGCGCAGACGCCACCTGGTGCACCCGGTCACGGCGCTCGCCAAGGCCGAAGGGCCCTCTCCGTCCTCGCTGTTCATCCCGCTGACCGTGTACCGGGCCGCCCGCCGCCTGGCCCGTACGCCGTACCGCACCGGCCTCGAACAGGCCGCTGCCCTGCTCCCCGAGGCCAACCGGGCCGGCCGCGCCGATCGGGCCGGTCGGGCCGGTGGGGCCGCGCTGTCCGCCGCGCCGAACAGCCCGCTGAGCGCCTCACTCGCCGCCCTCACCTGGTCCAGACCCGGGCCCGCCGCGCGCTGGCTCACGGGGGAGGCGCTCGCCGAAGTATCGGTTCGGCTGCTGGGCGCGGCGACCCGGCCCACCTCCGTCCAGCGCCCCGGCGAGGCCCGCGCCCGCGCCGCCCTCGCCCGTTACGCGGCGGACCACCGCGTCTTCGAACAAGCCGCCGAGATCCGCAGCCAGCGGTTGCACGCCCCCTTCCTCGACAACCAGGTCGTACGGGCCTGCCGCGAGCTCCCCGAGGCGCTACGGGTGCAGCCGGGCGCCCGCGCGGAGGTGCTCCGTACCGTCCTCGCCGGAGCCGGGACCCACGACCTTCCGCCGGGCTGGGGCGCGACGTCCCGGGCCGGCTCGGCCGCCGCCACCCGCGTGGGTCTGCGCGCGGCCGTCGGCGAACTGATCACCCTCTTCGACGCGCCACTGCTGGCCGACGCGGGCCTGGTGGAGGCCCGCGTCGTACGCAAGGCCCTGCGCGCTGCGGCCGAGGGCGAGCCGGTACCGCTGGACGGTCTCGCGGATCTGGTCTCCACGGAGTTGTGGCTGCGGCGGCTGCTGTCCCGCCGGGGCACCTGCTGGACGGGGACGGCGGCGCCGAGGCAGCGGGCGGTGGCGGGCGGCGTGGTCCCGTCCGGCAGGCGGACGCTTCAGAAGTAGCAAGGCGCGGGCGCGGGTGCCGTACGCGCCGGAGCACAAGGCGCGGGCGCCGTTACGCGCCGGAGCATCCGGAACAGCCCCCTGATCCGGAACAGCCGCCCGCCCCAGGGGCGTTGTCAGCCGCAGCTGATCCGCGACCGTGCCCAGTCGGCGAGCGCCACCCGGTCGAACGGCGTATGCGGCTCGACCACCAGCCGGATGGTCCGCTGCCCGGCGATCCCCACCTGTACGGGTACGGCCGCGTCGCCGCCGTGCACCACCGGCGAGCGCCAGAGCCGCCCCCCGTCGCCGTACACGGAGAAGCGCACGGAACCCAGGCCGAGCGTCATGTCGTCCACCCCGGCCATGGCCGCGTAGCTGGAGCAGCTGCGGTTGAGGTCGATGGTCACCGAGGACGAGGCGTGCGTGGTCACGCCGTGGCCGTAGTGGGTGCCGCCGACCGACATCGACGAACGCTGCCAGAGCCAGCTGCTGCCACCGAGCCGTACTTCCGGCCCGGAGCTGTCGGAGCCGTCACCGGACACGTCGTACGGCAGCTCGTTCACCTGATAGACGGCCGGGACGGCCGGTGGCTTCGGGCTGGGGCTCGGCGCCGGAGGCGGCGTCGGGCTCGGCTTCGGCTTCGGCGGGGAAGGCACCGGCGGTTCGGGCTTCGCGGGCGCCGAACTGGGTGTGGGCTCGGGTTTCGGGGCGGGCGCCGGAGTGCGCGCCGGCTTCGTGGTGGGAGTCGCGGTCGGCGCGGGCTTCTTCGGGGGCGACGGCTTCGGCGCGGGCGGTGCCGACGGCTCGGGCGAAGGGGCCGGGTCGGCCGGGGCCCGCGGTACGACGGGCTGCGCGGCCGGCGGCTTCGCCTCGGGCTTCGGCTCGGGCTGGGAGTCACGCACGAGCGCGTACACCAGACCGGCGGCCGCCGCGACGGCCACCAGCGCCGCGATCCCGGCCTTCACCGGGGCGGCGGCCCCCTCGGACGCGGCGGCCCCGCCGGCCGAACCGCCGCCGGAGGCTCCGCCCGTGGCGCCACCGGTCGAACCGGTCGCCGCCGCGGCGGCACCCGCTCCCGCCGCTCCCGCCGCGCCGCCCGCCGCGATCCCGGCGGCCTTGAGCGAATAACCGGCGGCGAACCAGCCGATGACCGCGACCGGAAGCAGGGCCGGGATCCCGTTGTTGACCTGCGCCAGTTCGCCCGCCGCGCGACGGCACTCGGCGCACTCCTCCAGGTGCTTGCGCAGCCCGCGCTCGGCACGCATCCGCAGACCTCCGCGGGCGTACGCCCCCAACCGGTCGGCATACCGGGCGCAGTCACCGCCCGAGGTGAGCGCGGCATTCACATGCGCCTGCAAATAAGCCTGCTTGAGCCCCTCGCGCGCCCGACGGGCCAGCACCGCCGTGGCGTTGGCGGACAGGCCGAACAGCGGTGCGACCTCGCTCGGTGACTCCTCCTCGACCGTGGTGTGCCAGAGCACCGCCTGCCAGCGCTCGGGCAGACTGCGGAAAGCCTGCATGGCCATGGACTGTTCGGCCTCGTGCATCGCCATGACGTCCGCGCCGAGATCGAGGGTCTGCGCCTCGGAGACCTCGGAGGTGTGCACGGCCTGCGCCGCGAACACCGCGAAATCCTCGACCAGTTGCTCCCGTTTCGCGGACTTCGTCCAGGTGGCGGCAACTCGCCGTACGGTCGTCAGCAGATACGCCCGCACCGCGTGCTCGGGCCCGGCCCCGCCGCGTACCGCCTGCAACGTACGGGCGAACACCTCGGCCGTCAGGTCGTCGGCGGTGTGCGCGTCGCGGCAGCAGGTACGGGCGTAACGGCGCACCGCGTCCGAGTGCCTGCGGAACAGTTCCTCGTACGCGCTGTCGTCGCCGTCCCGCATCCGCTGGATCAGATCGACGTCCGACGCGGACGGTGCGGACAATCGTGCTTCGACCGCCGACGGCTCACCGGAAGGCCCGATGCTGTTCCCGCTCCCGCGCTGCGTCGGCACGCCGGACATGCCGGATCCACCGTCGCCGCCCGGCCTTCCCGAGCCGCCGGGCCCGCCCTGACTCGGTACCTGCGGGGAAGACAACCCGCCGGGCCCCGCAGCGCCGCCCGTCCTGCCGTCCGTGCCGCCGCCGAGCGACCCGTCCCGTCCGTCACCGCTCATCGCGGAAGCCCCCGTACGCACACTCTGACCCGAAACACCGGGTCAGAGTGTCACAGCGCGCCACGCCGCCCGGACCTTCGGGCCCGTCAACCACTCGTCCGGGCAAGTTTCCCGGAGTGCGGTCATAACCTTCACCCATTCGGGGAAGGATCAACGCCGTTTAGAAGTAAGCCAGTTCGACCGAATCAACGACGGAGTCAAGGACGGAATCAGCGACTGAGGCAGCGACGGGATCAGCGACGAAAACCGTGACGACAGCCCTGACGACAGCCGGGATGAGCGCCGTGACACCCACACGGACGCCTCAACGCAAGCTCCCGCACGGGCCGTTATCCACACAGGCGCCCCTCACCCGAGCGGGCCTCACCCAAGCGGCCTCAGCGCAGAGCCACCGCCCGCACAGGCCACCGCTCACACAGGCCGCGACCGCAGCCCCTCCAGAAGGATGTCCAGCAGCCGAGCGGAAGCCGCCGCCTGCTGCACCGCGTCCGGCAGCGAAGGCGCGGCCGTCGCGATCACCAGCAGGACATCGGCCACGGTCACATCACGCCGCAGCTCACCCGCCGCCCGCGCCCGCTCCACCAACTGACCGACGACCTCCAGCAGTTCGACGGCGCCCGGTGTGTCCAGGTCCTCGTCCGACGGCCGCTGTACGACCACCCGAAGATCCGGCTGCCCGGCCTGCCGCTGCTGCGGAACCCGCGCCTCGTCCTTACCGCCGCGTGCCACTGCGACACCCGGCGACGTGGACACCGAGGCCGAAGCCGAGGCCGACGACGCCGACGCCGACATCACGTCATCGTCCACACCCACCCGCAGCACCTGCGGAGGCAGCAGCCGCCCCGCGCCCGACGCCACCGAGGTGCGCAGGAACCGGGAAAGCGCCGACCATGGCTCGTCCTCCTGCCCCAGCGCCGTACGCGCCTGGGCGGTCAGCCGCGACGTCTCCTCCTCGGCTATTCGCCGTACGAGCACGTCCTTGCTCGGGAACCGGCGGTAGACCGTGCCGACCCCGACCCGGGCCCGGCGCGCCACGTCCTCCATCGGCGCCCCGTACCCGAGCTCGCCGAACACCTCGCGAGCCGCGCGCAGTACGTGCTCCAGATTGCGCTGTGCGTCCACCCGGAGCGGCGCCGGACGCCCGGCCCCGCCGGTACCCCCCGCACCACCGAGCGCGCCGGCACCGAGCGTCCCTGCGGCGCCCGCACCGATCGTCCCCGCGGTGCCCGCACCCGCGGCGCCCGCGATACCCGGCGTACCCCCGGGACCAGTCCGTCCGTCGCTCTCCGTGCCGACGGCAGCTTGCCCCTGTAATCCGTGAATGTGCATAACTGTTCCCCCGGAAATGATGTCTCCCCCCGGAGACTCCCCACCCTGAGCCTGACAGCCGAGTGCACGGGCCAGCCCCTGGCCGACACTGCGACGGAGTACGAACATAGTTGAGCCCGGGTCAATTCAGAAGGGGGTAGTTCCGCCCGGCGCGTCCCCCGATCGGAGCAAGGACCGGAAGGTGCCCGATTCACCTCCCGGCCACCCTCCTCCACGTACCCGCTGACCTGCGTCCCTCCGTCAATTCCCGCGCTTTTGCACACCCGGGCCCGCTGACGGCCGCCGGTCACACAATCTGTCGCGGCTGTGGACAAACACCGGGGCCCGATGCGTCATGGGATGGTGAAGGCTGAGATCCCCGGGGGGACGACCCCCGCACCCACGTCCGGTGCGCGCATTCTCGTTGTCGGCGGCGGCTACGTCGGTATGTACACCGCGCTACGCCTCCAGCGGCAGCTGAAGAGCGGTGAGGCCGAGGTGGTCGTGGTATCACCCGCCCCGTACATGACCTATCAGCCGTTCCTGCCGGAGGCGGCCGCCGGGAACATCTCGCCCCGCCATGTCGTGGTCCCGCTCCGCCGCGTGCTGCCCGGCTGCAAGATCCTCATCGGTGAGGCCACGGCCATCGACCACGCCACGCGCACCGCCACCCTCAGAACCGTCGGCTCCGAGGAGGAGGGAACGGGCACCGTCGATCTCACCTACGACGAACTCGTCCTCGCCCCGGGCTCCGTCTCCCGCACGCTCCCGGTACCCGGTCTGGCCGAACACGGCGTCGGCTTCAAGAGCGTCGAGGAGGCCATCGGCCTGCGCAACCATGTCATCGAGCAGATGGACATCGCCTCCTCCACCCGCGACCCGGCGATCAGGGACGCCGCGCTGACCTTCGTCTTCGTCGGCGGCGGCTTCGCGGGCGTCGAAGCGCTCGCCGAACTGGAGGACATGGCCCGCTACGCCTCGCGGTATTACCACAACATCAAGGCCGACGACCTGAAATGGATCCTCGTCGAGGCCACCGGACGGATCCTCCCCGAGGTCGGGGAGGAGATGGGCACGTACGCGGTCCGTGAGCTGCGCGCCCGCAATATCGACGTACGGCTCGACACCCGCCTGGACTCCTGCGAGGACCGGGTCGCCGTACTGAGCGACGGCGCCCGCTTCCCCACGCGTACGGTCGTCTGGACCGCCGGCGTCAAGCCGCATCCCGTCCTCGCCGCCAGTGACCTGCCCCTCGACGGACGAGGGCGTCTGCGCTGTACGACGAAGCTCGCCGTCGACGGCGCCGAGCACGCCTGGGCGGCCGGCGACGCGGCGGCCGTCCCCGACATGACCGCCGACGAGGCCGGCAAGGAATGCGCGCCCAACGCCCAGCACGCCGTACGGCAAGCGAGAGTTCTGGCCGAAAACATCCTGGCTTCCCTGCGCGGTGAGCCCCTTCAGGACTACCGTCACGCATATGCCGGTTCGGTCGCCTCGCTCGGCCTCCACAAGGGTGTCGCGCATGTCTACGGCCGGAAGCTCAAGGGCTACCCGGCCTGGCTGATGCACCGCGTGTACCACCTCAGCCGTGTCCCCACCTTCAACAGGAAGGCCCGCGTCCTCGCGGAATGGACCCTTTCCGGACTCTTCAAACGAGAGATCGTCTCCCTCGGATCGCTGGAACACCCGCGCGCCGAATTCGAGTTCGCCGCAGGAGGCGAACGCCCCAAGAAGCCCTGAGCCCACTGCTCACCGGACACCTGCGCCCACCATCCACACGACATGTGAGCCCACCATCCACAAGGCCGGCCGAGGCCGCCGCTCCGCGCACAGGCGGTGCAGGACGCACAGCCTGTGGACAACCGATGTCCTGTCAGCGCGGTCGGTCACACTGGACGTGTGACCATAGGTGGACTCACATCTGCACAGAGTGATCCGGCCAGCTCGGCGCAACCGGCCCCGACGACCCGACCAGCCCGATCCGCCCGGCCCGACCAGCCCGACCAGTCCGACATGCCCGGCCCGACCAGTCGGGCCGGCCCGGCCAAGACGAACAGCGACACGACACCATGAGGCCTGAGAATCCGTGAATTTCACGCGTTGGAGCGCCCGGCTCCCCGGTACACAGCGCCGCGCCGCCGCGCGCTCCGACCGCGGGTCCGTGCCCGCGGCCCGTGGTGAGTACGAGCAGCAGCCCGACCCCGTGACGGACGTCCCCGCCCTCGAAGACCTCTCCGTACGGGAAATCCTCGGCGGTCTGCCCGCCCTGGCCGCTCTCGTGTACGGCCCCGAGCACCGTGTCGCCTATGTCAACGAGGCGTACGCCGACGCCTTCGGCCCGCGTCCCGTCGGCGTCACCGCGGCCGAGAGCTGCCCGGAGCTGGCCGAGCTGGGTCTGCTCCCGCTGCTGGACCAGGTGCTGCGCAGCGGCAAGCCCCGTACGGTCAAGTCCCGCAAGGTCCAGACCGTCCAGAGCGTCCAGACCCCGGACGCACAGCGGGAGACGGACGACACCACCCCGGACCAGAAGAGCGCGACGCCCCCGGGCCCGGCCCCGCGCGGCGAACGCTCGTACACGATCACCTGCACCCCCGTCGACTGCCGGGGCACCGGCGGCGTCCTCGTCTTCGCCGCCGATGTCACCGACCACGCCGAAGCGGCCGAGCGCCTGCGCACCAGCGAGCGCAGACACCGCCAGACCGCCGTCACCCTCCAGCGCTCCCTCCTCCCGCAGGAGCTGGAGCAGCCCGACGACCTACGGGTCGCCGCCACCTACCAGCCGGGCGGAGGGGACGCGGCGGTCGGCGGGGACTGGTACGACGTGATCACGCTCGGCGCCGGGCGTACGGCCCTGGTCATCGGCGATGTCATGGGACGCGGCGTGCGCGCCGCCGCCGTCATGGGCCAGCTGCGCACCGCCGTGCGCGCCTACGCCCGGCTCGACCTGCCGCCCCACGAAGTACTCCAACTGCTCGACGGCCTCGCCGCCGAGATCGACGCCAGCCAGATCGCCACCTGCGCCTACGCCGTCCACGACCCCAACGAAGGCCGGCTGATCTACGCCTCCGCCGGCCATCTGCCGATCCTGGTGCGCGCCGAGGACGGTACGGTCCAGCGCGCCGAGGACCCGACGGGTCCGCCGCTCGGCACCGGCGGCTGGCTCCACACCTCGGGCTCGATCCCGCTGCCGCCCGGCTCCACCGCCGTCCTCTATACGGACGGCCTGGTCGAGCGCCGGGGCGAGGACATCGACGAAGGCGTCGCCTCCCTGGAGCGTGCCCTCTCCGGCGCCCAGGGCTCACCCCAGGTCGTCTGCGACCGGCTGATCCGCTCCCTCGGTATCGCCGCCGACCACGACGACGACGTCGCGGTGCTCGTCCTCCAGCACCCTTCCCGTACGGGACCGGACGCGGAGCTGTTCCACAACGCCGCGCTCGACCTGCTCGGCGGTATCGAGGCGGCCCCGCGCGCCCGCGCGTTCGCGACGGGGGTGCTCGCTTCCTGGCGCTTCCCTGTCGAACTGTGCGACCTGGGCGTGCTCGCCACCAGCGAGCTGGTGGCGAACTCCCTCCAGCACGGCACCCCGCCCATGCGCCTCAGACTCCGCCGCACCGACCGCCGGCTGATCATCGAGGTGACGGACGGCGACGACCACCTGCCGCGCCGCCGCCGCGCCGAACCGGTGGACGAGGCGGGCCGCGGTATCTCGATCATCGCGACGATCGCCTCGTCCTGGGGATCGCGCCGGACACCGGGCGGCGGCAAGGCCGTGTGGTGCGAATTCGCGCTGCCCCACTGAGGTGCGGGACGCCGTCCGCGTCAGCCGACGGATTTCCGCTCCGGCACATCCGACGGCTCGGAGACATCCGACTCCCCGGGCTTGTGCTGGACGACCACCCGCGAGGCCGGCAGGAGCGCCGGCCGGTCCTGTACGGGAGTGAGCTGCTTGCCCAGCCGCAGCGCCAGAACACTCACGCCGAGCGAGAACAGGACGAACGTCACGATGTACGGGCCGTGCAACGCGGCCCCCATCGGCCCGCCCACAGCGGGGCCGACCGCCAGCGCGAGCTGCTTGACCAGGGCGAACACAGAGTTGTACTGACCGATCATCGACGGCGGCGCCAGATCGGCCACCAGCGGTGCGACGGTCGGTGACAGCATCGACTCGCCGAGCCCGAACAGGGCATACGTCGAGATGAACGCCGCCGTCGCCATCGTCTCGCTGCCGTGCCCGAGCCCCGCATACCCCGCGACGAGCCAGGCGACGGTCCAGATCAGCCCGACCGCCGCGATCACCCGGCTGCGCCGACGCCGCTCGACCAGCCGCAACACCGCGAACTGCGCGATCACGATCATCGCCGTATTGGCGGCCAGCGCCATCCCGAGCGTCGCCGGGTCGATGCCCGCGGCCTCGGTGCCGTACGCCGCCAGCCCCGACTCGAACTGTCCGTAGCAGGCGAAGAACAACACGAACCCCAGCACACACAGCTGCACCATGGCCCGATGACCGAGCAACGCCCGCAGCCCACCGCCGCTCGGGGCCAGGGTGTCCTGCGGGAGGTCGAGGCCGGTGGTGAGCGCAGCGGGCCGGGGCAACCGGATCGTGACGGCCACGCCCGCCAGGACGAGGAACATCACGGCCTCGACGGAGAACAGCAACGTGAAGCTGCCCGACCTGCTCTCGTCGACGATCTGCCCCCCGATCAGCCCGCCGACGCCGAGTCCGAGGTTCGCCAGAAAGAACTGTGTCGCGAACGCCCGGGTGCGGGTCGACGGAGTCGAGCACCAGACGATCAGGGTGCCCAGCGCGGGCTGGAGAACAGCGGTCCCGGCGCCCAGCAGCGCGCCGGCCACCACGACCGCGGGTACGTTCCCGGCCAGCCCCATGAGGACCGCCCCGACGGATGCCAGTACGGCGCTCCCCACCAGTACGGGCAGCGGACCGCGCCGGTCGATGGCCCGTCCGGTGAACGGCAGCACGAGCAGCGCGGCCATGGCGAAGACCGCCAGCACGGCACCCGCCGTACTCGCGCCCAGGTCCCGCACCTGAGCCACATACACATAGAGATACGGAACCGTGAACCCGAGTCCGAACGCACTCAGCGCGTTCCCTGCCTGGATCCGGCGCATCGCAGCGCCCATCGCCCTGGTCACACTCACCTGCCTCAGAAGGTCGAAGGAAGACTGAACAGCTCAAGAAGAACTCAAGTCTGAAGACTTCAAAGCTAAAGTTAGAAGTTGAACAATACACATGGAAGGACTTCAACGCCATGTGGCCTGCGTGGCATACTGCCCCGATGTCCGACACCCCCGAGAAACCCACCCACCGGGGACTCCAGGAACCGAGCCTCGACGAGCAGATCGCCGCGTATCAGCGCGAGTTCCGCGATCTCGACCCCCAGGTCGAACAGGTCGTCTCGGCACTCGGCCGGCTGAACCGCCGTATGAACGTCGCGTACGGCCGCCAGGTCGCCGACCTCGGCATCAGCAACACCGAGTGGGAGGTCCTCAAGACCCTCGTACTCTCAGGAGCCCCCTACCGCCTGGGCCCCGGCGAACTCGCCAAGCGCCTCGGACTCACCCCGGCCGCCATGACCCACCGCATCGACCGCATGGCGGGCGAAGGCCTCGTCACGCGAGACCGTGACGAGAACAACCGGGTGCGCGTGATCGTGGAGCTGACGGACGAGGGCCGTACGAAATGGCTGGCGGCGATGAGGATGGCCTCGGAGTTCGAGGAGGAGCTGCTCCAGGACCTCTCCGAGGAGGAACGCGGAGTGCTCGGCGAGATGCTGATCCGCCTCCTGCGCCGCGTGGAACACGCCCAACCTGACGCCGGTGGACGCCTGACCGACCTGAACTAGGGGAGTACGGACGGGGCTTGGGGACCTCTTACGGTTCGTTTGACACGCCCCCGGCGGATCCGTAAGGTTCTTCGAGTTGTCACGGAGCCGGAACGGTTCAGCGACAACCACTCACGCCGCAGTAGCGGCACCCAAAACTCAGCACGACTCCCAGTCGGGAAGAATTTCGCATGCCGAAATTCATTTCGAAGACTCGATTATGAGTCACCTGCGGAATCCGCTAAGGTTTGGAACGTCGGAACGGCCCAACAGCCGGGAAGACACCCTCCCGCTGACTGGGAATCAGGCCCGAAAGGATCTGATAGAGTCGGAACCGCCGGAAAGGGAAACGCGAAAGCGAAGAACTGGAAAGCGAACCCCGCTCCGACGGGGAATCGGACACGAAAGAGTCTGATAGAGTCGGAAACGCAAGACAGCAGAACAGCAAGACTGCAAGACAGAATAAAATGAAATACCGAAGGGAAGCGCCCGGAGGAAAGCCCGTGAGGGTGAGTACAAAGGAAGCGTCCGTTCCTTGAGAACTCAACAGCGTGCCAAAAGTCAACGCCAGATATGTTGATACCCCGACCTGCCGGTAAC
>NZ_JBIVMZ010000020.1:0-99781 GCF_044753355.1 Streptomyces sp. NPDC088400 | reverse complement strand
CTACGAGTCCAGAAACCCCACCGTCACCCTCGCCGCATGACCATCCCAAACACCCGCACACCAGGCACCACGTCCTTGACGAAGGACATAGAGACCCCCCCCGAGCGGGCCCCGGTGTTGCGAACCCTCCTGGGCTGATGACGGCCGGCTGCTGTGCCCACCCAGGAGGCCGATCCCTCTACGCACCGTTGCGAACCCTCCTGGGCTGATGACGGCCCGGCGCGCGCCCGCGCCGGAGGCAAGCCCCAGCACCGTTGCGAACCCTCCTGGGCTGATGACGGCCCGACGGTAAAGCCGCAGGTCAGCGCCCCTCCAATACGACGCTTCAGTGGCGTTTCTGCAGCAGTCCGTCGGTAGTGCATCGGTGCAGGTCAAAGCGGTTCAGAGGATGTCGCCGGGGCCACCCAGGTCAACGCCGAGGGTGCTGGATTCGATCATGTCGGGGGATCTGGCGGCGTACGTGACAATGCTGTCGTAGTCCGGGTCAATGGTGGCCTTCAGGGCGGCCATCAGCGCGCGGTACTGCGCTGTGCTGAGTTCGCCCTGGAAGACGCTGCGCTGAGTCCAGTGGAGGTACTTACGGCAGGTCTTGAGGACCTTGGGATTGCGTTCGACGGCGGTGTCGTAGACGAGGATCACGAAGATTGCCGCTCACCACCAAGGCCGGAAAGGCTTGTAGGGCTTGTCCTCCAGGCACATACGGACGATCTTGAGGGCCTCCAGGTGGATGAGTTCCTCGTAACTGACCTTGCGCTTGAGAGTGCGGTGGTGGACGGTCGTCGCCAGTTCTTCCTTGACGAGGGCCGCGACCTTCTTGCGGCCGTCCTTGCTGAGGGAGGCGCGGGCGACGTCGGTTTCGAAGTCGGAGGGCTTCAGCTTCTTCTGAGCCGCGGCTCGTTTCAGGAGCCGCTCGGCGAAGAGAGGCTTGAAGGGCTCGGCCAGGTCCAAGGCGAGAGTGTTGCGACGGCGGTCCGTGTCCGCGTGGAGGAAACCGATCGCCGGGTGCAGGGGCGTGGTGCGCAGGGCGGTGAGGACGCGGGCGTAGACGAGGGTGTTGAGGTAGCTGACGAAGGCATTGCCGGCGTTGGTCGGTGGGCGGCGGGTGCGGCCGTTGAGGCGGAGCCAGGTCGGTAGCTGGGTGTCGAGGACGGCCCAGGCGGTGCGGCGGAAGTTGCCCTCTTGTCCCATGATCGCGTCGCTGTCACCGCAGTCGGGCAGGGCGGTGCGCAGGGACTGGAGGGCCCCGTCGAGGAGGTCGGTGTCCAGTGCCCACCGCAGGTTCTCCGCTGTGGCGAGCACGAGGGCGCGGCCGGTCGCTGCGCGATGGTCGGGGTCTGCGGTGATCTCCACTTGTCGGCGTACGACGCTGGCCGACGACATGGATTCCGAGGGGCTGAAGTGCCCGGCGTGGTTGCCGTAGTGGTCCAGGACGTGGAGTGCGACGCCGTTGCGGCTCAGAAGTGAGAGAGCCGAGGTGTTGATGTCGACGTGGTCGAAGGTGACCAGGTCGCGGATGTCGGTGATGGGGATACGGACCGGGTTGCCGTCGGCTCGCTCGATGCGGACGCTGTTGTCCTCGCGGCGGATGCGGCAGGGTTCGGTCAGCCAGTAGGTACGGCCGACGGCGGGCATCAGTCTCCCCAGCAGTAGTCGAGGTATGAGCAGCCGCGGCAGTTGGCGCGGGTGAGGCGGGTCGGTGGTTCACCGGCTGCGATGGTGGCGCGGGCCTGGGCCTCGGATGCTTCGGCCTCGGCGCGGGCGTCGCTGTCCCAGGGAACCTCGGTGGTACGGCGGACCAGGGGGTAGTGGATGATGCCGCCGCGTACGGCCACACCTCGGCGCTCAAGCAGGAGGCAGTAGTGGCGCACCTGCGCGGCGTGGGCGGGCGAGGGCGCGCGCGAGGACTTGGTTTCGTGGACGACGGCTCCGGTGGTGACCCAGTCGATCTTCGCTTCGCCGAGGTCGATGTCCCGGCGGCGGGTGAAGGTCGTGTCATCAATGACCTCGCCGAAGGCGACGAGGTCACTGCGCTGCTCGGGCCGGTAGCCACGTACGTAGAGCCAGAGCTGACGCGGGCAGTGGTGAAGGTATTTGATGTGGACGCCACCGAGCTGCGCGTCCTCGTCTCCCGGCCCATTGACCGAGCCGGCGGAGGCGCTCACAGGATGGTCTCCGGTTCCAGCGGTGGCTTCAGTCCTGTGGTTGCGTCGTACACGCCGTCGATCACACGAACCCCCAGATTCCGTTCGTCCTGCGGGTTGTACGTCTTGAGTTGGCCGTACCGGAGCGGGATGAGCAGGCCTGCCGCGCGCAGTGGGTGGCCTTCGGGGCCGGTGGTGAGCTCGCGGTATTCCTCGACGTCCTCGCGGAGCAGCACCTCGACGCTGTCGAACTGTTCGCTCAGTTTGTCGGCGAACTCGGAGCGGTCGTGGAACGGATCGGTGAAGGTGAGGAAGGTGGCCGCGAAGTCGTCCCGCGCCCGGCGGGCCCTCGCTTCCCACGTCCTGCCCCAGTCGGTGTCGTAGGCGAGGTGGAGAAGCCGTTCGATGTCCTCTTCGCTGAGGGTTTCGCGGCCTTCCGCGGCGAGTGTGGTCAGGGCTTCCCAGGAGGCGGCGACAGCGGCGTCGTCGTACGGTCGGCCGGCTTCCGTACGGTGAACTCGGAATTGGACGGGCCCTGCGGGGTGCCGGCCTCGGCGGTTGACGCGGCCCGCGCGCTGAGCCACCGCTTCGATGGGGGCGTTCTCCACCGCCCCTCGGTCGAAGTCCAGTTGCAGCGAGACTTCGACCGTCTGCGTGGCGACGGTGAGTCCACCGCGGCGGGAACGACTGCCCGCGACGCGTTCGGGGTGCCGTCGCAGCAGGTTCTTCTCGATGGCGTCCCGGTCGCGGTTCTTGAAGCGGGAGTGCAGGAGCAGGGCGGCGTGCGGGTCGTCGGGCAGACAGGCGCGGGCGTTGTCGGCCAGTTCCTCGTACAGGGCCTGCGCGGAGGCCACCGTATTGACGACCGCGAGGACGCTGTGGCCTTCGTCGAGCCAGGTGCGCAGGCGTTCGACGCTCTCCGGGTCGGTGAGGGGGTTCTCGTCCAGGACGAGGCGGTGGCGGACCGGGCTGGTGCCCCGAGGTGCACGGTGACAGGTCACCGGCTGGGTCAGGCTCTCCTCGATGAGGGTGGTCATCGCCGGGGCCAGCGTGGCGGAGAGGACGGCGACCCGGCTGCCGAGCCGCTCCCACAGTCCCATGGCGGCGCAGATTCGTCCGAAGGTCTCGGGTTCGTAGGCGTGGAGTTCGTCCAGGACGAAGACCGAGTTGGTCTGTTCCAGGAGTACGGAGGAGTAGACGGGGCCGGCGATGGCGCCTCGGAGTAGTTGGTGTGGAGTGGCGACGCGCAGGCGCTGGGTGAACAGGCGCATGGCACCGGCTCGCGCCCGCGCCTGGCGGGCCATCGCGGCGGTCGGTTCGGCGCTCAGAGGCGTGCTGCCGTCGGGGCATTCGTCTTCCGCCGCCTCACCGAGAAGCGTGTGGGCGACGGTGCCGTGGAGGAGCCCGATGTCTGCGGTGTCCTCTCCCGGGGCCGGGGTCAGGTCGCGTTGCAGCCTTCTCCGTGCCGCGTTGAGGGAGGCGCGGTACGGCAGGGTCCAGACGACGCGGGGCAGGCCGGGCATCGTACGCAACTGCTGCCCGGCCCAGGACAGTCCGGCCTCCGTCTTGCCGCTACCGGTGGGAGCGATGAGGACAAGGTGCCCCTCGGCGTCGGCGGCCTGCCGCTGGTGCGGGTAGGGCTGGTAGGGGAGCCGATGGATGTAGTCGGTGGGCAGTGGCATGTGGGTCTGGAGGCGTTCGTGTGCGGACCCGGCGTGGTCGGCGAGGGTGAGCGCGCCCTGGGCGAGGGCGGCGAGCAGTCCTCGGTCGGCTGCGACCGGCTGCCGCCAGGCGTCGAGCAGTTCGTCGAGGACGAGCCGTGCGCGGTCGGCCACCGTGGGCCCGCCACTGGGCAGGGAGGGTGGATCCGTGTGCAGGGCGCCGGAGAACCAGGCGAGGAGTTCCCGGTGGAGCCCCCGGGTGACCTGAATCTGAGGGTCACCGTTCGGGCGTGGTGTGCGAGTGAAGGCTTCGTCCCACCGCGTACGGAAGTTGTACTGCTGAGAGAGGCTCTGTTTTCCCTTGGCCGCGCCGGAGGCCGCCGCGTGCAGAGCCCGATGATGGGTCGCGACGAGCGTGGCGATCATCAGCCGGTCCTCGTCCGTCCAGCCGGTGACCGTTGCCAGAAGGTCGACGTAGGCCAGAGAGAGCACTTCATGGCGCTGCCCCCAGAACGTGCCGCCCGGCAGCAACTGCTGCTGGAAGCCTTCGGCGACCTTGCCGGCGTCGTGGAGCAGGGCCGCAGTCCGTACGCGGGTCCAGAAAGCGGGTTCCGTCGCGAGGAGCCCGGCCGTGGCCATGCGGTGTTCGATCTGCGCCACCGTGTCGTGGACGATGCGCGAGTGCGTCGTCAGTCGTTCGGGGTCGTGCTTGGGCACGGACTTGGCGCGGACATCGGTGAGGGCACGCAGCGCGGGCCTCGGGGTCAGGGGGCGAGCAGCCATACCGCCTGCCCCGAGTCGTCCTCGTACGCGTCGCGCACCGGGTGTGCCCCCGTGGGGGCGTCACACCACAGGTAGTCGGACCACGCGGTGGAGAGCCGGTCGATGGACACGCTCGCCGCCATACGGTGCACGGTCGCCTGGCGCACGTCGTGGCCGCCCGTCGGCGCCAGCGCGTGATCGACGGTGGCCGTGGTCGCCGGACGCAGGGTGGTACGCACAAGGTGCAGCGGGTGGACAAGGTCCTGGGACCGTCCCAGGCGCAAGGGCCAGCGGGGGCGGCGGAGTGCTTGCGCGATGCGGTCGCCGTCGGTGCCGGGCAGCCACACCGTAAGACGTACATGCGCGAGGAAGGGGCGGTCGCGGATCGTCATGCCTCCCTTGACGGCGCGCACGCGGCCGGAGACCGCCGGGTTGGAGCCGTCTGCGGAGATGGGGTGATACGTCTCGGCGTCCACACCGCCGCCTTCGGCACAAGCGGCCATGCCGAAGGCCAGGGGTTCGCTCCGCTCCCCGGTGGCGGCGGCCAGAAGGCCCCGTACGGTCGAGGGCGGGGGCAGCGGAAGGCCGCGGCTGAGTCCAGGGAAGAGCGGATCGCGGAACGAGGCGACAGGGGCCCAGAAAACCGCCCTCCACGCTGTACGGAGCGCTGTTCGGGATGTGTCCGGCACGGAGATCACCGGGTGGTGTCGTCGAACCAGCCGTCCAGCCGGCCGTCCCGCAGTTCGGCCGCCAGATTGCGCAGGATCGTTCGGGGGTGGTCGATGACGATGGTCCCGTCCTCGATCTCCTGGGCACACTCCTTCACGAAGTCCTCCCGCAGAAGGTCCCGGAAACCGGGCCGCCAGCCGATCCGGACCGGGGCCTCCCACTCACCGTCCCACGCCTTCAGCTCCTCGCGCAGCACCTCACCGCGTACTCGCAGGCCGGTCCCTTCCTCGCCGTCCACGCAGTGCGCCAGCGGGTTGATGCCTCCCTTGAAAGGGACCATCACCAGCAGGGCCGGTACACGGTCTCCGTAGTGCAGAGCCTGTTTGGCACCACCGCTCAGGTGCGCGAGTGCCTCCAGGAGGAGTGCCGCGCGGTTACGGCGTTCCGCGATCGGCAGCCGTACGGCCGGCTGATCGCGGAAGGTGAGCGAGGAGGCACCGGCCTGCGCGGCTTCGGCGACCTGCATGGCCTCTTCCTGGTTGAGATAGTTCGGGCGGCCGGCGCCTGCGGCATCGGGGAGGGTGAACGTGCCGATCCTCGGCAGATCCAAGAGGAACGGGGCGGCCAGATCGGCGGTGTAGAACTCGTGCCCGTGCAGGACCGGCTCGGACACCCCGCGCGACATGACACCGAAGTCCTCGGTCGGGTAGGCAGGTTCGACCGACATGAGGGTGCCCAGCATGAAGGGGCTGTCCCGCAGAGTCGTGGCCTCACCCTCTTTCTTCGCGCCCGCCTTCATGTAGCCGAACAGGTCGTCGTCGGCGTAACGCACGGGGTTCGCTTCGGTGTTGGCCTTCTGCGCCTTATTCTGCGCCTTGCCCACCCGACTCACCGGCGAGGGCACCGAGCCGAGTTCGACCATCCCGTCCCGGGTCCAGCGCCGTACCGCCTGGGCCGAGATGTACGGGTAGTGCCTGCCACGGATCCGGGCGTACTTGACCCTGGCCTTCGTATCCTCACCCTTGCCGTTGTTGGGCGCTCCCGCCTCGACGGCCAGAACCATCTTCCCTGCCAGGTAGGTCATTACGCCGCTCCCCTGTCGTCGTCATCGTTCACGCCGTCATCGTTCACGCCGTCGTCGCGCATGCTGTTGCCGTCGCCCTGGCCGAGCATCGGCTGCTGCAGTTGATGCTCGATGCGGGCCTCATCGTCCGGATCCACCGGTCGTTCATTTACTGCCACGCCCCGTTCCTGAAGAAGCTGAAGCACGGTGGCGAAAAGCAGCATGCGCTGCTCCCAGGCGCGGGGACGCTGCTGGATCAATGATCGCCAGTCCTCGGGCCGGGCCGATACCGCACGACCGTCAAGGGCCAGTCGCGAATGCGCCTGCATCAGTAGGGCACCGAGCTTGTAGTCGCTCAGTGCTACGTTCCGGTACTCCGCGAATCGCCCGCGGGGCGCGCCGTTGGCGTACTCGATCCAGTCGGCGATCACCGTCGCCACCGGCTTCAGGTCCGGGTCCGAGTTCATGCCCAGAATCTCCTCGGCGTAGATGAAGGCGAGCCGCGTCAGGGCCGCTCGGTTTCGCAGGCTCCAGGACTTCTCCGGCTCGTCCAGAAGCTGGTGGAGCTGTGACAGCAGCGACCGGCTACGGCCGTCCTCGGCCTCGAACAGCAGCCGGGCTGCCTCGGCGGGCCCGCTCGTCACCAGTTGTCCGTCCTTGTCCCGGCGGGTGAGGGCCAGCTCCAGCAACCGCCATGCGCGGCGAGGTTCGGCGTTGCCCTCCACCGTCGCCAGAAAGGCGGGCACCGCACGACGCGTCCTTGTCACTCGCAGCCAGGGTTCCTGGTTGTCGTTTTTGAAGCTCCACAGTGTGGCGGCGGCCGGGAGATCCGGACCCAGTACCTTCAACGCCCGCAGGACCACTGCCTCGGGCCGGGCAACTGCTCCGAGCCCGCCGAAACCGAGCTGCATGATCCGCTTGGCGCGCAGCACATTGCGCGCCGAGAACTCACGCTCCGCCGCGTCCTGTTCGCAGGAGAGCACTGTCGCCGACCCGGCGGTGACCCACGCGCCGTAGGGCAAGGCCCAGGCGGCGATACGGCAGCCACGGCAGATCGGCCAGCCCGCGACGCCGGGCGGCAACGTGTTGAGGGCCTTGTTGGTGTCGTACATCGGCAGATTCGACTTCGTCCACACCACAGCGGCGGGCACTCCGCAGAAGGTGCACGGCCACGTCGGGGAGCCCGGTGCGTCGGGGACGAACAGTGCGACGATTTCCGGCAGCAGGGCGGCGCGATCGCGGGGGCGTTTGCTATGGGTCGCCTTGGAGTTGGGGTAGAGCGCGAAGAGGACCTTCCACCAGTCGTACGCCGCCGAGTCCTTCGGTGCCAAGGCGGCCACAATCACATCCTCGATCAGACGAGCGGCCACCATGTCCAGGTCGGCTTCGGTGACCTCCTGCGGGGTCGCCCGGTCGGCCAGCACCGCGACCGCCCAGGCTCCCGTGCGCTGAATCGGGTGACTCGTCGCGGACAGCGCCGGCGTGTCGGTGGCGAATCTACTCACCGGATCCATCCGAATCCCTGCACCGTGTCCAGCCCGAGGCCCCAGGACCGTAACGCGTCCACGAACCGGGCATCAGCCTCCATGCCCACCCGCACCTGCGCCCCGATACGCGGCGCTCCCCGCACCGTGAACCGCCGACGAGGTCCCGCCTCCAGCACACGTAACCCGCTCGGTGCCGGAAGCCCCAGGATGTCCGCCTTATGCGCGAGATTGTGCTGAAGCCGCGCGACGTAATGGTCGTCTCCCGGAAGGAGATAACGGCTCTCATGCTTGACCACGACCGGAGTCGCGGTCGCCAGCTCCACCGGACCGTCCGCTACCGGAGCACCGACGTCGACGGTGAAGCCCCGCATCTTCAACCGCGCCGGTCCCCACACAATCTCGGTACGGGAAGCGAGTGCCGCCACCAGAACTGCCGCGATCTCCGGTACCGGCGACCCCAGCCAGACCGACCCCTCCGTCGATGTCGTATACACACCGCGCTTCCTCGGCGCGCCCTTGAACTGAGGCGCGGTCAAGCCCAACGGCTTGAGCGGCTGCCCCTTCCATCCCTCGTCGTGCAACGACCGTGCCAGAGCCGCGTCCTGACTCCCGAGCAGCTCGTACATGACAGCGCGCGCCGGCCCGTGCACGTGCTCCCAGCCCATGCTCGGAACATCGGCGTCGATGTCCACCCTGACCCGCACAACACCCCCAAAGACGCTACAGAACAACGGCGTTACACCACCCTGATCAATCGATAGGGGGGCGGCAACAGGAAGGTAGCGGATCAGACGGATAGAAGTGTCGATGACCCGTTAATACCCCTGAAGCATCATCAAATGTGCTATAGGGGATTTTCGCCAGGACTCAGCGGTCGTCCTATGTAACTCAGTCACTCAGAGCCGTAAGCTAGCGGGCACCACTGACAGCCGCCCCGAGGCAAGCCTCGCGCCGATGTCCTACGACGCTCTGACCTGCGCTGATGCATTACCGCCGGATCGCTGCAAAATGAGGGGTGCGGCGCCGGACGAAGGCACTGATGACCAGCGGCTTTACCGTCGGGTCGTCATCACCCCTGGAGGGGTCGCAACCCGTGAACGAGACGGCCTGCCGGGCCGGCCAGCCCGGTCGTCATCACCCCTGGAGGGGTCGCAACCACAGGGAGTGCCTTTCCTACGGGTTCCTGTGTGGGCGTCGTCATCACCCCTGGAGGGGTCGCAACTCGCGCCGCAGGTCCCGGCTCTCATCTCGCAGTCCCGTCGTCATCACCCCTGGAGGGGTCGCAACGTGATGACCGGCGGCCGGCCGCCGTGCTTGCCCTTGTCGTCATCACCCCTGGAGGGGTCGCAACGTGAGTGGCAGGGTGGCGGCGTACGCGACGCACCGGTCGTCATCACCCCTGGAGGGGTCGCAACGCGGGCCTGAACCTTCCAGGCGCTCCGCTCACTGCGTCGTCATCACCCCTGGAGGGGTCGCAACGCGCTCTTGCGCTGCGCGGTCGCGTACGAGGCCACGCGTCGTCATCACCCCTGGAGGGGTCGCAACCGGAGCACGGAGGGGGCGAGGAAGGGCCTCAGGCGGGCGCGTCGTCATCACCCCTGGAGGGGTCGCAACCCTGTAACGCCTTTATGTGCGCCACGACGGCGGCCTGTCGTCATCACCCCTGGAGGGGTCGCAACATCAGGGACGTGGACATCGACGTCCGCGTCGATGCCGTCGTCATCACCCCTGGAGGGTCGCAACGACGCGGCTTGCGACGCAGTGAGCGGCAGCAGCTCCAGTCGTCATCACCCCTGGAGGGGTCGCAACTGCTGGCCGCTGGAGCACGTTGGCCAGGCTCTGGCCCGTCGTCATCACCCCTGGAGGGGTCGCAACACGACGCCCGCGGCGCCGGGGTCCGCTGGGATCAGGTGTCGTCATCACCCCTGGAGGGGTCGCAACAGGACCTGGTCGAGGTGCGGACGAAGCGTCAGGAGTCGTCATCACCCCTGGAGGGGTCGCAACTTGAGCTTGGCGGTGATGGCCCGGATGCTCAGTCCCGTCGTCATCACCCCTGGAGGGGTCGCAACCCGCGCTTGCCCTCGGTCGCGGGCAGCTCGTAGGCACGTCGTCATCACCCCTGGAGGGGTCGCAACGGTGGGCTCCTGATCGTGGGTGGGGTGAGTCCAAGGTCGTCATCACCCCTGGAGGGGTCGCAACACTGCCGTACGAGCAGCCACGGCCCCGGCCACCCCGGTCGTCATCACCCCTGGAGGGGTCGCAACCGCTGCTGGGCTCCGTACAGGGCGGTACCGCCGGGGTCGTCATCACCCCTGGAGGGGTCGCAACGGGCGGCTGGAGCGTTCAGCATGATGCCGCGCCGGGGTCGTCATCACCCCTGGAGGGGTCGCAACGTCAGCGTCTGAGGGCGCACGCCTGACCGACAGCGAGTCGTCATCACCCCTGGAGGGGTCGCAACGGTGCCCATGGGCTGCTCGATGGCAGACAGGACGTCGTCGTCATCACCCCTGGAGGGGTCGCAACATGGCCCAGGCCGGCCGACCGCGTACCGGCTGTCCGGTCGTCATCACCCCTGGAGGGGTCGCAACAGGCTGCCGGGCGGCAGCCAGGGCGGGGGGTTGGGTCGTCATCACCCCTGGAGGGGTCGCAACCCGACGATGTACTTCTGTCCCATCGGCAGAAGCTTGGTCGTCATCACCCCTGGAGGGGTCGCAGCAACGCCGCCCAGTTACCGGCCGCGTCCTCCCGCATGTCGTCACCACCCCTGGAGGGGTCGCAACCAGACCGGCCGGGCGTTCCCCCAGCCCACCATCATCACGTCGTCATCAACCTGGAGAGGCCACGATTGATGGGAGGCGATACGGATCCCCTCCGCCGTCGCAGCCCGCCCTGCCCAGGTGACGGAGGGCACATCCAGGGCACATGAGCCCGGGAAACGGCGTTGACCCGTGAGAACTGGCGGGATCAGTTTCCCCAGGTCGACGCACGTCTCACCGAGCTCCCTCCCCACTCGCTGCACGAGTGGCAGGACTTCTCGCACCGGCTGCACGAGGCGGGGCATCAGCCGTACTGCCTGGTGTGGCCCTGACGAGGTCGTGGTCCGCGTGGCGGCTGATCGAGTTCCATCGCTGACGTCTCGTCAATGCCCCGGGCGGCCGGTCATCATTGCCGCCGAACCGGTGCCGTCCGTGTGACGCGCGGCCTACGATGGGTGACGGGGCGGCGGAGACCGTCGTCCGCCCCGTCGATCGGGAGTCGCACCATGCCGTTACCGCTGGATGCCGAGGACGGTCACCAGCCGGACTATCCGCCCCGGACTCCGCCTCCGCCGAGGCGGCCCGTGCAGCCGCCGCGCCCCACGGCGGGCGTCGCCACGACGCAGCGGCGGCGGGTAACGATGACGAATCGGCGGGGTTCGAACTGGCCGCTGGAATCACAGCCTTGGGCGGCGGCTCGGGCCCGCGACCACGTGGTGGGCAAGCTTCACGAGTGGGGCTACACCGACGCGGATGCCACGGCCGGCGATGTCGTCGCGCTCCTGGTCGAGACCGCGGTCGCCGACGGCGGCCGACGGATCAGCCTGCACCTCGCCGACCAGGACCGGCAGGCGTTGGTGGTGGTCCTCAGCCACCAACCAGGGCTCGCCGTCACGGAGGAGGCCGTACTGCCCCGTATCGCCGCGCTCGGGGCGACGAGTTGCGGAGCCGACACGGCGGAGGACGGCCGCCGACTGTGGGCCGTACTCGACCTGTAGTTCGTACGCGTCGTTCGGACGTGCAGTTCGGACGCGTACGAAACGTTCCCCGCCCCTGTCCGGTCCTGGCCCCGGGAGAGGCGCTAATCCTGGAAAGAGCCGTCCGCGCGGCGCATGTGACGGCGCATGACGTGCTTGCACTCAGGGCAGTTGCGCATGAAAAGCGGCTTGATCAGCCACGTGAAGCTGATCGCGTAGCCCAGCTTCAGCCCAAACCTGCCGATCACGCTCTTGGTACAGGTCCTACAGTCACGGCAGCCGCCCGCCATCAGATTCTCCCCAGCAGTAGATCTTCCTGCCAGGTCAGACGCCGTCCAGCCGCGCCCAGTTGCCGGACGCGGCGGGTAGTGACAGCCCCGTTACGTCAGAAGGCCGGCTTCCGGCTGCCGATGGAGCCCGTGTCGAGCGAGCAGACGTCCCGCACTCGCAGCCCACCGAATCGATCGAAGTCCGGTTCGACACGAGCCGGGCCAGAGCGGCCGACGTCGCGCTACGCCCTACCGCCAATGTCGACGCCCTGCTCTCCAGCAGACCCTGGCCATGACGTCATCACGGCACCGTGAACCAGCAGACGTCACCGGAGTCGGGCAACCGGGCATGTCCCTGAACCTCCGCCGCCATCCGCGCCAGGGCTTCGGCTCTCTCCATTCGCCAGGGCAGAAAAGGCTCCCGCGTCGACTTCGTCAGATCGCCCGCTCGCGCTCCGGCGTCATAGAGATCGCCGACGATCCGCAGGAGCAACGTCAGCTGCTCCTGGAACGAGGCTCCGGGTCCGAGGAGGCTGCCGACTGACCCGCTGATCGCCGAGAGCCCGAGCCAGTCGTCGTGCGCGTACTGGATCAGGTAGTTCAGCTCACGGCGGTATGCGTCCTGGATCACCATGCCTCAGTCCCCGGACTTCATTGGGTTCAGAAGGCGGCCTCCGCGAGCGGCCGCGTTGTGGACGCATACGCAACCACGATCTGCGGATGACGCTGCCCCGGTACCTCGGCCGGTTCCGTGGCCCCTCGGCCGCGGTCCCCTGGATGCTCTGCTCACCGACCCCGAGGAGCGGGTGCGTCGGATGGCCAGGCGTTGAGGAAATCGTTGATCAGAGGGTTGGCGTCGGCCGCGCGGGTTGCCAGGACGACTCGGACCGGGTCGATGCCCTCGATGGGCACGGTGACCAGGTCGGGGCGCAGTTGGGGCCGCCGGTCGCCGGCGGCCAGAATCAATACGGTCCGCTCCTCGGCGACCAGGTCGAGCTTGTCCTCGAACGATTCGTAGTCGATCGGCGCGCTGCGAGCCGGAACGCCATCCGGGCGGGGCTCCAGGCGGGCGAAGTCGTTCCATTGCGGTACCGCGCTCGGGCATTGCGGGAAGGCTTCTTCGCCGAGGTCCTCGACTCTCACCGACTCCTTTCCGGCCAGGCGGTGGCTTCTGGGGACGACCAGGACCCGTGGCTCGGCCCACAGTTCGCTGAGGCGCAGGCGGTCGGTGGGGAAGGGCAGCGGGGCGCGGGCGACCAGAGCGTCCACGCGGCGGTCGGTAAGGGCGTGGGCGTCGTTCCACTCCAGATGGCGGGTGCGGATGCGGGCCGAGGGGTATCGATGCCGCAGTTGGCGTACGGCTTGAGTGATTACCAGGTCCTCGACATACCCGATGGTGAACTCGCGCGAGGTGGCGGCGTCGCGGGCGGTGAGCCTGGCTTGATGGGCGGCCTGGAGCAGCGCCTGCGCCTGCGGCAGGAAGGCGCGACCGGCTTCGGTGAGCCGACTGCCCTGTGGGGTGCGGTCGAAGAGGTGTACGCCCAGATGTTCCTCGAGGCGCTGGATCTGACGACTCAGGGATGGCTGCGCGACGTGCAGCGCCGCGGCGGCGCGGCTGAAGTTGGCGTGCTCTGCGACGACTGTGAAGTAGCCGACAAGCCGCATATCGAGGTCCGATCCGGGGACGCGCACGCGTTCGAGCGTACCAACATGCAGTGCGCGCATAACGGGTTGCGGATCAGGTCTTGGACGCCGTCTCCGGTCCGGGATTTGAATTGAGGCATGGGAAAATACAACGGAAAGCGCGCCCTCGTCACCGGCGGCAGCAGCGGAATCGGTCTGTCGGTCGCACGTCTGCTGGCGGCCGAGGGCGCTCAGGTCATGGTCACGGGGCGCAAGGAAGCCGCACTCGAAACGGCGAGCCGAGAGGGGCTCGTCGCGGTTCGCAGCGATGCCACCTCAAAAGCCGACATCGAGGCGCTGGCGGGGAAGGTCGAGGAGGCGTTCGGTCAACTGGACGCGGTGTTCCTGAATGCGGGCATCACCGACTCGGTGCCGTTCGAGGCGACGACCGAGCAGATGTACGACGCCATCTTCGCGGCCAACACCAAGGGGCCCTACTTCACCTTTCAGCGGCTGCTTCCGCTGCTTGCCGAGGGCAGCGGCGTGGTGCTGACCACCTCGGTCCTGAACGTGCTGGGGCAACCGGACCATGGTGTCTACGCGGCGAGCAAGGCGGCCCTCCGGTCGATGGCGCGAACCTGGGCTCGCGAACTGCTGCCGCGCGGCGTACGCGTCAATGCAGTGAGCCCGGGGCCGATCGACACAGGCATTCTGCACAAGAACCTGCCCGCGGAAGTGGCGGATGAATTGGTGGCGGGTTTCGCCGCCCAGATTCCGATGCTGCGTACAGGGAATCCGGAGGAGGTCGCGCGTGCTGCCGTTTTCCTCGCCTTCGACGCGACCTACACCACCGGTGCCGAGCTCGCGGTGGACGGTGGCGGCACCCAATTGTGACGCCGCCAACGTGAACACCGTTCAGGATCGGGCGGTGTTCACGTTCTGCGCCGGACCGGGCATGCGCTTCCCGCACGGCCCGCTCGCGCTCGTCGGCGGGAGTGGCTCGTGTACCGAAATGCCCGCGAGACGGGAAAAGGGGTTCTCCACATGCGGGCGGAACCTCAGTCGCTGGGCCCGGTTGTGGACCGCGTCAGCCTGGCGACGAAGCCGTCCAGGCGGTAGTGGCGATGAACGCCTTCAGGCTATGAGTGAGCCCCAGCCGTGAGTATGAGTAGCGTGGGCCAGGGCTCGGGATAGCGTCAGTCGGCAGCCACGGGTTCGGGGGCGTCGGCGCGTGCCTTGGCGGGCATCACTTCGCCTGCCTGGTGCGCCAGTTGCGGGTCGGCCAGCGTCAAGCGTCCGACGTGCAGTCGGTCGTGCCCGTACATGGTCTTGCTCAACTCCACGGAACCGTCCAGGTCCAGGGACCACGCCGCGTCATGAAGTTCCAGCGTGCCGGGCTTCGGAATGCTGCGCCCGCTCCAGCCCACGCAGATCAGCCAGCAGGCTTCGGCGAACCCGGTGCCGCCCGTCGAGCCGTACAACCGGGTCGGTTGGTGCCGCGCGGCCACATCCATGAGAGCCGTCTCCGGCACTCCGGGCACGGGTACGTAGCCGATGACGGCCGTATCTCCGAAACCGCCGGTCGTGGTGTAGGCGATCACCATGTAGCGGTCCGGCCACATGTGCAGCAGCGGCAGTACGGTCACCCTGCCGACGCCCATCATGTTTTTTGCCACGTACCTCTCCCCTTCATGGGCGAGCTGTCCTGCGCGGGTTTCCGGAACAGGACAGCCCTCGTTCGTGCTCACGCGGTACAACCGCCGTTGTCACCGCAGCCGGAGGACGGGTTGGAACCACCGCCGTCGCCGTCCTCGATGTCGGTGTTGTCGTCCCCTCCCTGGACAACCGTCCAGTGCTGTGCGTGGATGCTGGTCACATGCCATTCCCTTCTTCGCGACGGTGGTGCGTGGACCCGCTTCGGCCGCTGTCCTGCCAGGGAATGGGCGGCCGGGGCGGGGGCTTTGGGGCCGGCAGGGCGTCTTCATTCGGGCCTGGCCCTGTGTGCGGCCAGGACTCACCTGCGGTCCGCGGCTTCGTCCGGGTGGCCGTGGGGCGTGTCGGTTCCGAACGCCGGCGCTCCGGCACCCTGGACTCCGCGTGCGGCGGCCATCACGTACTCCCAGATCGCGTCGTGCAGGATCTGTACGCAGCCGCCGCACGCGGTGAACGGAGCCGAGATCCCGCCGGTCGTCCGGACCGGCCCGAGCCAGATCACCCGCGTCCACTCCTGCCCGCACCAGAGCCAGCACCGGCCGTCAAACCAGTCGTTGCCGTCGTTCGTACGAGCGGGCTCAGGGCGGCTTTCGACAGGTACGGCGATTCCGGACTCGGTCGAACCGTGCGCCTCGGCGGTCATTTCCCCCACCGCTGACACAAGTTGACGAGCGCGAGCCGCGCGCTCAATTCCTCCCGGGCCGACAATCGCACGACATTCATCGACGGCGTTTCCCAGAGGGCTCCGCCTTTCAGCGGGCGGAGGACGGTGTATTCGGCTGTACGAGTCAGGACCACGCCCATACGATTCATCGCGATGTCCTTTGCCAGGCCGCCGGGTTCAGGGGGCGGAGCCGACGGGACGCGGGGCGGAACCGGGTCCTGGCTCGGCGCGGGGGGTTCCTCGGCGGTCACTTATCCGCGCCCTTCTTGACCGCTGCCGCGAGCTTCCGTACGACATCGGGCCGGGCACCGCCGAGTTCGACAAGAACCACTCCGCAGACAGGGCCTGCCGGGTCGGCGCGCAGCGAAGGCAGAACAATCCCTGCGGCGACCAGCGCGTCCTTCAGCGTCCGTACCGCGTCGTCCGCCTCCTTCCGCGCGTCCACCTTCCGCGACGCCGCCCTCGCCGTCCTCTTGTCCGACTCATTCATCTCGTGCTCCGTGATTGAGTACTGACTTTTCGTGTCCATCGTTGCCTTGGCGGCGCTAATCTCGGAAGGAGTGAGCCGTTACAACGGCCGTGCAAAATGAGGGAGTTAGCCCGTGGCCAAAGGTGAGATGCCCGCAGCGCTCGGTCGTCTGAAGATCGGTTGGGAGTTCTTCGGCTCCGAGCTGAAGCGCCGCCGCGAGGCCGTAGGTTTCACCCAGCAGCAATTGGGCGACCGCGTGTACTGCTCCGGTTCGTACATCGGCCAGTTCGAGGTGGCCATTCGCAAACCGCAGGGCGACTTGGCCGAACGCATCGACGCGGCACTCGAAACCGATGGCTACCTCGCGCGCATGTGCGAGAAGCTGATCGAGAGTTCTCCGTACGCCAATTACTTCGCCGAGGCCGCCTATCTCGAAGGCCTGGCCCTCACCATCCGCCAGTACGCGTCCATGTTCGTCCCCGGGCTGCTCCAGACAGCCGCCTACGCCCGCGCGGTGTTCGTCGCCGCGCAGCCGGTCGCGCCGGAGGAGAAGATCGACGAACTCGTCGCCGCCCGGCTGGCGCGCGGCCACCTCCTTGATCACCCAACAGAACCGCTGTTGTGGGTCGTGCTGGACGAGAGCGTCCTACGGCGCGAGGTCGGCGGACCGACCGTCATGCGCGAACAGCTCACGCACATCGCGCAGTTGGTACGCAGGCGTCGGATTCTGGTTCAGGTCTTTCCTTTCGAGGCGGGAGCGCCGTCGGTAGGAGGCTTGCTCAAGCTGATGACCTTCAGGGACGCCCCGCCCGTGGCCTACGAGGAGGGATCCGCCACCGGCAATCTGCTGGATGATCCGGCGCTAGTGGCGCAGTGTGAGCTGGACTACGATCTGATCAGGGCCTCCGCCCTTTCGCCGGAGCGATCCCTGGCCCTGATCGAGTCTGCGGCAGAGGAATTCGAGCATGAGCAATGACTACGACCTGAGCGCAGCCGCATGGCGAAAGAGCAGCTACAGCAACGGCCAGAGCGGCGACTGCGTCGAGGTCGCCGACGACTTCCCCGGCGTCATACCCGTACGGGACAGCAAGGCCCCCGAAGCTCCCGCACTGATCTTCCGCAGCCGTTCATGGGCGACGTTCATCAGGACCATGCAGGTCAAGTACCAGTAAAGCGCCCCGAAAACCACAGGTCGCGAAGGGTTCTCCCCGCGCAGGCGGGGGTGTTCCGCCGGCGAGCAGACCAACGACGATGTGGCACGCGTTCTCCCCGCGCAGGCGGGGGTGTTCCGGTCGACCCCGTCACCGAGCAAGCCGCAACATCGTTCTCCCCGCGCAGGCGGGGGTGTTCCGTCGCCACGGATTTCGCGCTGTCCGGACGCGTCGTTCTCCCCGCGCAGGCGGGGGTGTTCCGGCATCACCGGCGGCCTTGTTCGAGGTCAGGAGGTTCTCCCCGCGCAGCGGGGACGGTCCCATGGCTGAAGGGCGACCACTGGCCCGAGCATGGCCGCCAGCGACGTCGTGGAACCTTCGAATCCCCACCACAAAGAGGACGCCGTGACAGCAGCCCGCCCCAATCACCACTCCCCCGACCCGAGAGTCCGCCCGATCCCCCACACGATCGACGCCATCTCCAACGCCCTCGGAGCCACCAAACGCACGGCCTTCCACGCCGAGATCAGCCAGGCCCAAGCGAGCGAACACATCAACGCTGTCCTGCGGAAGTGGTGGATGGAGGCGATGTTCGACAGCCGGCCCGGCCGCGAACAGCGACTCGCCGTTGCCGGCACCCGCCACGGCCTCACCCCGCTGCCACGCCTCGTCAGTGGTGAGGAGTGAGTGGGCCAACGTATCCGTACCCGACGAACTCGACCCGCTCCAGGGCGAGTCCGCGACCCGCACCCGTGAAGCGGAAAACCCCCGCCCGGATCAGTCCAGATCGGTCCCGATCAGCCCGGGGCGGGGGCGATTATGTCCGTCACGACACGCCTCCCGCTATTCCGTCGCCTTCGGGTGGCCTATGTACACGCACCGCAGCCACACCGTTCGTGCGTCCACGTCGAACAAGTACCAGAGCCTGCCGCCCCCGGTGACCTCGATCTGCCACTGCGGGAACGGCCGGCCGTTGCGGACAGCTGTGGCCAGTGCGCCCTTCAGCTGGTGGTGGCGCTTTGTCGGCGGGACCGGTGCGGGGTTCGTCCGCATCGCCCGCCATGCGGCCAACGTGTTGCCGGCCGCGTGCTTGCACAGTTCCTCCCAGCCCTCCGCCGCGTCGCGGCAGGAGAACCGGATATCGAATTCCCCCGGGCCCGGCGGTGGAGGTACCGGGTCGTTTCTGCCGTAGCTCACTCGCCGACCGCCAGGGGTAAGGGGGCCGGACCGTAGTCGTCGCCGAGGTCTTCGCCGGTCAGCTGGGCGGCCAGTGCCGGGTCGGCGTAGATCTCCGCGGTGTGCTTCCACTCGGTGATGACCTGGGCGATCGGGGCGACCAGGCCCAGGTCCGTACTGGCCTTGGCGGTGTCGACCAGCTCGACCAGGAACTCCTGCACGGACTTCTGCGGGAGGAACCTGACCCACGGGAACGCCGACGGGAAGACCCGGGTGAGCAGGTCCCTGGCGTGGGGGTCTTCTTTCATGAGGGCGACGAACATGCGGGTGGTGGAGTCGACCACCTGGACCACCTCCTCGGCGCGGGCCGCGGTGGTGAGGTAGAGGTCTTCTTCGCCGCGGCGGTGGAGTCGGATTCCCTTGCGGGCGTTGCCCTGCATGCGGTGGACGGTGGCTGTCGGTCTGTTGATCAGTTCGGAGAAGTTCGCTTCTGCCGGAAGGGTGGTCATGACTTTCAAGGTAGTCCGGAAGTAATGGTTCGACTACACAGAGGAGCGGCCATTCACCCGAACGGTTCGCGCGATTACGTACGGTAGGAATCCAGGCGTGGTTCATATCCAGCCGTACGGTTTGCACCCCTCGGCCGACCCGGCTCGTACACCTGTGCACCGCCCCACCAGGCCGGACGCCGTCCCGCCGTGAGGCCCGCACTACCCCCGCGCGCCTGCGCCCCACCGCCAACCGGCCAACCGCCCGGACCCGTCCCGCCGGTCGCCGGATCAGCCGGCGCCCCGCGCCCCCGGACCGCCGACTGGCCCACAGCGGCCGCCCCTCCAGCGGCCAGCCCGCCTACTGAATTCGGCCTACGGCAACCCGTCCGGGCAGGACAGAGAGCGGGAGTGGGGGCGGGAACCCGGCACGGACGCGCGGGAACCCGCCCCCCGACGACCTCAGTCCTCAGCGCGCGGGAACCCGCCCCCCGACGACGACCTCAGTCCTCGCCCTCCAACTCGCCCTCGGTCTCCAGGAACACCTTCCGCAGCGCGTCCAGCACCGCCGGGTCCGGCTTCTCCCACATGCCCCGGGACTCCGCCTCCAGCAGCCGTTCCGCGATGCCGTGCAGCGCCCAGGGGTTGGCCTCCTGGAGGAACTCGCGGTTCTCCGGGTCCAGGACGTACGTCTCCGTCAGCTTGTCGTACATCCAGTCGGCGACCACGCCCGTCGTCGCGTCGTACCCGAAGAGGTAGTCGACCGTCGCGGCCAGTTCGAACGCGCCCTTGTAGCCGTGGCGGCGCATCGCCTCGATCCAGCGGGGGTTGACCACGCGGGCGCGGAAGACGCGGGACGTCTCCTCCACCAGCGTGCGCGTACGGACCGTCTCGGGGCGGGTCGAGTCGCCGATGTACGCCTCCGGGGCCGTGCCCTTGAGCGCGCGCACCGTGGCGACCATGCCGCCGTGGTACTGGAAGTAGTCGTCGGAGTCCGCGATGTCGTGCTCGCGGGTGTCGGTGTTCTTGGCGGCCACCGCGATGCGCTTGTACGCGGTCTCCATCTCGTCGCGGGCCGGGCGCCCGTCGAGCTCGCGGCCGTACGCGTAACCGCCCCACACCGTGTAGACCTCGGCGAGGTCCGCGTCCGTGCGCCAGTCGCGGCTGTCGATGAGCTGGAGGATGCCCGCGCCGTACGTACCGGGCCGGGAGCCGAAGATACGGGTCGTGGCGCGGCGTTCGTCGCCGTGTTCGGCCAGGTCGGCCTGGGCGTGCGCGCGGACGTGGTTGGCGTCGGCGGGCTCGTCCAGGGAGGCGGCGAGCCGTACGGCGTCGTCCAGCAGGCCGATGGTGTGCGGGAAGGCGTCCCGGAAGAAGCCGCTGATGCGCAGGGTCACATCGATACGGGGGCGGCCCAACTCGTCGAGCGGGATGGCCTCCAGGCCGGTGACCCGGCGCGACGCGTCGTCCCAGACCGGCCGGATGCCCAGCAGCGCCAGCGCCTCCGCGATGTCGTCGCCCGAGGTGCGCATGGCGCTCGTCCCCCACAGGGAGAGCCCGACGGAGGTCGGCCAGTCGCCGTTGTCCGTGCGGTAGCGCTCCAGGAGCGAGTCGGCGAGGGCCTGGCCGGTCTCCCAGGCGAGGCGGCTCGGGACGGCCTTGGGGTCGACGGAGTAGAAGTTGCGGCCGGTCGGCAGGACGTTGACCAGGCCGCGCAGCGGGGATCCGGACGGGCCGGCCGGGACGAACCCGCCGTTCAGGCCGAGCACCGCGTGGTCGATCTCGTCGGTCGTGGCGGCCAGCCTCGGTACGACCTCACGCGCCGCGAAGTCCAGGATGTCCAGCACCGGTTGGGGATGTCCGGCCGCGACCCGGGCGACCGCCGCCGGGTCCCATTCCGCGTCCTCCATCGCCTGGACGAGGGCGCGTGCCCGCTCCTCCGCCTCGTCGGCGGTCGTACGGGTCGCCGCCGACTCGTCGAGCCCGAGCGCCTCGCGCAGACCGGGCAGCGATGCCGTACCGCCCCAGATCTGCCGGGCGCGCAGGATCGCCAGGACCAGGTTGACCCGGGCGTCACCGGTCGGCGCGCCGCCCAGGACGTGCAGTCCGTCACGGATCTGGGCGTCCTTGACCTCGCACAGCCAGCCGTCGACGTGCAGCAGGAAGTCGTCGAACCCGTCGTCGTCCGGCCGGGCTTCGAGCCCCAGGTCGTGGTCGAGCTTCGCCGCCTGGATCAGCGTCCAGATCTGGGCGCGGATCGCGGGCAGTTTCGCCGGGTCCATGGAGGAGATCGCCGCGTACTCGTCCAGCAGCTGTTCGAGGCGCGCGATGTCGCCGTACGACTCGGCGCGCGCCATCGGCGGTACGAGGTGGTCCACCAGCGTGGCGTGTACGCGCCGCTTGGCCTGCGTGCCCTCGCCGGGGTCGTTGACGAGGAACGGGTAGATCAGCGGCAGATCGCCGAGCGCGGCGTCGGGCGCGCAGGCGGCGGACAGGCCGGCGTTCTTGCCGGGCAGCCATTCCAGGTTGCCGTGCTTGCCGAGGTGGATCATGGCGTCGGCGCCGAAGCCGCCGTCCTCGCGGGTGGCCTGGATCCAGCGGTACGCGGCCAAGTAGTGGTGCGAGGGCGGCAGATCGGGGTCGTGGTAGATCGCGATCGGGTTCTCGCCGAAGCCGCGCGGCGGCTGGATGAGGATCAGCAGATTGCCGCGCCGGAGGGCGGCGAGCACGATGTCACCGTCCGGGTCCCCGCCCGAGGCGACGCGGCTCCGGTCGAGGAACATCTCGCCGGGCGGCGGGCCCCAGTGCTCCTCGACCGACGCGCGCAGTTCGGCGGGCAGCTGTCCGTACCACCGCCGGTAGTCGGCGGCCGGGATCCGGACGGGGTTGCGCGCCAGCTGCTCCTCGGTCAGCCACTCCTGGTCATGGCCGCCGGCCTCGATCAGCGCGTAGATCAGCTCGTCGCCGTCGCCGGACTCCAGCCCGGGGACCTCTTGCCCGGGGACCTTTTCGTCACCGAAGTCGTAGCCCTCCTCGCGCAGACGGCGCAGCAGAGCCACCGCGCTGGCGGGGGTGTCGAGGCCGACCGCGTTACCGATGCGGGAGTGCTTGGTGGGGTACGCGGAGAGCACCAGGGCGAGGCGCTTGTCCGGGTTCGGGATGTGGCGCAGACGCGCGTGCCGTACGGCGATCCCGGCGACGCGCGCGGCCCGCTCGGGGTCGGCGACGTACGCGGGCAGACCGTCCTCGTCGATCTCCTTGAAGGAGAACGGGACGGTGATGAGCCGGCCGTCGAACTCCGGCACCGCCACCTGCCCGGCGGCGTCCAGCGGCGACAGGCCCTCGTCGCTCTCCTCCCAGGCGCTGCGCGATCCGGTCAGGCACAGGGCCTGAAGAATCGGTACGCCGAGGGCGGCCAGCGCGCCCGCGTCCCACGACTCGTCGTCGCCGCCCGCCGAGGCAGCGGCGGGCTTGGTGCCACCGGCCGCGAGGACGGTGGTCACGAGCGCGTCGGCCGCGCCGAGCGCGTCGAGCAGCTCGGGCTCGGGGGCGCGCAGGGACGCCACGTACAGCGGGAGGGCCCGGCCCCCGGCCGCCTCGATCGCGGAGCACAGGTCGCCGACGAAGGCGGTGTTGCCGCTCATGTGATGGGCGCGGTAGTAGAGCACCGCGATGAGCGGCCCGGTGCCTGCCTCCGCGCTGGGCTCGCGGGTCAGCGGGCCCCAGGTCGGTGCGGCGGCGGGCGGCTCGAAGCCGTGGCCGGTCAGCAGGACCGTGTCGGAGAGGAAGCGCGCGAGCTGGTCCAGGTTCGCCGGTCCGCCGTGGGCGAGGTAGGCGTGCGCCTCGGCGGCGATGCCGATGGGGACGGTCGAGGCCTCCATCAGCTGGGCGTCGGGCGCCTGTTCGCCGGTGAGGACGACGACGGGCGTGCCATGGGCGAGGAGTGCGTCGATCCCCTCCTGCCAGGCGCGCAGCCCGCCGAGGAGGCGTACGACGACGAGGTCGGCGCCCTCCAGCAGTGCGGGCAGCTCGTCGAGCGCGAGCCGGGCGGGGTTGGCGAACCGGTACGGGACCGGGCCGCCCGCCACGTTGGCAGCGCGGGCGCTGAGCAGATCGGTGTCGGACGTCGACAGGAGCAGGAGCATGCGGCGTCTCGCCTTCCTCGGGGTCCGCGCCCCGGGCGGTGGTAGGACGGCGGGAGTTTCTGGCTGACCCGGGCTGTCGCCGGGCTCACAGTGGCGGGACCGCGCCGGCTTCTCACCGGGCTTCCTCCCCTGACGCCGTCGCTGGCGGTGACGGGCCGCGCGGCCCGCCGTCTGCATAGTAGGCGCTGCTGGTCACGGGCGGGGAGGGCGCCTGGGAGTACGTTCCCGGGGGCGGTGGAACGGCCCGAGGGGACACGGGCGTACGTGGGTATGCTCGCGGCCATGCCGCCCACTTCGCCAACACCCGTGAACCGGGACGAAGCCCCCGCGCGCGCAGCCGTACGGACTCCCGTACGAGCCGCCGTACGGGAGCGGGGCGACGCCTGCCCGGGAGCGCTGCGGCTGCACGCCGCCGACGACGGCCGGCTGGCCCGACTGCGGCTGCCCGCCGGGATTCTGACGGCCCGTCAGGCGGAGGCGCTGGCGTCCGCCGCGGAGCGGCTGGGCGACGGACATCTGGACATCACGTCCCGGGGAAACGTCCAGCTGCGCGGGCTGGCGGACGAGTGCGGCGGCGAACTCGCGGAGTTGCTGCACGGCGCCGGGCTGCTGCCCTCGGAGGAGCACGAGCGGGTACGGAACATCGTCGCGTCACCGCTGGCCGGACTCGACGGACTCACGTCCGCCGACGCCCAGTTGTGGGCGCGCGAACTGGACGAACTGCTCTGCGCGAGCCAGGCCGCGAAGGCACTCTCGGGCCGATTCCTGTTCGCGCTGGACGACGGCCGCGGCGATGTCGCGACCCTGGGCGCGGATGTGACGTTGCTCGCACAGCGGGACGCGCGGGACGCGCGGCAGGTCGAGCGGCCGGGCGGGGCGGCCCTGTTGCGTATCGGGGTGAATCGGTCAGGGCTGCGGCTGGATTCGTCAGATGCGCCGAGGGCCGCGCTGCTGGCGGCGGAGACGTTCCTCACGGTGGCGGAGGCGAGCGGCTCGGGCGCCTGGCGGGTACGGGAACTGCCCGCCGGGCAGGACCATGACCGCGGTCCGGAAGATCTTGAGGCGGCGGTGGCCGCGAGGCTGGCGGAGGCCGGGATCTCGGCGGAGTACGTGGCCGAGGCGGCTCTCCCCCAGGGCGCGCCCCCGGCCCCCGGGCTGATCCGCTCTCCCGACGGGACGGTGGCGCTGTCCGTGTACGCGACGCTGGGGCGGCTGAGCGCGGCGCAGTGGCGACTCCTGTCGACGGCGACAGCCGATACGGAGAGCGGGGAGCTACGGGTGACCCCGTGGCGAGGCGTGATCGTCCCGGGCGTGGACCCGGCCGCCGCCGACGACCTCCTGGACCGTCTCCGTACGGCCGGGCTGATCACCTCCCCCGACTCCCCCTGGCACGGCGTCGGCGCCTGCACCGGCCGGCCGGGGTGCGCGAAGGCGCTCTCGGACGTACGGTCCGACGCGGCCGGGACGGTAGCCGTGGACGCGGCCGGGACGGTAGCCGTGAAAGACACCCCCGGTGGACTGCCGGTCTACTGGTCGGGCTGCGCCCGCCGCTGCGGTCATCCCCAGGGCCGCTCGGTGGATGTGGTCGCGACGGGCGAAGGCAGCTACGAGGTCTCCGTACAGGGAACTCTCGTGACGACAGCGACGGTGACAGCCACGAGGACCGACACCAGGACCGCGACAACCGACGGACCAGAACTCGCCGACGCGGTCGCGACGGCACGGACCACCCCCTTGACGAGATGAGCGAGACGACAGTGTCCACAGTGCCGACCGGGCCCACGGGGTCCGCCGGGCCCACCGGGTTCGACTACGAGAAGGACGGCGCGGCGATATACCGCCAGTCCTTCGCCACGATCCGCGCCGAGGCGGACCTCGCCGGGCTGCCCGCCGACGTCTCCCAGGTCGCGGTGCGGATGATCCACGCCTGCGGCATGGTCGACCTGGTACGCGATCTGTCCTTCTCCCCCGACGTGGTGGCCCACGCGCGTGCGGCCCTGCGCGCGGGCGCGCCGATCCTGTGCGATGTCGCGATGGTCGCCAGCGGAGTCACCCGTAAACGGCTGCCCGCGGACAACGACGTGGTCTGCACCCTGTCCGACCCCTCGGTGCCCGCGCTCGCCGCCGAGTTGGGGACGACGCGCAGCGCCGCCGCCCTGGAACTGTGGCGGGACCGGCTGGACGGCGCGGTGGTGGCCGTCGGCAACGCGCCGACCGCCCTCTTCCGGCTGCTGGAGATGATCGAGGCCGGTGCCGCGCGCCCGGCGGCCGTCATCGGCGTACCGGTCGGCTTCATCGGCGCGGCGGAGTCCAAGGACGCGCTCGCCGGACACCCGGCCGCTCTGGAACACCTGGTCGTACGGGGACGGCGCGGCGGCAGCGCCCTCGCGGCGGCGGCCATCAACGCGATCGCGAGCGAGGAAGAATGAGCGCGCAGTCCCCCCTCACGACCGACATCGGTACGGGCGCCACCGGCCGCACCGGTCAGCTGTACGGAGTCGGCCTCGGCCCCGGCGACCCGTCCCTGATGACCGTACGGGCCGTGCAGGTCATCGCGCGTGCCGACGTGATCGCATACCACAGCGCCCGGCACGGCCGGTCCATAGCCCGGTCGATCGCCGCCGAACATCTGCGTCCCGACCACATAGAGGAACCACTGGTCTATCCGGTCACCACCGAGACGACCGATCACCCCGGCGGTTACCAGGGCGCGATGGACGAGTTCTACGCGGAGTCGGCCGCCCGGCTCGCCGTCCACCTGGACGCCGGGCGCACGGTCGCCGTGATCGCCGAGGGCGACCCGCTCTTCTACGGCTCGTACATGCACATGCACAAGCGGCTGGCCGACCGTTACCCGACCGAGGTCATCCCCGGCGTCACCTCCGTGAGCGCCGCCGCCGCCCGGCTCGGCACCCCGCTCGTGGAGGGCGAGGAGGTGCTGACGATCCTCCCCGGCACGCTGCCCGAGGAGGAGCTGACGGCCCGCCTGGCCTCGACGGACTCGGCCGTGGTGATGAAGCTGGGCCGTACGTTCCCGGCGGTGCGGCGGGCGGTCGAGCGTTCCGGACGGCTCGCGGACGCGCGGTATGTCGAACGCGCCACGATGAGCGGCGAGCGCACCGGCACGCTGGCCGACACCGACCCGGACTCCGTGCCGTACTTCTCGGTGGCGGTGCTCCCGAGCCGGGTGGACGCGGCGCCCGTGCCGTCGGCGACGGGCGAGGTCGTGGTCGTGGGCACCGGCCCGGCCGGACCGCTGTGGCTCACCCCCGAGACGCGTGGCGCGCTGGCCGCGGCCGAGGATCTCGTCGGCTACACCACCTATCTGGACCGTGTTCCGGTCCGCCCCGGCCAGCAGCGGCACGGCTCCGACAACAAGGTGGAGTCGGAACGCGCGGAGTTCGCCCTCGACCTGGCCCGGCGCGGCAGGCGCGTGGCCGTCGTCTCGGGCGGCGACCCGGGGGTCTTCGCGATGGCCACGGCCGTACTGGAGGTGGCGTCCGCCGCCCCGTACCGGGACGTTCCCGTACGGGTGCTCCCGGGCGTGACCGCCGCCAACGCGGCCGCTGCCGCCGCCGGCGCCCCGCTCGGCCACGACTACGCCGTGCTCTCCCTCTCCGACCGCCTCAAGCCGTGGGAGGTCATCGCCGAGCGGCTGCACGCGGCAGCGGCGGCGGACCTGGTGCTGGCGCTCTACAACCCGGGCTCGCGCAGCCGTAACTGGCAGGTCGGCAAGGCCCGCGAACTGCTCCTGGAACACCGCGCCCCGGACACCCCGGTGGTACTCGGCCGCGATGTGGGCGGGCCGGAGCAGAGCGTACGGATCGTGCGTCTCGCCGATCTCGATCCGGCGCAGGTCGACATGCGGACGATCCTGCTGATCGGGTCGTCGCAGACGGTGACGGTACGGCGGGGCGGGGGCGGTGACGGGGACGGTGAGCAGGTCGTCTGGACGCCGCGCCGCTACCCGGAGACGTCAGAGGCACGGGAGGTTCCGGGGACGCCGGGGGCGCCCGAGGTACCGGAGAGTCTCGGCTCCCCGGGGACCTGAGCCAGCCAGGCGACCGCCTCTTCCGTGGTGGCCACCACGGGCACGCCCTCCGGCACGGCCGGCCGCCGTACGACCACGACCGGGATCCCGGCCTCGCGTGCGGCGGTGAGCTTGGGCGCGGTGGCCGCGCCGCCGCTGTCCTTGGTCACGACGACCTCGATGCGGTGGCGGCTCAGCAGGTCCCGCTCCCCGTCGAGGGTGAAGGGCCCCCGGTCGAGCAGGGTCTCCATCCGGGCGGGGTACGGCGGTTCCGGCGCGTCCACGGACCGTACGAGGAACCAGTGACCGTCGAGGTGCGCGAACGCGGCCAGGCCCATCCGCCCGGTGGTGAGGAAGACCCTCTCGGCGCCCAGCCGGGACAGCGCCTCGGCGGCCTCCTCCAGCGACCCGACCGCATGCCAGTCGTCGCCCGGCCCCGAGGCGGAGGCCGGGACCGGGACCCAGGAGGGACGGCGCAGGACCAGCAGGGGAACATGAGCGGTGGCGGCGGCACGGGCCGCGTTCCGACTGATCGTTGCGGCGAAGGGATGAGTGGCGTCGATGAGCGCGTCCACACGGTGCTCGCGCAGCCAGCGCTCCAGCCCGTCGGCACCGCCGAACCCGCCGATCCGTACCTCCCCGGGAGGCGGTACGGGCCGGGAGACGCGCCCGGCGAGGGACGTGGTGACGCGGAGCGGGCGGCGCCCGTGCGGGCGCGGGCTCTCGTTCCCGTTCCCGTTCCCGCTCTCGTTCCCGCTCCCGCTCCCGCTCTCGGCGAGCGCTTCGGCGAGCCGGCGCGACTCCGTCGTACCACCGAGGATCAGCACGTGCCGGGGTGTGTCCGCCGGCTCGTCCGACGCGCCTCGCCTCGTACCGTCCATCGGCTCGTACCTGGGGTCGTCGTACCCGGGGTCGTACCTGGGGTCGTCCATCAGGTCATCCTTCGGTTCATCCTTCGGGTCCTTCCATGGCTGAGGCGGACACGGGCGGGCGTGCCGCCTCCTCGACGGGCGGCGGGCCCGCGGGCGGGCGCAGCGCTCAACTCAAGCACACGGGCCTGAGGTCCGGCTGGACAACGGGTGCCTGCGCGACGGCCGCGACGAAGGCCGCGTACACGGCGCTGCTGACGGGCGACTTCCCGGACCCGGTGACGATCGGGCTCCCCAAGGGCCAGACCCCGGCGTTCGCCCTGGCGACGGAGGACCTGGAACCGTCCCGCACCAGCGCCACCGCGGGCGTGGTCAAGGACGCGGGCGACGACCCGGACGTCACCCATGGCGCGCTGGTCCGCGCGACGGTACGGCTGCTGCCGCCGGGCTCCGGCGTCGTCTTCAAGGCGGGCGAGGGCGTGGGTACGGTGACGCGCCCCGGCCTCCCCCTGGACGTCGGCGAACCGGCGATCAACCCGGTCCCGCGCGAGCTGATGCGTACCCACGTGGCGGAGGTGGCCGCCCGCCACGGCGGCACCGGCGACGTGGAGATAACGGTCGCCGTGGACCACGGCGAGGAGATCGCCCGCTCCACCTGGAACCCCAGGCTGGGCATCCTCGGCGGCCTCTCCGTCCTCGGTACGACGGGCGTCGTCGTCCCGTACTCCTGCTCGGCCTGGATCGACTCGATCCGCCGGGGCGTGGACGTCGCCCGCGCGGCGGGCCGTACGCACGTGGCGGGCTGCACGGGTTCGACCTCGGAGAAGACCGTCCAGGCCGTCCACGCCCTCCCCGAGGACGCCCTGCTGGACATGGGCGACTTCGCGGGCGCTGTCCTCAAATACATCCGCCGCCACCCGGTCGACCGCCTGACCATCTGCGGCGGCTTCGCCAAGCTGTCCAAACTGGCGGCGGGCCACCTGGACCTCCACTCGGCCCGCTCCCAGGTGGACAAGGGTTTCCTGGAGGAACTGGCGGCCGGCGCGGGCGCGGACGAGACCCTGGCGGCGCAGGTCGCGGAGGCCAACACGGGCCTCGCGGCACTCCAGTTGTGCCGGTCCGAGGGCGTACGGCTGGGAGACGCGGTGGCGACGAGAGCGCGGGACGAGGCGCTGGCGGTGCTGCGCGGGGCGCCGGTGGAGGTGGACGTGATCTGCATCGACAGGGCGGGCACGGTGGTGGGCCGCAGCGAGCGGGGGCGGTCGGGGGTGTAGCTCCCGACCGGGCCCTTGCTCACCTCGTCCGGGCCCTTGCTCACCTCACTCAGGCCCTTGCTCGCCTCGTCCGGGCCCTTGCGCGCCTCACTCAGGCCCTTGTGAGAGCGCTGATCAGGTATGTCTCTCACTTCACCACAACTGGAAGGCACCGTCCGTTTACCGGGTTAGTTTGATCCGACAGCCTCAGGGACCCGCTTCCCTCGACTGACAGGACAGCTACGTGGACAGCGATGTGAACGAGATGCGCGCGGCGCTTTACGACAGCTACGGCCCGCCCGAGGTGCTGTACGTGGGCAAGGTCCCCGTGCCCGTCCCGCAGCAGGACGAGGTGCTGGTCCGGGTCCACGCGGTCAGCGTCAACGGAGGTGAACGGCACGTCCGGGCCGGCCGGGTGCGCCTGATGTCCGGGCGCCGTTTCCCCCAACTCACGGGCGTGGACTTCGCCGGAGAGGTCGCCGCGGTCGGTGCCGCGGTGACCGGGCCGCGGGAAGGCGACCGGGTGTGGGGCCTACTTCCGCGCGGCCGGTTCGGCAGCGCGGCCGAGTACGTTGCCGTCCACCCCCGGCGCATCTCTCTCGCCCCCGCCGGCCTCACCCTGGCGGAGGCCGTCTCCCTCCCCGCGACCGGTACCACCGTGATCACCGCCCTGCGCGACAAGGCAGGACTACGGCCGGGCGAACGCCTTCTCGTGCGCGGCGCGAGCGGCGGGGTCGGCAGCGCCGCCGTCCAGTTCGGCAAGGCACTCGGCGCCCACGTGACCGCGCTCGCGGGGCCGAAGAACCTCGATTTCATCCGTGACCTGGGCGCCGACGAGGCGCTGAGCTACTCCACGGTCCACCCGTCCGACCTGGGGGCCTTCGACGTCATCCTGGACACCGTCGGCACCCGGCACTCCGCCTACCGCAAGCTCCTGGCGCCGGGCGGACGCATGGTGGCCATCGCCTTCGACACCGAGAACATCCTGTCCAGCCTCTCCTACATCCTGGCCTCCACCCTGCACGGCCCGCGCCGGGTGCGCTTCTTCAGCGGAAACCCCCGGCACAAGCTCCTGGCCGAACTCACCCGATACGTGGAGACCGGCGCCATCCGCCCGGCCGTGGACACCGTCCACCCGCTGGCCGACATCGCCGCCGCCCACCGCGCCCTGGAAGCCGGCGGCGTACGCGGAAAGCACGTCATCCAGATCACGTGACGGGCCGGTACGGAACAGGCACACCACGCCCAGCCGCCGCGTTGTGGGAGCCGGCCGGACAGGAGGCCGGACAGGACAGGCCCTACTCGTCGTCCTCCTCCGGCAGCACCTCGAAGTCGGTGAGGAAGCACGCGACATCGCCGTCGGCGGTGCGGCCGATCCAAGTGGAGTAGGAACCGTCCCCCCAGCCGGTGCTGAACGCGATCAGGGCATGGTCGTCGTCGCCCACGGGCATGGTGATCGGGTCGGTGGCGGGTATCCGGGGATCCCTGTCGAACCTGGCGGACAGCACCTCCTCGGCGAAGTCCTCGTCCTCACCGAGGGCTTCGAAGGTCTGGGCGTCGACGAAGCATCCCGTGCCGGCGTCGACGGGGTAGCCGAAGACCTCGTCGTCTTCCAGTTCATCCAGGTCGTCACCCGGCGTGACGGCCAACTCCCAGGTGGCGACGGGCTCGTCCCGTATCTCCAGCCGGGCAGCGGCCACGCGGCTGTTCCCCCGGTCCTCGCCCTGCGGACCGATCAGGTCCACCACGATCAGGACGACCGGATAGGTGCCCGGCCGGACCTGCTCGGTGAACGCCATCTCAGCGGGATCGTCCTCGTCGAAGTAGGACGGCTCCATCGCGATGACGCGGCCGGAGGGCAGCGACAGCGGGACACCGGGCAGGACTCTCACCAGCAGACTGCCGTCGGCATCCGGGAAGGCGTGGCTGGTGCCCGGCGCGAAGAGCTTGACGAAGTCGGGGGCGAGGACGGGCATGGGATCTCCTGCGGTGTGTGTACCGCCCGATGCGGTCGATCACCGTAAACGTAGCGCCGGCCACTGACATCGCCCCCGGACACCGGGCAGCCACGGAGTGCACGGAGCACATCGGGCTGGAGAACGGGAGAACGCACGGCTGAAGTATCCGGAGCCGGGGAGCGAGATCAGCGCCAGGGAATGTTCCGCCACGGGCTGCCCTCGTTCTCCGTCAGCAGACGGTGGGCAACGACGTTGTGCTCGTAGAAGTGGCCGTACTCCTCTTCGTCGAAGCGCAGCACCCGCCCCAGCGCGAACCCGGCGGAGAAGTCCTCCCACGAGTGGTACGCCGACTTGCTCAGCGCTCCGGCGTACACGATCGCCTGCTCGGCCTCGTACGGGTCGCAGAACCGGGCGGACAGCCCCCAGCGCGCCAGGTTCACGGCCCGCCCGTAGTCGTAGGCGACCAGGGTGGTGATCCTGCCGTCCGGCGACAGCAGCCCGTCGGCGCGGAACCGGGACTCGTACCGGATGATGCGTCGCACCAGCTCCTCGATCTCCCTGACCGCCGACGGCCTCGCCCCGATGTCCTGCGCGTGCCCGGCGGCGGTCTCGCGCCACAGCTCGGCCGGCGGTGTCTCGCCGAGACCGGACCGCAGCTGCTCACGGACCCGGAGGACGAAGTCGGGCTCCACGGGGCTGTTGCGCGCGTCCAGCAGGGCGTTCAACTGCCTCTGCCAGCCCGCGCGTTCGGTGATGCCCCAGTGTTCGCGGAGCAGTTCACGTTCCTTCGCGTAGTCGTGGAAGACCGTGCCGACCTCGTTCCACGGCACCCCGTTCTGGACGGCCAGGTGGGCGCCGCAGGCAAGACCGTAGGCGAGCGGCCCGTGCAGCGCGCCGTGCCGCAGCGCGAGCAGCCGGTCCCCGGTCGGCTGGTCGTTCTCCGCGTAGTACCGCAGCCAGATCGCACGGTGCTGGGGCGTGGCGGGGAGGAGAAGCCGGGCCGGAGTACCGGCGTTGACCGCCAGCAGTTGCCGGGGGTCCGCCCAGTCGAAGGTGGCGATCCACTTGAGGGAGACGCGGTGGAACACCCACTCGGGATGCCACGGCGGCAGCATTCCGCGCGTGAGCACGGGCAGGCAGCTCTCCCCCGTCGGTTCCCGGTACGAACGCCAGACCACCATGTCGGGCTCCGCGTCGACCTCGGCCTTCGGCACGCCGATGTAGAGCTCCGCACCGGCCAGTACCCGGAGCTGCGCCTCCACGTCGCCGCGCGCGGTCGCCTCGTACAGCAATTGTTCGGTCTCGGACGGCGGCACCCAGCCGGGACCACCGCCGGCGCCGGGGCCGTGGGGGTACGAAGGGGCAGTTCCCCAGGGCGTGTTCATGACCACGGGATGTTTCGGTAGGGGCCCGCGGGGTCCTGGGTGAGGATGCGGTGCTGGGCGAGCGACTCCTGGTAGGTGACCTCGGAGTTGTCGTCCGCGTCGCTGTGGATCACCCGGGTCAGCGCGTAACCGAGGGAGAATTCCGCCCAGGATCCGTATGCCTGCCGGGCCAGTTCGCCGATCCTCAGCACGGCCTGTTCGGCCTCGTGCGGGTCGCAGTAGCGCGCGCCCAGCGCCAGCCGTACGACGTTGACCGCGCGCCCGTAGTCGAAGGCGGCCAGGGTGTCGATGCGCGCGTCGGCCGCGAGAATGCCGTCGGCGCGGAACCGGTCCTCGTACGTGATGATGCGCCGCAGCCAGTCGCGGGGACCCTCCCCGGGTTCCTCCTCGCCGGAACCGGACGGACCGGACGGACCGGACGGATCGGACGGACCGGGCGCGCGGCATTGGGCCGGTGTGGGGTCGACGCTGTCGGACCACTCCTGGTACGTGGGCGTCCGCTTCAGCCGCCGAGCGAGCGTGCGCCGGGCCTGGAGGACGTGCTCAGGGGTACGGCCGACGAGCCGGGTGGCCGTCAGCAGGTCGAGCGTCTGCCGGAAACCGGCGCGGTGGACGACACCCCACGGATTGCGGAGCCGCGCGATGTCCGTCCCGTAGTCCTGGTAGGCGGCGCCGAGTTGGTTCCAGACGAGGCCGTTGTGTACGGCGAGATGCGCGCCCAGGGCCAGGCCGTGGGCGACCGGCCCGTGCAGCGAACCGCCGCTGTGTGTGAGCAGCCGGCCCCGTGGCGGGCCGCCGGACCGCGCGTCGGCCTTCAGCCACTCCTTGCGGTGCGCCGGCCGGGCCGCGACGGTGGTCGCGTACGGCGTGCCCAGGTTGATCCCGAGCCACCACTTGTTGCCGGGCCAGGTCCGGGCGAGTTCGGTGAGCGTGGTCTCCCGGAACACCCAATCCGCGTGCCAGGGCGGCAACATGCCGGGGGTCAGGACGGAGACGCAGTTCAGGCCCGTCGCGTCGTCGCGTCGCAGCGGGAGCGGGGCGGTGAAGCCGGGAGTGTCGGCGTCGAGCCGGGCGACGAGGACGTAGAGGCGGCTGCGGGAGAGGACGTCGAGCACCGCGTCCTTGCCGCCGTCACCGCGCGCGGTCGCCTCGTACAGCAGCCGTTCGTCCTCCGTCGGCGCGGTCCAGCCGGTACTTGTCGTACCTCTCGTACCTCTCGCGCCTGTCGTACTCGTCGCGTCTGCCGCACCCGTCGCATCTGTCCCCGTTGCCACGGCCCGATCTTACGGAACCGGGCGGGGGCTGCTACGTAGCAGGTGGCGCGGGCGCGTGGGGGCTTCGGCGCCATCGGGGTGGGTGGCCGGCGGGGCAGGTGGCCGGCGGCTCAGTCGAGGGTGGCGAGATGATCGGCGTCGCCTCCCCGCCACTCGATGAGGAAGATGGTCGCGTCGTCGCTGGTGATGCCGCCTCGTTCGTGTTTCAGAGAGTAGGAAAGCGCGCGCACCACCGATCGCACCGCGGTGTGCTCGCGGACGGCACGGTTGGTGCACTCGATGAGTTGCTCCTCACCGAACTGTTCCCCGCCGTCCTGGTGTTCCTCGATCAGGCCGTCGGTGAAACACAGCAACCGGTCCCCACGTCGCAGCACCCGCTCGCTGACCACCGGCTCCTCACCGCCGAAGCCGACCGGCAACGTGGTCGGGCTCTCCAGCCGGTCCACCACGGCGTGGTCGCGGATCAGCAGCGGCGCCGGATGACCGGCGTTGACCCATTGCAGCCTCCCCGTCGCGATGTTCAGACACATCATCTGCGCGGTGACGAAGTGGTCGTGGCCGAACTGCTCGTTGATGGCCCTGTCCATGAACGCGTACACCTGGGACAGACCGGTGTTGGCCCGTCGCGTGTGGCGGTAGGCGCCGATGGCCACCACCGCCATGGTCGCCGCGTCGAGGCCGTGACCCATCGCGTCGATCATGGCCACATGAAGGATGTCGCCGTTGAGGGCGTAGTCGAAACTGTCGCCGGCCACCTGGTACGCGGGCTCCAGGATTCCCGCCACCTCGACCTGCGGAACGGTCATCGACAGCGGGGGCAGCAACGACCACTGGATCTCCGCGGCCACGCTCATCGGGGCGCTGCGCCGGGCCTGGAAGAACAGGTCGGTGTAGGCGTCCTTGGTGACGATCATGTCCGCGACCAGACCGGCGAGTCTGCGCAGCAACCGCCGGTCGTCGTCATCGACGCTGTCCAGAGTGACGGCCATCGCCCCGACCTGGTCACTGCCGTCCAGCAGCGGCAGATACATCCGCACACTGCCGTCCTGCGGCACCTCTACCGTGCTGCGATTCAGGAACGCCTCGCCCGCGGGGGAGTTCTCGACCGGCTCGGGATCACCGACCGTCAGCCGCCGGCCCGGCAGCGGCACCAGCAGCATCTGTTCGTAGTCCTGCAAGAGGATCGAGAGGTCCCGGCCACCGACCCTGGCCACCTCTTCCGCGACGAGCGGGGCGATCAGCTGCGGCGGCATCTCGTGGGCCCGGTCCAGCAGCACCCCCAGCAACCGCTCGCCGAACCCCTCTGACCGGTCCACCCCGGCCTTGCCCGGTTTCCGCCCGCCTTCGGTCATCGCTGCTCGTATCCCTTCCCCCGGCACGGAGTCCGGCACGGGGATTCGGTGGGCGGTCGTACGGAGCCGGTACGAGGCATGATCAACTCACCCAGCCTGCCACCGCCAACCAGCCCTACGAGCCGATTACGCCAGAGGCGGGCATGTCCCACCCGGTCGGAAGAGTTGGCATGCGGAGTCTCCTGCGCAACCAGGAATCTCCTGCGCAATCAAGCGAGAAGGCCCCCAGCCCGCCCCAGCTGTCACCGCCGGCCGCCAGCTATCACCGTCACCCGTCACCCGTCACCCGTCACCCGTCAATGATCTCCAGCAGCTCTCGACAGGCCGGCTTGAAGGGCATCCAGAAGCTGGTCCAGGTCCGCCAGTTGTTCGCGCCCCATCGCGCCGAAGACCTCCCGCAGTACCTGTTCCCCCGCTGCCGTCCCCGCCGCGAGCGCGCCTGCGCCCTCCGGGGTGAGACGCACCAGCTTGGATCGCCCGTCATCAGGATCCGCCGCCCGCTCGACCAGCCCCTCACGCTCCAGCGCCTCGACGGACTGGGTGACCGATCGGGGGGCTTGGCCAAGCTCCTGCGCCAGTACCGACTGCCGTACGGCGCCCCGACGGTCGAGTACCCGCAAAACCTTCGTACGGGCGAGGGAAAGACCGCCGGCCGTCATGCCGTCGTCGACCACCTTGCGCAGGTGGTACCCGAGAGACAGGTAGCGCAGCCCGATCTCTTCGGGGGGTACGTTCCGACCACTCACGGCCATCGCTCGCTCCTCCGGACTCTCTCCGGGTTCTCCCCAGGCCCTCAATTGTTGAGGTACCTCAGCGAACCTTCTCGACGAATGCTAATTTGTTGAGGTACCTCAACAATAACCGGAAGGAGCACCGCATGGATGCGCGGCCCGTCATCGTCATGACCGGCGCGACGAACGGCATGGGCCGGCTCGCCGCTCTCGGCCTGGCCCGCCGTGGCGCCCGACTCGGCATCGTCGCCCGCAGCCGAACGAAGGCCGACGCTGTGCGGCAGGAGATCGAACAGGTCGCACCGGGAACCCCGGCCGATGTCTTCCTCGCCGACCTGTCCCTGCTCGCCGAGGTCCGCCGCGCCGGCGAGGCGATCGCCGCGCACTATCCACGGATCGACGTACTGATCAACAACGCGGGCCTGCACGCCTTCTCCCAGCGGGTCACTTCCGAGGGCTACGCCGAGATGACCGCCGTGAACTACCTCGCGCCCTGGGTACTCACCGACACCCTGCGCGATAGCCTCACGGCATCCGCGCCCGCCCGGATCGTCACGGTCGCCTCCCGGGCCTCACTGCGGGCCGGCACCATCGACCCGCTGAACGACCTGACCGACACGGCGAACTTCACGCGCCGCGAGTCGAGCCCGCTGTACGGCCGGTCCAAGCTGATGGACATCATGTTCACCCAGGAACTCGGCCGTCAGCTCCTGGGCACGGGCGTCGCGGTCACCTGCTGCTGCCCCGGCTTCAACGCCACTGGCCTGGGGCGCGAACTCCCGCTCGCCGGGGCCCTGGAGAAGGTCCTCACCGCGTTGAACATCGGTAGCCCTCAGCACGGGGCCGACATCATCGTGAAGCTCGCGACGGACCCCGAGTTCGCCGGCGACACCGGCAGCACCGGTGGCTACTTCGCCGCCAGGACTGCCGAGCCCCTGGAGTGCCCGGAGATCGGACGAGGTGAAGCCGTTCAACGTGCTCTGTGGGAAGCCACGGCCGAACTCGTCCACGACATCCGCGAACGACCACGGTCATGAGTCATGACACGCGGCTTGTGACTCGTGACTCGTGGCACGCGGATCAAGCACAGGGGGCGGGCAGGCCCCCTGTACCGTGCCTCAGCTGTTGCCTCCGCTGCCGCCGCCGTTGTTGCCCCCGCCCGAGGCCGGGGCGCCGATACCTCCGACGTTGATGGTGTTGCCGCACAGATTGATCCGACCGGTGATCGGGATCTGAACGATGTTGCCCGACCCGGGCCCCGGGGAGTCCAGCACGGTAGCGGATGCCGAGGCTCCGCCTTCGCTGATGCATTCCTTGGTCTGGGCGTGCGACGGCTTCGCATGGACGTTCCCCAGGCTGGAGTAGCCACCTGCGTAGTACCAGCGGCTGGGCTTGGGGTCAGCTTGGCCGGGCTTGAGGTTCGGGCGGGGCTCGGGGCCCCCTGCCTGGGCGGGACCCGCACACACGGCAGTCAGAAAGACGGCCAGGCCTGCGGCATGAGCGAACTTCTTGGTCGTGTTCATGCCGCCGATTGTCATGACACCGCCGATGAGCCCCGTCTCAACATGCCAAGCGTTACCTCGTACGGACTCCCCCGCTCACCCGAGGGCCCCTCACTCTGCGCCAGGTGCCCCGGGCCGACTTGCCGTCGGCCGATGGGGCAGATGAACGGCCGTCTTCCGTCCGTGGAAGGGGGCCGGACAGTCCTGGCCGTCCCCCCGTCAGCTCAGGCGCCCGCGCCGTACTCGGCCGTTGCCTCCTCGCGGCTCGCCGCCTCGCTGTTCGCCACCCCGCTGTTCGCCACCCCGCTGTTCGCCGCCTCTGCGGCGATCTGCGCCAGGAGCGCCAAGGACTGGGCCGCTTCACTGCCGGGCGCGGCGTGGAAAAGGACAAGGATCAGCCCGTCCGTGCCGGGGACGGCGAGTTTCTCGTAGGCGGCGAGGCGAGCCCCACGTACGCAGGGAGGAGCGTGTACCGGAATTCCCGTCACATGGGAATTCCGGTACACCTCCCCGTACGCGGGGAGCAGGCCTCCCGACTTGCGGCTTTACCCGCGCCCTTCACCGTTTTTCATCACTTCCACCGAATCCGACATCCCGCCAATAACCACCCAGGTCACCCCGCCCCTCCGCACTCATGCGACTCGTCCCGGTCCCGCTCCGCCGAGTACAAGTGGCTGTCACGGAACTGCTCGGCGCCCAGCGTTCGGCCCACCATGATGACCGCCGTCCGGACCACGCCCGACGCCTTTACCTGTTCCGCGATGTCAGCGAGCGTGCCGCGCAGGACCAGTTCGTCCGGGCGGCTGGCCATCGCCACCACTGCTGCCGGGCAGTCCGCACCGTAGTGCGGGAGGAGTTCGTCCACGACGCGGTCCACGTAACGGGCGGCCAGGTGCAGTACGAGCAGCGCGCCGCTGCGTCCGAGGGTTGCCAGGTCCTCGCCCTCCGGCATCGGCGTGGCCCGCTGGGCGATGCGCGTGAGGATCACCGTCTGGCCCACCGTGGGGACGGTCAGTTCCCGCTTCAGTGCCGCTGCCGCCGCCGCGAACGCCGGTACTCCCGGCACCACTTCGTACGGTACGCCCGCCGCGTCCAACCGCCGCATCTGCTCGGCGACGGCGCTGAAGACCGACGGGTCGCCGGAGTGGAGGCGGGCTACGTCGTGGCCCTGTTCGTGCGCGTGGACCAGTTCTGCCGTGATGTCGTCGAGGTTCATCTGCGCGGTGTCGACCAGGCGCGCGTCCGGCGGGCATTCTGCGAGCAGTTCGCGCGGTACGAGGCTGCCCGCGTACAGACAGACGGCGCACTCGGCCAGTCGGCGCGCGCCCCGAACCGTGATCAGGTCGGCGGCGCCGGGGCCGGCGCCGATGAAGTACACCGTCATCGTTCTTCTCCTGAGGGAGCTGAGGGTTGCCCTGTTTCCGCAGGGGGGACGGGCGGAGAGGGTTTCGTGACCTGAGCGGTCTTCGTGACCGCCCACTGCGTGACCGGCATGGCCTGCCGCCAGCCGGTGAATCCGCCCACCGGGACGGCGTGGGCGACAGCCAGCCGTACCAAGTCGCCACCGAAGCGGCGGTAGCGGTCGGCCAGCAGCGCCTCGGACTCCAGCGTCACCGTGTTCGCCACCAGCCGGCCGCCCACCGGCAAAGCGTCCCAGCACGCGTCCAGCAGGCCCGGTGCGGTCAGGCCGCCGCCGATGAAGATCGCGTCCGGTACGGGCAGCCCGGCCAGCGCGTCGGGGGCGGCTCCGGTAACAACGCGCAGGGCGGGTACGCCGAGCGCACGCGCGTTACGGGCGATGCGCTCGGCGCGCGCCGGATCGCGTTCGACGGACACGGCGCGGCAGGAACGGTGCGTACGCATCCACTCCACCGCGATCGAACCCGACCCGCCCCCGATGTCCCACAACAACTCCCCCGGCGCCGGGGCGAGCGCGCCCAGCGTGGCGGCGCGGATGTGGCGCTTGGTGAGCTGGCCGTCGTGCTCGTACGCGGTGTCCGGCAGCCCGGGTACGGCTCCGAGCCGCAACGCCTCGGGTGAGCGGCGGCATTCGACCGCCACGACGTTCAGCGGGTCGCCCGGGGGCTCGTCCCAGTCCTGGGCGAGGGCTTGGGTGTGGCGTTCCCGGGGGACATCTGACGCGTCCATGTCCGGCTGCGCGCCGAGTTGTTCGAGTACGTGCATACGGCTCGGGCCGTAACCGTGCTCGCGCAGCAGCGCCGCGACCTCGGCGGGCGTCGCCGCGCCCGCGCTGAGCACCAGGATCCGGCGGCCGTTGTGCAGGGCGGCGACGAGTTGTTCGGCAGGGCGACCGACCAGGGTGACGACCTCGGTGTCCTCGGCGGGCCAGCCGAGCCGGGCGCAGGCGTACGAGATGGACGAGGGATGCGGCAGCACGCGCAACGCGTCGGGGCCCAGCTCGTCGGCGAGGGCGCGACCGATGCCGTAGAACATCGGGTCACCGCTGGCCAGCACGGCGACCCGGCGCCCGGCGTGGGTGGCGAGCAGGCCGGGAACGGCGGGCCTCAGCGGCGACGGCCACGCCACCCGCTCCGCCCGGCACTGGTCAGCCGGAAGGAGATCCAACTGCCGGGGCCCGCCGATGACGACATCCGCCCCGCGCAACGCCTCCCGAGCCCCACCGCCCAGCCCGTCCCAACCATCGGCACCGATCCCGACCACCGTCACCGGCGACGCGGGGGTCACGGCGGACGCGGGTGACGCGCCGGGCGCGTGGGGCCCGGGGGGCGTTCGGGGCGGGAGGCTCACTGCCGTACACCTCTGAGCTGGGAGAAGACCGACCCTGCACTCTAGCCCCCACGGCCCCGGCCCTTCGGGGGCGTATCGGATGCCGGTGGCTGCGGTAAATCCCCGCACGCGCGGGGAGCAGACAGAGATCCCGGCCAGGCCGTCATAGCGGGTCGGTCCATCCCCGCACGCGCGGGGAGCAGACTTCCCGACCTGCGATTCTCTCCCGCCGGGACCCGTTTTCGCGTCACTTCCAAAGAGCGCGACATAAGTCCCATAAGCCCCCGTCAGAACCGATTGACCAACCAGATCGCACCCATCAGCGCCACCACCCCCGCCGCCACCAAGGCCCCCGCCCGTACCCCTCGACGCGTCCATTCGCCCATCGTGTCCGCCCTTCTCCGCCTGCTGGCTGTCCCCCGTTCCTTCCCTGTTCCGGTGACGGCGAACGGGCGAAGCACGAGCAGAGACGCCCGTACGTGGTGGGGCCCGGCGTACACACACGTCTGCATGTGCACACCGGGCCCCAACCACATATCGCAGGTATCGGAGGATCGGCGGACCAAATCAGCGAGCCGCCCCGACCCCCGCCCCGGCCTCATCCGCATCCGCGTCCGCTGCCGCATCCGCCGACGCCCCGGAAGGCCTCCGCTGCGACAGCACCCGCTCGGCCAACTCCCCGAAGATCAGCCCGAAGGCCGTCCACAGCAGAGCCTGTACGCCGAGCGACGCCAGCCTGAACTCCCACAGCAGGGCTGCCGGGAAGGCCTGCGGAACGGCGTCCGTGTTGGCGGGCAGGACCAGACAGGCCAGGCCCACCGCGACGACGTAACCCGCCCCGGCGGCGACCGACGCGTTCCAGTTGCCCAGGCGTGGGGCCAGGCGTCTTCCCGCGATGACGGCGACGGCCGCCAGCAACACGCTGAGCACGATCATCAGGAAGAACAGCGTGGTGCGTTTCCCGATGGTGTCCGGGTTGCCGACCGCCGGTGGGGTCGCCGGATACTTCAGGAACGGCACCAAATAGACCGTCGTGAAGGCGGCCCCCGCGATCAGGGCCGCTGTCGCTCTCGGGCCGAACCTGCCGAACCTGCCCAGGCCTACGGAGAAGACCAGCGAGGCGATTCCGCCCAGGGCCACCCCGTACACGAGAACGCCGGTGGCCAGTCCGAACGTCGACTGGACCGGCCTGCTGACCAGTTCTTCCTCCTCTTCTTCACTCTGCCCCTCCCCCTGGGGAGCCGCGTGATCCGCGTGCTCCCCGTTGGTGGTGGGTGCCGAACCGGAACGTGTCTCCTCCAGCGCGATGGAGTCCCGTACCGAGGGCTCACCCACCACATAGGCCAGCGCGAACGCGAAGAGTCCGGCCAGTACGCCCGCGATCATGCCGCGAACAAGGAGACTTCTGACGGTGGAGGCATGCATGCGCGTGATCTCCGTCAGTGGTCAGTGGCAGGGGAAGCCGAGCAGGTGACGGCCGTCGTGCACCCATTCGTGCACACCCGCCCCCGAGAACACCGACGTCGCGCCCTGCTCGGCGCCGACGAAGTACAGCAGGACCAGCATCAGGGTGCCGACGAAGACCGCCCACGGCAGAACCGCGCGCAGAGGTATCGGGGCCACCGGGGTGGCGGTGGGCGAAACGGCCGGGGGCGCAATGGACTGAGCCATGGCGGAACCTCCTTGGGGAACTCGCGTCCCGTTCAGTGGAGCTCGTACGACGACCATCGGGTCTGACTCACCGGGTCCGCGCCGCGCTGTACGCAGCCGGCACCCGGAATACAGTGGCGCGACCGTGCCGGAATCTCACCGGGCTTCCGTCCTGCCGTCGTGATATCGACGCGAACGTACCGCGAACCGGGAGGCGGGCCAAGGGGCCCTTCCCCTCCTTCCCCCGCCGCCGGACCACGGCATACGGTGCGCGTCGAACGCCCCGCGCGGTACGGGAGTTGCCCCGCCGCCGCTCCCGCCGCCGCTCCGACGGACCCGGAGCGGAACCGTCGGCGGGAAGCTGAAACAGCCGAGGGAAAGCCGAGGAGAGCCGTATGACGACCCGGGTGATGTTCATCTCACCGGCCATGAGCACAGCCCTGCGCGAGGCCCGCTTCGAAGGTTTCGAAGGTGGAGACGACGCGCTCGACCCCGCCGGGCTGCGTCAGGCCGAAGCCGCACGCGACGCCGTACGGGACCTCGTGCCGGACGCCGGACCGGACCCCCTACGCACGACACGCACGACCTCCCCCCGCACCACCGCCCGCTACGTCTCCCCCTCCCCCCGCTGCCGCCGTACCGCCGAAGTGCTCGGTCTCGACGCCCACCCCCTCGCCGGCCTCGCCCCGTGCGCGATGGGCCGCTGGCAGGGCCGGACCCTCGATGACGTGGCCGCCGCCGAACCGGAGTCGGTCGCCGCCTGGCTGTCGGACCCCGCCGCCGCCCCGCACGGCGGAGAGTCCCTGCTGGCGCTGCACACCCGCGTCGGCCACTGGCTCGACAGCCTGAGCTCGGAACTCGACAGCCTGAGCGCGGAGAAAAACAGCGCGGAGAAGAGCACACACTCCACACGCCGCGTCGTCGCCGTCGCCGAACCCGACATCATCCGCGCCGCCGCCGTCCACGCCCTCGGCGCGACACCGCAGGCGTTCTGGAGGATCGACGTACGCCCCCTGACCGTCACCGAACTCAGCGGGCGCGACGGCCGCTGGAACCTCCTCAGTGGTCGTCCCCTGCACAGCGCTACCGAACACAGAGCTACCGAGCACAGCGCCACCAACTGAGGAACGCCACCCCGGTACCGCCCCACCGCAGCATTCGCCGTCCTCAGGCAGGCAGTGTAGATGTAGGTACATGGCCCGAAATATGGGTCGATCCTGGGCTCGTACCCTGACCGCACGCTCCGGTCGGCGCCCACGGAGTCGGCGGCGTGAGCACTCGCGCACGACACGCGGGTGGCGAGGAAGGTTCCGGCGCGGTGGCCCGCGGACGTCACCGGCACGGCGCCGTCCGTGGTGGCCCAACGGCCTTCCGTGGTGGCTCAACGTACGTACCGTCGCCGCGCAGGTGTTCATCCTGCAACTGGTGATCGTCCTGCTGCTCATCGGGGCCTCGCTGGCCACCCTCCTGCTCGTCTCCCGGAACAACACCACCCAGGAGGCGCGCAACCGTTCCGTCGCCGTCGCCACCGCCTTCGCGAACTCGCCCGGAATGGTGGCCGCCCTGCGTTCCCCCAACCCGACAGCGATCCTGCAGCCCAGGGCCGAGGCGGTCCGCAAAGCCTCCGGGCTCGACTTCGTCGTCGTCATCACCACGAAGGGAGTCCGCCTCACCCACCCCAACCCCAAGCGCATCGGGATGCCCTACATCGGCACCATCGGGCCCTCGCTCCACGGCCACACCCTCACCGAGACCATCCACGGCACTCTCGGCCCCGCGACGCGGACCATCACCCCCGTCTTCGACTCCCGGGGCAAGGTGGTCGGCCTGGTGTCCGCCGGGATCACGATCAAGAAGGTGAGCAGCCTCACCAACCGTGAGATCCCGATCCTCCTCGGCGCCGCAGCCGTCGCGCTGGCCCTGGCCACGGGGGGCACCGCGCTGGTGGGCCGTCGGCTGCGCCGTCAGACCCACGGGCTGGACCCCGTCGAGATGACGCGGATGTACGAGCACCACGACGCGGTTCTGCACGTCGTACGGGAGGGCGTGCTCATCGTCGACGGCGACGGGAAGCTCATGCTCGCCAACGACGAGGCCATCCGCCTTCTCGGCCTGCCTCCGCGCCCGGAGGGCCGGCCCGTCACCGGTCTCGGCCTGGACCCGCACATCGCCGACCTGCTGTCCTCGGGACGCGCCGTCACCGACGAGGTGGTGACGACCGGGGACCGGATGCTGGCGGTGAACAACCGCTCCACCGACCGTGACGGAGGGCCGCCCGGCAGCGTCGCGACACTCCGCGACTCGACCGAACTGCGTGCGATCACCGGCCGGGCGGAAGTGGCGCAGAGGCGCCTCAAACTGCTGTACGACGCCGGTGTGGAGATCGGCACCACCCTCGATGTGACCCGGACCGCCGAGGAGCTGGCACGGGTGGCGGTCCCGAGGTTCGCCGACTTCGCGACCGTGGACCTCGCGGAGGCCGTCCTGAGAGGCGAGGAGCCTGCCGAGGTGACCGTGGCCGACATGCGCCGTACGGCGATCCGCGGCATCCGGGACGACCATCCGTTCTACCGGTTGGGCAAGGTCTTCTCGTTCCGCTCGTCCACCCCCCAGGCATGGAGCCTGGAAAGCGGGCGCGGGACCGTCGAACCCGATCTCCGCCGGGCCACCGGCTGGCAGGCCCAGGACCCCGAGACGACCGGCCAGGTCATCGACTACGGCGTCCACTCACTGGTCACCGCGCCGCTGCGGGCCCGCGGAGTCCTCCTCGGGGTCGTGAATTTCTGGCGTTCGGAACGGCCCGAAGCCTTCGAGCAGGAGGACGTCTCCCTCGCCGAGGACCTGGCCGGCCACGCGGCGGTCTGCATCGACAACGCGCGCCGCTACACACGCGAGCACGCCATGGCCGAGACGCTGCAACGCAGCCTGCTGCCCCGCGTGCTGCCCGAGCAGAACGCCCTCGACGTCGCCTACCGCTACCTGCCGGCCGAGTCGGGAGTGGGCGGCGACTGGTTCGACGTCATCCCGCTGCCCGGCGCCCGGGTGGCGCTGGTCGTAGGAGACGTCGTCGGGCACGGTCTGCACGCGGCCGCCACGATGGGACGGCTGCGTACGGCGGTCCACAACTTCTCCACGCTGGACGTGCCGCCCGACGAGATCCTGTCCCATCTGGACGAACTGATCGCCCGTATCGACCAGGACGAGGGCATCGCGGGCGGCGGCGGGCTGGTCACGGGCGCGACCTGCCTGTACGCGATCTACGATCCGGTGACCCGGCACTGCACGATGGCCCGCGCCGGACACCCGCCGCCCGCGCTGGTCCTGCCCGACGGGAGCGTGGAGTTCCTCGACCTGCCGGCCGGGACTCCGCTGGGGCTGGGCGGGCTGCCGTTCGAGACGGTGGATCTGCTGCTGCCGGAGGCCAGCCATCTCGTCCTGTACACCGACGGTCTCATCGAGGACCGCAGCCGCGAGATCGACGCCGGGCTGGAACTGCTGCGCACGGCCCTGGCAGGCGGGGACCGGGGCCCGGAGGAGACCTGCTCGGCGGTGCTCGACGCGCTGCTGCCGGCCCGCCCCAGCGACGACATCGCGCTGATCGTCGCCCGTACCCGCGTGCTCCCGGCCGACAGCATCGCCGAGTGGGACGTGCCCGCCCACCCCTCGGAGGTCGCCGTCGTACGCGCGGCCGTGATCGAGCGGCTGGAGGAGTGGGGGCTGGGCGAGGTCGCGTTCACCACGGAGCTGATCCTCAGCGAGCTGATCACCAACGCCCTGCGCTACGCGACCGGCCCGATCCGGGTACGGCTGCTGCACGTACGCAACCTGATCTGCGAGGTCTCGGACTCCAGCAGTACGTCGCCCCACCTCCGGTACGCGGGGGCCACGGACGAGGGCGGTCGCGGGCTGTTCCTGGTCGCGCAGTTCGCCGAGCGCTGGGGCACCCGGTACACGCCTGGGGGCAAGGTGATCTGGGCGGAGCAGGCGCTGCCGTGAGGAGACAGGGCCCCGCGTCATCGATCCCGCTCCCCGGCTCCCCGCTCCGAGCCGGCACAACCCGGGCCCTACGAACCGGCGCAACCCGGGCCCTACGGGCGGGTCCAGCCCGGGTCGCTCCGCTTACGGGCGGGTCCAGCCCGGGTCGCGGCCCGTCAGCGCCAGCAGCGCCTCGAACGGACCGGTGTCCTCCGGTACCGGCACCGGCTCCCCGAACACACCCATCGCACGCGCCTTCGTCGCCAGCGCCCCGAAGTCCCCCCGGAGCATCTCGACAACCGCCGGCTCCGGCTCGTACGGCTGCCCGGTCGCGCGCGCCAGGTCCCATCCGTGCACGGTCAGGTCACCGAGCGCCATCGAGCCCACCGTCCTGGCCGGCATCCCCATCGCCCCCGTGGTGCCCTCCTCGGCGCCCGGCGCGTCCCAGGCCGCGATGAGCCGGACGGTCTCGTCGGCGAACCGGTCGCGCCACGCCCCCTCCAGATGCTCGGGGGCGGCCCCGAAATCGGTGTCGCCCTTGGCGGCCAGCACCTGGAAGTTCACCAGGACCTGGAAGAGATGGTCGGCCAGGGCGTGCACGTCGTACGCGCTGCACGGGGTCGGCGCGGTGAGGTGGTCGTCGGTGATGCCACGGACGACGGGAAGGGTGCGGTCGGCCGCCATCTCCAGCAGCGTACTGATCTTTTCGCTCATGCATTCGACCGTAGGGGCGGCCGACCCCTCCGTATTGAACAAACGCGACATAGGATTCCTGTCATGGCTGGCAGGGCTGGTCCGCGGCGTGACACCCGGGGCATCGTCGATGCCCCCGACCTCTTCGCGCGCGTACGTTTCCGCCGCCGCGAGCCGGACCCGGCCCTGCGGCCGTATCTGGAGCACTACTGGCTGATCGACTGGGATCTGGAGCAGCCGTTCGCCTCCCAAGTGGTGCCGCATCCGTCGGTCAATGTCGTGTTCCAGCGGTACGGCCATGGGCCTGACGGCACCGACTTCGCGGAGGTCGCGGAGGTCGCGGGCATCGGCCTGGAACTGTTCACCCAGAAGCTGGAGGGGCGGGGCCGGGTGTGCGGGGTGCAGTTCCGGCCGGGCGGCTTCCGGCCGTTCGCGCCGGGGTGGCCCGTGTCGGAGTGGACGGGGCGGCGGGTGCCGATCGCCGAGGTCATGCCGGCGACGACGGAAGCGGACATCGCGACGGTACTCGGCCCGCCCGAGGTCCGGTCCGAACCCCTTGAGGAAATCGGCACCGCCGTCGAGGACGCCCGTGTGGCCGCCCTCGACGCGTATCTGCTGAGGCTCGGCCCACGGCCGGACCCGCGGGCCACCCTCGCGATGGAGCTGGTCGAACGGATCCGGACGGACCGTACGACCCGGCGCGTGGCCCGGCTCGCCGAGGCGGAAGGGCTCTCGGTGCGCTCGCTGCAACGGCTGTTCGCCGCCTACGTGGGAGTGGGACCGAAGTGGGTGATCCTGCGCTACCGCATTCACGAGGCGCTCGAACGCGCGGAGTCGGCCCCGGGCGGCGAGGCCGACTGGGCGCGGCTGGCCGCCGACCTGGGCTACAGCGACCAGGCGCATTTCGTACGGGACTTCACGGCGACGGTCGGCGTGCCCCCGACGGCGTACGGCCGCGCGGGCGCGTAGGGCCACCCGGGGGCGTACCCGCCGCCCGGGGCGGCCCGGAAAGGCCTGGCCCGTTCCCGGGCCCGATGACATCCTGACCACGTGAACGGACCCGAGATCCAGATCGACTTCGCCCCTGAGCTGCGCCTCTTCGTCGCGGCCGAGCGACGCCAGGGACGTACGGCCCTGCTCACCGACGGCTCGTCCACCCTCGGTCACGCCGTCGAATCCCTCGGCGTCCCGCTCACCGAAGCCGGTCACCTCCTGGTCGACGGCCGTGAAGTGCCCGTCTCGCACCTTCCCGCCGCGGGCGAATCGGTGGAGGTACGGGCCGTGAACCGGCCGCAGCGGGTGCCCGGCGCGCCGCTGCGCTTCCTGCTCGACGTCCATCTCGGCACGCTGGCACGGCGGTTGCGGCTGCTGGGGGTCGACGCGGCGTACGAGAGCGAGGACATCGGGGACCCCGCGCTGGCCACCCGCTCCGCCGCCGAACGCCGGGTGATGCTGTCCCGGGACCGCGGCCTGCTGCGACGCCGCGAGATCTGGGCCGGGGCGTACATCTACAGCGACCGCCCCGACGACCAGCTCCGCGACGTACTGGAACGCTTCGCGCCGGACCTCGCACCATGGACCCGCTGCACCGCCTGCAACGGCGAGTTGGGCCCGGCGGACAAGGATTCCGTGGCGGAACGACTGGAGCACGGCACGCAGCGTTCGTACGACGTCTTCGCGCAGTGCACGGCCTGCGGACGGGTGTACTGGCGCGGCGCGCACCACGCCCGGCTGGCGGCGATCGTGGAGGAAGCGGTACGCGAGTTCGGTGGCGCGGCGGCGTAGTCGGCCGAGCTGGGCGGTCAGCCTCTCAGCCGCGCCAACCGCTCAGCCACTCAGCCACTCAGCCACTCAGCCGCATCACGGTCTCGGAATCAGAAGGCGTACAGATCCCCGGTGTCCGGTGTCAGCACCCGATGCCGGTCGTTCTCCGGATTGGGGTCGCTCGCCCCGCCGTTCCAGGCGGTGCCGACCCATACGACCACCTCGGCCGGACTGCCGACGGTCTTGAGGTCGAGAGCGGTCCTGTGGCTCCTGCCGACCCGCCGGAGCTTCCCCGTACCGCACAGGACCGTCCGGTCGCCGGACCACAGGCAGTTCGACGGCAGCGCCTGACCGGCCGTCGGCGGGACGGAGAAGTCCAGTCGTACGGTCGCGTCCGTGAGCCCGGCAGGGCCGTGGTTCTCGGATTCGAACCGAACCGTGAGGCGGCCGCCCGAAAGCGACGTATGACCATGGTGCGACAGGTCGGCCTCCGGCGCGGCGGCACCGGCTTCGTCGCCGGCACCTCCGCCCTTTCCGGCGCCGATCCCCGGCCCCGCTCCCATCGCCACCGCCGTAGCGGCGGACACCAGCACCAGCAGCGCTCTGCGCATGACAACCATGGCGGGAAGGTACCGACCACCACCCCGCGATCCGGGCCACCCCTCAGCCCGACGCGCACCCGGTCACCCGCATGCACCCCGGTCACCTGCACCCCCGTCGCATGCACCGCCGTTCATCCGCTCATCGCGGCATGGCAGGCTGTCCGGATGCTCGTGCTCCGCTCCGTCGCCCTCTTCCTCGTCGCCGCCCTCTTCGAGATCGGTGGCGCCTGGCTCGTCTGGCAGGGCGTACGCGGCGACGGCAACGGCGGCGGGCGCGGCTGGATCTGGATCGGTGCCGGAGTCATCGCGCTGGGCCTGTACGGCTTTGTCGCCACGCTCCAGCCGGACGGCGAGTTCGGCCGCATCCTCGCCGCGTACGGCGGGGTGTTCGTCGCGGGCTCGATCGCCTGGGGCATGGTCGCCGACGGCTACCGCCCGGACCGCTGGGACGTCACCGGGGCACTGATCTGCCTGGCCGGTATGGCCGTGATCATGTACGCACCACGCGGCCACTGACCTGCGGGCAGCGATACCGGTCCGCGCTGTGGACGGGCCCGGCCACGCCCGGCGCACCCTGCCTATCCTGGCCTGACATCGATCACACGCGCGAGGAGTTACGTCATGACCGCCGCCGGAACCCCCATCGCCGTCGTCACCGGAGCGAGCAGCGGCATCGGTGCGGCAACCGCCCGGCAGCTCGCCGAGGCCGGCTACCACGTTGTCGTCACCGCCCGCCGCAAGGACCGTATCGAGGCGCTCGCCGCGGAGATCACCGCCGCCGGCGGGCAGGCCACCGCGTACGCCCTCGATGTCACCGACCGCCCGGCCGTCGACGCCTTCGCCGCCGACCTCGGCCGCTTCCCCTCCGTGAAGGTGCTGCTCAACAACGCCGGGGGCGCCCTCAGCGCCGACCCGGTGGCCACCGGCGATCCCGCCGAGTGGCGTCAGATGTACGAGACGAACGTCATCGGCACCCTCAATGTCACCCAGGCCCTGCTCCCCGCCCTCACCGCGAGCGGCGACGGCACGGTCGTCGTCCTCTCCTCCACGGCGGGCCACGCTACATACGAGGGCGGCGCGGGCTATGTCGCCGCCAAGCACGGCGCCCATGTCCTCGCCGAGACCCTCCGCCTGGAGATCGTCGGCACCCCGGTCCGGGTGATCGAGATAGCGCCCGGCATGGTCAAGACGGAGGAGTTCGCCACCACTCGCTTCCACGGCGACACGGAGAAGGCGGCGAAGGTCTACGCGGGCGTCGCCGAGCCCCTCACCGCCGACGATGTCGCCGACACGATCACCTGGGCGGTCACCCGCCCGAGCCACGTCAACGTCGACCTCATGGTGCTCCGGCCGCGCGCCCAGGCCTCGAACACCAAGGTGCACCGGGAGCTGTGACGTGTCCGGGGCCGGGACGCACGCGCTCCCGGCCCCGACCTTCACAGCCCCGACCTTCCCGGCCCCAACTCCCTTTCCCCAGGCCCCAATTCACGTTTCCGGGCCCCGGCCCATAGATTGATCCGATGATCGAGGGGGCGAAGAGCGCGGCGCCCGGCCACCGGCCGCCGCGCGCAGAGAAAACAGAGGCGGCAGAGGCACCGGAACCGGCGGGCGGCGGGCTCGCCCGCTCCTCCATACTCATGGCGCTGGGCACGGTCGTGTCCCGCGCCACCGGTCTCATCCGGAACGTGCTCCAGGCCGGCGCCCTCGGCACGGGCCTGCTGGCCAGTACGTACAACACCGCCAACACCGTGCCCACCAGCCTCTACACCCTGCTGATCGGCGGGGCGCTCAACTCCGTACTCGTACCGCAACTCGTACGGGCGCGGCTGGAACAGCCCGACGGCGGGCGCGCGTACGAGCAGCGCCTGCTCACCCTCGTCATGTGCGTACTCGGGGCCGGCACGGTACTGGCCGTGTGGGCAGCCCCCGCGATCGTGGGGCTGTACATGCGGGACACCCCCGAGAGCCACGACGCGTTCCAGCTGACGGTGGTCTTCGCGCGGTTCCTGCTGCCGCAGATCCTCTTCTACGGCCTCTTCGCCATCCTGGGCCAAGTCCTCAACGCGCGAGGCAAGTTCGGCGCGATGATGTGGACGCCGGTGCTGAACAACGTCGTGCTCATCACCATGTTCGGCCTCTACCTCGGCCTGATGACCGTGCCGGACCGGGTCGAGGACATCACCCCGGAGCAGGTACGGCTGCTGGGCATCGGTACGACCTGCGGGATCGCGCTCCAGGCGCTGGCGCTGATCCCGTTCGTCCGGGCGGCGGGCGTACGGCTGCGCCCCAGGTTCGACTGGCGCGGCACCGGCCTCGGCGGATCCGTCCGGGCCGCCCGCTGGACCCTGCTCTTCGTGCTGGTCAACCAGGTCGCCCTGGCCGTGGTCACCAACTACGCCAACGCCGCCGACCAGAAACTGCCCCAGGCCGGGGCCGGTTACTCCGCGTACTCGTACGCGCAGACGATCTGGCTGCTGCCCCAGTCCATCGTCACCGTCTCGCTGGTCACCGCTCTGCTGCCGAGGATGAGCCGGGCCGCCGCCGAGGGCCGCGTGGCCGACCTGCGCGCGGACCTGTCCCGGGCGCTGCGTGTCTCCGGTGTCGTCATCGTGCCGTCGGCGTTCTTCTTCCTCGCGTTCGGCCCGCAGATCTCGACGCTGCTGTTCGCCCACGGCGCGGCCGACGCCGCCTCCGCGCGGCCACTGGGCCAGATGCTCCAGGCCTTCGGGCTCGGCCTGATCCCCTTCGCCGCGCAGTACCTGCTGCTGCGCGGCTTCTACGCCTTCGAGGACACCCGTACCCCGTTCTGGATGGCGACCTGGACCGCCGCCGTCAACATCACCCTCGCCACCGCGTGCCATGTCCTGCTGCCCGCGCGCTGGTCCGTGACCGGCATGGCCGCCGCGTACACGCTCTCCTACGCGGTGGGCCTGCTGCTCACGGCCAACGTCCTGCGCCGCCGCCTCGGGGGCCGCATCGACGGTCGGCGCCTGACCCGCACGTACACCAGACTGACCCTGGCGTCCGCCGTCGCGGCGGCTCTCGGCTGGTTCACGACCCGCACCACCTCCGGCGCGCTGCCCGCCACACTGCCGTCCACCGGAACGTGGCACACGGCGCTGACGCTGACGTCCGGCGGGCTGGTGATGGCGCTGGCGTATCTCGCACTGACGCGCCTGCTGAGAGTCACCGAACTCAGCAACCTGAAGCTGCCCGGCCGGAAGTGACCGCGGGTCAGGCGGCCTTGAGCAGCTCGGCCAGCCGGGCCGTGTCGATCAGGTGGGCGCGGGACGGGAACACCTCGTGGACCAGGACGCGGTTGACGTCCGGGGCGTGGTCGGCGACGCCGTCGGTCAGGACGTAGACGCGGTAGTCGCGGTCGGCCAGGTCCATGAGCGTGGACAGGACGACGCCGCTGGTGCTGATACCGGAGAGGATCACGGTGTCGATGCCACGGGCGCGCAGCTGATCGTCGAGGTCGGTGGTGGAGACCGCGCCGAAGCGGATCTTACGGACGACGATGTCGTCGCCCTCGGGGGCGATCCGCTCGTCGATCCGCGTGGCGTCGTCCTCGTGGTGCATCATCTTCGCCCCGGCGACCGCGCTGAAGGTCTTGTTCGTCGCCGGGATCTTCGCCCAGTCGTCCTCGGTGAAGGCGACGCGGACGTAGCCGATGGTTCCCCCGGCGGCACGGACGTCGGCGATCGCGCCCTTGACCCGCTCGACGAGCGCGTCGGACTCGGGGACGGACGCGACGATCCCGTTCTGGAAGTCCATCGCCAGCAGGGCGGTCCGCTCGGGGGCGATCTCGGGGAGGGCAGGGGTGGTCATGCGGGGTTCTCCTTACGGGGGGTGGTCGCCGCGTTCGCGGTATTCGCTGCGGACGCGGTGTCCACAGGGGGGTCGGTGTTCGTAGAGGTGCCGGTATTCGCAGAGGTGCCCCGGGCCATCAGCCGGCGGTCCAGGACCGTCAGCAGGAGTACGGCGATGCCCGCCGCGACCAGGACGAGGCCGAGAAGGTGCAGGCCGTGATCGCTCGCGCCGTCACGGAAGACGATGCCCGCGATCACCGCGGAGGTGATGCTTCCGAGGTATCCGAAGGTCCGGAACAGTCCGGAGGCGGTACCGATCCCGTCGGCCGGCGCCGCGAGGTAGAGCGCGGTCTGGTTGCCGACCGTGCCGGCGGCCGATATGACGCCGAAGACCAGCGAGACGAGGACGATCGCGATCGCCGGGCTGTGCGAGGTGAGCAGCATGATCCCGGCCGAGCCGACCACCATCGTCACGGCCGCGGCCAGCAGCGGTCCGCGCACCAGGTTGCGGCGGGCGAGCGGGCGCGAGAGCAGCGCCGAGACGGCGCCCATCGGGAGCAGCAGGAGCCCCGCCGTCACGGCGGAGAAGCCGTGCGCGGCCTCCATCCACTGCGTCATGCCGTACATCACGGTGTAGACGCCGAGCAGGGTGAGGGCCTGGCGCAGATAGGTGCGGGCCAGGGCGCCGTTGGCGGCGAGGCCACGCAGGTCGAAGAACGGCGTGGTGGTGCGCAGTTCCCGTACGACCGTGGGCACGGCGGCCACGACGAACACGGCGAGCGCGGCCCACTCGGCGCGGGGCAGGCCCATCAGGAAGACGACCAGCGCGGTCATCGACGTGGCGAAGCCGAGGATGCCGGGCAGGTCGATCCGGCCGGCGATCGTACGGAAGCCCCTGTCCGCACGGTCGAGTACGGGGTCCTTGGGCAGCCGGCGCAGCGCCATCGCCAGGGCGATCGCGGTGACCGGGAGGTTGATGAGGAAGGCCCAGCGCCAGCCCCCGGCACCGACCAGGAGACCGCCGATCGGCGGGCCGACGGCGGTCGTGGCCATGCCGGCGATGGCGAGGCCGCCGAGCACCCCGCCGGGCGGCGCGTCCAGGCCGGCCTCCTCGGCGCGGCGCCGGATCACCACCATCGCGCAGGGGAACGCGGCCGAGGTGCCGACGCCGATCAGGACCCGGGCGACGGTCAGCGTCGTCAGGTTGTGCCCGGCCCCGCCGACCAGGCCTCCCAGCAGTACGAGCACGATGCCGGACAGGAAGATCCGGCGCGGTCCGAACACCTCGGCCAGCTTTCCCGCGGTGGGCTGGGCGACGGCGCTGGCCAGGTAGAGCGAGGAGACGAGGACGGCGGTGGCGCCCACCGAGACGTGCAGATCGGCGGCGATGGGCACCAGGGCGGTCGCGATGATGGCGCTGTTGATCGGGTTGAGGGCGGAGCCCACGTAGAGCGGGGTGGTGAACTGCCACGCGAAGGGGTTGCGCTTCAGCCCGCCGGCCGGGCCGTCGCCCCGGGCGGCAGCGGCGCTCATATCGCGTCCCCGCCGAGATCGACCTCGGCGAACCGCTCCAGCAGTTCGATGGCCTTCTCGACGTCCTCGCGCTCGTCCGGGGCGACCACCTGCTCGATGGCGCGCGCCAGGAACGAGGCGCGGCCCGCCATGACCCGGTCTATCAGCTCGGTCGCGGAGACGTCGGCGCTGATCAGCTTCTTACGGCCGTCCCGCGGATCGGGCTCACTGTGGATCAGCCCCGCGTCCTTGAGCACCGCCAGGCTCTGCGCGATGGCCTGCGCGCTGACATGCTCCAGCGCGGCGAGCCGGGCGGCGGTGACGGGTCCCTCCCGTATGACGCTCGCCAGTACACCGAGCTGCGTGACGGTCAGACCGGTCGCGTTCTGCCCCGACTCGGCACGCAGCCGTGCGCGCAGCCGTTTCATCGCGTCCTGGAGACGCTGTGCGGTCGCGACGGACACCGCGGACTGCTGCGGCCGGGGTTTCGTGGTCATGCCTCCACCGTAAAACTCCTCAAGTAACTTTGCCAAGTTACTTGAGGAGTTTCCCTGGCTTCCCTGGTTCCCCCGAGAGGCGGGGCCCGGACAGGAACCGCTCGGCCGTCAGCAGGAACCGCTTGGCCGCCGGCCCCGAGGCCGAATGACGGACCTGACGTCGCGCCCGCCGGAAAACCCGTCGGAAACCCCGTTGATGAGCACCGCCCCGATGCCCGACGATGCCCCGGAACCCGGAGCGGTTGCCCATGACCCGCCCCCCCGGGATCGACACGGCCGAACCGACGGAGGCAGCATGAGCGAGGCACCGGTCCCGGCACCCGAGACCTGGCGACCGTCCGACACCGAACTGTTCGCCACGTACGGAGACACCTTCGTACCGCGACGGCGGGAACAGATCAGCACCGTCTGCGACGTACTGACCGATCTCCCCAGCTCCCATGTGCTCGACCTGTGTTGCGGCGAGGGCAGACTGGCGGAGGAGTACCTGCGCCGCCGGCCCGAAGGCCGGGTGACCCTGCTGGACGGCTCCCCCGAGATGCTCGACCTGGCCGCCGAACGCCTCGCCCCCTTCGGTGACCGGCACACGCGCGTACGGGCGGACATCGAGGACCGCGAGTGGCGCGAGGGCGCCACGTACGGCGGGATCATGACCTCCCTGGCCGTGCACCACCTGGACGGTCCGGGCAAACGCGCTCTCTACCGCGACCTCCACGCCATGCTGGCGCCGGGCGGCGTCTTCGTCATGGCCGACCTCGTCGAACCCACCGGCCCCACCGCCCGCGCACTCGCGGCCGACCACTGGGACCAGGCCGTACGCCGCGCGTCCCGGGAACAGTTCGGCGGCGACGAGGCGGCCGTGGCGTTCGAGACGGCGGGCTGGAACTACTACCGCCTCCCGGGCCCGGACCCGTACGACAAGCCGTCCTCGCTCCCCGACCACCTCGACTGGCTGCGCGAGGCGGGCTTCATCGAGGTGGACGTGGCCTGGATGTACGCGGGCCACGCGGTATTCACCGCGAAACGCATGCCCTGACAGCACCGGAGACGCGCGAAGCGCTGCCCACTCGTTCGAGTGAGCGATCTGGGTTCGCGTGTGCGGATGGAGTGCTGCACATACGGTCAATCACAACAACAGCGCACAAAACGACCCTTGGGTGGGATTGCCCTCCCTCCCAAGGGCCCGACCGTCAAGGAAGCGAGACCTTCCCCATGGCTGAACGCGAGCCTAGCTCCGGCGCCCATCAAGACACCCTCGATGACGTGCTCAGCGTCCGGAGCACAGGCTTCATAAACCTTGAGGACCCCAACTACGCCTATATGTACGGCTTCTTGCAGGCCGACGGGCATTTGGCTCAGGGAGTCGGCAACAAAGGCAGCCTCACCGTCGAGATCAACGTCCGCGATATCGAGATCCTGCGTGCGTTCCAGCGGCTGACCCCGTACAACAGCTCCATCAGCGAACGCGTCCGGGCCACGAATTTCACCGAGACGCACCACTCGGCAACGTGGACCCTGTGTTCCCTCGAAGCCAGAAACACGCTGCATCAACTCGGCCTTCCCTACGGCCGTAAGTCCAAGAAGATCGCTCCACCCCGCGTAGCGTTCTCCCGACGTGACTACCTACGGGGTGTCATCGACGCGGACGGCTCTATCGGCCTCACGGGGCAGGGCTATCCGTTCGTTTCCCTGACAACGGCCAGTACGGCCGTCGGGGTCCACCTCTGCCGCTACACACGGCAACTGACAGGCGCCAAGCGCATCATCAAGCGCAACACCCGTGACGCCATCTACAACGTCGCCTACACCAAGGAAGCGGCCATGCGACTGGCCGAAGACCTCTACTACCCGGGCTGCCTTGCCTTGGAGCGCAAGCGGACCTCCGCCGCGTCACTCGCCTCCTGGAAGCGCCCGGCCGATATGAAGGTCGCTCCCCCACGCCGGCGCTGGAAGGACTGGGAGGATCGCGTCCTGCTCACTGCCGGCAATTCCGCGGATGCCGCTCAGATTCTCGGCCGAACGGTGGCGAGTCGCAGCCTCCGCCTCTGGCGCCTGCGCACCGGCCAGATCGCGCTGCCCCCGCAGGAGCCACTCGGACATCAGGAGCCACTCGGAAGTTGAGGCACAGAGGGCAGTGCGGACTTCAGCACTGCCCTCTGACCTGCGCCCCCGCCCTACGGCCCTCCGCTCAGCCCTTCACACAGACGACCTGCTTCAGCTTCTCCACCACCTCGACCAGGTCACGCTGCTGGTCGATGACCTGCTCGATCGGCTTGTACGCCGCCGGGATCTCGTCCACCACGCCCGAGTCCTTTCGGCACTCCACGCCCTTCGTCTGTTCCTCCAGGTCGCGAGCGGAGTATCGACGCTTCGCCGCGTTACGGCTCAGGCGCCGACCGGCGCCGTGCGAAGCCGAGTTGAAGGCCGCCGTGTTTCCGAGCCCCTTGACGATGTACGTGCCGGTGGCCATCGACCCGGGGATGATCCCGTAATCACCGGAACCGGCCCGGATCGCGCCCTTGCGTGTCACCAGCAGGTCCATGCCGTCGTACCGTTCCTCGGCGACATAGTTGTGATGGCAGCTGATCTCCTGCTCGAAGGTGACCCGGGCTTTCTTGAATTCCCTGCGGATCACGTCCTTGAGCAGCCCCATCATGATCGCGCGGTTGTACTTCGCGTACTCCTGCGCCCAGAAGAGATCGTTTCGGTACGCCGCCATCTGCGGCGTTTCCGAGACGAAGACGGCCAGATCTCGGTCGACCAGCCCCTGATTGTGCGGCAGCTTCTGGGCCACGCCGATGTGGTGCTCGGCCAGTTCCTTGCCGATGTTCCGGGAGCCGGAGTGAAGCGTGAGCCACACCGACCCCAGGGAGTCGACGCTCACTTCAATATGGTGATTTCCCGATCCGAGCGTTCCCATTTGCTTCGTGGCGCGCTCCTGGCGAAATTTGACCGAATCGGCGACCCCGTCGAACCGCCCCCAGAAGTCGTCCCACCCCGCCGTCGCGAACCCGTGCATCCGGCCCGGATCCACCGCGTCGTCATGCATCCCCCGGCCCACCGGGATCGCCTGCTCGATCTTGGAGCGCAGTCGCGAGAGATCGCCCGGCAGGTCGTTCGCCGTCAGGGACGTCTTCACCGCCGACATTCCACAGCCGATGTCCACGCCCACCGCCGCCGGGCACACCGCGCCATGCATCGCGATCACCGAACCGACCGTCGCGCCCTTGCCGTAGTGCACGTCCGGCATCACGGCGAGGCCCTTGATCCAGGGCAGCGTCGCGACATTCCGCAGCTGCTGCATCGCCCCTTCCTCAACCGACGCGGGGTCCGCCCACATCCGGATCGGGACCTTCGCGCCCGGCATCTCTACGTACGACATAGCTCCTCGATTCCCCCGAAAGTCGGATAACGCAAAAACCGGAACCAGAGCTGCCAAAAGAGACAGCCGACCAGCATCGACGGCGTTGCGTGCGATAGACATTGTGTCCATCGACCGTGATCGGGCGGCAAGCAGTTTTCGCGCGGGCCCGCGCGAAACCCCAGCCCCGGACGTGACAGACGTCCAGACGCAACGAACGTACAGACGTACAGAACGGAGCCCGGGACCGTGCAGCGAAAGGCGCGCAGCGCGTACGTGACCGGCCTGGCGGCGTTCCTCGTGGTGGCCGCCGCCGGCTGCTCTGGTGGCAGCGGCGACGACAACTCCACCACGGACGACAAGCCGGGCAGCCCCACCACCGCGACCGCGGCTGAGCCCGGCAAGTACCGCACACTCACCGAGGCCTGCGGTTCCGTGCCGCGCGGCACGCTCAGGGATCTGCTGCCGGGCACCGCGTCGCTCCCCGAGGACCAGCAGGAGAAGGTGTACCAGGGCACCGCGGCCGTCACGTACGACACCGACCGCCGCGTCGGCTGCAGCTGGAAGTCCGACTCCCCCGACGCCTCCCACCAGCTGGCGATCGACGTCGAACGGGTCGTGTCGTACGACCCGGCCGTGAGCGACGACGAGCGGGCTCAGGAGGTCTACGGGGAGAAGGAGACCGGCGCGAAGCTGCCCGCGGCCGGCACCGGCACTCCCAGCGGCACCGGCAGCCCCAGCCCCGGCGCCACCGACAGCACGGGCACCGACAGCACGGGCACGGGCGGCAAGGGCGGCACTGGCGACACCAGCGGCTCGGGCAGCGCCACGGCTTCCGCATCCGGGGCGGGTTCGCCGCAGGGCGCGAAGGGTTCGAACCAGGACACCGCACCGCAAACCGGTTCTTCCACGACTCCGGTCGCCCCAGGAGGCACCCCCGGAGGCACACCGACAGGCACCGCCGGAAGCACCGGGACCCCTTCCGGGAATCCGTCCGGGAGCCCGTCCGGAAATCCCTCCGGGACCCCTTCCGGGACCCCCGAAGGCCTTGAGCCCCGCCTCCTGGACGATCTCGGTGACGCCGCCTTCCTGGACGATGTCCTCGCCCGCTCGGGTTCGGCCGCCCAGCACCGCACCGTGAGCGTGGTGTTCCGCACATCGAACGTGATCGTGACCGTCCGGTACACCGAGCAGCCGGCCCACCCCGCCGCGGTCCCCGACAGCAAAGAACTGCAGGAAAAGGCCCGGGGACTGGCCCGTACGCTCAACGACCAGCTGAACGAGTAGCGGTCCCCGCCGTCGTTTCCGGCCACCCGCCGACGGGAGGCGGAGTCCGGATCCGGGGCACATGGACGTGGGACTGCGGTTACCGTGGCCGATCGGACCGTACGACCACAGACCGACTGAAGGAACCATGAGCCGATCAGCCTCGCGACTCACCCGCATACTCGCCTGCGCAGCCGTTCCGGTGATGCTCGTCGTCGCCGGCTGCTCGTCCGACTCCGACAGCAAGGGCGAGGCGGACGCCTCCTCCACCGGCCCGAGCGTCAAGGCGACCCCGACCGTCCCGCCCGCCAAGTACAGCGAGCTGCCGAAGGCCTGCAAGACGATCGGCGGCAAGACGGTCGACTCGCTCGTCCCGAAGGCCAAGAGCAAGGGCGGTACGGAGGGCAGGTCCAGCGACATCGCCAGCCGCTCCAGCTGCTCCTGGAACGGTCTGGACGACAAGGGCGTCAAGGGCTCGCAGTACCGCTGGCTCGACGTCTCGATGCGACGGTACGACTCCGACGTGGCGCGCGGCAGCGGTGCCCAGCTCGCCGGGAAGTACTACACCACGGAGGTCTCCGACGCCCAGGGCACGGAGGGCGCCAAGGACGTCAAGACGGCCCCGGCGAGCGGTATCGGCGACCAGGCGACGACGGTCACGTACACGCTGAAGAAGGCGGGTGCGGAATTCGCGTACGCCATGGTCGTGGCCCGTACGGAGAACGTCACGATCACCCTCACGTACAACGGTACGGGCTACGCGGGCGCGAAGTCCCCGAGCAGCGCCGACCTGGCGAAGGACGCGGTGAAGGCGGCCAAGGAGGCGGTGGCGGGCATCACCGAGGGCTCCGCGCAGTCGTCCGGCTCGTCGGGCTCGTCCGGCTCCGAGGAGTCGCCCAAGGCCGAGGAGTCCCCCAAGGCCAAGGAATCCGCCAAGGAAACGTCCAAGGCCAGCTAGGGTCTTTCGTTTGGATCAGGCCGGATCAGGGAGCGGGGTCTGGTGCCGTGGATCGCAAGGCGGAGGAGTGAGGCGACGCGGAGCGTCGTGGAGTGACGACAACGCGGCGAGGCGCGGCACCAGGGCACGCGAGCCCGGCAAGATCCAAACGAGAGGCCCTAGGCCTGGCGAGGGCGAACCTCACCGGCAAGCTCACGGCCCGAGAGCCGTTTTCTCCCCTTATCCCACGGAGCCCGGTCCTCCCCCAAGGCCGGGCTCCGCTCCCCCGCGACGGCGGCATCCGTACACATGTGCCACGCTGTGCCCGTCGGCTGTCGGGCTGTTGGGTCCGGACACGGCGACATACGGGGTCGAATACGGGAGGGGATCGCGGGTGGCCGCGATGCAACTGACACGCACGCACCGCATACTCATCGGGGTCGTGGTCTTCGGAGCGGTGATCATCGCCGCGATCGGTTTCGCGGGGTCCTACACCGCGGTACGCGAACTCGCCGAGGCCAAGGGCTTCGGGACGTTCTCCATCGTTTTCCCGATCGGTATCGACGCGGGCATCTGCGTCCTGCTCTCGCTCGATCTCCTCCTCACCTGGCTGCGCATCCCGTTCCCGCTGCTGCGCCAGTCGGCGTGGCTGCTGACCATCGCCACCATCGCCTTCAACGCCGCGACCGCCTGGCCCGACCCGCTCGGCGTCGGCATGCACGCGGTGATCCCGATCCTCTTCATCGTCTCCATCGAGGCGGCGCGCCACGCGGTCGGCCGGATCGCGGACATCACGGCCGACAAGCACATGGAGGGCGTACGGCTCACCCGCTGGCTGCTCTCGCCCGTCCCCACATTCAAGCTGTGGCGCCGGATGAAGCTGTGGGAGCTGCGCTCGTACGAGCAGGTCATCAAGATCGAACAGGACCGGTTGGTCTACCAGTCGCGCCTCCAGGCCCGGTTCGGCCGCAACTGGCGCCGCAAGGCGCCCGTCGAGGCGCTGATGCCGCTGAAGCTGGCGAAGTACGGCGTACCGCTCGCCGACACCGCGCCTTCCGGGCTGGCCGCCGCCGGGATCGAACCGGTGCTGCTGCCGCCCGCGCCCACGCCCACGCGGGCCGAACTCCCGCAGGGGCAGGCCTCGGAGCAGGTATCGGAGCAGGTACCTGACGAGGCGCAGGCGCAGGCATCGGCGCCGACGCCGACGCAGGAAAAGCCGAACCTGGTGAAGCAGTCTCAGCCCGAGCAGACACAGGCACAGGCCCAGCCGCAGCAACAACAGCAACAACCGGCCCAGGAACAGCAGTCGCAGGTGACTCCCCAGGACCAGACCCAGGACCAGGACCAGACGCAAGCTCAGGACCAGCCGCAACAGCAGCAGTCCGCGGCCAGCCCGAGCCCGTGGTTCGCGGCGCCGCAGGTTCCGGAGGGCGCGTACGAGGGCGCGTACAACCCGACGTACGTCGAGGGCCTGGAGCCCACGCCGGTGATGATCCCCTCGGGCCCCGGCCGCTCCCGCCCGCTCGGCGGAGTGGTGCCCGGCCAGCGCACGGACGGCTCGTACGCGCAGAGCCCGTACGCACAAGGACCAGCACAGGGACCGGCGCAGGGCCCGTACGCACAGGGACCGGCACAAGGACAGCAGCAGGCCCAATACCCTCAGCAGGCCCAACAGGCCCCGGAGCAGCAGCAGTACGGCCCCGAGCAGTTCGGCCGGCCCGAGCACTTCGAGCCGCGGTCCGACAGCCAGGACCAGCTGGAGGAGCTGCCCGTCCCCGGCCTCCCCGACGACCTCTCCCGCGAGGAGGCGTACTTCAACGCCTTCCGGAAGTACGTCAGTGAGCACGGCGACTTCCCCAACGGCCGCCAGTTCGGGCTGTACTTGATGGACCTGTACGGCATCACCGGGCGCACCGGCGGTCCGCTGAGCGAGAGTTCGCTCCGGCCGTATCTGCGCGACTTCCGCTACCGCTACCAGTCGGAACTGGACTCCTCCGAGAACATCGCGTAGCGCCAGTCACACCACACACACATGGCGAAGGGCCCCCCTCGGTTGCACGAGGTGGGGCCCTTGCCCTTCAACTAACCGGCCGCCCGGAATCCGTCTCTCAGGCGCCGAGCAGCTTCCGTACCCGGTCCGCCCCCACCGCCAGCAGCAGCGTGGGCAGTCGCGGCCCGGTGTCCCGGCCCACCAGCAGCCGGTACAGCAGCGCGAAGAAGGTCCGCTGCGCGATCTTCAGCTCCGGTGTCGGCTTGGCGTCCGCCGCCAGGCCCGCCATCAGCTTCGGCACGCCGTAGACGAGCGTGGTCAGCCCGTCCAGCGACCAGTGTCTGTCGAGACCGTCCAGCAGCAGCCGCAGCGACTCGCGCCCCTGCTCGTCCAGCGAGCCCAGCAGTTCCTGGTCGGGCTCGGCGCGCACGATGGTCCGGGCCTCGGCGGGCACCTGGCTGGTGATCCAGTTCTCGGCGCGGTCGAGCCGGGGCCGCGCCTCGTCGAGCGAGGTCAGCGGGTGCGCCGGGTCCAGCTCGCTCAGGATCCGCAGGGTCTGCTCCTCGGCACCGGCCGTGATGTCCACGACCGAGGCCAGCGTGCGGTACGGCAGCGGGTGCGGCGTACGGGGCAGCGGTCCGGCCGCCGTGCCCGTGGCGCGCGCGTACGCGGCGGCGTCGGCGGGCAGTACGGAGCCGTCGGCGACCTTGCGCTCCAGCGCGTCCCACTCGTCGTACAGCCGCTGGATCTCCTGGTCGAAGGCGATCTTGAACGACTGGTTCGGCCTGCGGCGCGCGTACAGCCAGCGCAGCAGCGGCGCCTCCATGATCTTCAGCGCGTCGGCCGGGGTGGGCACGCCGCCCTTGCTGGAGGACATCTTCGCCATGCCGGAGATCCCGACGAAGGCGTACATCGGGCCGATCGGCTGCACGCCGTCGAAGATCTCGCGCACGATCTGCCCGCCGACGACGAACGAGGACCCGGGCGAGGAGTGGTCGACGCCGGAGGGCTCGAAGATCACGCCCTCGTACGCCCAGCGCATCGGCCAGTCGACCTTCCAGACCAGCTTCCCGCGGTTGAACTCGCTCAGCAGCACGGTCTCGGTGAAGCCGCACTCCCCGCAGGTGTAGGCGAGGGCCGTCGTCTCGTCGTCGTACGAGGTGACGGTGGTCAGGTCCTTGCCGCAGCCGCCGCAGTAGGGCTTGTACGGGAAGTAGCCGGCGGCGCCGCGCCCGTCGTCCTCGGCCGCCGCGCCGGAGCCCTCGGCGGCCTCCAGCTCGGCCTCCTCGGGCTTCTTCTGCTGCCCCTTGCCCTTGCCGCCCGTGGCCCCCGGCTTGTCCTTGGTCCGGTAGCGGTCGAGGATCGCGTCGATGTCCGCGCGGTGCTTCATCGCGTGCAGGATCTGCTCGCGGTACACCCCGGAGGTGTACTGCTCGGTCTGGCTGATGCCGTCGTACTCGACGCCCAGCTCGGCCAGCGCCTCGGTCATCGCGGCCTTGAAGTGCTCGGCCCAGTTCGGGTACGCGGATCCGGCCGGGGCGGGCACCGAGGTCAGCGGCTTGCCGATGTGCTCGGCCCAGGACGCGTCCGTACCGGCGACACCCGCCGGCACCTTGCGGTAGCGGTCGTAGTCGTCCCAGGAGATCAGGTGCCGGACCTCGTACCCACGCCTGCGGATCTCGTCCGCGACCAGGTGCGGGGTCATGACCTCGCGGAGATTGCCCAGGTGGATCGGGCCGGAGGGGGACAGTCCGGAGGCGATGACGATCGCGGGGGAGGCACCGGAAGAGGATGCGGGTGACTGTTTCGTGCCGGGCGCACGTCGCTCCGACTCGGCGATGACATCGTCAGCGAAACGGGAGACCCAGTCGGTCTCGGTGCTCGGAGCCACGATCGGCACGTCCTTCTTTCTCGTACGCCTGCAAAACCGGCGGATGCCATTGTCCCAGGTACCTCCGGCAGAGCGAAAATGGCTTGTTGCCCCATGGGATACTGGGCGGGACTTCTCTCCGCACCCAACAGGAACGGCACCAGCCCATGGCCCCGGTCACTTCCCTCGCCTCGACCGTCGATCAGCGCATCGCGGACGCCCTCTCGGCAGCACTGCCGGAGGCCGGTTCCGCGGATCCGCTGCTGCGACGGAGCGACCGCGCGGATTACCAGGCCAACGGCATCCTGGCGCTCGCGAAGAAGCTCAAGGGCAACCCGCGCGAGCTGGCGGCCCAGGTCGTCTCGTCCCTCCCCGCGGCGGACTCCGACGGGGTGATCAAGGAGATCGAGGTCTCCGGACCCGGCTTCCTGAACATCACGGTCACGGACCGGGCGATCATCGAGACCCTCGCGGCGCGCGCCGCCGACGACCGGCTCGGTGTCCCGCACGCGGAGCGTACGGGCACGACCGCCATCGACTACGCGCAGCCGAACGTGGCGAAGGAGATGCACGTCGGGCATCTGCGGTCCGCCGTGATCGGCGCGGCGATGGTCGAGATCCTGGAGTTCATGGGCGAGAAGGTGATCCGGCGCCATCACATCGGCGACTGGGGCACCCAGTTCGGCATGCTCATCCAGTATCTGATCGAGCACCCGCACGAGCTGGACCACCAGAGCGGCGACGGCGACAACGGAACCGGCGCGGACATCGACGGCGAGACCGCGATGTCCAACCTGAACCGGCTCTACAAGGCCTCGCGGGCGATCTTCGACTCCGACGAGGAGTTCAAGGCGCGCTCCCGCGACCGGGTGGTGGCCCTCCAGGCCGGCGAGAAGGAGACGCTGGACCTGTGGCAGCGGTTCGTGGACGAGTCGAAGATCTACTTCCACTCGGTCTTCGACAAGCTGGACATGGAGATCCAGGACCCCGACATCGTGGGTGAGTCCGGCTACAACGACATGCTGGAGGAGACCTGCCGGATCCTGGAGGAGACGGGCGTCGCGGTCCGCTCCGAGGGCGCGCTCTGTGTCTTCTTCGACGATGTGAAGGGCCCGGACGGCAACCAGGTCCCGCTGATCGTCAAGAAGACCAACGGCGGTTACGGCTACGCGGCCACTGACCTCTCCGCGATCCGCGACCGGGTGCGGAACCTGGGCGCGACGACCCTGCTGTACGTGGTCGACGCGCGCCAGTCGCTGCACTTCAAGATGGTCTTCGAGACCGCCCGGCGGGCCGGCTGGCTGAACGACGAGGTCAAGGCCGTCCAGCTGGCGTTCGGCACGGTCCTCGGCAAGGACGGCAAGCCGTTCAAGACCCGTGAGGGCGAGACCGTACGGCTGGAGGACCTGCTGGACGAGGCGGTCGAGCGGGCGACGGCGGTCGTACGGGAAAAGGCCGAGAAGGCCGGTCTCGGCGAGCAGGAGATCGTCGAGAACGGGCGGTACGTCGGTATCGGCGCCGTGAAGTACGCGGACCTGTCGACGTCGGCGGTACGGGACTACAAGTTCGACCTGGACCAGATGGTCTCGCTGCACGGGGACACGTCGGTCTACCTCCAGTACGCGTACGCCCGGATCCAGTCGATCCTGCGCAAGGCGGGCGACGCGAAGGCGGTCGCCCACCCGGAGCTGACGCTGGCCCCGGCCGAGCGGGCGCTGGGCCTGCACGTGGACCAGTTCGGCGAGGTCCTGGCGGAGGTCGCGTCGGGCTACGAGCCGCACAAGCTGGCGGCGTACCTGTACCAACTGGCGTCGCTCTACACGACGTTCTACGACCAGTGCCACGTACTGAGCGACGAGAACGCGCCGGAGCTGGTCGAGAACCGCCTCTTCCTGTGCGACATCACGGCCCGCACGCTGAAGCAGGGCCTGTCCCTGCTGGGCATCCGGGCGCCCGAGCGCCTGTAGAGCCTGATCCCGCCCCACCGCAGCCGGTGGGGCGGGATCAGGCCCTGGCCGGGAGCAGGGTTGGACGGTCGCGCGGTCCGGCGAAGGGCGCGCGACCGCACCTCTGACACCTCCCGCGCTCCCTCGTGCCACCACTGCGCCACAACACCCCCTGCCCATCGCCCGTCACCCTCCCGTACATTTTAGTGACAGTAAGTCACTGCCATGTACGAGGAGACACCATGAGCGGTAGTCACAGCGGCAAGCCCGACACAGCCGAGAGCGACGGCCACAAGCCCGACAAGCCAATCCCTCCGGCCGATCCGAAGCGTCCGGAAACACCGAAGAAGTGAGCAGAGAAAGCTCTCCGGCCACCCTCGCCCAGCAGTTGACCCACGCGGGCCACCTCGCGCCCGCATGGCGCGACGCGTTCATCCGGGTCGACCGCAAGCGGTTCATTCCCGACCGCATCTGGATCCGTGGCGAGGGCGGCTATCACCCGCTCAACCGCACTGCCGGCCCCGACCGTTGGCACGCCCTCGCCTATGACGACCAGGCGCTCGTCACTCAGGTCGAGGACGACGGCACAACAGAGGACGACGGCGCCGAGGACGGCGACGATGCGAGCGGCGACGGCCGCGAAGGCAACACCCACCGGCCCGCGCTCATCCCCTCCAGCTCGGCGAGCATGCCGCGCATCGTCGCCATCATGCTCGACGCCCTCTCCGTGACCGACGGCCAGAGCGCGCTGGAGATCGGCACGGGCACCGGCTACAACGCCGCGCTCCTCGCCGAGCGGCTCGGCGAACAACACGTGGTGTCCGTCGAGTTGGACCCCCGTATCGCCGACATCGCGCGAGCGAACCTGAAGAACGCGGGCTACTCCCCCACGGTCGTCACCGGTGACGGCTCTCTCGGCTGCGCCGCGTACGCGCCGTACGATCGCGTCATCGCCACCTGTGCGCTCCACACGGTGCCGTACGCCCTGGTGGCGCAGACCGCCCCCGGCGGAGTGATCGTGCTGCCCTGGGGAACGGGCCTGTACAACGGTGTTCTCCTGCGCCTCACCGCAGGTGACGACGGCACCGCGAGCGGTCCCGTCATCGGCGACTCCGCCTTCATGTGGAACAGGCTCGAAGCTCCCCGACGCGACGTCATGGCCACCGTCCAGGACCAGGACCAGGACCAGGACCAGGTCCGGCACCGGGCCACCACCACACGCACCGGCCTCGACCCGCGCCGCGTCTTCGGTGACGAAGACGCGGCGTTCACAGCGGGCGTCCTGGTCCCCGACTGCCGCTACAGCGTCGGCCACGGACCCGACGGCGAGTTCACCATCTGGCTCGCCGACCATTCCACCGGCTCCTGGGCCTGCGTCGACTACGTCCCCGGCGCCGCCGAGTACCGGCTCCGGCAGTACGGCCCCCGCAGGCTCTGGGCCGAGGTGGAGGCCGCGTACGCCTGGTGGGAGAGCGCCGGATCACCGGAGCGGACCCGGTACGGCCTCACTGTCACCCCCACCGGCCAGCACCTCTGGCTCGACGACCCCGGGCAGCTGGTTCCTCAGAGGGGTTAGGGTCTTTCGTTTGGATCTTGCCGGGCTCGCGTGCCCTGGCACCGCGCCTCGCCGCGTTGTCGTCACTCCACGACGCTCCGCGTCGCCTCACTCCTCCGCCTTGCGATCCACGGCACCAGACCCCGCTCCCTGATCCGGCCTGATCCAAACGAAAGACCCTAGCCGTCCGCCCCGATCCTCCGCCGGATCCGACCCGAAAGGGGATATTCCCGCTCTTGTGGGGTCTTTTGAGCGGCTTCCGAACGTCGCCCGTCACGAATGTCGGAGTGAATGGAGCGGGCGAGATCGGTGACATCGTCGATGCCGATGATCCAGTCGTGGACGTAAAGCTCCACGGCCTCTCCGGAGAGGCCGATCTGAATCGCTCTTGTGGGAAGCGGATCAAGGGACGGCGACCGGTCCGGATCCCATTGGACACGCACCGGGCTTTCCTTTACCTCCTCCAGCCAAGTCCCCTTGTCAGGGTGCACACGACGATCGAAGTGGCTCAGTGACGAGTGGTTCAGTGCCCACTCAAAACCCGCTCGGGTGATCTCCACAGCGAGCACATGCTCCTGGTTCGGCTTGGTAGCCCACCCCGATCGGTACATCATCCACAGGAAAGAGGGCTTGATCCAGGTCATCCGCTCTTTCTTGAACGGAGCCACAAAGGTCCCCGCCTCCACGGCCCGCCCCGCGATCTCCTGCGGGTACGCCTGGTACACCGTGATGCTGGATTCCCCGTAGACGGCCCTCACCCGTCGCTGCTGCCGCTCCGCCTCGGGCTCAGGGTTCATCAGAATTCCCGTCCGCGACCTCTGCCGCCCACGCGGCGGACCGCTTGATGGTGGGGCCGTCAACATGCAGGGCACCGGCTGCGTAGGCAGCCCAGAGCAGGTCCTGGCAGCCGAAAAAGGACTCTAGAGAGAGGACGGGCGGCGCAGATGCGACGCTCGGGCGATTCTGTATTCGCTGAAATTCGTCCGCCAGACTCTTGCCGCTATGCATCATCGTGGACAGCATCACCCTTCTCGGACGACTCGCCCTGATCCGGGATCGGTGTACCGTCCGACAACGAATTCCCCGGCCCGTCGGGGACCCGGCTCCCGGGTGCGCGGGCGCGTGAAGGGGGACAGCCCGCTGCCCCCGGCATGTTACCGAGGGGCAGCGGGCTTTCGCGGCAGAGGATCAGCGGGAGGTGTCCCCCGCCGAGCGGCGACCGGTCAGCGGTTCCAGATCTGGTAGACGGTGTTGGGCTCGCCGTCGCACCAGACTTCCTTGTACCCGTTCTGCTGGGCGTACGGCAGCTCCTCGGCCTCGCACGCCTCCTTCGACGGGTACTTGAAGCCGCCGGCGATGATCCAGCCGTCACCCGGAGGAGGGGTGGCGGAAGCAGTGGTGGCGGTCAGCGGAACAGCGACCGCCGCAGCGGCGACCGCAAGGCCGACACCAATACGAGAGCGCATGGACTTCATCATTCCTCCATGTGGTAGAGCCAACTTCAGGTGTCTCGCGCGCGGTTCCTCCGCCGAGGAGCTGGGCCAGAAGGCCATCAGCTTTGCGCGCGTTACCCAAAGGGTCAGATGCAAACTCCGCGTCGGCGGTTCCTGCCGCGCCAGAACTTTCCGACATCGGCCGCCCCCCGAGGCGGAGTTGTCACCTGCGAAAGGGACAGAGGGGGACAGCTCGCCGCCCCCAGCGGGTCAGCGCACCCAGATTTCGTAGACGGTGTTGGGCTCCCCGTCGCACCAGACTTCCTTGTACCCGTTCTGCTGGGCGTACGGCAGCTCTTCAGCCTCGCACGCCTCCTTCGACGGGTACTTCCAACCGCCGGAGATGACCCAGCCGTCACCCGGAGGAGGGGTCGCGGAAGCAGTGGTGGCGGTCAGCGGGACGGCGACCGCCGCAGCGGCGACAGCCAGGCCGACGCCGATACGGGAACGCAGGGACTTCGTCATTGTTCCTCCATGGGTAGAGCCAACTTCCAACGTCCCGCGCACAGTTCCTCCGCAGAGGCACCCCGGCCAGGAGGCCATCGGCTTTGCGCACGCGACTCAGGAAGTCAGATGCAAACTCAGCGTCGGAAGGTTCATGGTGCGGCAAGAATTTCTGAGATCGATCCTCCCCGAGGGCCGTCCCGTGCCCACTCATCGAGCCACCTTCGGCCAAGTCGATCCGTGAGGAACGTCCGTGTCAGACCGTGCGCCGAGCCTCGTCCTGGCTGTTCGTGCGGCGGCGGAGCTGCGGCGTCGGTCACAAGCCGGTGCTGTCGGTTCGCTGTTGGTGGCTTGTCGGCAAGGGGCTGGAACCTTGCTGGAGACCCCGCTGGAGGCACCCCATGAGACGTGTCCCGTCTCGAATGATCTGGTTCCGAGCTGGGCTACCGACGTGTGGCGACCAGTTCATTTGAGACGTGGGCATGCCAGGACCTCGGGATGTGGTCCGAGCCGGGAGGATGCGAGGTCCGGCTTTCCGGACCAGGGCTTCGGTGCAGCCGACCGCCCATCCTCCGCCTCGACCCTTGATTCATCTATCGAAATTCGATAGATTTCCATCGCGACTCGATGGAAGGATGAGATATGGGACAGCTGGCAGTGCGTGCGCTTCGCGCCGTGCTCGTGGTGGTGCTCGCCGGCACCCTGTTCGTGCAGGCATCAATGGTGTGGGTGTTGGCCAGCGGGAGCGATCCGGAGGACGGATCGCTCCCGCTGACCGCGCTGCGCGTGATCACGATCCTGGGCATGGGCTCGGCCCAGGTCGCCCTGGTCGCCGTATGGCGGCTGGTGACGATGGTGCGACGTGGAACCGTGTTCTCCCCTACCGCCTTCCGGTACGTGGACGCCGTGATCGGCGCGATCGTGGCGGCTGCCCTCCTGTGGTTCGCGGTCACGGCCTTCAACGCGCCGGGCCAGCGGGACGACCCGGGCGTCACCGTCATCATGGGCGGGGTCGGCGTGGCCATCCTGGGGGTCGCACTCATCGTGCTCCTGTTGCGGATGCTGCTCGCCCAGGCCGTCGCGCGCGACGTCGAAGCGGCCCAGATGCAGGCCGAGTTGGACGAGGTGATCTGATGCCGATCGTCGTCGACATCGACGTGATGCTGGCCAGGCGGAAGATGTCCGTGGGCGACCTCGCGGACCGCATAGGGATCACGCCCGCCAACCTGGCGGTACTCAAGAACGGCCGCGCCAAGGCGGTGCGTTTCACGACGCTCGCCGCCCTCTGCGAGGTGCTCAAGTGCCAGCCGGGTGACGTGCTGCGCTGGGAGGCCGAGGACGCCGCAGGCGAATGACGTCCCCCGGCGGGCGTGAAAACGCCTGGTACCACCGGCCCGGCCAACTCGCGGGCGACTCTTCAGCGCGCGCCCCGCAGCCGGGCCGCCTCTTCCCTCAGCCAGGGCAACGCCTCGTACAGCGCGGCACCGGGGCAGGTCGTCTCGTACTCGTCCCGGTGCCCCGAGATCACATTCAGCTCCACCGGCGTCCCCTTCGGATACCGGCTCTCACCGCTGCTGGAGACCATCCGCGTCCGCCCCTTCGGGTCCACCCCGGCGCGGAGCTTCCACGCCGCCACGGTCGCGATCGCCCGCAGCATGGCGCGCGGGACCTCCTGCCCCTCCTCGAAGTGCCCGAGAGCCGCGATACCGACGCTCCGGGCGTTGAACCCCTTGGTGTGCGACCCCTTCACCGCCAGGTCGACCCCACCGGCCCGCCCCTCGTAGATGGTGCCGCAGCGGTCCACGACGAAGTTGTAGCCGAGGTCGTCCCACCCCATGTCGTTGATGTGGTGCTTCTCCATCGACAGCAGCATGGCGGGCACATCGGCCACGCAGTCGTAGTTGTTGGAGTGCAGGGTGTGGTGCAGGAACACCGCCTGTACGGACCCGGTGTACACGGGCTTCTCCCGTACCGCCTTCTCATCCGCATGCCACACCTGCCGCCCCACGATGGCGGGGCGCGGCGCGGCGGGAAAGGCACCGGCCTCGCGGTGCCGTGGGAGCGGCGCACGGTGTTCGGGCGCGGCGCACGTCACCAGAAAAGCCACTGACCAAACGGCTGTCGCCAGCTTGAGCCTGCGGGGCCACATGGGCCCAGCGTGCGCCCGCTCCCGCCGTATCGGGCATCTGTACGCGGCCAGTCAGGTGAACGGCGGCGTCCCGGCGGCCGAACGCCCGGGTGCGGGTCTCCAGCAGCTCGCGGATCTGATGGTCGCTGTCCGCCGTCATCGCCGTGCCACCTGACGGCCGAGGGCGTCCAGCCAGTCGCCGGTACCCTGCTCGCGCCATTCGGGCTGTTCCTGGTCGTCCAGGAAGGTGCCCTGTTCGGTGAGGACCAGGCGGGTCCCGTCGCCGTGGTGGGCGAACCGCACCGTGGTCAGCGACACGGTCGACAGGACCTCGTCGGTGAACAGGGCCGTGGTGTAGACGATGCGCTCATCGGGGACGATGTCGTGGTACTCGCTCCTCGCGACAAGGGCGACCCCGTCGCCTCCGTGCACGGCCTCGGTGCCGCCGACCCGGAAGTCCAGCGAGTAGCGGCCGTCCTCGGCCGCGAACCACTTCGCCTTCGTGTCGCGGTCGGACCAGGCCGCGAAGACCGCGGCGGGCGAAGCGCCGTAGGTCCGCTCCAACGTGAACGTGCTGTGTTTCACCGAGTGGTCGGTCATGATCCTGACTCCTTCGACTGGTCGTCGAGGACCGCGCCGAGGCGGTCCAGGCGGTGCTCCCACGCCGTGCGCCGACGCTGCAGCCACGCCTCGGCGTTGCGAAGGCCGGCCGGATCGATCTGGCAGGTGCGGACCCGTCCGACCTTCTCCGACTGCACGAGCTCGCTGTCCTGCAGCACCCGTAGGTGCTGGACCGTCGCGGCGACGGTCACCCCGAGCTGGGCCGCCAGCTCGCTCACGGTGGCCGGGCCGCGGGTCAGGCGCTCGATCACCGCCCGTCGGTTCGCGTCCGCGAGCGCGTGGAACACCCGGTCCGCCACCTCCCCCTCATACTTAAGCATGCGCTTAACTTTAGCCACCAGGCCCGCAAAGTCAAGTAGGGGCTTAAGTTTCTGGTCCGCCCGGTGGCGGGCGGACCAGCGGGATGACGTGGCCCGACAGCCTGCCGACCCGTGCGCAAGATGAGCCGAGATACTCCAAAATGCACACGCCGACCACGGCGTGCCGACACCGACAACACGGTGAACCCTTCAAGGTCACAGCACCAGCCGTCCCGTACCACCGTTCCAGGCACCTGCTGTTTCCGCAGGTCAGATGGCATTCCACCGTTCCGGCGTCCCGACCTCCCCGTCGAAGCTTGCGGCCCGGACCGGGCACGCCGAAAGCTGTGACCAGACAGCGGCACCGGCCCGGCAGCATCGGCCCGGACAGCACCGGTCGCCCACCGCGACCCCGCCCTCCCGCCGTCTCCACGCTGCCACTCATCACTCCGCTCCACACAAAAACGGGAAGAAGAAGAAACCATGCGTAAGAACCGCCTCCGCACCACCGCCCTGGCCGCCACCGCCCTCGTCGCCGCCCTGTCGCTGACCGCCTGCACGGACTCGGGTGCCGCGAAGTCTGGTTCTTCTTTGAACGGTTCTTCCTCTTCCGCCGACAACACCACCAACGCCTCCAACGCCTCCAGCACGTCCGACTCATCCGACGCGTCCGCCGCAGACAACGGACAGAGCAGCGACGCCAAGGACTCCGGCACGAAGGCCCAGGGCGGCACCAGCAGCACGGGAACCGCGGGAGGCTCCGGCGCCGATGTCGGCAACGGCGAGCGGGCCGAGGTCGGGCAGGCCTGTGGCGCCAACGACATCAACTGGAGCACCCGGGAAGAGAGCCAGGCCGGCGGCTACATCCTGATCATCGCCAAGGCCAAGCCGGGCATCACCTGCACCCTGCCCGGCACGTACCCGGTCGTCGCCTTCGGCTCGGGCGGCATCGAGGCGCGCCCGGCGGAGCATTCGGTCGGCGACGAAATCACCCTGAGCGGCAAGACCACCGCCTACGCCGGGATGAACCCGAAGACCACCAACAACAACGACGGCATCGAGTTCGAAGACATCATCGTCGCCGTCGACCAGGGGGACCCGAACCCGGAGTCCCTGCCGGTCGGCGCGATCACCGTCGACAAGCCGATCGTCACCAACTGGCACACCAACCCGGCGGACGCGGTTCCCTTCAGCTAGTCGGACCCACATCGCACAGAACGGGCGGGCCTCCGCGACCGATCACACCGGTCACGGCGGCCCGCCCGTCCGCGTCACACCTGCCCCACGCCCGGCAGTACGTCCCCAGGCGCGACGCCGATCCGCAGGCATTCGTCCGTGTACACCATCAACGCGGCCCGCAGCACCTCGTCGTCACCGTCCTCCCGCACCGCGAACTCGCACCACACCACCTTGCCGGGCTGCCGTTCGTTCACGCCCCACTTGTCGGCGAACGCCGCGACGAGCAACAGCCCACGCCCGCCCTCGTCGTCCTTGTCCGCCTCCGTCGCTTCACCGACCTCCGGGACGCCACCGCCGCTGTCGTGCACCTCGATACGGAGTACGTCACCGTCGTACCGCATACACAGCAGGAACCCGCGACCGGGCGGCACCCCGTGCACCAGGGCATTGGTGGCCAGCTCACTCACGCACAGCAACGCGTCATCCGCGCGAGTGCCCACGGACAGGCCCCAGTCGACCAGAGCCCAGTGAGTGAACTCCCTGGCTGCGGGGATGGACCGGCGATCACGGCGGAAGAACCTCTCCCGGAGAACCGGGGGTCGAGTTGTCTCATTCACAAGACGATCGTCGCGGAGCGTGACTAGTGTTGAGCAGCGAGCGAACCCGTACAAATCTCGTGTACGGGGTTACGTGAGATCAAGTACGCGCAGATGTGGGGAGTTGGACGAGCATGGACCCCAGGAAACGTCCCCGGAAGAAGAATGCCTCGGCGATGAAGTTGCTGGGCGCGCAATTGGCGACTTTTCGCCGGGCGGCGGGCTATACGCAGCGCTCCCTCGGCGAACGCGTGGTCGCGGACGAGGAGACCATCGCGTCGATCGAGCAGGGCAGACGCCCGCTGAAAGCGGACCTCGCCGAGACGCTGGATCAACTGCTCGACACCAAAGGGGTGTTGTCGGTCGGGGTGGACAACATGCCGGAGATCGACCAGTTCCCGCAGTGGGCGGAGGAGTACGTGGACCACGAGCGCGAGGCGATCTCCCTGTCGTGGTTCGAGAACCAGGTGATCCCCGGACTGCTCCAGACCGAGGCGTACATGCGGGAAATCTTCGGCACCCGCGTTCCCGCGTTCGACGAAGACGAGATCGAAACCAAGACCGCAGCTCGTATGGAGCGCCAGGAGATCCTGCAACGCAAGGTCCCCCCGACGCTCAGTTTCGTTGTCTGGGAGCCAGCTCTCCGGTTCCCTCTGGGCGGTCCCAAAATCTACGTTGACCAACTGAAACACCTGCGCGCCTGCCTCGAACTACCAGGCCTCTCACTGCAGATCCTGCCACTGGACCGTCCGTCCCATGCCGGGATCAGCGGCCCCTTCGTAGTGCTGGAGACACCCGACCACCAGCACCTCGCCTACGCCGAGTCCCAGCAGGGCAGCCACTGGGTCTCCGACCTCGACAGGGTGTCCACCATGTCCCGCAAATATGCGATGCTGCGGGCACAGGCCCTCACCCCCGAGGACTCCAGGGGCCTGCTGGACCGTCTCCTGGGAGAGCAATGAACATCGCACTTCAGTGGTTCAAGTCGAGCTACAGCAGCGACGAGGGCGGCGACTGCCTCGAAGTCGCCTACACCTGGCGCAAGTCCAGCTACAGCACCGAGCAGGGCGGCGCCTGCGTAGAGGTAGCCACCTGCCCCCACACCATCCACGTCCGCGACTCCAAGAACCCCACCGGCCCCGCCCTCGCCCTGGCACCCGCCGCCTGGGCCGACTTCACGGCGTACGCGGCCAACTGATCGCGCTGATCACGTCGATCGCGGCAGAACCGATCACGTAAACCCCGCAACCTTTCCGCCCCCGGCGGCGACATCCGGCTGACGACAGCTCCACCCCACACTCTCGTCAGGAGTTCCGGATGCCCCCCACCAGTCCCAGCAGCCCCAACCCCAGCCGCAGACGTTTCCTCCTCGGCACGACCGCCGCGCTCGGCGCGGGCGCGGCCGGTACCCTCGGCCTCCCCGGTACCGCGAGCGCGGCACCGCGTCTCGCGACCGGCACGCTCTACATCGCCAGCGACTCCACGGCCCAGACGTACAACTCCAGTTTCTACCCGCAGGCGGGCTGGGGTCAGATGCTCCCCGGGTTCTTCACCTCGAACATCACGGTCGCCAACCGCGCGATCGGCGGCCGGAGTTCGCGTTCGTTCATCGAGCAGGGCCGTCTCGCCGCGATCCACCAGGTGATCAAGGCGGGCGACTACCTCTTCGTACAGTTCGGGCACAACGACGCCACCGTCGGCAACGCCGAGCGCTACACCTCGCCCGCCGACTACAAGGAATACCTGCGCAACGACTACATCCGCGCCACGCGTTCGCGCGGCGCGACGCCGGTCGTCGTCACGCCCGTATCCCGGCGCTCGTACAACGCCTCCACGGGCCAGTTCAACGTCTCGTTCCCCGCGTACGTGGACGCGGCCAAGGCCGTCGCCGCCGAAGAGCGAGCCCCGCTGGTCGACCTGTCGGCGCTCAGCCGTACGTATCTGAACGGCGTCGGCATCGAGCCGTCCAAGAAGCTCTTCCTCTGGCTGAGTCCGGGCCAGTACCCCAACTTCCCGAACGGCGTCTCGGACGACACCCACTTCCAGCAGAACGGCGCCACCCAGATGGCCCGCCTCGTCGCACAGGCGGTGTCCAAGCTCGGGCTGCCGCTGTCCGGGGAAGTGAAGCCCGCCGCTCTCTGAATCCCGCGTCCCGCATCCCGTATGCCACGGCGCCGTGCTTCGATGGCGCGATGGATCACACCCCCGTACACACACCCGTACAACTGCCCGTCCTGCACTGGGGTCGACAGGACGCGCCCCGGCGCGTCCTGTTGCTCCACGGTCTCACCTCGGCGGCGGCCTGCTGGTGGCACGTGGCGGATGAACTCGCCGACGCGGGCTGGTCGGTCACCGCCCCCGACCTCCGAGGGCACGGGCTCGCGCCACGGACCCGACGCTATGACATCGACGGGTTCGTGGCCGACGTGCTGCTCCTCCGGCCACCCGCTCAGCCGCACGGAACACCGGCGTGGGATCTCGTCATCGGGCACTCCCTGGGCGGTCTCGTCGCCACCGCCGCCGCGAGCGCCGACCACGGCTGGGCCGGCCGGCTTCTGCTGCTCGACCCCGTCATCACCGTGCGGGAGGAGGCGGTCGAGGGCTTCGTCCGCTCGATCTCCGCCGAGGTGCGGGACGCCGACCCGGAGGAGATGCTCAGGGAGAACCCGCGCTGGCACCCCGAGGACGCGTATCTGAAGGCGCAGGCCGCGCGCCGGACGACGCCGTACGTGGTCGAGACCTTCCTGCGGGGCAACGCCCCGTGGTCGTACGAGAAGACTCTGGCCACGTATCCGCACCCCGTCACCGTGCTCGCCGCCGACCCTCTCCACTCCCCCGCCTTCACCGCCGGGGAGGGCCGCCGCATCCAGAGCATCAAAACGGACTTCCACTGGTCGGTCGTGGAAGGAGCGGGCCACTCCGTCTACCGGGACAACCCCGCCGCCGTGACGGCGGCGGTGCGGACATGACCCGGCGCGTCAGCCCGTCTCTTCCCTCAGCCACTCGGGACCACCGATCGGGTAGTTGTACGTCGGCCGGCCTTGCGATCCGCTCGTACGGAAGGGCTGTCCGTTGTTGTCCACGCGGAGCGTGCCGCGCCGGTCGCCGCTGGACCACTCCAGCTCCAGGTACCAACTGACGTCCCGTGTCGAGACGTTCGCGGTGACGTAGAAGACCTCCGGATCCGACTCGCTCACCTTGTACGGGAAGCCCCGCTGCCCGGCCTTCGGCACGGTGACGGGATGGCCCGCGTCCAGATCGACGTCGAAGGACTTCGTGGAGACGTCGCCGCCGCAGGCGGAGAACCCGCCGTAGACGTTCCAGGCGAGCGGGGCACCGCTCTTCACCACGCGTACGTTCAGCGCTTGGAGGACGACCGTTTCGCTCGTCCTTCCCTGCAAGGTGAGTTCGAGCAACTGATCTCCCGCCGGGACGCCACCGAGCGCGCCGACCCAGCCGGGCGCGTCCTGCTCCGAGGGCGGCGGAGGAACGTCCTCCGGCGGACTGTCGACCAGATAGTGCGGGCCGCAGGGATCCGCGAACGCGTACGGCCGCGTGGCCACCGTCACCGGCACCGCGCCGCTCTGCGCCTCCTCGCCGCCGGAGGTCCGGCCGGCCTCGGGCGCCTTGCTCCCGGCGGCCGGTCCCGACGGGTTCGCGCCGCCGTTCGCACCGCCGGAGGGCGAAGCGGAGGCGGACGAAGAGGCGGACGCCGACGGCGACTTGCCGCTCCGCGACGGTGTCGGCGACGGCGAAACGCGATCGGCGGGGCCTTCCCCCTGAGCGCCGTCGCCCACATCCTTCGCGGCGACGGACGTGTCGTCGTCCGTCAGCGCGCCCCAGGCCCCGAAGGTGGCGCCGGATACGGCTACGACGGCGACCAGGGCGGCGGCAGCGAGGACAAGTCTCTTGCGTCCGGGGCGAGTACCCGGCGCGCGGGGATCGCCCTTTGCGGTGACGGTTACGTCGGTACTCGGATCGGGCGCCGAAGAGTCGGCCTGCCCGGCCTCCGCCTCGTCGGGGTCCGGGCCCTCGGCAGGCACGGCGGCGGGGGTCGTATCGGGGCCAGGGACCGTGTCGGCGGCGGGGGTTGTATCAGCGACGGGGGCCGTATCGACGGCAGAGGTCGTTTCGGCGGCGGACGGCGCGGCCGACCGTGCCCGGCGGCGGGCCTCGTCCGCCAGGATCCACCGCCGGTGCAGGGCGACGAGTTCCTCGCCCTTCGCACCGCACAGCCGCGCGAACCGCTCGACCGGGGCGAACTCGGCGGGCACGGCGTCGCCGTTGCAGTAGCGGTGAAGCGTGGACGTACTCACATGAAGCTTGCCGGCGAGCACCCCGTAACTCTGCCCGGAACGGGCCTTCAACTCCCTGAGCAATCGCGCGAAAGCCTCGGCTTCGGTGGTCGCCACCTGTCGTTCCCCTCCTAGGGCCCTCGTCTGGACCGTCCCAGGAACGCGTTCCGGGGGCAGGACATCTCCCCAGGTCAGACCATGCGCAGGCGTTCCAGCTTCCCTCATTGTCCCCTGTCGATTGCGGTCGCTTCCCACCGAGGCGCAGGGTGAGCGCAGCACCGGCCGAACGGGGAGCAGTCATCCGAACCCGAATCCGCATCAGCCTGGTCGACGCAGTGGCTGTCGCCGTGCTGATCACCTGCACAGCGATCGTCATCTCGATCATCAACCGACAGCCACTGCCCTGAGCGCGCGCCGCCCCGCCCAGGGGCGGCGCGCGCCATCACGTCATCACCCGCCGGATGTCACCGAACATCACCGGCGCAACGCGCCGCACACCTCCGGGTAGTCCACCTCGTCGGGCAGCCGGTAGCCGAGAGCCGTCAGCCGCGAGGCGACATCCGCCGGGCTCCTGCCCGTCCGGCTCGCGCAGCGCAGCACATGCTCAAGGTGGACGTTGTCCATGAACGAGCGGTCGAGCGCCTCCAGCAACCGGATGTCCTCCGCGTCCGCGACCTCGGGCACCTTCGCGTTCTCGTGCGGCGGGTGCCCCAGCGCCGCCAGCCTCTCGGTGACCTCCGCGGGGCTCCGCCCCGTGACGAGGGACGCACGCAGGATGTGCCGCAACTGCACCCCGACGTGGCTCCCTTCCAACCAGGGCTGCCGGCCGTCGAGTCGCTCACTGAGGACGCACAGGTCGTCCACGTTCGCGGTGTCCGGCAGGTCGCGCTGACCACCCGGGCGCAGCTCCTTCAGCCGGGCGACGATGTCCGCCGGGCTGCGGCCCGTGTCCCGCGCGACGGCGAGCAGGTGCCCGACGGGCGCTTCGGAGTACCGGCCGAGCCAGCAATGCCCCGTGGCGTCCCCCTCCCGGTGCTTGAGGATCCGGTCGTCGTCGGGCTCGGGTACGTACGGGAGCCTCAGACCGAGCGCGACCATGCGCTTGGCGACGGCGTGCGGGCTGCAAAGCAGCGTCCCGGCGACTTCGAGCACATGGTGGACGGGCGCCTCCCCGCCCCAGTCCAGCCAGTCGCCCGAACCCCTGCCGCTCCCACGGATCAGCATGATGTCCCGGCTGTCCGGGGTCTCGGGCAGCGCATGGCCGGCCGGGACCGCGTAGCCGAGGGCGGTCACCCGGCGCGCCACGTCGGCGGGGCTGCGGCCGTGCCGCCCCGCCGCCGCGAGTATGTGCCGCAGCGACACGGGGTCGCCGAGTCCGTGCCACCTGGGGCTGTACTCCTCCGTCCTGAGCAGCAGAACGTCGTCCCGGTCGGCCGTGAGAGGCAGCGGGCCCCCGGGAAGCTCGATGTCGTCGTAACCCAGCGCGGTCAGCCTCGACACGATGGTGGCGGGAGCACACCCCACCGTCGCCGCGCCGTACAGAACATGCCCGTACGGCACCGGCTGACCGGGCTTCACCCGGGAGATCCCCGGCAGGTCGAAACGGGTGATCCGGAGGTCCTCCGGGTCCTGGGACTCAGGGCTGTTCGACATGGCGGACCTTTCGGAGGCGGTACGGGTACGGGAGACGGGAACAGCGCGGATCGCGCCCGGTGATCATTCGGCCACCGCGATGTAGCGGCCGTCGTGATCGTCCTCGTCGTCCCAGTCGTAGGGCTCCTCCTCGTCGTTCCTCCCGTACAGGTTCACCCGGACCCCCGCGGGCTCCAGCGACGTCCATATCCGCAGCATCATGTCGTGGCTGAGGAAGTGGTGCGAAAGGTCGAGCTCGGTGAGGTGGGTGAGCGGCTGCCCGTTCAGCAGCGCCTCCGCGCCCTCGTCGGAGAGCGTGCCCATCGACAGGCTCAACGACGTCAGTCGGGGCACGACCGGCGCCGAGGCCAGCGCGGCGGCCAGCTCGTCCTGGATCGGGCTGTTCTGCAGCCCCAAGTGACGCAACGCGGGCTTGCGTTCACCCGCGAGCAGCGGGGCGAGCTGCTCGACCGTGGTGCCGCCCCCGTAGTTGTCGTCGCCCAGCCACAGCTCCAGCCGCTCCAGCGACGGCAGATCGGCGGCGGCGATCTTCTCCGCCGCCCCGGGCGGCATCCCGCCGGACTCGACCCGCAGCGAGCGCAGCCCCGCGTGCCCCGTCACCGGGAAATCCAGCCCCTGCCCGCCACGGACGGCCAGCTCCCGCAGACCGGGGAACGCCTCCAACAGCGGTGCGAGATCGGACTGGTACATCGAGGAGATCATCTCCTCCTCGTCCTCCAGATCGGAGAGGAAGAGCGCTTCGAGACCGGTCAGCCGGTCGCTCATCTCGATGAGCTTGTCGTCGGACATGTAGTGCAGGCCATGGCCGAGGACCAGCGCCCGCACCTTCTCCAGCTCCACCGTGCTGGTGAAGCGGTCCCAACAGACCTCGTAGTCCTCGTCGGTCGTGCCCTGCCCGACCGCCAGGCGCCAGGCGACCGAGGAGGCATCGGGCAGTAGCGTGGCGGGTGTGTACGGCGGAACGGTCAGTACCGGTAACCCGTAGAAATTCTCCAGATGTTGCACGTACGACAAGATGACGCTCCCGAAGCTCCGTGGCTGTTGTCCGTGCGCCACGTTCTACCAGCAGCCACTGACAGCGCCCCCGGGCCCGTACGCGCCAATGCCCGTCTCGTGTACGGGAATTCCCACGAGACGGGCATACGGGTACGGGAGGCGGGCGGCGCCCAGGGGCTTGTCAGCGGCTGAGCTTGTTCGCCGCCTCGGTCGCCCAGTACGTGAGGATCATGTTCGCGCCCGCGCGCTTGACGCCCGTCAGGGTCTCCAGGATCGCCGCGTCGCGGTCGATCCAGCCCTTCTCGGCCGCCGCCTCGACCATCGCGTACTCGCCGGAGATCTGGTACGCGGCGAGCGGCACGTCCACCTCGGCGGCGATCTTGGCCAGGACGTCCAGGTACGGCAGGGCCGGCTTGACCATCACCATGTCGGCGCCCTCGTCGAGGTCGAGCGCCAGCTCGCGCAGGGACTCGCGCAGGTTGGCCGGGTCCTGCTGGTAGGTCTTGCGGTCGCCCTTGAGCGAGGAGCCGACGGCCTCCCGGAAGGGGCCGTAGAACGCCGACGAGTACTTCGCCGTGTAGGCGAGGATCGACACGTCCTCCCGCCCGATCGTGTCGAGCGCGTCGCGGACCACGCCGACCTGGCCGTCCATCATGCCGCTGGGGCCGACCACATGGACGCCCGCGTCGGCCTGGACCTGGGCCATCTCCGCGTACCGCTCCAGGGTCGCGTCGTTGTCGACGCGGCCCTCGGCGTCGAGCACGCCGCAGTGGCCGTGGTCGGTGAACTCGTCCAGGCACAGGTCGGACATGACGACCAGGTCGTCGCCGACCTCGGCCTTCACCGCGCGGATTCCGGCCTGGAGGATCCCGTCCGGGTCCGTGCCCGCCGTGCCCGTCGCGTCCTTCTTGCTGTCCTCGGGGACGCCGAAGAGCATGATCCCGGAGACACCGGCCGAGGCCGCGTCCACGGCCGCCTTGCGCAGGGTGTCCAGCGTGTGCTGGACGACGCCGGGCATCGCGGAGATGGGGACGGGGGCGCTGATCCCTTCCCGTACGAACGCGGGGAGGATCAGATCCGCCGGGTGCAGCCGGGTCTCGGCGACCATCCGGCGCATCACGGGGTTCACCCGCAGCCGCCGGGGCCGCGAGCCGGGAAAGGATCCATGCACAGTCATCGTCAGTCGCCTCTTGCGTCTTCTGCTTCCCAGGCCTGCGGCCCGGGGTCCGGCAAGGCCGTCGGACCACTTTCGACCATAGCCCCGCCCGCCCCGCGCCCTTACCGACACCGAGACCGGCAAACCGGAGCCCCCGGCCGAAAAGGCGACGGAAACGGCCGTGCGGCCCGGCCGCCGAGGCAGCCGGACCGCACGGTCCGTAAGGGGCATTACGTGAGGATCAGCGCCGCTCGGGCAGCGCGCCGGTCAGGTCGTCGTACGGCGCCTGCGGCTGCCCGGACGGCGCTCGCTCGGGCGGGTGACCGTTTCGCCCGCCTCCTTCGCCGCCTCGCGGCGCTGCGCGCCGAACGCGGCCAGCGCCTCGGCCAGCCTGTGCACCGACGGCTCCGGCGAGAGAACATCGACGCGCAGGCCGTGCTCCTCGGCGGTCTTCGCCGTCGCGGGGCCGATACACGCGATCACCGTCACGTTGTGCGGCTTGCCCGCGATGCCGACCAGATTCCGTACGGTCGACGACGAGGTGAAGAGCACCGCGTCGAAACCGCCGCCCTTGATCGCCTCGCGGGTCTCGGCCGGCGGCGGCGAGGCGCGCACGGTGCGGTACGCCGTGACGTCGTCGACCTCCCAGCCCAGCTCGATGAGGCCCGCCACCAGCGTCTCGGTGGCGATGTCCGCACGCGGCAGGAACACTCTGTCGATCGGGTCGAAGACCGGGTCGTACGGCGGCCAGTCGTCCAGCAGCCCGGCGGCGGACTGCTCGCCGGACGGCACCAGGTCGGGCTTCACACCGAAGTCGACCAGCGCGGCGGCCGTCTGCTCGCCCACCGCGGCGACCTTGATCCCGGCGAAGGCACGGGCGTCGAGCCCGTACTCCTCGAACTTCTCCCGCACCGCCTTCACCGCGTTGACCGAGGTGAAGGCGATCCACTCGTACCGGCCCGTGACCAGGCCCTTGACCGCGCGCTCCATCTGCTGGGGCGTACGGGGCGGCTCGACCGCGATGGTCGGGACCTCGTGCGGCACCGCGCCGTACGACGTGAGCTGGTCGGAGAGCGAGGCGGCCTGCTCCTTGGTGCGCGGTACGAGGACCTTCCAGCCGAACAGCGGCTTGGACTCGAACCACGCGAGCTGGTCCCGCTGCGCCGCCGCGCTGCGCTCCCCGACCACGGCTATCGCGGGCTGATGCCCCTCCGGGGAGGGCAGCACCTTGGCCTGCTTGAGGACCTGCGCGATGGTGCCGAGCGTCGCGTTCCAGGTGCGCTGGCGTGTGGTCGTACCGGCGACGGTGACGGTCATCGGGGTGTCGGGCTTGCGGCCCGCCGCGACCAGCTCACCGGCGGCCGCGGCCACCGAGTCCAGAGTGGTGGAGACGACGGCCGTGCCGTCGCTCGCGCCGACCTCGGTCCAGCAGCGCTCGCTGGCGGTCCTGGCGTCCACGAACCGTACGTCCGCGCCCTGGGCATCGCGCAGCGGCACCCCGGCGTACGCCGGTACACCGACCGCGGCGGCGATACCGGGGACGACCTCGAAGGGGATGCCGGCGGTGGCGCAGGCGAGCATTTCCGTGCCCGCGTCGCCGTCCAGCCCGGGGTCGCCCGTGACCGCACGGACCACCCGCTTGCCGCCCCGCGCGGCCTCCATGACAAGATTGGCGGCATCCCGGATCGCGGGAATTCCGGCGGCTGTTGACGCTTCGTCGACAACCGTCAGCGCCGGGGTGCTCACACCCGTCCTGGCGTGGCTCCGTACGACATCGAGCACATCAGGCTCGGCGATCAGTACATCCGCTCCCGCGAGCGCGTCGACGGCGCGCAGTGTCAGCAGCCCCGGATCACCGGGGCCGGCACCGAGGAAGGTGACGTGCCCCGATGCGGAGCAGGCCGGAAGGTCAGAGGTGGTGGGGCTCAAAGTGCTCGCTCCCCCATAAGACCGGCCGCACCCTTGGCGAGCATCTCGGACGCGAGTTCGCGACCGAGCGCGATGGCGTCGCCGTGCGACGTGGGTACGGGACCGGTGGTGGACAGCTGCACCAGCGTCGAGCCGTCGGTCGTGCCGACGACGCCGCGCAGGCGCATTTCGTTGACAACCTGTCCGTCGGCCAGCAGGTCGGCGAACGCACCCACAGGTGCGCTGCAGCCGGCTTCCAGGGCGGCGAGCAGGTATCGCTCGGCGGTCACGGCGGCCCGGGTGTACGGGTCGTCGAGCTCGGCGAGCACGGCGGCGAGGTCCACGTTGACCGCGGCGCACTCGACAGCCAGGGCCCCCTGGCCGGGGGCCGGCAGGACGGTGTCGACCGACAGGAACTCGGTCACCTCGTCGCTCCTGCCGATGCGGTGAAGTCCGGCGGCGGCCAGCACGACGGCGTCGAGCTCCCCGCTGCGGACGAACCCGATCCGGGTGTCGATGTTCCCCCGGATCGGTACGGTCTCGATGGTGAGGCCGTGCCCCCGCGCGTAGGCGTTGAGCTGCGCCATGCGGCGCGGCGACCCCGTACCGACACGGGCGCCGTCGGGCAGTTGCTCGAAGGTCAGCCCGTCGCGTGCGATCAGCACGTCCCGCGCGTCCGCGCGGGCCGGTACGGCCGCCAGCGTCAGGTCGTCCGGCTGATCCGTCGGGAGGTCCTTCAGCGAGTGCACGGCGAAGTCGACCTCCCCGCTCAGCAGCGCGTCGCGCAGCGCGGTGACGAAGACGCCCGTACCGCCGATCTGCGCGAGATGCTCGCGGGAGGTGTCGCCGTACGTGGTGATCTCGACCAGCTCCACCGGCCTGCCGGTCAGCTCACGTACCGCGTCCGCCACGTTCCCGGACTGGGCCATGGCGAGCTTGCTGCGCCTCGTGCCGAGCCTCAGCGCTTTCTCGGTCGTCGGCGCATTGTCGGGCCTCAGTGCTCTCTCGGTCATACTCGCCCTCTGCCTACACCGTCGGTGTCATTCAGGTCGGCCCGGCTGACGGCTGCGACCGTCTGCGGGTCGAGGTCGAAGAGTTCTCGCAGCGCGTCCGCGTACCCGGCGCCGCCGGGTTCACTGGCCAGCTGCTTGACCCGCACGGTGGGCGCGTGCAGGAGTTTGTCGACAACGCGGCGCACGGTCCTGGTGACCTCGGCCCGCTGCTTCTCGTCAAGATCGGGGAGCCTGCCTTCGAGGCGCGCGACCTCGTTGCTCACCACATCGGCGGCCATGGCGCGCAGCGCGACCACGGTCGGTGTGATGTGAGCGGCACGCTGAGCGGCGCCGAAGGCCGCCACCTCGTCGGAGACGATGGTGCGCACCTGGTCGACGTCGGCCGCCATGGGAGCGTCGGCGGATGCCTCGGCCAGCGACTCGATGTCCACGAACCTGACCCCGGCGATGCGGTGCACGGCGGCGTCGATGTCGCGGGGCATGGCGAGGTCGAGCAGCGCGGGCGTGGCCGTACGGCCGTTCCGCGCGGCCTCGACCTCGTCGGCCGTCAGCACCAGGCCGGTCGCGCCCGTGCAGGACACGACGACATCTGCACGTGTCACCTCGTCGCCGAGGGCGGTCATGCCGACGGCCCGCGCGCGCACGCCGGTACCGCCGGGCTCGGTCAGGATCTGTACGAGCCGCTCGGCGCGCGCGGCCGTGCGGTTGGCCACGACGACCTCCTCGACGCCGGCCCGTGCCAGCGTCGCGGCGGCCAGCGAGGACATCGAGCCCGCGCCGATCACCAGCGCGTGCTTGCCCTTGGCCCAGGCCTCCACGGCCGTACCGCCGGCGAGCTGCTCCAGACCGAAGGTGACGAGCGACTGTCCGGCCCGGTCGATCCCGGTCTCGCTGTGGGCCCGCTTGCCGACCCGCAGCGCCTGCTGGAACAGGTCGTTGAGCAGCCGGCCCGCGGTGTGGAGCTCCTGCCCCAGCGCCAGCGCGTCCTTGATCTGCCCGAGGATCTGGCCCTCGCCGACGACCATCGAGTCCAGTCCGCAGGCCACCGAGAAGAGGTGGTGGACGGCCCGGTCCTCGTAGTGCACATAAAGATGGGGGGTGAGCTCCTCCAGGCTGACTCCGCTGTGCTGGGCGAGCAGCGTGGACAGCTCGGCGACACCGGCGTGGAACTTGTCCACGTCGGCGTACAGCTCGATGCGGTTACAGGTGGCGAGGACCGCGGCCTCTGTCGCGGGCTCGGCGGCGAGCGTGTCCTGCAACAGCTTGACCTGCGCGTCCGTGGTGAGCGAGGCACGCTCCAGCACACTCACCGGCGCGCTGCGGTGGCTCAGTCCGACGACCAGAAGACTCATGCCGGCATCACCGCGGGAACGTCCCCGTCGGGTCCCTTCCGGCTCGCGGCGACGCTGTCGGCCGCGGCCTCGACGGCGCTGTCGCGCGCGATGGGCGGCAGGGCCGCCTCCGCCGCGGCGCCTTCGCCGGCCTTGCGCTGCTCGTGGAAGGCGAGGATCTGGAGTTCGATGGAGAGGTCGACCTTACGGACGTCCACCCCGTCGGGCACGGTGAGCACGGTCGGCGCGAAGTTGAGGATCGAGGTCACACCGGCGGCCACCAGCCGCTCACAGACCTGCTGCGCGGCGCCCGCGGGGGTCGCGATGACCCCGATCGAGACGCCGTTGTCGCTGATGATCCTCTCCAGCTCGTCCGTGTGCTGGACCGGCATCCCGGCGACCGGCTTGCCGGCCATCGCGGGGTCGGCGTCTATCAGCGCGGCCACCCGGAAGCCGCGGGACGCGAACCCGCCGTAGTTGGCGAGCGCGGCGCCGAGGTTACCGATACCGACGATCACGACCGGCCAGTCCTGCGTCAGCCCCAGCTCGCGGGAGATCTGGTAGACGAGGTACTCGACGTCGTAGCCCACGCCACGGGTCCCGTACGAACCGAGATAGGAGAAGTCCTTCCGCAACTTCGCGGAATTGACCCCGGCCGCGGTCGCGAGTTCCTCGGACGAGACGGTGGGTACGGAACGCTCGGAAAGCGCGGTCAGCGCCCGCAGATACAGCGGGAGCCTGGCGACGGTGGCCTCGGGGATTCCTCGGCTACGGGTCGCCGGTCGGTGAGTTCGGCCAGTTGCCACGGTGCTCCTGCGGGATGAGCGGGGCTGCAGGCGGCCGTATGTCCCAGGACCGCCCCGTCGAATGCAGGCTATGTCTTTGTGAACGCGTGCACAAAGATAGTGTCCGCTTTGTCCGAGCAAAGTGATCGGGGTCACGCGTTCTGATCCCGCCAACACGGAACCAGCCAACGCATCAGCCCATTGCCTACACGAAGGGGGCAAAACCGCACACACTCCTCACGAATACGCCCCCGAAACCACCCCGAGACCGCTTTTCGGGGCCCTCCCGGGAAACTGGCCCCCCGGACCTGCGGGCGGCAGCATCCGCACCGCACCATGACCCGGACCGCGCCCACCGGAGGACGTCGGCAAAGCGCCCACGATGGTAGCCGTCTTTCCACTCACGCCTCCTTGCTTCCGTCAGGCCCCGTCGCTTCCGTCAGGCCCCCTTGCTTCCGTCAGGCCCCGCCCCCTCTCCGTTCCCTCACGCGCCTCGCCCCCTCAGGCCCCCAGCTCACGGCGGAGCCGGTCGGCGTCCACGCGCCAGAACGTGTGCTGCTCCCCGTCCACCAGGACCACCGGGATCTGCTCCCAATAAGCACGGTGCAACGCCTCGTCCTGACTGATGTCCTTCTCCTCCCAGGACGCCCCGGTCTCCGCGCACACCGCCTCGACCACCGTGCGCGCGTCGTCACAGAGATGGCACCCCGGTTTCGAGACAAGCGTCACCATCCGCTCGCCGGCTTTCTTCTTTGTCGTACGCCGCAACAGAGGACTCATGGAAGCCATTGTCCGCTCGCGCGAAGCCGGGTGCTGGCGGTCATCCACAGCCGAGCCCGTTCGCCGGATTAACACACCGGTCGCGGAGAGTTCACCCCCTCGCATCCCCATCGGTCAGGAAGTACCGAACAGACTGACTATGCTCACGCTATGGCCGCACTGGGATGGCTCACCCCCCGTAGGCGCTCCGCCACAGCCCGGAGCGTGCTCGCAGGCGAGGCCGCAGCCGAAGCAGGGCTCAAGTCCACACAGGAATCACTGAATTCGCTGGACGCGCTGGACTCGTCGGCGACTCCGACCGACGAGACGCCGGCCTTCCCCGTCGTCGGGGACGTCCGCGCCGCCGCGTTCTTCGATCTCGACAACACCGTGATGCAGGGCGCCGCGCTCTTCCACTTCGGCCGCGGCCTCTACAAACGGAAGTTCTTCCAGCGCCGCGAACTCGCCCGGTTCGCCTGGCAGCAGGCCTGGTTCAGGCTGGCCGGGGTCGAGGACCCCGAGCACATGCAGGACGCCCGCGACAGCGCGCTGTCCATCGTCAAGGGCCACCGCGTCTCCGAGCTGATGTCCATCGGCGAGGAGATCTACGACGAGTACATGGCCGACCGCATCTGGCCCGGCACCCGCGCCCTCGCCCAGGCCCACCTCGACGCCGGCCAGCAGGTCTGGCTGGTGACGGCCGCGCCCGTCGAGACCGCCACGATCATCGCCCGCCGGCTCGGCCTGACCGGCGCCCTCGGCACGGTCGCCGAGTCCATCGACGGCGTCTACACCGGCAAGCTCGTCGGCGAGCCGCTGCATGGCCCTGCGAAGGCCGAGGCCGTCCGCGCCCTGGCCGCCACCGAGGGCTTCGACCTGGACCGCTGCGCGGCGTACAGCGACTCGCACAACGACATCCCGATGCTCTCGCTGGTCGGGCATCCGTACGCCATCAACCCGGACTCCAAGCTCCGCAAGCACGCGCGCGGACTGGAGTGGCGCCTGCGCGACTACCGGACCGGCCGCAAAGCGGCCAAGGTCGGCATCCCCGCGGCAGCCGGAGTGGGCGCTCTCGCGGGCGGCACGGTGGCCGCGGTCGCCCTGCACCGCCGCCGCCGATAGAGCCCCGGCACCTCAAAGCCACCTACCGGCAAACACCTACCGATGACGCACCGCCACGGCACGCCCGGCCGCCGTGGCGGTTTCGTACGTCTGCGCACTCCCCGCGCGCTCACCCGCACGAGCGATGCGGCCCTCTACCCACCGAGCTCCCCCGTCACTCCCGCCACCGTCACTCAGGCACAACCCATCACCTCAGCAGGCAGATTTTGACCCAATCCGATCAACAAACGGTCACGATGCGCTACTCGATCCGCCCCCTAGGCGGCACGGAAGCGACGTAATCGATGATTTGAGCAACTGGGTGTAGCACTGCCTGTACGAAGCGTTATTCTCCTCAGACGCATACCGGACCCCACGCGTCGCCACGACGAGTGAACGGTCCCGCACTGCACGTGATGGAAGCTCTGCCTCTGGGAGTCCCGTGTACCCACACGTCGGGGTTGACGCCTCGGGCCTGGCTACGCTGCGCGCAACGGTCCTCGACCACTTGCGCGGCTTCGTCCCCACCGCGTACGCCGTCCCCGCCTTCGCCGCACCGGCCCCTGCCGTGAGCGGCCCTATCGGTCCTTGTTATGCCCTGGCGAACGGCGGTGCGGCGGTCGGCAGACGGGGAAGCCGAAGCAGCACCTCCGCCTCGACCACCCCCCGCCGACCCACCGCCGACAGTGACAGCGGCCGCATGATGGAACTCGTCGAGCGCGCCCAGGCCGGCGAGGCCGAGGCCTTCGGCCGGCTGTACGACCAGTACAGCGACACCGTCTATCGCTATATCTATTACCGCGTGGGCGGTAAGGCGACCGCGGAAGACCTCACCAGCGAGACTTTCCTGCGCGCCCTGCGCCGGATCTCCACGTTCACCTATCAGGGCCGCGATTTCGGCGCCTGGCTGGTCACGATCGCCCGGAATCTGGTCGCCGACCACTTCAAATCGAGCCGTTTCCGGCTCGAAGTGACCACGGGCGAAATGCTCGACGCGAACGAGGTCGAGCGCAGCCCGGAGGACTCCGTCCTGGAGTCCCTGTCGAACGCGGCGCTGCTCGAAGCTGTACGGAAACTCAATCCCCAGCAGCAGGAGTGCGTCACACTGCGCTTCCTCCAGGGCCTCTCGGTCGCCGAGACGGCCCGGGTCATGGGCAAGAACGAAGGAGCGATCAAGACCTTGCAGTACCGGGCCGTCCGCACCCTGGCCCGGCTGCTCCCGGAAGACGCCCGCTGACCGTCACCGCCGCCGCCTTCCCCTCCAAGGCTCAACTCACAGTCGGTGACGCCTCGATGACGCACTGGTCGGATCATCCTCCGCGCGTAACCCAACTGCCGCGACGCTCGTTGTGCGGGATGCAGGCTCCCTGCGGTCACGCCATGCCCGCAGCCACTCACTCAATCGTGTGGATGCGCTCAAGGCGTGCAACCTTCCGGACCCCCAGGGGAGTCGATCGTCATGACGAGAGGAGGTGCCGCCAGTGATCGCGAATGTTTCGGCACACCGGCGGGCGAACGCCTTCGCCCAGGCCCTGGAAGACCAGAAGGTCCAGGGCGCGGCGGCCGAACAGCCCGCCGAGTCGGCCGAATCGGCCGGACAGGGGCGGCTGTTGGCCCTGGCGAGTGGTCTCGGTGAGCTACCGAGGCCCACGCTGGACCCCGAGGTCAAAGTGGTGCAACGAGCACAGCTCGTGGCAGCCATGGAGGCCATGCTGCAAGAAGGCACGGCCGCCGGAGGTGTGTCCTCGGGCCCTACGGTGCCCGAGCAGCGGACCACCGGCCGGGGTGCCCACCGGGCCTCCCCGCTCCGGAAACTGCGCCCAAGATCCCGCTGGTCCAAGAGCCTCGCGGCCGGCGGGCTCACGGTCGGCGTGGCGGCGGGGGCCTTCGGCGGAGTGGCCGCTGCCAGTTCGGACGCCCTGCCGGGTGATTCGCTGTACGCGCTGAAGCGTGGCATGGAGGACTTCAAGCTCAACCTGGCGGACGACGAGTCCGACCGCGGCGAGCTGTTCCTCGACCACGCTTCGACCCGGCTCGGCGAGGCCCGTCGGCTGATGGAGCGCGACCGCGCCGGACAGCTCGACCACGAATCCCTGGCCGAGATCCGGCGCACGCTGGGCGGGATGAAGCACGACGTCACCGAGGGCCATCGCCTGCTCCATCAGGCATACGAACGGGACGGCTCGCTCGACCCGATCGCCACGCTCTCATCGTTCTCCGCCGCACACCGCCAGCCGTGGAACGGGCTTCGCGACCGGCTGCCCCTCCAGCTGACGGACGTCGGCGACGAAGTCAGTTCGGTCTTCGACGCCATAGACCAAGAGGTCGCCCCGCTCCAGTCGCTGCTGCCCCGGCCCCCGGAGAAACACCAGAGCACCACCGGCCGCCCCGGCTCCACTCAGGACTCCACCGGCTCCGGCCACGTGGACCGTCCCTCGCCGTCCGCACCCAGCAAGAGCGGGGGCGACAGCGAATCGCACACCAGCGACAGCCCGCGCCCGTCGGATTCGGGCCCGGACTCACAGAGCACCTCAGAGGAGGGTGGTCTGCTCGGCGGCACTACGGGCGGGCTGCTGGACCCGCCGCCGAACAGCGTCACGCCGTCGCCGTCCGACAACAGCAACACCAGCGACCGTCCAGGTCCGAACGTCACGATCCCGCCCCTGCTGCCGGATCTGCTGCCCGGACTCGGCATCAGGGCCGAGGACGCGGACTAGCGGTCTGGACCGAGACAACCGAGGTGGGGTGTGGTGTTCCGACACAGGAACACCACACCCCACCTCGTCATGTCACGAGACGCGGAAGAAAGCATCAGGAGGCAGTCGGAGGCAGCAGCAAGCACGGTCAGAAGAACACGGACCGCCGCTGCACCAGCAGCTTGTACAGCGTGTGCTGGATCTGCTCCCGTACCTGATCCGTCAGGTTGAACATCAGCATCGGATCCTCCGCCGCCTCCGGCGGATAGCCGTCCGTGGGAATCGGCTCCCCGAACTGGATCGTCCACTTCGTCGGCAACGGCAACGCGCCCAACGGCCCCAGCAACGGAAACGTCGGCGTGATCGGGAAGTACGGCACGCCCAGCAACCGCGCGAGCGTCCTCGCGTTCCCGATCATCGGATAGATCTCCTCGGCGCCCACGATCGAGCACGGCACGATCGGCACCCCCGCCCGCAGCGCCGTCGAGACGAACCCGCCCCGGCCGAAGCGCTGAAGCTTGTAGCGCTCGCTGAACGGCTTGCCGAGGCCCTTGAAACCCTCCGGCATCACCCCGACGACCTCGCCGCGCTGCAACAGCGCTTCCGCGTCCTCCGCGCACGCCAGGGTGTGCCCGGCCTTTCGCGCCAACTCGTTGACCACGGGCAGCATGAAGACCAGATCCGCCGCCAGCAGCCGCAGATGCCGGTCCGCCGGATGGTTGTCGTGGACGGCGACCTGCATCATCAGCCCGTCCAGCGGCAGCGTCCCCGAGTGGTTGGCCACCACGAGCGCCCCGCCGTCCGACGGGATGTTCTCGATGCCCTTCACCTCGACGCGGAAGTAGTTCTCGTAGAGCGGCCGGATCAGCGACATCAGGACCTGGTCGGTGAGTTCTTCGTCATACCCGAACTCGTCGACCTCGTAATCGCCGGTGACCCGCCGGCGCAGAAACGCCAGCCCGCCCGCGATCCGCCGCTCCCAACCACGCCCGCCGCCCTGCTCACGGACCGCCTCGCCGTCCGGCTCCGGCTCCTGCTCCGCTCCCCGCGCCTCGGCCACCTGCTCGTCCGAAGTCCACTCGTCCGAGGTCCGCTCGTCCGAGGTCCGCTCGTCCGAGGTCCGCGGCCCCGGTGTACGCGGCTCCGTTTCCTGAGGCTCCGGTACGGGCGCCAGCGGCCCCGCCTTACGCCCCGCGCCCTGCCCCGGCCCCTGGCCCGGCCCCTGCGGACGCTTCGTGGCACCGTCCTTGGCATGCTGCCGCCGGCCGCCGGTGGGGCTACGCCTCGCCCTCGGTTCCTCGCCGAAGGGGATGACCTTGGCATCGGCCATGTCAGATGCGCTCCTTGCTGACGAGGGTGGAGAGCCGGTCGACCGTCCGGGCCGCGGCCTCGGGCGGCAGGAGCCCGGCGCCCCGGCCGCGCGCGAAGTCCGTGAAGGCCTCGGCCGTCGTGTACGTGGGGACGAAGCCCAGTGTCTCGCGCATCTGGTCCGTGCTGACCACACGCCCGTGCGTCAGCAGCCTGATCTGCTCCGGCGCGAAGTCCGTCACCCCGACCGTACGCAGTGCCGTACCGACCCAGGTCACGGCGGGCAGCGGAACGGGCACCGTGGGCCGTCCCAGCCGCCGTGAGCACTGCGAGAGCAGCAGGACGCCCGCACCGGCGATATTGAACGTCCCGCTGTTGAGCGTCCCGCGCCGCGGTTCGTCCGAGGCGATCAGCAGGACGTCGACGACATCGTCCTCATGGACGAACTGGAGCCGCGGGTCATAGCCGAAGACCGTCGGCAGGACGGGCAGCGAGAGGTACTCGGCGAGCGGAGAATCCGCGGCGGGCCCCAGGATGTTCGCGAATCGCAGCACACAGACCGCCACGTCCGGCCTGCGGCGCGCGAAGCCCCGTACGTACCCCTCGACCTCCACCGCGTCCTTGGCGAATCCGCCGATCGGCAGCGACTTGGGCGGCGTGGTCTCGGTGAAGACCGCCGGGTCACGGGGCGCGGCGCCGTACACGCCCGTACTGGACTTGACCACCAGCCGTTTGACGGTCGGCGACTTCTGGCAGGCACCGAGCAGCTGCATCGTGCCGATGACATTGGTCTCCTTGACCGTGGCACGGCTGCCGGTGCCCAGCGGAGTCCCCGTCACATCCAAATGGACGACGGTGTCGACTCCGTGCTCGGCCAGGACCCGCGCTATGGCGGGCCGGCGGATATCGGCGCGGACGAATTCCGCGTCACCCAGCTGATGCTCGGGAGTGACCGCGTCGACGGCGATCACCCGGTCCACGTCGGAGGCGCGCTGAACGCGTCGTACGAAACGCCCGCCCAGCGCTCTGGCCGCTCCGGTCACGAGCACGACCTTGCCCAAGATCAGCGCCTTCCCCTAGGTCTCGTAGGCCACCCTCGATTGCCTAGGCCCTGTCTGACAAATCCCGCCTGGCTCGCGACGCCTGGCACGCACACTCGCTGCGTTGTCGGAGTCGCCCGAGTACGTCCAGTACACGGGCGATCCTCCGCCTTGCGATTGCACGCCCCAGGCACCGCGAGCCCCGCCCTACAGGCGGACGGCGCTATTTGTCAGACAGGGCCTAGGCGCCACCGTAGCCGGTCGGTATTGCGCTGTGATGACCGTACGACGTGCCACTGCGCACTTTGGCCGACAAACAGCCCGGGAAGGGCCACGTGAAGGGCCACATGAAGGGCCGAGGACAGGGCGCCCGGGAAGGGCCCCGGCACACTCGGTGGAAAAGCACCGGAACAAACACCGCGGCCCTCCCACCGTGTCGGTGGAAGGGCCGCGAATGCACGAACAGCTGTCGCTTACTTCTTGTTGCGACGCTGAACGCGGGTGCGCTTGAGCAGCTTGCGGTGCTTCTTCTTGGCCATCCGCTTACGCCGCTTCTTGATAACAGAGCCCACGACTACCCTCGCTCACTTCTCTTCACTCGGTGCGGGGCGTCTGGGCCCACACGACCTACGTCGGCCTAGCCTACCCGCCACCGAGTGAGGGACGTAATCCGAGGGACGGCCTACGCGGACTCCACCCCCACAAAGGACTCGCGGAGATACTCGTGAACCGCTTGCTCCGGAACCCGGAAGGACCTGCCCACCCGGATCGCCGGCAGATGACCGCTGTGCACCAAGCGGTACACGGTCATCTTCGACACTCGCATCACCGAGGCGACCTCCGCCACGGTAAGGAACTTGACCTCGTTGAGAGGCCTCTCGCTGCCAGCAGCCATGACCCACCTGTACCTTCCGCACCCGACGGCCACCGGCTTCCCCTCCGGTAACTCTTCGTCGTTGTGCGCTCACGCCCAAGACTAGGGGCGGGTGATGCGAGTGGGGAAGAGGAGCAGCCTTCGGCCGCTACTGTGACAGACACGCCCGATTGAGTACATAGCGAGTAAGCGGCCGGTAGTAAGCGGACCGCACAGCGTCATCAAGTGGAACGGCCACGGACACCCGCCCCTCGGCTTCTCCGACGAACAGTGCGGGGTCGTCCGTATCAGCCAGGCCGATGGCCTCAATGCCCAGCTGACCTGCCCCGCAGACCCAGCCGTGGTCCCCGACGACCAGCTCGGGGAGCGGCCCGCCGGCCTCCGCCGCGCCCTCCAGAGCCACCCGAACCGGCAGTGGCGAGTGGCTATGTGCGCCGGTTTCACTCCCGGCGCACACCCCGCCGGTTTCCCGCACCAGTGCGACTCCTCGTACGTAGCCGAGGTTGTAGGTACGTACCCCGAACCGGGTCGTTATGTCGATACATCGGCCCTGCGCCGGGGTGAGGACGAGACATCCCGCCGCCGACAAAGCGTCTGCCAGACCTGCGTAGAACCCGAGCAGCCGGTGCGGATGCCCCGTCCCGATCAGCACCGGAGACCCGCGTTCCACGGCTTCGCGCAGTCGCGCGGCGAACGCGTCCAGCGCGCTCAGCGTCCGCTCCGGGTCGATCACATCGGGTCCCGACACATGACCGGGATCGTTCGACACCCCGCACTTGTCGGCCATGAGCCCGAGCAAGTCCCGCTCACTCCATGCCCATTCTGGATCGAGTCCGAGCGTTACGCGTGGATCGCGGGCGGCGAAAAGACGGTAACTGCGCAGGCTCACCTCCCGCGAGGTGGCCACAGGACCGGCCAGCCTGGCCGCCAGCAGATGCGCCCGCAGGGCTCCGGTGCTCAACACCCTGCCGATGCTGCCCCTTCCGGCACCGGCCGGGGCCAGAACCCCGGATACACCGCACAGTTGGCGTAACGAACGTCCGGTAGGGAAATCGCGGCGGACGGCGCCGGGCACCACCTGCCCCGGAGAGCAACAGGAGTTACGCGAGCAACCCCCGCAACGGGAAAGCCGCCCTGCGCGTCGCCAGGATCGCCTGGTCCAGCCGGTCCGCCGGATCGTATCCGGCGTCCCACGGCTGCCAGCCCGGCGTCCGCCCGTCCGTCATCCGGCCGGGACCCAACTGCCGGGTGCGCGCGTACACCTCGTCCCGCCAGGACGCCGGTACCGCCGACTCGGGATCGACCGGTGCGTGCGCGGCGATCCCCACCAGGTGGGTCCAGGACCGCGGCACCACATCCACCACCGCGTAGCCGCCTCCGCCGAGCGCGACCCACCGCCCGCCGTCCACATAGTCGTGGGCCAGGTCGTGGCAGGACGCCTGCACCGCCCGCTGCGCGTCGAGGGAGACCGCGAGATGCGCCAGCGGATCGTCGAAGTGCGTGTCCGCGCCGTGCTGCGTCACCAGGACCTCCGGCCGGAAGTCCGCCAGCAGTTCGGGCACCACCGAGTGGAACGCCCGCAGCCAGCCCGCGTCTCCCGTCCCGGCCGGCAGCGCCACATTCACCGCACTGCCCTCACCCGCACCGGCGCCGGTCTCCTCCGGCCTGCCGGTCGCCGGGAAGAGCGTCCGTGGGTGCTCGTGCAGCGAGACCGTCAGGACGCGCGGATCCTCCCAGAACGCCGTCTGGACACCGTCCCCGTGGTGCACATCCACATCGATGTACGCGACACGCTCCGCGCCGAGTTCCAGCAACCGCGCGATCGCCAGGGCCGCGTCGTTGTAGATGCAGAATCCGGAAGCGGACCCTGGCATCGCGTGGTGCAGTCCGCCCGCGAAGTTCACGGCATGCGCGGCCTCCCCGTGCCACACCGCCTCCGCGGCGCCGACCGACTGTCCGGCGATCAGCGCCGACGCCTCGTGCATCCCCGCGAAGGCCGGGTCGTCCGTCGTGCCGAGCCCGTACGCCTCATCGGCTTTCCGCGGGTCCAGCGAGGCCCTCCGTACCGCGGCCAGGTAGTCCTGATCGTGGACGAGCCTCAGCGTGGAATCGCCCGCGGCGGGCGCGGCGACCACGTCCACCGCGCGGTCGAGCCCGAATGCCCGCACCAACCCCATGGTCAGAGCGAGCCTCACCGGATCCATCGGATGGCTGGACCCGAAGTCGTACGCCGTTACTCCGTCATCCCACATCAACCGTGCGCGGCTGCTCATGCCCGCCACCGTATCGGGCCGGATCCGCCTCGAACGAGCGGGCGTACAGGAGAGTGACCAGGACCATCACCATCGGTACGAGCATCGCGCCGCGATAGCTCCACGCGTCCCCGAGCGCTCCCACCAGCGGCGAACCGACCAGAAAACCGACATAGTTGAAGATATTGAGCCGGGCCACCGCCGCGTCGCCGGCCGCCGGGCCATGACTCTCGAAAGCACGCCTCCCGGCCGCCGCGAACGTCTGCGGCACGATCACACACAGCCCGAGCCCCAGCAGCGTGAACCCGGCGATCCCCGCCCAGGGCCCGGCCGCCAGCGCCACGACCGCGAACCCGGCCGCCGCGAGCAGCGTCCCGCACCGCACGACAGCCACCGGCCCGAAGCGCCGCACCCCCAGGTCCCCGACGGCCCGCCCCAGCAGTGTGGTGACCATATAGGCGTTGTACGGAACGGTCGCCAGCTCCTCCGAGCTGCCCAGCACGTCCTGGAGGTACTTGGCGCTCCAGTTCGACACCGTCGAGTCGCCGATATAGGCGAAGGCCATGACGAGACAGAACGGAAGCAGCAGCTTGAACGACACCGGTGTGCCCGCGCTCGCGATGCCGGTGCTCGGTGTACCGGTGCTGTCCGTCTTCCGCGACTCCTCGTCGTCCTCGTCGCGGGTGTCCGCGTACCAGCGGCTGCCGATCAGCGCGGCGGGCAACAGCACCGCCACCACCGGCAGATACGACACCACCAGGGACATGTCCTCGTGCGCGCCCACCCAGGCGAGCGAGGCGCCGACGATCCCGCCCAGGCTGAACGTGGCGTGGAAGCCGAGCATGATGCTCCGCCCGTACGCCCTCTGAAGGCTCACGCCGAGCATGTTCATCGACGCGTCCAGCCCGCCGACCGCCAGCCCGAACACCCCCAGGGCGACCGCGACCTGCCACACCTCGGCACCGGCCCCGACCCCGAGGAGCGCCAGCAGCACGACGGGCTGCGCGCACCGCAGCACCGTCCCGGGCCGCACCCGCCCGACCAGCTTCTCGGTGACGACACTGCCGACACCCGCGAGGACGGGAACGGCGGCGAGGAAGGCGGGCAGGAGTCCGTCGGATATCCCGTACCGGTCCTGGATCGCGGGGATACGCGTCACCAGCAGGGCAAAGGTCACCCCTTGGACGAAGAAGCTGAGTGCCAGAGAGACCCGACCGTGCCGCAACCGCGCATCTGTCATGGCCGGACAGCGTAGAGCGCCCATCTACCCATGGGTAGATGGATCAGGCGGTGAATGAGGCAGCGAATCGGACGAAGGGGTGAGGCGGTCGATCAGGACGCGGGGCGGCCGAGCAGTCCCGGCAGCTCCGCCATGTCGGAGAAGTACCCGGTGGCGCCGGTCAGTCTGTCGACGGGCGTCATCGCCGTGTACGCGTACACATCCATGCCGGCGGCCCTGGCGGCCGCGACCCCGAGCGGGCTGTCCTCGACCACCGCACAACGCTCGGGAGCGACCCCCATCCGGGCAGCGGCGTGGAGGAAGAGGTCCGGCGCCGGCTTGCCCCGCCCGACATCCTCGGCGCTGAAGATGACGCTGTCCTCGAACCACCGGTCCAGCCCGGTCTTCCGGTGCCCGACCCGGATCCGCTGATGGCTCCCCGACGAGGCGACGCAGTACGGCACCCCGTCGGCGGCCAGCTTCTCCAGCACCTCGGCCACCCCGTCGACCGGCTCCAACTCCCGCTCGAAAGCGCCGAAGACACGCGAATGAAAGATGTCGTCGAAGTCCGCGGGCAGCAGCTTTCCGGTGCGCTCCTCCACCAGGTCATGGATGCGATGCATGGCAGAACCCATGTAGTCGCGCAGGGAGTCCTCGTACGAAGTGGGATGTCCCAGCTCGGTGAGATAGCCGGCCAGGATGGTGTTGGAGAGAGGCTCGCTGTCGACGAGCACACCGTCATTGTCGAAGAGGATCAGTTCGTAGCGCATGCTCAGACTGTAAATGGGGGCTGCTCGTGGCCGGATGAACAGGAAACGGGAAATGGGTTGTGAACGCAGAAATGCCCCGCACCATGACTGGTGCGGGGCATTCCCACAATAATTGTTCG